>DATMGH010000066.1:0-28494 GCA_035555675.1 Solirubrobacter sp. | reverse complement strand
CCGGCGTCGCGAACGTGTTGTCGACCGCGACGAACGCGCCGCGCGCGACTTCGACCACGCCCGCGAGGTCGATCACCTTCAGCGTCGGGTTCGTCGGCGTCTCCACCCACACCAGCCGCGTCTCGGGACGCACCGCGGCGGCGACCGCGTCGAGGTCGGTCTGATCGACCATCGTGTACGAGAGGCCCCAGCGCGTCAGCACCTTGTCGACGAGCCGGTAGGTGCCGCCGTAGAGGTCGTCCGGGATCACGACGTGATCGCCCGCGTTGCAGACCGCGGTGATGACGGCGTGCGTCGCCGCCATGCCGGAGGAGAACGCGGACGCGAGGCCGCCCTCCAGGTCCCCGAGGGCGCGCTCGAGCGCCGAGCGCGTCGGGTTCGCCGAGCGCGAGTAGTCGTACTCCTCGACGAACTGCCCGGGTGCGGGCTGCCGGTACGTCGTCGACTGATGGATCGCGGGGACGACGGACCCGTACGTGGGATCGGGCTCGAGCCCGGCGTGCACCGCGCGCGTGGCGAACCGCGTCATGCCGCCACCAGCGACTCGAGCAGGTCCGTCCGGGTCACGATCCCGACCGGCCGGCCGTGCTCGGAGACGATCAGCGCCTGCGTGTCGCCGGTCAGCAGATCGACCGCCTCGCGCACCGGGTCGACGGTCGACACGCCGGCGAACGGCGCCTCCATGACGTCCGCGATCGCCGCCGACATCACCGCAGGATCGGTCATCGCCGCGCGCAGCAGGCCGCGCTCGCCGACCGAGCCGACGACCGTGTACGGATCGTCCGCGCTGACCACCGGCAGCTGCGACACGCGGTGCTCGTGCAGGAGCGTGATCGCGTCGCGCACCGGCTGGTGCGTCTGGACGACGACGAACGGCGGGATCTCCCCCGCCGCGGTCTTCTGGCGCAGCACGTCGCCGACGGTGCGGTCGACCGAGCGCTCGAGGAACCCGTGCTGGGTCATCCACTCGTCGTTGAAGATCTTCGACAGGTAGCCGCGGCCGCCGTCCGGCAGGATCACCGCCACCATCGCGTCCGGATCCTTGATCTGGCGCGCGACCTCGAGCGCCGCGTGCATCGCGAGCCCGCACGAGCCGCCGACCAGCAGACCCTCGGTCTCCGCGAGCCGGCGTGTGGTCAGGAACGCGTCACGGTCGGAGACGGTCACGTAGCGATCGACCACGGACGGGTCGTAGGTCGCCGGCCAGAAGTCCTCGCCCACGCCTTCCACCAGGTAGGGGTGGACTTCTTCATTGGAGTAGATCGAGCCGACGGGGTCCGCGCCGATGACCTCGATCTTCGGGTTCTGCTCGCGCAGGTAGCGCGCGGTGCCGGTGATCGTCCCGCCCGTGCCGACGCCGCAGACGAAGTGCGTGATCCGCCCGCCCGACTGCCGCCACAGCTCCGGGCCGGTGCTGTGGTAGTGGGCCTCGGGGTTGGCGGGGTTCGCGTACTGGTTGGGCTGGAACGCGCCCGGGATCTCCTTGGTCAGGCGGTCCGCGACCCGGTAGTAGGCCTGGGGCGAGTCCGGTGAGACGTCGGTCGGCGTGACCACGACCTCGGCGCCGTAGGCGCGCAGCAGGTCGATCTTCTCGCGCGACATCTTGTCCGGCATGACCGCGATCACGCGGTAGCCCTTCAGGCGCGCGGCGATCGCCAGGCCGGTGCCGGTGTTGCCCGAGGTCGGCTCGACGATCGTGCCCCCGGGGCGCAGGCTGCCGTCGCGCTCGGCCGCCTCGATCATGGCCATCGCGACGCGGTCCTTGATCGACCCGCCCGGGTTGAAGTACTCGACCTTGGCGACGATCTGCGGGGCACACCCCTCCCCGATCCGACTCAGTCGGACGAGCGGCGTCTCGCCGACCGTCTCGAGAATGGAGTCCTTGATGTCCGGTGCCGTGGCCGTCGGGGTCATGTGCCCGACTATAGGCGCGCTCACGGAATTCATCGCTATTTGCGGAGAGTGGTGGGGCGAACGCGTCCACGATCGGCCTATATGTCGCATGAGGCCGACCGGGGAGGGGACGCGACGTGGGCGCACGGCGGGTGGAGGCGATGGTGGCGCGGGACGGCGCGGCCCTGTTGCGCGTCGCCCACCAGTTCTCGCTGTGCGCCGACGACGCGCTGGACGCCTACCAGCGGGCGCTGGAGATCTACCTGCGCAAGCTCGACAGCGTCGAGGCGGCGACCGAGGGCGCGTGGCTGCGGGTGGTGGTCAAGCACGAGGCGATGGCGATCCGGCGGGCGCGGCTGGCGTCGGTCGCGCAGTTCGATGTGGACCCGGACGCGAGCGTGCACGATGGCCTGCGCGAGGTCGACGAGCACGTCGCGAGCGACGAGCGGGTGAGCCGGTCCGTCGAGGCGCTCGGGGCCTTGAAGCCGGACGAGGCGCGGGCGCTGCTGCTGAAGGCGCACGGGCTGACCTACCAGGAGATCGGGCGGCGGTTCGGCTGGACGTACACGAAGGTGAACCGCTCGGTCACGGAGGGGCGGCGGCGGTTCCTGAAGCTGTTCAGCGGGCTCGAGGCGGGGGACGGCTGCGCGCGCCACGAGCCGGCGCTGAACGCGCTCGCGGCGGGCACCGCGACCAGCGCGGACGTGCTCTCGCTGCGACCGCACCTGCGGCACTGCGCGACCTGCCGGGCGACCGTGCGCGAGCTGCGCTTCTCGCGGGCGCGGCGGCTGGCGCTGGCGATGCCGTTCGCGTGGTTGGCGCGGCTGGTCGAGGCGAGCGTGTACGCGAGCGCGGGCGGCGCGCGGCTCGGGCCCGCGGCGGCGGCGCTGACCGGCCTGTGCCTCGGTGGGGTCGGCGCGGGGGCGTGCGTGATGACGGGGGCGCTGCCGGCGCCGCCGCTGATCACCCATTCCGCGTCGCCGCCGCCGGACGACGCGGCGGCGCGAGAGCGGCGAGCGGTGCCGAAGCGGCGGGCCGTGGCGGCGGCGGCCGCCGCGCGTGCCTCGTCCCGCGCCACGCCGGTACCGGTGCTCACGCCCACGGTCGCGCCGAGCCGGCCCGTCGCCTCGCGCACGTCCGCACCGCGCCCCGCGCCCACCCCGACCGCGGCGCCGTCGCGCGAGGACGAGTTCGGCTTCGAGGGCCGCACCCGATCCGCATCCCGGACGTCCACCACGGCGTCCGCGGCGAGCGCGGGCACGACCTCACGCCGCGCGTCATCCGGCGGCGGCACGTCGTCGCGCAGCGCCTCGGGCGGCACGTCGTCGCGCAGCGCCTCGATCGCGGGCACGCCGCCGGGCGGCACGTCACGCCGCGCGTCGTCCGGCGGCGGGACGTCGAGCGGCGGCGGCGCGACGAGCGGCGGCGGGACATCGAGCGGCGGCGGGACATCGAGCGGCGCGACGAGCTCCGGCGGCGCGGCGAGCGCGGCACCGAGCGGCGAGTTCGGCTTCGAGGGCGGCTGACCCCACCACACCGCGCGGCGAGCGGTCACTTTCCGGCCACCCGCGCCAAAACCACACCACTCGCCGCCGCTCCGCGCGCCACGCTCCATCGAGCCCGCGCGTCACCCACCGCCGCCCAACACGCCACGCGAGCGGTCACTTTCCGTCCGCCCGCGCCGGAACAACACCACTCGCCGCGTCACACCCGCCACACCCGCGCGCCACTCACCCACGCGCGCCCATCCCGCCCGCTCGCCACTCACCCCCGCACCGCGCGCGCCGCCGCGCCGGCGCCACAATGCGCCCATGGATCTCACCGACTATCTGACGCGCTTCTCCGGCCAGGACGCGGTCCTCGAGCGCGTCGCGCGCGAGACCAGCGAGCGGCCCGACGCGCGCATGCAGTCGCGTCCCGACCAGGCCGCGCTGCTCACGCTGCTGGCGCGCATGCTGCAGGCGCGCGAGGCACTCGAGATCGGCACGTTCACCGGCTACGGTGCGATCTGCATCGCGCGCGGGCTCGCGCCCGGCGGCAAGCTCACCTGCTTGGAGGTCAGCGAGGACAACGCCGCCATCGCGCAGCGCAACCTCGAGGCCGCCGACCTCGCCGACCGCGTGGAGATCCGCATCGGCCCGGCCCAGCCCACGCTCGACGCGATCCCCGCCGTCCCCCAATTCGACCTCACCTACGTCGACGCCGACAAGGGCGGCTACCCCGGCTACTACGAGGCGCTCGTCCCCCGGACGCGCCCCGGTGGGCTGATCGTGCTCGACAACACGCTGCGCGGCGAGCGCGTGCTCGACCCCGACAACCCCGAGGGGCGGGCGATGCACGCGCTCAACGAACGGATCGCGGCCGACGAGCGCGTCGAGTCCGTCCTGCTCGGCCTCAACGACGGCGTCACGCTCGCGCTCAGGAAGGGCTCGTGATCTCGCGCTTGAGGATCTTGCCGGTCGGCCCCTTGGGCAGCTCATCGGAGAACCAGATCCGCCGCGGGTACTTGTAGGCGGCCACGCGCTCGCGGGCGAACGCGCGCAGCTCCTCCTCGGTCGCGGAGGCCCCCTCGCGCAGGACGACCGCGGCGCCGACCTCCTCGCCGAGCGCGTCGTCGGCCACGCCCACGACCGCGACCTCCGACACCGCCGGGTGCTCGTAGAGCACCTCCTCGATCTCGCGCGGGTAGACGTTGTACCCGCCGCGGATGATCATGTCCTTCTTGCGGTCGACGATGAAGAAGTAGCCGTCCTCGTCGACCGTCGCCATGTCGCCGGTCGCGAACCAGCCGTCGCGCATGACGTCCTCGGTGGCGTCCGGGCGCTTCCAGTAGCCCTTCATCACGTTGTGCCCGCGGATCGCGATCTCGCCGACGTCCCCCTCGACGTCGATCAGCGTCATCTCGACGCCCGCGATCGGCGTCCCGATCGACCCCGGCTTGCGTTCGCGGTCCGGGTGGTTGAAGGACGCGACCGGCGACGTCTCCGACAGCCCGTACCCCTCCAGGATCATGCAGTCGAACTCGCGCTCGAACGCCTTCATGACCTCGACCGGCATCGCCGACCCGCCGGACACGCAGACGCGCAGCGACGACGTGTCGACCGCCTCGTGGCCGGGCGCGTGCAGCATCGCGTGGTACATGGTCGGGACGCCCTCGAGCACCGTGACCCGGTCGCGGGCGATGATCTCGAGCGCCTTGACCGGATCGAACCGCGGGATCAGCGTCAGGCACGCGCCCGTCGCGACGGCGGCGTTGAGCCCGCACGTCTGCCCGAACGAGTGAAACAGCGGCAGCGCGCCGAGGATCACGTCGCGCTCGGTGATCCCGATCAGCGTCCGCGCGGTGACCGTGCAGTTCTCGGCCAGGTTGTCGTGCGTGAGCTCGGCGCCCTTCGGCGTGCCGGTCGTGCCCGACGTGTAGAGGATCACGGCGGTGTCGGAGCCCGCGCGCGGCTCGTCCTCCGGCGCACGCGGCGCGGCCAGCACCAGCTCCTCGAACTTCCCCGGCTCGACGGGGATGACCTCGGCGCCGGCGTCCGCCGCGCCCGCGTCCGCTGCCTCGGCGAACCCGTGCCAGGCGAACAGGACCTTCGCGCCGGAGTCGCGCAGGTAGAAGCCGACCTCGCGGCCCTTGAGCAGGACGTTCATCGGCACGACGATCCCGCCCGCGCGCAGGACGCCGTAGTACGCGGCGGCGAAGTAGGGGACGTTCGGGAGCATGATCCCGACCCGGTCGCCGGGCGCGACGCCCTTCTCCTTCAGCAGCCCCGCGACGCGCGTCGCGGCTTCGTTGAACACCGCGTAGTTGAGGACGGTGTCGTCCAGCTTGAGGGCCGGGCGGTCGGCGTGCGCCGCCGCGGCCGCCGTGAGCAGCTCCGAAAGGGCCATGAGGCCGACCCTACCGCCGGTGCGCGCGCAATGATGCTGGACGTGCTCGACTTCCCCGCGCTCGCCGCCGTCGCACGCCACGCGCCCGCGGCGCCCGGCGCCGACCAGGCGCAGACGTGGCTCGCCGCGCACGGGTTCCACCCGGCCGCGGTGCTCGCGCTGATCGCCGCGGGGCGGCTGGAGAAGGCGGAGGACGCGTGCGACGCGGCGCCCGGCGGCGACTCGGCCCTCGCCCTCCGCGCGCTCGCCCGCGTGCGCCTCGGCCGGGCGCGCAGCGGCGAGGCCGACGCCCGGCGCGTCGTCGCCGGCGGCGACCCGTTCGCGATCGCGGCGCTGGCGGACGCGCTGCTCGAACGCTCCGCGCCCGCGGACGCGGAGCGCTGGCTCGCGCTCGCCGGCCCATCGCCTCGCTGGCCCGAACACCTCGGCCACAGCTTCCTGCTCGACACCCTCGCCCGCGTCCGTCTCGCCCAGCGTCGCGCCCCCGAGGCGCTCAAGCTCGCCCGCGAATGCGCCCGCCGCCAGCGCGCCCTGAACGTCCGCAACCCGGGCGTCGTCGCCTGGGGCTCGACGCTCGCGGCGGCCGCCGCCGCGACGGGCCGCACCGGCGAGGCGCTCGACGCCGCCGACGAGCAGCTCGACCTCGCCCGCGCGTTCGGCGTCGCCCGTCCGCAGCGGCTGGCGTTGAACGTCCTGGCCCAGATCACAGGCGCCGCGGCCTGAAGCAAGCGCGGTAACGTCCGCTCCGTGCTCGACCGCTTCCGCCTCGACGGCAAGGTCGCCCTCGTCACCGGCGCCTCGTCCGGCCTGGGCGCGGCGTTCGCCGCCGGGCTCGCGGACGCCGGCGCCGACGTCGCCATCTGCGCCCGCCGCGCCGACCGCCTGCGGCAGACCCAGCGGGACGTCGAGCACCGCGGCCGCCGCTGCCTGGCGATCACCGCCGACGTCGCCAAGCCCGAGGACTGCGACCGCGTGGTCAGCGAGACGCTCGACGTCCTCGAGCGCGTCGACGTCCTGGTCAACAACGCCGGGATCGGCTCCGCCGTCCCCGCCACGCGCGAGACGCCCGACGAGTTCCGCCGCGTGATCGACGTCAACCTCAACGGCTCCTACTGGATGGCGCAGGCCTGCGGCCGCGTCATGCGCCCGGGGTCGAGCATCGTCAACGTCGGCTCGGTCCTCGGGCTGACGACCGCCGGCCTCCCCCAGGCCGCCTACAGCGCCAGCAAGGCGGCGATCGTCGGCCTCACGCGCGACCTCGCCCAGCAGTGGACGGGTCGCAAGGGCATCCGGGTCAACGCGCTCGCTCCGGGCTTCTTCCCGACCGAGATGACCGAGCAGTACCCGGACGGCTATCTGGACTCGATGATGGCGCGCGTGCCCGCCGGCCGCCCGGGCGAGCCGGACGAGCTGGTCACGGCGCTGATCTTCCTCGCGAGCGACGCGTCCTCGTACGTCACCGGCACGGTCCTGCCGGTCGACGGCGGGCTGCTCGTCACTTGAGCACCACCTCCAGCCGCCTGCTGACCCTGCTCTCGCTCCTGCAGGGACGGCGCGATTGGCCGGGGTCGGAGCTCGCGGAGCGGCTCGAGGTCTCCCCGCGCACCGTCCGCCGCGACGTCGAGCGGCTGCGGTCGCTCGGGTACCCGGTCGAGTCGATGACCGGCCCCGCGGGCGGCTACCAGCTGCGCGCGGGCGCGGCGATGCCGCCGCTGCTGGTCGACGACGACGAGGCGATCGCGATCGCCGTCGGCCTGCGGACCGCGGCCGGCGGCTCGGTCAGCGGCATCGAGGAGACCGCGGTCCGCGCGCTGGTCAAGCTCGAGCAGGTCCTGCCCGCCCACCTGCGCCGGCGCGTGCACGCGCTCGGCGCGGCGACCCAGACGCTACAGGTCTACGCCGGCCCGACGGTCGATCCGCAGCACCTGACCACGCTCGCCGCCGCCGTGCGCGACCGCGAGCGCGTGCGCTTCGCCTACACGGCGCGCGACAACGCGCCGACCAAGCGCCAAGCGGAGCCGCACGCGCTGGTCAACGCCGGCCGCCGCTGGTACCTGGTCGCGTACGACCTCGGCCGCGACGACTGGCGGACGTTCCGCGTCGACCGGATCGCCGCGCCCGTCTCGGCCGGCGTGCGCTTCACGCCGCGCGAGCTGCCGGCGCCCGACGCGGCCGCGTTCGTCGAGCGCAGCCTGCGCTCCTACCCCTCGAAGTACGAGGCGCACGTGACCGTCGAGTGCCCGGCGGCCGACCTCGAAGGGCGCCGCTGGCTCGGCGGCGATGTCACGCCGCTGGCCGACGGCCGCTGCGAGCTGCGCACGAGCGACGACAACCTCGACTGGCTCGCGATGCGGATCGCGATGCTGCCCGCGCCGTACACGGTCCACGGGGCGCCCGAGCTGGTCGAGCGGCTGCGCGCGATCGCGGGAGCGATCGCGCGCGCGACGTCCTAGTCCAGCAGCGCGGCGAGCCGGCGCTCGAGCGCGCCCGCCATCGCCTCGCGGATCGGGCCCTGCTCGAAGCGCTCGACGAGCTCCGCCATGAAGCCCTCGATCACCAGCCGCTTCGACAGCGCGTCGTCGAGGCCGCGGCTGCGCAGGTAGAAGACCTGCTCGGGGTCGATCTGGGCGATCGCGGCCGCGTGCGTGCAGCGCACGTCGTTGGCCAGGATCTCCAGGCCCGGGATCGCGTCCGCGTGCGCCTTCTTGGAGAGCAGCAGGTTGCGGCACTCCTGGAACGCGTCGGTCTGCTGCGCGCCCGGGTCGACCTTGATCATGCCGCGCCAGACGGCGGACGAGCGGTCGGCGAGCACGCCGCGGAACGCGAGGTCCGATGTCGTGTTGGCGGCGCCGTGCTCCTGCAGCGTGTCGAAGTCGACGTGCTGGCGCGCGTGCGGCGCGTAGGCGCCGGTCACCTTCGCGTGCGAGCCCTCGCCCGCGAGCAGCGTCTCGGTGTGCACCTTGCCGTTGCCCGAGCCGAAGCCGGCCGTGACCCAGTCGAGGTGCCCGTCGCGGGCGACCTCGGCGCGCTGGAAGCCGAACACCCACGAGCGCTCGTTCATGTCCTGCGCGCCGACGAAGCGCAGCCGTGCGTTCTGGCCGACGCGCAGCTCGACGACCGAGTTCAGCAGCGTCTCGTTGTCCGGCGTACCGGACAGGTGCTGCTCCCAGACCTCGGCCTCCGCGCCCTCTTCGAGCACGATCAGCACGCGGCGGTGCAGCGCGACCTTCTCGGCGTCGGAGATCGCGGTCAGGACGATCGGGGCCTCGACGCGGACGCCGCGCGGGACGTACACGAACGCGCCGCCGGTCCAGTCCGCGTCGTTGGTCGCCGTGAAGACGTCGTGCGAGGCGTCCACGACCGTGCCGAAGTGCTCGTGCACGAGGTCCGCGTGCGTCTCGCAGGCGAGCGTGAGCGGCAGCACGAGCAGGTCGTCCGGCATGTCGCCGCCGTCGACGACGCGGCCGTCGACCTGCCCGAGATGGTGCGCGCCCTCAGGCGCCTCGAGCAGCGTCTCCGCGCGGTCGACCGCGGACGCGTCGCCCTCGCCCGGCGCCGCGGGCGTGAACGACCCGAGATCGAGCTTCGTGATGTCCGTGAACTCCCACCCGACCTTGCCCTTGAAGGTCGGGAGCTCGAGCTCCGCGGCCAGGCGCGCCGCCTCGGTGCGGCGCTCCTTCAGCCACTCGGGCTCGCGGACGGCGGCCAATTCAGCCAATGGACCCCTCCATCTGGAGCTCGATCAGGCGGTTCATCTCCACCGCGTACTCCATCGGGAGCTCCTTGACGATCGGCTCGATGAAGCCGTTGACGATCAACTTGCCGGCCTCGTCCTCCGGGATGCCGCGCGACATCAGGTAGAAGAGCTGCTCCTCCCCGATCTTGGACACGGAGGCCTCGTGTCCGACGTCCACGTCGTCCTCGCCGATGCGGATCGTCGGGTACGTGTCCGAGCGCGAGTCCTCGTCGAGCAGCAGCGCGTCGCAGACGACCTTCGAGCGCGAGCCGTGCGCGCCCTTGGCGACCTCGAGCAGGCCGCGGTAGGAGCTGCGCCCGCCGTCCTTGGAGATCGACTTGGCGAAGATGTTCGACGTCGTGTTCGGCGCCGCGTGGACGATCTTGGCGCCCGCGTCCTGGTGCTGGCCCTTGCCCGCGAAGGCGATGCTCAGGACCTCGCCGTGGGCGCGCTCGCCCATCAGGTAGACGCTCGGGTACTTCATGGTCAGCTTGGAGCCGAGGTTGCAGTCGACCCACTCGACCGTCGCGTCGGTGTGCGCGTACGCGCGCTTGGTGACCAGGTTGAAGACGTTCTGCGACCAGTTCTGGACGGTCGTGTAGCGGATCCGCGCGCCCGGCTTGGCGATCAGCTCGACGACGGCGGAGTGCAGCGAGTCGGTCGTGTAGACCGGCGCGGTGCAGCCCTCCACGTAGTGCACGTAGGAGCCCTCGTCGGCGATGATCAGCGTCCGCTCGAACTGGCCCATGTTCTCGGTGTTGATCCGGAAGTAGGCCTGCAGCGGCATCTCGACGTGCACGCCCGGCGGCACGTAGACGAACGAGCCGCCCGACCAGACCGCGGAGTTGAGCGCCGCGAGCTTGTTGTCGTTCGGCGGGATGATCGACGCGAAGTACTCGCGGACGAGGTCCTCGTGCTCGCGCAGGCCCGAGTCCATGTCGAGGAAGAGCACGCCCTGCTTCTCGAGGTCCTCGCGCACCTGGTGGTAGACGACCTCGGACTCGTACTGGGCGCCGACGCCGGCGAGGAACTTGCGCTCGGCCTCCGGGATGCCCAGGCGGTCGAACGTCTTCTTGATGTCCTCGGGGACGTCGTCCCAGTCGTGCTCGGCGCGCTCGGACGCGCGGACGAAGTAGTGGATGTCGTCGTAGTCGACCTCGGCCAGCATCGGCGAGCCCCACGTGGGCTGGGGGCGGGCCAGGAAGTAGTCGAGCGACTTCAGGCGGAACTCGCGCATCCACTGCGGCTCGTTCTTGTACTGCGAGATCTCCTCGACGATGCGCCGGGTCAGGCCCTTGGGCGCCTTGAAGAGGTAGTTCTCGGGATCGAAGAAGCCGTACTTCTCCTTGTAGTCCGCGTTGATGCCGGCCAGCGCCTGCTGCTCGGCGATCACCTCGGGAGTAGCCATGGTCAATCGACCTCCACTCGAATCACGCCGTCCTCGACGACGACCGGAAAGACGTCGACGGGTTCGTACGCGGGCAGGTTCAGGGGCTTTCCGGTGCGCAGATCGAACCGCGAGCCGTGCCGGGGGCACTCGATGATGCAACCCACCTCGTCGAGCTCGCCCTCGATCAGTTCGCCGTCGTCGTGTGAGCAGCGATCCTCGATCGCGAACAGCTCGCCCTGGCAGTTGACGATGCCGATCTCGAGGTCCTCGTGCACGATGAGGCGCTTGCCGCCTGGCGGCAGATCCTCAAGGGGGCAGATGTCGATCAGCTCACTCACGGGCAAGAAATCCGATTCCGGAGGTATGGATTCTATCGATGGGCTCGGGCGTGGCAGGATCCGAGGCGTGCGCGAGGGCGTGGTGGTGGCGGCGTTCGGCTGTGCGCCGTTGGCGGCGGGGGCTCTGGTGCCCGCGGACGGGCACACCGGGCTGATCTGTCCGTTCCGGGAGCTGACGGGGTTTCCGTGCCCGTTCTGCGGGGCGACGCGGGCGTTCGCGCTGGCCGCGCGGGGGGACCTGGGGTTCACGCGCTTCAACGCGGTCTGGGTGGTTGTCGCGGTGCTGCTGATCGTCGCGGGGGTGGTGCTGCTGGTGGCACGGCGGGCGGCGCCCGGGGGCCGCGCGGTGGCCGTCCTGGCGGGCGTCGCGGTGCTCGCGGGGTGGGTCTACGCGTTCGTGCAGCGGGCCGCGATCGTGGGCTGAGCCGCGCCGCGCGCGGGCACCCACGCCGCGCGCGTCGCACGTCGCGCCGCCGCCTCGCCCGCGCCCCGTCGCTTCGCGCCCGCTCTTCACCCGGCGAGTGGTCGCGTTGCGGCGCATGGCGCCAGAAAGTGACCGCTCGCGGCTCAGGAGACCGCGATGCCGATCGCGACCAGCGCCGCGAGCAGGCCGTAGATCACGATCCCGACCCAGGCCAGGACGATCCCCGCGACCGCCGCGCCGCGGCCGCCGAGCGTGCCGCCCGACGCGTCGATCCTCCGCTTGGCCCGCAGCCCGAGCACCAGCGCCACGACCGACCCGACCAGCGGGCACAGCGCCAGGCCGATGATCGCGACGATCAGCGCCGCGACCGCGCCGCCCTCGACGCGCCGCGGCGGCCCGCCGGTCCACGAGGGTGTGGCCGCGCCGGAAGACGACGCGGCGCCGGTCGCGGGCGTCGCGACACGCTCAGGCGCGGGCTCGGCGAGCGGGTCCTCCGGCGCCCATTGCGACGTCCAGCGCGGCTCGTCGCGCGGAAGCTGCCACTGCGGGTTCGGGTTCTCGTCACCCGGCAGGCCGGGGATACTCATGGGCCGAACCGTATACGGTGCGCCGATGACCTGGGACCTCGACGGGCGGGTCGCGGTGATCACCGGCGGGGCGTCCGGCATCGGCGCCGAGCTGGCGCGTCAGCTGGCGGCCAAGGGCATGCGGATCGGGCTGATCGACCGTGACGCCGAGCGCCTGGCCACGGTCCTGCCGAGCGCCGAGACCGCGGTCGCCGACGTGCGCGACGCCGCCGCGCTCACCCGCGCCGTCGACGACCTCGCCGCCCGCTTGGGCGGCATCGACGTCGCGATCGCCAACGCGGGAATCGCCACCGGCGGCCCGCTGCGGCTCGTCGGGCCCGACACCGTCGAGGACACGATCAACGTCAACCTGCTCGGCGTCTGGCGGACCGCGCGCGCCGCGCTCCCCCACCTGATCGAACGCCGCGGGCACCTGCTGCTCGTCTCCTCCGCCGCGGCGCCGCTGCCGAGCGCCGGCCTCGGGGCCTACAGCGCCTCCAAGGCGGGGGTGGAGGCGCTGGGCCGCGCCCTGCGCGTCGAGTTGCGCCCGCACGCCGTCAGCGTCGCCGTCGCGTACTACCTGTTCCTCGCCACCCCGATGGTCGAAGCGAGCGACCGCTCGCCGATCTTCACCGGCGCGCGCGACCGGCTGCCGAAGGCGCTCGGCCGGACCTACCCGGTCGAGCCCGCCGTCGCCCGCACCGTCGCCGGCATCGAGAAGCGCGCCCGGACCGTCACGTACCCGCCGTTCCTGCGCGGCCTGATCGCGTTGCGCGGCCTGCTCGACAACCCGCTGCTCGACCGCGAGGCGGCCAAGAACGTCCCGGCGATGGAGCGCGCGTTCGCCGCCGAAGCCGAGCGCGTCGGCGCCGACGCCGCCGCCCGCCCAACCTAAACGTTCTCTTAAGGGGCCAGGCCCTTTTAGGTTTGCTGCCGCGCGCCGACGTTGATCTCGGCGCCGACCGAACCTAAAGGTGCCAGGTCCCTTTATGTTCGCTTAAGTATGGGCCACCGGCAGGGAGCGCAGCTTCGACGGGTTGCGCTGGACGTCGATCGCCACGATCCGGTCGCCGTCGACGACGAAGCCGACCACGGTCGGGACGCCGTCGTCGGAGACGCTGAGCAGCCCGGGAAGGCCGTTGATGTCGACGGACCGGTAGCCACGGACGCCGCTCTTGCGCGCGATTCCGATCAGCGTGCGCGCGACGCGCTCGGCGCCCGCCAGCGGCGTCCGCGCGGCGCTCACCACGCCGCCGCCGTCCGAGGTGAAGACGACGTCCGGGTGCAGCAGCTCGAGCAGCGCGTCGAGGTCGCCGTCCTGCGTGGCCTGGCCGAACGCCTGCACCACCTCGCGCTGCCGCGACGGCGTGACCGGGAAGCGGGGCCGGCGCGCCTCGACCGCGCGCCGGGCGCGGGACGCGTGCTGGCGCGCCGCCCCCGGCGAGCTGTCGAGCACGTCCGCGACCTCGTCGAACGCGTAGCCGAACACGTCGTGCAGCACGAACGCGGTCCGCTCCGCCGCCGACAGGCTCTCGAGCACGACCAGCAGCGCCAGGCTGACGTCCTCGTCCACCGCCAGGCGCTCGTCCGGCCCGGGCTCGGAGACGATCGGCTCCGGCAGCCACGGCCCGACGTACGCCTCGCGGCGCACGCGCGCCGAGCGCAGCGTGTCCAGCGCCAGGCGCGACACCGTCGTGGTCAACCACGCGCCGAGATCGCGGATCGAGCCCGAATCCGCGCGCGAGAGCCGCAGCCACGCCTCCTGCACGACGTCCTCGGCCTCGGCCAGGCTGCCGAGCTGCCCGTACGCGAGCCGCACCAGCCGCGGCCGCTCGGCCTCGAAGCGCTCCACGAGCGCCGTCATGACCCCAGCCACGAGTCGAAGGTGACCTGTCCGCGCCACGCCCCCGGGTTGGTGAGCCCGCCGGAGCGCAGCGTCCGCGGCACGGGCAGCCGCAGCGGGACTGCGTGCGACCCGGTCTGCCGGCGCCAGCGATGCGCGAGCTCGCGCACGCTCACCACCTCCGGCCCGGCGAACTGCGTGATCGCGAACGACGGCTCGGCCTCCGCGGTCGCGGCCAGCACCCGGCCGACCTCGCGCGGATCGACCGGCTGCAGCGGGACCGGCACCGACGGGACGACGCCGAACCGCGCGCTGGCCGAGAACGCCCGCGCCACCAGCGTGTGGAACTGGCTCGCGCGCACGATCGTCCACGGCACGCCGCCCGCCTGGACCGCCGCCTCCTGCTCGAGCTTGGTCCGGTAGTAGCGCCCGCCGACGCGGTCGATCCCGATGATCGAGATCGCGACGTGGTGCGCGACGCCCGCCGCGCGCTCGGCGGCCAGCAGCCGCGCGCACCCACCGACCAGCACGTCGCGCCCGCCCTGCGCCGCGTCGATCACGACGTCGACGCCCTCCAGCGCGCGCGTCAGGCCGCTGCCGGTGACGAGGTCGACCGGGAACTCGCGCGCCGTGCGCGCCAGAACCCGCACACGGTGCCCGCGCGCGGTCAGCTCGCGCGCGGCCTCAGCGCCCACGGTTCCGGTTCCACCCACGATCGCGACGTCCATACCCACCAGACGACACAGTGGCGCCGGATGTGACGGCGCGGAAGTAGGGCCAGCCGCACTTGTGCGCGCGGCTGACCCGAGTACGCTGACCGCGTGCTGATTCGCTGAGACGCCTTCCCGCACGCCGCCGCTCGCGCGTGCCCCCGGCTGTCCGCATTCCGCACACCCGCCTCGCCGCCCCCGATGGTTGCCGCGACGGCGCGGACGGCCGGCCCGCCGCCGCCTCACCGCAACACACAGGAGCGTCGCCCATGCCACGCCGTCCTTCCGTCAAACCCGTACCCAAGCGGCGCCCGCCCAAGCAGGCGGCGCGCCCGGCGCTCAAGCCGCCGCCGCGCACGCTGCCCAAGCAGCACCGCGGCGGGCGCTAACCCTCAAACGCGGCGGGTCAGGCCGCGGTCTCGGCCGCGTCCCAGCTCGCCGCGTGCCCGAGGCTCGCGGACTTGATCACCTTCAACGACAGCAGCGCGCATTTGAGGCGGGTCGCGGAGATCTCGATGCCGAGCAGGTCGAGCACGAACTCGCGGTCGAGCTCGAGCAGCTTCTCGACCGGCATGCCGATCAGCTCGTCGGAGGCCATCGAGGCCGACGCCTGGGAGATCGCGCAGCCGTGGCCGGAGAACGCCACGTCGGCGACCTTCCCGTCGGCGAGCTTGAGCTGCACGCGCAGCTCGTCGCCGCACAGCGGGTTGGTGTCGAAGAACTCCAGATCGGGGTCTTCCAACTCGCCCCAGTGATGCGGGCGCTTGTAGTGCTCGAGGATGTTCTCGCGGTACAGGTCGTCCATGGCTACTCGAAGACCTTACGCACCTGGTCCAGACCTTCGATCAACCGGTCGACGTCCTCGCGCGTGTTGTGCACGGCGAACGACGCCCGCGTCGACGCGGGCGCGCCGAGCCGGCGCATCAGCGGCTGCGCGCAGTGGTGCCCGGCACGTACGCACACGCCCCGGCGGCCGAGGATCTCCGCCACGTCGTGCGGGTGGATGCCCTCGAGCGCGAAGCTGACCAGCGAGCCGCGCACGTCGAGGTCCGTGGTGCCATGGATCAGCAGCCCGGGGACTTCCGCCAGCCGCTCGAGCGCGTAGCCGGTGACGTCGCGCCCGTGGTCGCGGACCGCGTCCATCCCGATCTCCGACAGCCAGTCGACCGCGGCGCCGAGGCCGATCGCCTCCGCCACCGGCATCGTCCCGGCCTCGAACTTCGCGGGCGGCTCGGCCCACGTGGACTCGAACTCGCCGACGCGCGCGATCATGTGCCCGCCGCCCAGGAACGGCGGCATGTCGCGCAGCAGCTCCGCGCGACCGTGCAGCACGCCGATCCCGGTCGGCCCGTAGACCTTGTGGCCGGTCCAGGCGTAGAAGTCGGCGCCGAGCTCGGCGACGTCGACCGGCAGCGACGGCGCGGCCTGGGCGCCGTCGACCAGCACGAGCGCGCCCGCGGCGTGCGCGCGCTCGACGATCTCCGCCACCGGGTTGATCGTCCCGAGCACGTTGGACACGTGGGCGACGGCGACGAGCTTCGGCCGCCGCTCCAGCAGCGCGTCGAGCGCGTCGAGATCCAGCAGCCCGTCGTCGGTCACCGGCACGTAGGCCAGCTTCCCGCCCAGCAGCTGCCAGGGGACGATGTTGGAGTGGTGCTCCATCTGCGTCGTCACCACGAGGTCGTCCGGGCCGACGTTCGCGTGGCCCCACGCGTAGGCGACGAGGTTGATCGCCTCGGTCGCGTTGCGCGTGAAGACGGTCTCGCCCGACGTCGAGTTGGTGAACGCGGCGACCTTCTCGCGCGCGCCCTCGTAGGCGTCCGTGGCCTCGGCCGCGAGCGGGTACACGCCGCGGTGGATCGAGGCCCGGTACGTCTCGTAGTAGCGGTCCATCGCCTCCAGCGCCGGCCGGACGGTCTGCGCCGTGGCGGCGGTGTCCAGGTAGACGAGCCCCTCGCGCGAGAGCGTCGGGAACTCGGTCGAAGGCGGGACCGTGAGCGTCATGCTGTCGCCGCGGCGACCTCGTCGCGGATCCAGCCGTAGCCGTGCTTCTCGAGCTCCGCGACGAGCTCCGGCCCGCCCTCCTTGACGATCCGACCCTCGAACATGATGTGCACGAACTGCGGCTTCACGAGGTGCAGGATGCGCTGGTAGTGGGTGATGATCAGGACGCCCATGTCGGTGCCCTCGGCGACCGTGTTGACGCCGTGCGCGACCGTGTTGAGCGCGTCGATGTCCAGGCCCGAGTCCGTCTCGTCGAGCACGGCCAGGCTCGGCTTGGTGAGCGCGAGCTGGAGGATCTCCATGCGCTTCTTCTCGCCGCCGGAGAACCCGTCGTTGAGGTAGCGGCTGGAGAACTCCTTCGGGACCTGCGTGAGCTGCATCGCGGCCTCGACGGTCTTGCGGAAGTCCTTGAGCGAGATCGCCTCCTCGCCGCGGCCCTCGCGGTGCGCGTTGAGCACCATCCGCAGGTACTTGGCGACGGTCACGCCCGGGATCGCGACCGGGTACTGGAACGCCATGAACAGGCCGGCGCGGGCGCGCTCGTCCGGATCGGCCTCCGTGATGTCGGTGCCGTCGAAGAGGATCTGGCCCTCGGTCACCTCGAGGTTCGGGTGACCCATGATCACGTTGGCCAGCGTCGACTTGCCGGAGCCGTTCGGGCCCATCAGCGCGTGGAACTCGCCGGGGCGCACGTGCAGATCGACCCCCTTGAGGATCTGCTTGTCGCCGGCGCTGACGTGGAGGTTGGTGATCTGGAGCTCGCCCATGTGGTCCTCAGGAAGTCGAAACAGAAGTCGGAATGGCCGCGGGCTTGGCGTCGAACTCGACGAGCTCCGCGAGCGTGGTCCGCTGCAGCGAGCGGATCACGCCCATCTGCACGCGCGTCCACAACAGTTTGGTCGAGCACGCTCCCGCGCTGTCGCCCAGGTGCGAGCATTGCACGCGCCCGTCGCTGTCGTCGACGAAGCAGTCCATCGGCGCGATCGCGCCCTCGAGCGCGAGCACGGCCTGGTCCATCGTGATCTCCTCCGCCGGCCGGGCGAGCACGTACCCGCCGTGCGCGCCACGCGTCGACGCCACCAGGCCGGCCTTCTTGAGCAGCGCCGCGATCCGCTCGCAGTACGCGAGCGGGAGGCTCTCCGCCTCGGCGATCGCCTTCAACGAGACCGGATGCCCGTTGCCGTGGCGGCCGAGCTGGATCAACAGCCGGACGCCGTACTCGGCCTTGGTGGTGAAGATCATCGCCGCTAAAGCCTACCAATGCGGTCGGACTTGCCTTGAAGCTGCCAGACCGCGGCTGTACAACCCGTCGGCATGGGATTCCTGAGCCGTCTCTTCAGCCCGACGCCGGCCGACGAGCGGTGGTCGACGAGCGGTGCCGCTCCCGCGCCGCCGCCCGCGCCGGAGCCGCCCACGACCGCCGCCGACGAGCTCGCGAAGTTCGCCGCGCTGCGCGATCAGGGCGTGCTGACGGAGGACGAGTTCGCGGCCAAGAAGGCGCAGCTGCTGGCGCTCGACCCGGTCGCACCGGTGGGCGGCACCGTCGTCCTGGTCGACGCGGGCCCGAAGAAGATCAACGTCATCAAGCTCGTCCGCGAGGCGACCGGGCTCGGCCTCAGGGAGGCCAAGGACCTGGTCGAGGCCACGCCGGCGACCGTGGCCACGGGGCTGGACGCGCACGACGCGCAGGCCCTCGCCGGCCGCCTGACCGGCGTGGGCGCGCGCGTCGAGCTGCACTGACCGCGCTCAGCGGCGCCGGGCGCGGGCCGCGGGTGCGCTCAGCGTCGTCGGCGCCGGCGCGGCGGCCGGCGGGTTGACGGTCCAGTCCGGGTGACCCGGCATCGGCGGCGTCTGGGTCCCGTACAGCCAGTCGCGCAGGAACGGAACCACGTCGGGACGGCCGGACACCTGCGCGGCCAGCGCGATGTAGTCGTCGGTGGAGACCGACTGGTTCGCGAACCGCTGCACATAGGCGCGCTCGATGCGCTGGAACGCCGCCGCGCCGATCTTCTGGCGCAGCGCGTACAGCACGAGCGCGCCGCCGTGGTAGCGCTGGAGGTCGAACAGGGTGTCGGCGCTGGTCGGCTTGGCCACGGGGCCGGACTCGGCGCGCCACTCGTCGCCGTGGGCGTAGACGGCCTTCATCAGGTCGTCGAGGTGGGCGTAGCCGGTCGGGTCGGGGTAGAACTCGGTGTCGCCCTCGAGAAAGCCGCGCTCCTCGGCGTACGTGAACTCGTACCAGGACGCGTGGCCCTCGTTGAGCCACAGGTCGCTCCACGAGTACGGGGAGACGCTGTCGCCGAACCACATGTGCGACATCTCGTGCAGCAGCGTCGGGTCCCAGACGTCCTGCGGGTCCTCGAACCAGGACGTGTCCATCAGCTCGAGCGTCTGGGTCTCGAGCGCGAAGCCGAGGTCGGCCTCGACCACGAGCGAGCCGTAGAGGTCGAACGGGTAGCGCCCGGCGCGCGCCTGCATCCAGCGCATCTGGTCGGGCGTGACGCCGAGCAGCGGCTGGATCCGGGCCGTGATCGGCTTCGCGGTGACGTCGCGCAGGAAGACGCCGTCGCGGACGCCGACGGTGGTCACGTCGTAGGAGCCGACCGCGAGCTGCAGCAGCTCGGTCGCCATCGGCTGGCGCTGGACGTAGACGAAGTGGCTGCGGCCGCCGGCCGTCCACTGCGCGAGCTTGACCCCGTTGGCCACCGCGGTCGTGCCGGCGGGAACGTCGAAGCGGATGTCGTACGTCGCCTTGTCGCGCGGGTGGTCGTTGGACGGCAGGAACAGGTGCGCCCAGTTCGGCTGCGGCGCGGTGGCCGAGCCGGAGGAGTGCACGAAGAACGCGGTCGTCGCGCCGTCGCTCGGGTCGGCGACGGTCGGGACCGCCGTGAAGTGCGAGACCGTGACCAGGAACGGCAGGTTGCGGCGCAGCGGCCGCTTCGGCGTGATCACCAGGTCCTCGCGGTCGCGCGTGAAGGAGGCGGGGGCGCCGTTGACGGAGACGGCGCCGACCGAGCGGCCGGCGAAGTCGAGGTCGAAGCGGCTCAGATCCTGCGTCGCCTTGGCCAGGATCGTGACCGTGCCGTCAATCGGCTGCGACGGTGCGCTGGTCGCGTAGCGGAGGTCGAGGTCGTAGTGCTGGACGTCGTAGCCGCCGTTGCCGAGCTGCGGGAACAGCGGATCGCCGATCCCCGCCGCCCCCGGCGACGGCACGGCGTGGGCGGCCGGCGCGGCGATCAACGCGACGACGGCGGCGACGAGCAGGAGGATGCGCTTCATGACCCTCTCCCCTGGTTGAGACACTGGCGGCCGCCGACGCTACTCCGTGCGCAGGCCTTCGGGGCGCAGTGCCCGCCAGAGCACCGGGAGGCTCGCGGCGGTGACCGCCAGGACGACGAGGCCGCCCACCGCGGCCAGGCCGACCGCGTCACCCCAGGCGACGCGCACCGGCGTGTCGAGGATCCGCAGCAGCACCGCGCCGAGCCCGATCCCGGCGCACAGCGCGATCCCGAGCCCGAGCGCGACCGGCACCGCGGACTGCCACAGCAGCGACCACGAGAGCGTCCCGCGCGGCGTGCCGAACGCGACCAGCACGGCCAGCGCCCGGCGCCGCTCGCGCAGCTGCTCGAGCGCGGTCAGCAGCAGGCTCAGGCCGATCAGGGCGATCACGACCGACGCGCCGACGAACAGCGCGCGGCGGAGCTGGGCGAACTGCGCGTCGGTGCGCGTGCGCCGCAGCGTGATGACCGTCGCCAGCGGGTCGATGCCGGCGGCGGCGTTGCGGGCGCGCTCGGCCGCGTCGGCGTCGTCCGGGTCCAGGCTCAGGTACGCGTTGACCTGCGGCGCCGGCAGGGCGGCGCCCTCGACCGCCGCGGGGGTGGTGTAGACGCCGGCGCGGAACCACCCGGCCGAATCCGCGTGCAGGCCGGCGGCGCGCGTTCGCGGCAGGGTCCAGCCGGCGAACGTCTTCGGGGGTGCGCCGCCGACGCTGAACGCGTCGCCGTCGTGGCAGCCCTCGATCGCGAGCACCGCGCGCAGGGTCGTGCAGCGAGCGACGTAGAGCGTGCGGTGGTCTCCGCGCGCGAGGGCGGCCTCCGTCGGGGCGTACTCGGCGACGGTGATGGCCGCGCGCACGCCCCGCGTCTCGCCCAGCCGATCGTCGACGGCCCCGGCGTCGGTCGTCGTGAACGTCGCGGACAGCTGCGCGCGCGAGACGTCGATGCCGGTGTCGCGCGTGAAGTCGCGCTCCACGCCCGCGAACACCATCTGCAGCGCGATCGCGCCGGCGACCGCGACCGTGATGCCGCTCACGGCGCGCGCTGCGCCGCCCGGGTCCAGCTGCAGGCGGCGGATCGCGAGCTGCCACGCCACCGGACCCGCCCCGAACCGCGCGACCACACGCTCGACCAGCCACGGCAGCAGCGCCGCCACGCCGAGCAGCAGCGCGATCACACCGATCGCGACCTGCAGCTCCCCGGACGCGTCGTCGGTGGTGGCGAGCGCCGCCACGCCGGCCGCCGGCAGCAGCAGCCGCCACCACACGCGGCGCCGGATCGGCTCGGCGCGGCGGACGACGCCCAGCGGCTCCGCCACCACGCGCCGCAGCGCCACGAGCGACACCAGCACGGCCGCGCCCGGCACGCCGAGCACCACGGCGGCGGCCAGCGGCAACGTCGGGCGCAGGTCCGCGCCGTACACGCTCATGCCCCACAGCTCCACGCCGTCGGCGACGTTGCGCGCCAGCAGGAACAGGAGCACGCCGCCGAGCAGACCCGCGCCCGCGCTCACCAGCGCCTCGCCCGCCGCGATCCGGCGCGCCATCCGGCGGTCGGCGCCGATCAGGCGCAGCGCGGCCAGCCGCCGGTCGCGGTCCTCGCCGCCGGTCCGCACCGCGGCCGCCACGAGCACGCCGACCGGCAGCAGCAGCGCGACCAGCACGATCACGATCAGCAGCGCCAGCACCGGATGCAGCGGCGGGGTCGGCGCGTCCGAGCCGAAGTGGGCGACGCGGGTGACCCGCGGGCCTTCCGCGAGCCCCTGGGCACCGGCGTAGAACGCGAGGTCGCCGGGGCCGAGCAGCCCGTCGCGCCCGATCTCGCCGGCGATCCGGCCGGGGATGCGCGGCGCGAGCAGCCGCCGCCCGTCGGGCGTGGCCAGCAGGCGGCGCAGCGCGGGCGAGACGAACGCTTCGCCCACGCGCGGCATGCGCTCCAGGCCGGGCGGGAGCGGCGCGTGCGCGCCGTCGGGCTGCAGGAGGCGGCCGTAGACGTCGCGGTCGCGGAAGCGCGTGTCGACGGGAGCGAGCAGCGTCGTGGCCCGCGCGCCGGACGCCGCCGCGCCGTCACCCGCGCTGGACGACGCCGCACCCGCGGCCGCGCCGGACGGCGCCCCGGCGTCGCCGGGCTCCGCCTGGTCCACCCGCGCCTGGCTGCGCGCGCGGCGTCCGTCGCCGATCGTCGGCAGCGACGCGGCCACGAGGAGCACCGCGACGCCGAGCGCCACCCCGAACGCGGTGAAACCGGACCGCAGCAGGCCCGAACGGCCGCCGGCCAGCGTGAGCCGGGCGCCAAGGGCGAGTTCGCGCAGCGCGCCGCCGCGGCGGGCTGTGGCGGGCCCGCGACGCGCGCCGCCGCCGGGCGAATCGCCGCCGCCGCGCGACCCGCCGTCGCCGCGCGACCCGCCGCCGCCCGGCATGCCGTCGCCGCGCGACCCGCCGGCGCCGCGCGACCCGCCGCCGCCCGGCATGCCGCCGCCGCGCGACCCGCCGCCGCCGCGCGACCCGCCGCCGCCCGGCACGCCCTGGCGCGACCCGCCGCCGTCACCCGCCATGTCGTCGCCGCGGGGCGCGGCGCCGGTCGTGCGGCTCACGACGAGACCAGGTCGCGGGTGCGGCCGTCGCGCACGATCACCTCGCGGTCCGAGTAGGCCGCGACGCGCGCCTCGTGCGTGACGAGCACGACCGCGGTCTGCCGTTCGCGGGCCGCTGCGGTCAGCAGGTCCATCACCCGCTCGCCGTTGAGCGAGTCGAGCGCGCCGGTCGGCTCGTCCGCGAACAGCACGCGCGGCTCCGTCGCGAGCGCCCGCGCGACCGCGACGCGCTGCCCCTCACCGCCCGAGACGCCACCCGGCCGCGCGCCCGCCACCTCGGCGACCTCCAGCAGCGCCAGCAGCTCGTCCGCCCGCCGCTCGGCCACGCGCCGCTTCACGCCCTCCAGCCGCAGCGGCAGCGCGACGTTCTCCCGGCAGGAGAGCTCGGGCACGAGCTGACCGAACTGGAACACGAACCCGAACTCGCGCCGCCGCAGCGCGCTCCGCTCGACGTCCGACAGCGCCGACAGCTCGCACCCGTCGTACTCGACCACGCCCGCGTCCGGCCGCACGATCCCCGCGATGCAGTGCAGCAGCGTCGACTTGCCGGACCCGCTCGGCCCCATAACCGCGAGCTCCCGCCGAAGCACGCGAACGCGCCGCGCGAGTCATGCGACGACCTCCGAAGCGAGCTGGTCGAGCCGCGCCGCGGTCAGCTCGAGCCAGCGCAGGTCGGCCTCCAGGTGAAACAGCGCGTGGTCGCAGATCAGCTGATCCGCGATGTCGCCCCGCTGCTTGCGCGCGGTCAGCTCGCGCATCAGCCGCAGGTGCTCCGCGCGCTGCGCGTCCAGCAGCACGTCCGCCCGCCGGCCCGTCAGCAACGCGAGCACGACCTTCGTATAGAGCGTCGAGTGCAGGTACGGCTCCGGCTTCTCGGGCTCGCTCAGCCAGCGGTCGACGTCCGTCACCCCCGCGTCGGTGATCGCGTAGCGCTTGCGCTCCGGCCCCGCGCCCGCCTCGACCGCGTCGACCTCGACCAGCCCGTTCTTCAAGAGCCGCGCGAGCGTCGCGTACACCTGCCCGTACGAGAGCGGCCGGTCGGTCCCGAACCGCTCGTCGTACGCCCGCTTGAGGTCGTAGCCGTGTCGCGGGCCGTGCTCGAGCAGCCCCAGGAACGTCGTGCCGATTGCCATGGCGACTACTATACACACCGCGTATACTCACAGCGCATAGCTAACGCCCTTCTACCCTGCACGCCGCCCATGACCCGCCGCGAAGACCTCCGCAACGTCGCCATCATCGCCCACGTCGACCACGGGAAGACCACCCTCGTGGACGCGATGCTGTGGCAGTCCGGCGCGTTCCGCGACAATCAGGACGTCAACGACCGCGTGATGGACTCGATGGACCTCGAGCGCGAGAAGGGCATCACGATCCTCGCGAAGAACACCGCGGTCCGCCACGGGGACGTCAAGCTCAACATCGTCGACACCCCCGGCCACGCCGACTTCGGCGGGGAGGTCGAGCGCGGCCTGACGATGGTCGACGGCGTGCTGCTGCTGGTCGACTCGTCCGAGGGCCCGCTGCCCCAGACGCGCTTCGTGCTGCGCAAGGCACTCGAGAACAAGCTGCCCGTGATCCTCGTGGTCAACAAGGTCGACCGGCCGGACGCGCGCATCTCCGAGGTCGTCGACGAGGTCTACGAGCTGTTCATCGACCTCGGCGCGAGCGAGGAACAGATCGAGTTCCCGATCGTCTACACGAACGCGAAGGCCGGCAAGGCGAGCCTGACCCCGACCGACCAGGGCACGAGCCTCAAGCCGCTGCTGGACCTCCTGGTCGACCGCATCCCCGCGCCGACGTACGACCCGGCCAAGCCGCTGCAGGCCCACGTCACCAACCTCGACGCGTCCCCGTACGTCGGCCGGCTCGCGATCTGCCGCGTCCACAACGGCACGATCCAGAAGGGCAAGCCGATCGCCTGGTGCCGCGCCGACGGCACCGTCCAGTCGGCGAAGGTCGTCGAGCTCTACGTCACCGAGGCGCTCGACCGCGTCGACGCCGAGCAGGCCGGCCCGGGCGAGATCATCGCGGTCGCCGGGTTGCCCGAGGTGACGATCGGCGAGACGCTGGCCGACCCCGAGGACCCGCGCCCGCTGCCCGTCATCACGGTCGACGAGCCGTCCATCAGCGTCACGATCGGCATCAACCACTCGCCGCTCGCCGGCCAGGACGGCGACAAGCTGACCGCGCGCCAGATCAAGGACCGCCTGGAGGCCGAGCTGGTCGGCAACGTGTCGATCCGCGTCCTGCCCACCGAGCGCCCGGACACCTGGGAGGTCCAGGGCCGTGGCGAGCTCCAGCTGGCGATCCTGGTCGAGCTGATGCGCCGCGAGGGTTTCGAGCTGACCGTCGGCAAGCCGCGCGTCGTCATCCGCGACGTCGACGGCGTGCGCCACGAGCCGGTCGAGCGCCTGACGATCGACGTGCCCGAGGACTACGTCGGCGTGATCACGCAGATGCTGGCGCTGCGCAAGGGCCGCATGGAGCAGATGATCAACCACGGCACGGGCTGGGTCCGGATGGACTACCTGGTCCCCGCGCGCGGGCTGATCGGCTTCCGCACCGAGTTCCTGACCGAGACGCGCGGCACCGGCCTGCTGCACCACGTGTTCGAGCGCTGGGAGCCGTGGGCGGGCGAGATGCGCCTGCGCCCGACGGGCAGCCTGGTCGCCGACCGCAAGGGCAAGACCGCGTCGTTCGCGCTCTTCAACCTCCAGGAGCGCGGGACGATGTTCGTCGAGCCCGGCGAGGACGTCTACGAGGGCATGATCGTGGGCGAGAACTCGCGCCCCGAGGACCTCGACGTCAATGCGGTCAAGGAGAAGCACCTGACCAACATGCGCTCGTCCACGTCGGACGTGCTGGTGCGGCTCGTACCGGCGCGCAAGCTCTCGCTCGACCAGGCGCTCGAGTTCGTGCGCGAGGACGAGTGCGTCGAAGTGACGCCGCGCGCGGTGCGCCTGCGCAAGGTCGAGCTGGAAGTCGTCGCGCGCGTGAAGGCCGCCAGGCGCGCCAAAGCCTGAGTTCCCGCGTACACTGCCCCGCACCGGCACTCATGCCCATCGGTTCCCCGACGTTCGAGGACTTGCTGGAGGCTGCTCCCGACGCCCTGCTGGGAACTGATGCGGCCGGCGTCGCCGTGTTCGCGAACGAGCGTGCGAAGGGCCTGCTCGGCCGCGACCCGGTCGGCGCGCCGCTGGGCGAGCTGCCTCCCGGCCTGGACGTCAGCCGCCACCCGATGGGCGACTACGAGCTGGTGGTGCTGCGCGAAGCCGACCCGCGCGCGCTGCGGGCCGTGCTCGACAACACGCCGGCCGCGATCTTCCTGAAGGACCCGGACGGGCACTACCTGCTCGTCAACCGCGCGTTCGAGCGCCTGCACGGCAAGCCCGCCGCCGAGCTGATCGGCCGCGCGGACCGCGACGTCCTGCCGCCCGACGTCGCCGACCGCATGCGCGTCGACGACCTGCGCGTGATGTCCGAGCGCAAGCCGATCGAAGTGCAGGAGGAGGTGCGCCACAACGGCACCCCGCGCACGTTCCTCTCGGTCAAGTTCCCGCTGATCGACGACGAGGGCGGCCTGTACGGCGTCGGCGGCGTGGCGACCGACGTCACCCACCACACGCGGCTCGAGTCCCGCCTGCGCGAGGCCCAGCGCCTGGAGGCCGTCGGCCAGCTCGCGGGCGGCGTCGCGCACGACTTCAACAACCTGCTGGCCGTGATCGCCAACTACGCCGCGTTCGTGCGCAAGGAGCTCGACGACGGGTCGCGCGCCGCCGGCGACATGGACCAGATCATCGCCGCGTCGCGCCGCGCGTCGGAGCTCACGCGGCGGCTGCTGCTGTTCAGCCGCCGCCAGACCGGCACGCCCGAGGTGCTCTCGCTGCGGCGCGTGATCGAGAGCGTCGAGCTGCTGCTGCAGCGCACGCTCGGCGACGACGTCGACCTCAAGGTCGATTGCGACGACCGGCTGTGGGACGTCGAGGCCGACCGCTCGCAGCTCGAGCAGGTGCTGATGAACCTCGCGCACAACGCGCGCGAAGCGATGCCGAACGGCGGCACGCTGACGATCCACGCCGAGAACACCGTCGTCCACGACCCGGCGAGCCCGTCGCCGCGCGCCGTCCGGCTGACGGTGGCGGACACCGGGCGCGGGATGGCGCGCGAAGTGGCCGCGCACGCGTTCGAGCCGTTCTTCACCACCAAGGCCGTCTCCGGCCACGGGGTGGGGCTCGGCCTGGCCACGGTCTACGGCATCGTCACCAACGCCCGCGGGCGCGTCGAGCTGGACTCCGAGCCCGGGCGCGGCACCACGGTCCACGTGCTGCTGCCGGCGGTCCGCCGCGCGAGCGACGACGACCCGTCGCCGATGTCCCCGCGCGGGCGCGGCGAGACCGTGCTCGTGGTCGAGGACGCCGACGCGGTGCGCGTCCTCACCGGTCGCCTGCTCTACGCCGCCGGCTACCAGGTGGTCAGCGTCGAGTCGGGCGCGGTCGCGCTCGAGCGCCTCGAGGACGCCGACGTGCTCGTGACCGACGTCGTGATGCCCGGGATGAGCGGCGTCGAGCTGGCCGTGACGGCGCGTGAGCGCCGCCCCGGCCTGCCCGTCGTGTTCGTCTCCGGCTATACCGGTGACACGTCGCTCGCCGGCTCCGACGATCCCGCGACCGCGTTCCTGGCCAAGCCGTTCGACGGCGACGACCTGTTGCGCGCGGTGCGCTCGACGCTCGACGGCCAGCGCTAGAACGCGGGGAGCACCGCTCCCCGGTACCGGTCGTCGATGAATTGCTTGACCTCAGGCGAGGTGAGCAGCCGCGCCAGCTTCTTCACGCGCGGGTCGTTCTGTTCCCCCGGCAGCGTGACGAGGATGTTCTGGTTCGGGTTGTTCTCGGCCTGCTCGAGCGCGAGCGCGTCCTTGGCCGGCGTCAGCTCGGCCTCGAGCGCGTAGTTGCCGTTGATCACGGCCAGGTCGGCGTCGTCGAGCGCGCGCGGCGTCTGCGCCGCCTCGACCTCGGCGAACTTCAGCCCCTTCGGGTTGTCGGCGATGTCGCGCACGGTCGCCGTCTGGCTGTCGTTGTCGGTGAGCGTGATCAGGCCGTTGGCGGCCAGCAGGCGCAGCGCACGCGCCTCGTTGGTCGCGTCGTTGGGGATCGCGACCTGGGCGCCGTTCGGGATCGACGCGACGTCCTCGATCTTGCGCGAGTAGAGCCCGAGCGGCTCGATGTGCACGCCGACGATCGACACCGCCTTGAACCCGCGCGCCTTCTCCTGGTCGGCCAGGTACGCCGGCGTCTGGAAGTAGTTGGCGTCGAGCTGGTGGTCGACCAGGGCGGTGTTCGGCAGGACGTAGTCCGTGAACTCCTTCACCTGGAGCTTCAGGCCGGCCTTCGGGGCCAGGTCCTTGGCGATGTAGTCGAGGATCTCGGCGTGGGGGACGGGGGAGGCGCCGACGACCAGCGGCCGGCTGGCGTCCTGGGGAGTGGACGCCGTGGCCGTCTTGTCGTCGCTGCCGCCGCAGGCCGCGACGCCCGCTGCGAGGGCGGCGGCGGCCAGGGCGAGTGCGATGCGTCGCATCGTGTTCCTTTCGTGGGGAGGATCAGGAGTGAGAGAGGCGCCGGGCGAGTCGGTCGCCGGCGAACTGCAGGAGCTGGACGAGGACGACGAGGACCACGACGGTCGCGATCGTGATCGAGGTCTCGTAGCGCTGGTAGCCGTACCGGATGGCGACGTCGCCGAGCCCGCCGCCGCCGACCGCGCCGGCCATCGCCGAGTAGCCGATGACGCCGATCGTGGTGATCGTCACCCCGGCCACGAGCGAGGGGAGCGCTTCG
>DATMGH010000065.1:0-40739 GCA_035555675.1 Solirubrobacter sp. | reverse complement strand
GTGCCGCGGCTGGCGCGGGTTCGGACCGATCAGCTCGACCGGCAACTGGCGCAGCTCCGGAGCGGCCTCGGTGGATCCGCCGCCCTCGACCGGCGACAGGATCGCCGCCAGACCGCGGCCCATGCCACGCGGGCGCTCAGCCACGGGCGGCCACCTCCTTCGCCAGCTCGAAGTACGCCTCCGACCCGGCGCAGTGCGGATCGTGGTGGATCACCGGCACGCCGTAGCTCGGCGCCTCGCCGAGCCGGACGTTGCGCGGGATCACGGTGTCGAAGACCAACGAGGGGAAGTGGGTGCGCACCTCGCGCTCGACGTCCTGCCCCAGCTTCGTGCGCGCGTCGTGCATCGTCAACAGCATGCCGGCGACAGTCAAGCGCGGGTTGAGCTCGCGCTGGATCAGGGCCAGCGTGTCCAGCAGCCCAGCGACCCCCTCGAGCGCGAAGTACTCGGTCTGGACCGGGACGATCACGCGCTCGGCGGCGACCAGCGCGTTGACGGTCAGCGGCCCGAGCGACGGCGGGCAGTCGAGCAGGATGAAGGCGTAGGCCCCGCGCAGCGGCTCGAGTGCGTCCCGCAGCCGGGTCTCCGACCCCGCGAGCCGCGGCAGCTCCATCGTGGCGCCGGCGAGATCGGGGGTCGACGCCAGGATCGAGAGCCGCTCGACACCGGTCGACCGCACCGCGTCCGCCGCCGCGAGCTCCCCGGCCAGCACGTCGTACACGCCGGCGCCGTCCCGGGAGACGCCCAGGCCCACGGTCGCGTTGCCCTGGGGGTCGACGTCGACGACGAGCGTCTCGTACCCGGCCGCCGCGATGCACGCGGCCACGTTGACCGCGGTGGTCGTCTTCCCGACCCCGCCCTTCTGATTCGCGATCGCGTAGATGGTGCCCATGCGTCCATCGACGCTAGCGCTGGTGCCGGTCGGATCGGAGGTGTTTCACGTGAAACGCGGACCCAATGGCCGCTTCACGGCCATCCCCGCGCGGCGCGGGAACCGTTCGGGCGTGGGCGCGATCTTGCGGAAGACGTGCAGCGTATGGTCGTGCGCACCTTCGAACGGGGGCACGACCATCACCTCGACCGCCTCCAGTCCCAATGCCGACGCGGCAGCGAGGCCCGCGTCGCGCTCGCCCTCGCCGACCGCGCCCTTCCACGCCACGACGTGTCCGCCCACCTCCAGCAGAGGCGCGGCGTACTCGAGGACCACCGGGAGCGCGGCCAGCGCCCGGGCGGTCACCAGGTCGTGCGCGCCGAGTCCGTCCGGCCAGTTCTCCGCGCGCGCGTGAACGACACTGATGTTCTTCAGGTCGGCGACCTCGGCGGCCCGCTCGAGATAGCGGCAATGACGGCTCTGGCTTTCCACGAGCCACACGTGCGCGTCGGGGAGCGCCGCCGCCAGTGCGAGCCCCGGCCACCCGGCGCCCGCACCGAGGTCCGCGATCCGCCGCGCCGCCGCGACGTACGGGAGCGGCAGGGCGGAAAGGGAGTCGGCGACGTGGCGACCTACGGCGAGGGCCGGATCGCGCACGGTCGTGGACGCCGTCGGATCCGTCGCCTGCAGCTCCAGGATGCGCGCGAGGGCGCCGACGGCGTGCGGCGGCGCGACCGCGGACAGTTTCACGTGAAACGTCAGTCGAGCGGCGCGACCACGAGGTGGCGATCGGGCTCGGTGCCCTCGGAGTAGGTCTCCACGCCCTCGCGGTCCTTCAGGTACTCGTGCACGACCTTGCGCTCCGTCGCGCTCATGGCGTCGAGCGCCACGGCCCGGCCGGACTCGAGCGCCTGGTCGGCCGCCTCGTCCGCCTGCCGCTGCAGGGCCAGCTCGCGCCGTTCGCGGTACCCGGCGGCGTCGACGACCACGCGTAGGCCAGCCGACGGCGGATGATCCCGTGTGGCCGCCTTGAACGCCAGGTGCTGCACGGCGTCGATCGTCTGGCCGTGACGGCCGATGAACAGCCCGAGGTCGTCGCCCTCGAGCGTCGCGCGGATCGTGCGATCCGCTTCCTCGATCACCACGTCCGCGTCGAGCGCCAGCGCATCGCTGACGTGCTCCAGCAGGTCCTTCACACGGTCGCCCGATGCGCTCATCGCCGTCTCCCCGAACGTTTCTTCTTCCTGCGCGGCGGCGCCGGAGGCGGCCCCGCGGGCTTGCCCTTCGGCTCCGCGCTCTTGACGGCCTGCGGCTTGCCGCCGTTGCCGGAACCACCACCACTGCCGCTGCTACTGCCTCCGCCTCCGCCGAGGCTCGTCAATCCACCGAGCAGACCACCCCCTCCGCCGCTGTCGGCCGTCGCCGGACGCAGCGGGCCGAGGCGCTTGCGGATGATCGCCTGCTGCACGATCGTCCAGACGTTCGTGGTGATCCAGTAGACCAGCAGGCCGGCCGGGAACCGGATCACGAACGTGACGAAGACGAACGGCAGGGCCATGAAGATCAGCCGCTGCGTCCGGTCGGTCGTCGTCGACATCAGCAGCGTCGAGAACAGCTGCGACCCGACGTACAGCACGATCAGGATCACCAGCGTCGAGCCGGTCGCCTTCGATGTCAGGTCGTCGATGAAGAGGAACTGCGACGCGTCCGTCGAGCCGCACGGCTGCGGCGTGCTCGACGTGACGGGGTTGATGTCCGGGCAGATGTCGTACCGGAGATCGATCCGCAGCATGTAGTAGAGCGAGATGAAGACCGGGAACTGCGCCACCATCGGCAGACACGAGGCGAACGGGTTCACCTTGTTCTCCCGGTAGAACTTCATCATCTCCTGGTTGAGGCGCTCCTTGTCGTTCTTGAAGCGCTCCTGCAGCTTCTTCATCTCCGGCTGCAGGTGAGCCAGGCGCTGCATCGAGTGGAACTGCTTGAACGTCAGCGGGAGCAGGCACGCCCGGACCAGGACGGTCAGCATGATGATCGACCAGCCCCACGACCCGACGACGTCGTGGATCACTTCCAGGATCGCGTGGAAGAAATTGATCAGCGGCTGGATGACCGGCGTGGATTGGCGCGCGAAGAAGAACACTTAGCGTCGGATGCTCGGGGCGGGGTGGAGGGGCTGCATCGCCTTCAGGTGAGAGGTCGGCGGCGGAAGAGGGTCTGGGCGGTCACGGGGTCATAGCCGCCGTGACTGAACGGGTTGCAGCGCAGCAGCCGCCAGGCTGCGAGCACCGAGCCCCGCAGGATGCCATAGGCCTTGATCGCCTGCACCGCGTACTCGGAGCAGGTCGGGTGGTACTTGCAGCGGCGCGGGAACGCCGGAGAGACCCAGCGCTGATAGGCACGGATCGGCGCGATCGCGATCGCCTTCACGTCGCCGGCGCTCCCCCGAGCCCGTCTATGAGCTCGGCCAGCGCGCCGCGGATGCCGTGCATGCCGTCGCGCTCCGCCAGGCCGCGCGCGTCCGGGCGCGCGACGACGACGTAGTCCGAGCCGGCCGGCAGCCGCTCGGACTCCTCCCAGAACGCCTCGCGCAGCACGCGCTTGACGCGGTTGCGGTCGACCGCGCCGCCGATCCGCTTGGACACGGACAGGCCAAGGCGCGGACCATCGTCCGTGTCGTCCTCGGCGCGAGGAAAGGCGTAGAGCACGAGAAACCGGTTCCCCTTCGAGCGCCCTTGGCGGTAGACGCGCTCGAACTCCGCGCTGCGTGACAGCCGGCGGCGACGGGGAGCTGGCAACTCGTGGCTCGCTAGACGGTCAGCCGCTTGCGGCCCTTGTCGCGACGCCGCTTCAGGACGATGCGTCCCGCGCGGGTGCTCATGCGGGCGCGAAACCCGTGCGTACGGGCGCGCTTGCGCTTCTTGGGCTGGTAGGTGCGCTTCACGTTTCGTGGACTCCTTCGCCGCGGGCCGGGGGAAGTGGACAGCTCGGCGCAGCACCGAGCCACCTCGCTTCGCGGCGGCGTACAAGGATACACAGACACCCTGGGCTCACGGCCAGAACGCCTCCAAGGTCGGATGCTCGGGCCCTGTGCACACCCTGTTCACAGGCAATCCACGCGTTTTGCGAGGCACCCTCGGACGGGCCCCAAACCCTTTGCTATGTTCGCGCTCCGGGCCGTTCGCGGCCCCTCTCGCCCAGCCCCCTTCCCGAACCTCGCGTCACCGAGGAGGACAGCCCGCGCTCCCGTGTCAGATCCCGATGCAGCGACAATCTGGCACCGCTTCCGGACGGAAGCGCGACGCGCCGCGAGCGAGTCCACCTGGCACATCTGGCTCGAGCGCCTGGCGTTCCGCGAGCTGAGCGGCTCGACGCTCGTCCTGGAAGCGCCCGACGACGTGCGCGCCTGGGTCGAGACCCGGTTCATGCGCCCGCTGACCGTGATCGCCGAGACCGTCCTCGGCGCGGGCGCGCGCGTGGAGATCGCCGGGCCCGAGGACCGTCCCGAGCCGGTCCGGCGCGAGCCGGAGGCCCAGGAGCTCAACCCGCGGCTGACGTTCGACCAGTTCGTCATCGGCGACTGCAACCGGCTCGCCCACGCCGCCGCCCTGGCGGTCGCCGAGATGCCGGGCCTGGCCTACAACCCGCTGTTCATCTGCGGCCCGCCCGGGCTGGGCAAGACGCACCTGCTGCACTCGATCGCGAACTACGTCACCGCGCACGGCGGCGGGCTGACGGCCCGCTACACGACCGTCGAGGCCTTCACGGACCAGTTCGTCGCCGCCCTGCACTCCAGCGCCCTGGAGGCCTTCAAGGCCGCCTACCGCGGCGTCGACGTCCTGCTCGTCGACGACGTCCAGTTCCTGCAGAGCAAGGCCAAGACCGAGCAGGAGTTCTTCCACACCTTCAACGCGCTGCACCAGGCCGGCGCCCAGCTCGTGCTCACGTCCGACCGCCCGCCGCGCGACCTCGAAGCGCTCGAGGACCGCCTGCGCGAGCGCTTCGAGGCCGGCCTGGTCTGCGACGTCCGCCCACCCGAGCGCGCGACGCGCCTGACGATCCTGCGCAAGCGCGTGGCCCAGGACGACGTCGGCGACGTCGACGCCGCGGCGCTGGAGCTGATCGCCGAGCGCGTCACGTCCAACATCCGCGCGCTCGAAGGCGCGCTGATCCGGACCGTGGCCTTCGGGTCCCTGACCGGCCGCGCGGTCACCGCCGTGCTCGCCGAGGAGGTCCTGGCCGGCCTCTACCCGGAGCTCAAGCCGCGCCGCCGGTCCGTCCGCGAGATCCAGGAGCGGACGTGCGAGGTCTTCGACGTCTCGATGGACGACCTCCTGTCAGCAAGCCGTGCACAACCTGTGGCCTTCGCCCGCCAGGTGGCCATGTACCTGGCCCGCGAGCTGACCGACGCGACGCTGCCGGCGATCGGGCGCGCGTTCGGCAACCGCAACCACACCACCGTCATGCACGCGTGCAAGCGGACCGCAGAGCGGATCGCGACCGACCGGGACGCCTACGACGCCGTCCAGCGCCTGACCCGCACGCTCGGCGGCGACTGAAGCGATCCGGCGTGCCTGGCATTCTTCGACAGTTCATGCACAGGCGTTCACCGCGCAGCACCGCGCGGCGCGCGGCTTGTGCACACAATGAACAGCCCCGATGACCACTGAACAGACTCATCACCCGAGCTCGACGACGCGAGAGGCGGCAGCCGAATGAAGATCACGACCCGGCGCGACGCGCTCTTCGCCCAGCTGCAGACCGTCACCCGCGCGGCGTCGACGCGCAGCGCCGTGCAGGCGCTCTCCGGCGTCCAGCTGCTCGCCTCGGCGGGCGCGATCGAGCTGCGCGCCACCGACATGGAGCTCGGCCTGCGCGTGCCGCTCGAAGGCGAGGTGGTGCGCGAAGGCTCGGTCGTCCTGCCGGCGCGCCTGCTGGTCGACGTCGTGCGCGCGCTGCCCGGCACCGAGGTCTCCCTCGAGCTGCGTCCGGCCGAGCAGGACGTGGAGCTGGTCGGCGGCGCCGCGACGTTCCACATCCGCACGCTGCGCTCGGAGGACTTCCCGCCGTTCCCGGAGCCCGAGGGCGACCGGGTCGTGGTTCCCGGCCAGGCGTTCGTCGAGACCGTCCTGAAGGTGGCGCGGTCGGCGTCGCGCGACGAGACGCGCCCGGTGCTGACCGGCATCCTCGTCTCCGCCGCGGGCGACGAGCTGCGGATGGTCGCCACCGACTCCTACCGCCTCTCGGTCAAGGAGACCAAGCTCGAGGAGCCGCTCAGCGGGTCCTTCGAGGCCAACGTGCCGGCGCGTGCACTGCAGGAGCTGACCCGGATCGCCCAGCACGAGAACGCCGAGACGCTCGCCGTCTCGGTACGCGCGAACCAGGTCGTGTTCGAGGTCGGCGGCGTGGTGCTGTCGTCGCGGCTGATCGACGGTCAGTTCCCGAACTACCGCCAGCTGCTGCCGGACGCCTACGAGCACGACCTGCGCCTGGCGGGCGGCGAGATCGCCGAGGTCGTGCGCCGGATCTCGCTGCTGGCTCAGAAGAACGCGCCGCTGCGGCTCGCGTTCACGGAGGGCGAGCTGACCGTCTCGGCGCGCACGCCCGACGTCGGCGAGGCGCGCGAGACGCTGCCGGTGCCGTTCGCCGGCGAGCCGCTGGAGATCGGCTTCAACCCCGAGTTCCTGCGCGACGGGCTCGAGGCGGTCGAGAGCGGGGACGTCGTCCTGAAGCTGATCTCCCCGCTGCGTCCGGGGATGATCGAGGCCGCCGACGCTTCCGGGTTCCAGTACCTCCTGATGCCCATCAGACTGAATGCGTAGAAGGCCATGCAGCCCCGCCACCCCACCCCGATCATCCGACCTTAAGTAGGCGCGGTGACTCGTGATCGCGACTCGGCTCAGGCTGCGCGACTTCCGCTCCTACGCGGAGGCCGACGTGCGCCTGGGCCCGGGGCTGACGGTCGTCACCGGGCGTAACGGGGCCGGCAAGACCAACCTGCTCGAAGCGCTCTACTTCGCCTGCACCGGCCGCTCGTGCCGGACGGCGAACGAGCGCGAGGTGGTGCGCTTCGGCGCCGGGCTGACCCGCCTGGAGCTCGACTGCGAGGACGCGGTCGGCCGCCACGAGATCTCCGTCGGCTTCAAGCCGGGCGAGCCGAAGCGGTTGCGGGCCGACGGTGCGCCGGTGGACTCGCTGGTCGGCAGCGCGGCGCGGCCCCTGGTCTCGGTCTTCCTGCCTGACCGGCTGGAGCTCCTGCTCGGCGCGCCGGCGCTGCGGCGCGCGCACCTCGACCAGGTCGTGGCCGCGCTCTGGCCGGCGCGGGCCGCGACCCGGCGCGCGTACGCCGCCGCGCTGGCGCAGCGCAACGCGCTGCTGACCTCGATCCGGTCCGGCCGCGCGTCCCGCGCATCACTGCCCGCGTGGGACGCCGAGCTGGCCCGGCACGGCGTCGCGCTGATGGCGGACCGGGAAACGACCGTGGAACGGCTCGCGCCGCGCTTCGCCGAGCACGCCGCGGGGCTCGGCCTCGAGGGGACGGTCGAGCTGCGCTACAAGCCGCGGGCGACCGCGGAGCTGGCCGCCGAGCTGGCCGAGCGCGTCGACGCCGACCTGGAGCGCGGCTTCACCGGCCACGGCCCGCATCGCGACGACCTCGCGTTCCGCCGCGAGGGGCGCGAGCTGCGCTCCTACGGGTCGCGCGGGCAACAGCGGCTCGGGCTGCTGGCGCTGCTGCTGGCCGAGCGCGAGGAGCTGGCCGCTGAGCGCGGGGCGGCGCCCCTGCTGCTGCTCGACGACGTGATGAGCGAGCTCGACGCCGTTCGCCGCGAGCGGCTGACCACGCTCCTGCGCCGCGGTGGCCAGGCCGTGATCACCACGACCGAGCTCGCACACGTGCCGGGAGGCGAAGCGGAGGATGTGGTGCGGATCGTCATCGACGCCGGCAGCGCGCACCAGGAGCCGGCGGACGTGGACGCCGAGCCGCCGGCTGGGGCGAACGGACAGGCGGCGGCGTGAGGCGCAACGCTCCCCGGCCGGTCTCGTTTGCTCTCGACGCGCTGGCGGACACGCTCGCCCCGCCGACGCTCCTGGCCGCCGTGCAGCGCGCCTGGCCGGCCGCCGCGGGCGCGTTCGCGCAGACCGCCGAGCCCGTCTCCGAGCGCGAGGGCGTGGTCACCGTGGCGTGCGACAGCGCTGTCGTGGCGTCCGAGCTCGACCTGCTCTCCGAGCTGGTCGTCGGCCGGCTCAACGAGGCGCTCGGGCGCTCGGCCGTCCGGCGCCTGCGCACGCGCGCCACCCGCACCCGATAGTTGCGGATTTGCAGGATCTTTGCTACGCGCGCGCGTCCCTATCAGGAACCCGCGCCTGCTAGTATCAGATGCACTGATTGGCCACGCCCCGGCCTCGGACGACGCACCGTCCCGCCGGGGCGTCGCTTGTGTGGACGAAAGGGACCCTTGAGCACCGGAGACCCAACCAACGGAACGCCGCCAGCGGGCTATGACGCCCAGGACATCACGGTTCTCGAAGGCCTCGAGGCGGTTCGCAAGCGTCCGGGTATGTACATCGGCTCGACCGGCGTACGTGGTCTGCACCACCTCGTCTACGAGGTTGTCGACAACTCTGTGGACGAGGCGCTCGCCGGGTTCTGCGACACCGTGTCCGTCGTCATCCACCCGGACGATTCCGTCACCGTCACCGACAACGGCCGCGGCATCCCGGTCGCGACGATGGAGAAGGAGGGCAAGTCCGCCCTGGAGGTCGTGCTGACCGTCCTGCACGCCGGCGGCAAGTTCGGCGAGGGTGGCGGCTACAAGGTCTCGGGCGGCCTGCACGGCGTCGGCGTCTCGGTGGTCAACGCACTGTCGGACGAGCTCCACGTCGTCGTCAAGCGCGACGGCTACGAGTGGACGCAGACCTACCACCGCGGCGTCCCGACGGGTCCGATCCAGCAGGGCGCCGAGACGACGGAGACCGGCACGACGATCACGTTCCGGCCCGACGACGAGGTCTTCGAGACCCTGAGCTTCGACTTCGCGACGCTCGAGCAGCGCCTGCGCGAGACCGCGTTCCTGACGCGCGGCCTGAAGATCTCGATCACGGACGAGCGCGGCGAGGGCATCAAGACGCGCGAGTTCCACTACGAGGGCGGGATCGAGGACTTCGTCCGTTACCTCAACGAGAACAAGGACACGTACTCGGACAAGGTCATCTTCTTCGAGGGCGAGGGCGGCGAGGGCTCCGTCGAGGTCGCGCTCCAGTGGAACGGCACCTACCAGGAGTCCGTCCACTCCTTCGCCAACAACATCAACACGCACGAGGGCGGCTCGCACCTCTCCGGCTTCCGCTCCGCGCTGACGCGCACGATCAACAACTACGCGCGCCGCGGCGCGCCCGGCCGCGCGGCGCTGCTCAAGGAGAAGGACAAGAACCTCGAGGGCGACGACATCCGCGAGGGTCTGACCGCGGTGATCTCGGTCAAACTGACCGACCCGCAGTTCGAGGGCCAGACGAAGACCAAGCTCGGCAACCCGGGCATGCAGGGCTTCGTCGAGTCGGTCGTCAACGCCAAGCTGGCCGAGTTCCTCGAGGAGAACCCGAAGGAGGCCGAGCGGGTTGTCCGCAAGGCGGTCGACGCGGCGCGCGCTCGTGCCGCGGCCCGCAAGGCGCGCGACACGGCTCGCAAGTCGGCGATGGGCGGCATGGGCCTGCCCGGCAAGCTTGCCGACTGCATGGTCAAGGAGCCCGAGATCGCCGAGCTGTTCATCGTCGAGGGCGACTCCGCCGGCGGCTCGGCCAAGCAGGGGCGCGACCGCTCCACGCAGGCCGTCCTGCCGCTGCGCGGCAAGATCCTCAACGTCGAGAAGGCGCGGATCGACAAGGTGCTCCAGAACCAGGAGATCCAGGCGCTGATCACGGCGCTCGGCACCGGCGTCCGCGACGAGTTCGACATCGAGAAGCTGCGCTACCACAAGGTGATCCTGATGACGGACGCCGACGTGGACGGCGCGCACATCCGGACGCTGATCCTCACGCTGCTGTTCCGTGAGATGCAGGATCTGGTCGAGGCCGGCCACATCTACATCGCCAAGCCGCCGCTGTACCGGCTCACGCAGGGCAAGAGCGAGCGCTACATCGAGAAGGAGGCCGAGCTGGAGTCGATCCTGCTGGCCGACAAGCTCGAGCGCTTCGAGGTCCGCGACAACGAGAACCGCGCGTTCCGGCTCACCGACGTGCGCTGGCAGCGTTACACGCGGCTGCTCAAGCAGTACGAGGGCTGGTCGAGCGCGCTGCGCGCCGAGCACGGGCACGAGGTCGTCCAGTTCCTCGAGGAGTCGCAGATCCTCGACAACGAGATCCGCACGCCCGAGGAGCTGCTCGAGCTGCTCAGCCGCGAACCGGTGGAGACGGACCCGTTCTTCACCGAGCTGGTGTCGGCGGACGACGCGCTGATCCGCGTTAAGGCCACCGAGCGGCGCTCGAACCTCGCCCGCACGCACCGGCTGCGGACGTCGATGTTCACCGCCAACGAGTACCGCCAGCTCGCGCGCGTGCACGCCGACCTGGTCAAGCTCGCCGGCACGCCGCCGTTCACGGTCGCGCTCGGCAACGAGTCCGAGGACGCGACCTCGTTCGAGGACCTGCGCCGAGCGGTCCTCAACGTGGCCGGCAAGGGCGTCAAGCTGCAGCGCTTCAAGGGCCTCGGCGAGATGAACGCCGACCAGCTCGCCGCCACCACGATGAACCCGACCACGCGCACGCTGGCGCAGGTCACGATGGACGACGCCGCCGCGGCCGACCGTCTCTTCACGATGCTGATGGGCGACAAGGTCGAGCCGAGACGCGAGTTCATCGAGGAAAACGCCCGCGTCGCAACCCTGGACGTCTAAGCCATGTCGACCACGATCATGCCCGGCAACATCGAGCCTCGCGGGCTCGAGGAGGAGATGCGCTCCTCCTACCTGGACTACGCGATGTCCGTCATCGTCGGGCGCGCGCTGCCCGACGTCCGCGACGGCCTGAAGCCCGTCCACCGCCGCGCCCTGTACTCGATGCACGAGAACGGGCTGCAGCCGAACCGTCCGTTCGTCAAGGCCGCGCGCATCGTCGGCGACGTGATGGGCAAGTACCACCCGCACGGCGACAGCGCGATCTACGACACGATCGTCCGCATGGCGCAGGACTTCTCCCTGCGCTACCCGCTCGTCGACGGGCAGGGCAACTTCGGCTCGATCGACGACGACCCCGCCGCGGCCATGCGGTACACGGAGGCCCGCCTGGCGCCGATCGCGCGCGAGCTGCTGCGCGACCTGGACTCCGACACGGTCGACTTCACCCCGAACTACGACGGCTCCGAGCACGAGCCGCAGGTTCTGCCGGCGCGGTTCCCGAACCTGCTGGTCAACGGGTCCTCCGGCATCGCCGTCGGGATGGCGACGAACATCCCGCCGCACAACCTCAAGGAGACGATCGCCGCCGTGATCGCCTTCATCGAGGACCCGGACATCGACGTCCCCGGCCTGATGCAGCACATGAAGGGCCCGGACTTCCCGACCGGCGGCGTGATTCTCGGGCTCTCCGGCATCCGCGACGCGTACGAGACCGGTCGCGGCCGCGTGCGCGTGCGGGCAACGGCGCACATCGAGCAGATCCGCGGCAACCGCGAGGCGATCGTGGTCACCGAGCTGCCGTTCATGGTCAAGAAGGGCGGCGACGGCGGCGTCATCAAGAAGATCGTCGAGCTCGCGCTGGAGAAGAAGGTCCCGGAGATCTCCGAGGTCCAGGACCACTCGGACGGCAACGGCATGCGGCTCGTGATCGAGCTCAAGCGCGACGCCAACCCAAAGGTCGTCCTCAACAAGCTCTACAAGCACACGCCGATGCAGTCGACGTTCGGCGTGAACATGGTCGCGCTGGTCGAGAACGTGCCGCGGCTGCTGTCGCTGCGCGAGGTCATCCGCAACTACGTGCGCCACCAGCGCGAGGTCGTGGTCCGGCGCTCCAAGCACGAGCTGCGCGGCCTGGAGCGGCGCGTTCACATCCTCGAAGGCCTGCTGATCGCGCTCGACGACATCGACGCGGTCATCGCGCTGATCCGGGCGTCGCGCGACCGCGACACGGCGCGCACCGGGCTGATGGAGCGCTTCGAGCTCTCCTACGTCCAGGCGCAGGCGATCCTCGAGCTGCGCCTGCAGCAGCTGACCGGCCTCGAGGCGGACACGCTGCGCGCCGAGCACGCCGACAAGACCGAGCGGATCCGCGAGCTGCGCGAGCTGCTCGGCAACGAGGACATGGTCCTCGACCTGATCAAGACCGAGCTGCAGGAGGTCTCCGACCGCTACGGCGACGAGCGGCGGACGAAGATCGCGCCGTCCGAGGACGACATCGACATCGAGGACCTGATCGCCGACCAGCAGATGGTCATCTCGATCACGAACTCGGGCTACATCAAGTCGCTCCCGCTCGCGACCTACCGCGCTCAGCGGCGCGGCGGCGTCGGGATCATCGGGATGGACATGAAGGACGAGGACTTCATCGAGCACCTCTTCGTGTCCTCGACGCACGACTACCTGCTGTTCTTCACGAACCGCGGCAAGGTCTACCGGTCCAAGGTCTACGACCTGCCGGAGATGTCGCGCACCTCCAAGGGGCGCTACCTCGGGAACGTGCTGCCGCTGCGCGAGGGCGAGCGGGTGCAGTCCGTGCTCGCCACGCGGGACTTCAGCGAGGCGCCGTACCTGATCTTCGCCACGCGCAACGGCACGGTGAAGAAGACCGCGTTCGGCGCCTACAACACGCCGATCAAGGCCGACGGGATCATCGCGATCAACATCCGCGACGACGACGAGCTGGTCGCGGTCCGGCGCGTCGACGAGGACGACGAGATCCTGATGGTCTCGCACGCCGGCCTGGCGGTGCGCTTCAAGGCGTCCGACGCGCGGGCGATGGGGCGCGACACCAGCGGGGTCCGCGGCATGGACGTCTCCGACGCCGACAACTACGTGCTGGCGATGGACGTCGCGCGGCCCGGTCAGGACCTGCTGGTCGTCACCGAGAACGGCTACGGCAAGCGCACGTCGGTCGACGAGTACCGGCTCACGTCGCGCGGCGCCAAGGGCGTCAAGACGATCACGTTCACGGAGACCAAGGGCCTGCTGTCCGGCGCCCTGGTCGTCCGCGAGCACGAGGAGCTCGTGTTCATCTCGCAGAACGGGATGGTCCAGCGGACGTCGGTGCGCGGGATCAACCGCTACGGACGCACCTCGCAGGGCGTGAAGGTCATGAACCTGCGCGAGGGCGACGCGGTGTCCGCGGTGGCGCCGGTGCACGAGTCCGAGACCTCCAACGGTCAGTCCACGGAAGCGCTGCCGGGCGACGACACCGGGCAGGAGGCGTTCCTGCTCGACGCGCCGGCCGCGGGCGAGGACGACGCCCCGCCGGCGGACGAGACCTCCCCGGACGGCGAGGTGGACGAGTAGGCGGTTGCGGTTCCGTCCGGACGTTCGCTAGTCTTCGAATCACCAGAGAAAGGGGGTGGTCCGAAGTTGAGTGACAGTTCTTGTGGGACCCTGGAGGTGCCCGGCCGTTAGACCAGCCGGCGCTGGACCCGCGTTCTAGCGGAATCCACACCGGTGCACCGCCGCCGCCGATGCCGGAGTTAGTCCCCCCGGCCGCTTAGCCCAGTTGGCGACGGCAGCAAGTCCAGCAGGTTGTGAGCGGGGCCCCTGTGTCGACAGGGGCCCCGCTTTTTTGTTGGACCAGCGCGTCGTGCGTCGTCGCTGCGCAAGCGGCTCGTGCTCGCGTGACCGCGACCCCCGGGCGCGCAGCCCGGGCTTCGCCCGGAAATGGAGGGACGCTGCGCGCCCGGGGGTCGCGCTCCCGCGGGCGGCCCCGTCGCTGTGCACGGCGTCAGGTCGCGGCGCCGCGGTCCCCCGGGCGGCCGTCATCGCCCGCCTCCCCTCGGCGCGCCGAGTGGTCACTTTCTGGCGCGGGCGGGCAGAACTCGCCCGCTGGACGCGCCGCGCCGCTGGCTACGCCGCTTGCGGCAGGTACTGGCGCCAGGTCGCCGGGATCGTCGGCGACGCGAGCTGGATGAAGATGTGCGCGCTCGGGGTCCGCGGCTTCGTGCGCGGGTGCATGTTGATCTGGTGCGGCAGGCGGTCCGCCTTGCGGCGGTTGCACGGGGCGCAGGAGGCCACGATGTTGTCCCAGCCCGACCCGCCGCCCTTGGAGCGCGGGATCACGTGGTCGACGGTCAGCGACGTGCGCGCGCCGCAGTACTGGCACGTCCAGCCGTCGCGCGCGAAGACGGCGCGCCGCGTGATCTTGCGCTTGTGCGTATCCCGCGGGACGCGCACGTAGGTCACGAGCCGGATGACCACCGGGCGCGGCAGTGAGCCCGTCGCCCAGTGCAGATCCTGGGTGCCGATCTCGACGACTTCGGCCTTGTCCTTGAGCAACAGGACCGTCGCGCGCCGCACCGTGCACACGTTGATGGGCTCATACGTCGCGTTGAGCACCAGCACACGACCACCACTCCAACGGCTGCTTGAGCCGTTGAATCCAGGTCCGTGCCGCGGGTGGTCCACGGGCAGCACGGACCCCAGTGGGCCTGGGGGTACAGCGCTTGCCACCTGGCGGAGTGTAGCGTCCGGCCTCCCGGAACCGCTCAGGTGGTGGCGAAGGACCCCAGGACGCGAACCAGCTCGGCGTGCCGCCGCAGGCCCTGCACCGCGCCCTCGACCGCGGGATCCGCGGTCGAGCCCTCGAGGTCGAGGAAGAACATGTACTGGCCCATGCCGCGCCGCAGCGGCCGCGACTCGATCCGCGTCAGGTTGATGCCCGCGAACGCGAACACGGCCAGGCAGGACACGAGCCACCCGGACCCGCCGGAGCCCATGCCCCAGAACACGAGCGTCGTCTTCGCCGGCCCGCTCGCCGGCGCCGCCGGCGCGTCCTCGGTGCGCGCCAGCCAGGCGAAGCGGGTCGCGTTGCCGGGATCGTCCTCCAGGTCCTCGGCCAGCATCACCGCGCCGTAGCGCCGCGCCGCCAGGCGCGGGCCGATCGCGGCGGCGGTCCCGTCGGACCCCGCGACCTCGCGCACCGCGTCCGCGGTCGACGCGGCGGGCACGACGGCGGCACCCGGGACGTGCGCTGCCAGCCACTCCCGGCATTGCCCCAGCGCCTGCGGGTGCGAGAACACCATCGTGATCTCCGACAGGTCCAGCGCGCGCCCGGCGGCCAGGCAGTAGGACACCGGTTGGATCACTTCGCCGATCAGCGCCACGTCCGGCGCCTCCAGCGCGAGCGCGTCGAGCACCGGGTCCACGCCGCCCTCGAGCGCGTTCTCCACCGGCGCCAGCGCCCGCTCCACCCGTCCCTGCTGCACGGCGAGCACGACGTCGCGCAGCGTCGCCAGCGGCACCGGCTCGACGTCGCCGGCGGCGGCGGTCAGGGCCTCGTCGCTGACCGTCCCGGGCGGCCCCAGGTACGCGACCCTCACCGGGACTCCAGGATCACGGACTCGACCGCGCCGCCGGCCAGCGCGAGCCGCACGGCCTCCTGCTCCTCGTGCGAGAGCTGGTGCTCGCCACGGCCGGCGTGGATCTGCTTGCAGTACAGGCGGGCGCTGTCACGGTGCGCGATGGAAGAGAGCACGACGCCATTGTGATCGGCGTCGAGCAGCGCGATCGTCGTCGACTGGTGGCCGGAGATGTCGCCGTAGGCGTCGTAGCGGACCAGCGAGCGGTACGCGATCGCGCCGTCGAGCCGGTCCTCGGCCGCCGTCATCCGCGCTTCGAGCGCCGCCGCCACCGTCTCCACGCGCTCGTGCAGGACGTCGAACGCTTGCTGGAGCTCGGCCGCGTGCGCCACCAGATCCGTCGCCTCGGCGTCTCCCAGCACCGCCGTCTGGGCGCCGCGGACGCGGCGCAGGCGCAGGCTGAGCACCACCAGCCAGGCCAACGCGATCACGGCTGCCCCGGCGGCGGCGAGGGCGACGATCCCCGGAGCCTCCGAGAAATCCGACACAGCCCGAGAATCTAGCCCTGCACGAACAGGCTCGGGTACGTCGCCTTGTTGTTGTCGGTCTTCTTCTCGCCCTTCACGGCCGCGACGTTGACGTTGATCTTCACCGAGGCGCCGAGCGGCGGCTCGCTCGTCAGCGGCAGCTCGACGGTCGCCTTCTCGCCCTTGGCGATCTGCTCGACGGTCTTCTGCAGCTTGATCGGAGAGCCGGAACCGCTCGTGGACTCGATCGAGAGCGTGACCTTGACGCCGAACTCGTCGTTGTCGCCCTGGTTGGTGAAGGAGACGAAGAACGACTGGCCCTTCACGTACGTGAGCCGGTTCGCGGCCGTCGGCGACAGCGTGGTGTCCCCGTAGGAGGTCGCGTTGAGGCCGGTGCCGTGCAGGCCCGGACCGGTCGACTGCTGGTCGTCCTTGTTGTCGCCGTCGCCGTCGGTGCCCGTCGAGAGCTGCTGGCCCAGCCGCTGCGCGACGTACTGCGGGGAGACCCAGGAGATCTCGCGCAGGAACGGGAGCGGCGGAATGTCCTGCCCGCCGATGCCGTTGTCCTTGAGCGTGGCGTTGATGAGCGGGCGCACGCGGGCGTCGTAGAGGACGTCGGAGGCGTCGAACGAGCGCATGTCCGCGGCGATGTTGGTGATCGCCTGGTCGGTCTTCTCGCCCTGGTCGCCCATCGCGGTCCGGATCGAGTCCGAGATCGACTGCAGGGCGTCGCGCCGCAGCTCGAGCGCGATCAGCAGCGACTGCTGGGCGCCCTCCATGCCGCCGGGGACGCTCAGGTCGCGCGCCTGCTTGAGCGCCACCTCGGCCTGCCCCTTGTGCCCCAGGATCCCCTGGTAGAGGTCGTTCGGCGACTGCTGGCCGCCCTTGCCGATCTGGTCGAAGAACTCCTTGCCGGTGTTGCTCGACTGGGTCGCGATCTCCGTCACCTGGCGGTTGTAGTCGCGCAGCGCGTTGTCGTGGCGCGTGTTGTTGCAGGCGCGGACGAGGAAGAACAGGATCAGCAGGATCACGACGCCGACGATGCCGGCGATCATCCGCCGGACCAGGACGGTCTGGGCGTCGCTCGACCCGCCGGATGTCACCCGGCCGCGGCGTGGTGGCGGCGATGGGCGCGTACGGGTTCGCGCCGTGCGTGGGGGCTCGTCGTCCTCGTCGAAGAAGGACAAATCAGGGATCTCCTCGTGGCTACGGCACTCACCAACGTAACAGGGACCTCGGAGGGAACCGCGTGTGCGCGCCGAAAGCGCCGGGCGATGGACACCACCGAGGCCCTCGGCGCGGAGCTGGTCCTGGGCCGCTACCGGCTCGGCCCGCGGCTCGGTGCGGGCGGGTTCGGCACGGTGTACGCGGCGGCCGACGAGCGCCTCCAGCGCGCGGTCGCGGTCAAGGTCATCCCGTCCGGCCCCGCGCGCGATCCCGAGCGCGCGCGCCGCGAGGCGCTGGCCGCGGGCCGGCTCGACCATCCCGGCGTGGTCGCGGTCTTCGACGCCGGCGAGGACGACCGCGCGCGCTACCTGGTGTCCGAATTGGTGCACGGGGACACGCTCGACGAGCTCAACGCCGCGGGCGTGCTGAGCGACCGCGACGTCCTGCGGATCGGGCTCGCCTTGGCGGGCGCGCTCGAGCACGCGCACGGGCGCGGCGTGGTGCACCGGGACGTCAAGCCGCAGAACGTGATGATCCCCGAGGCGCCGCGCTCGGCGGCGGGCGTGGCGAAGCTGGCCGACTTCGGCGTCGCGCACCTGGCGGGCGACGATCCGCTGACCCGGACGGGGGACGTGGTCGGGACGCTGGCCTACATGGCGCCCGAGCAGGCGGCCGGGCAGCGCGTCGACGAGCGCGCGGACCTCTACAGCCTCGCGCTGGTCCTGTACGAGGCGCTGGCGGGCGTCAACCCGGTGCGCGCGGGGTCGCCGGCGGCGACCGCGCGGCGCGTCGGCACCGTCCTGCCGGGGCTGGGGCGCGCGCGCCGGGACCTGCCCGGCGAGCTGTGCGCGGCGATCGACCGCGCGCTGCGCCCGCGGCCCGAGGAGCGGGGGACGCTCGCGGAGCTGGCGGACGCGCTGGACGGCGCGCTGTCGGCGGTGTCCGACGAAGGCGGAACGGTCGGTCCGCACCCGCTGGAGCGCCGCGCACCGCGCGGGCTCGACCGGGCCGCGGCGGCGGTGCTCGCCGGCGCGCTGGCGGCGCCGGCGCTGGCGGCCGCCGGCGAGCCCGCGCTGGGCGCGCTGGCCGTCGCCGCCGCGGTGGCGCTGCTGCCGCGGCTCGGCTGGCTCGTGGCCGCGGTCACGGTCGTCGCGCTGTTGAGCACGGACCACGCCGGCGAAGCGGCCCTGGTGGCCGCCGCGCTGGCGCCGGTGCCGCTGCTGCTGCGGCGCCGCGGCGTCTGGTGGTCGGCCCCCGCGCTCGCGCCCGCGCTCGGCCTGATCGGCCTGGCCGGCGCGTACCCGGCGGTCGCCGGCCGCGCGCCCGGCCCGTTCACCCGCGCGGCGCTGGGCGCGCTGGGCGCCTGGTGGATCCTGCTGGCCGCGCCGCTGCTCGGCAGCGCGCACCTGGCCGCCGCGCTGCCGGTCCCGGCGGGAGCGGTCACGCTGAAGGCCGACGCCGCGCTCGACGACGTCCTCGCGCCCCTCGTCACGTCCGGCGCGCTGCTCTACGGCGCCCTGTGGGCGCTCGCGGCGCTGGTGTTGCCCTACCTTGTGCGCGGCCGCTGGCTGCCGCTGGACATCGTCGCGGCCTCCGCGTGGGCCGCCGGAACCGCCGCCGCGACGGCCGCGATCGCCGCCACCACGCCCCGCGGCGCCGTCGTGGGCGCGATACTCGCTGGTGGTGTCGCCGTCGCCGTACCACACATCAGTCGAGCCTCGGTGGTGGAGCCGTGACGCGCGGCCGGATACTGTGCACCGGCAATCATGGCCACTACGTCCGGGTAGCCGCTGATGAGCGTGCTGCGCACCCTTGAATCGAAGCTCGCCGGGCTCGTCGAGGGCACGTTCTCGCGTGCCTTCAAGTCCGAGGTGCGCCCGGTCGAGATCGCGCGCAAGCTGGCCAAGGAGATGGACGAGCACAAGGTGCAGTCGCTGAGCCGCGTGTACGCGCCCAACGAGTACGTGGTCTGGCTGTCCCCCGACGACCGCGCGCAGTTCGAGGGCGCGGAGTCAGAGCTCGCCGACGAGCTCGCCGGCTACCTGCTCGAGCACGCGCGCCGTGAGCGCATCACGCTGCCCACGCGCCCCCACGTCACGTTCAAGACCGACGAGCGGCTGCGGCTGGGCGAGTTCGGCATCCAGACGCGCCGCGTCGAGGCGCCCCAGCGCGAGCACGAGCCGCCGAGCCTCGGCGACGAGGGCCGCACGATGGTCTACTCGACCGCCGACCGCGTCCAGGAGCCGCTGCGCGAGGCGGACCCGCGGCGCGGTCGCGCCCGCCTGCGCGTCGGCGGCCGCACCGAGGTGGTCGGCTCCCAGGGCGCCATCCTCGGCCGCAGCCGCGACGCCGACATCGTGCTCGAGGACCCCAACGTCTCCCGCCACCACGCCGAGATCCGCCCGTCCGGCGCCAGCTGGACCGTCAATGACCTGGGCTCGACCAACGGCGTCAAGGTCAACGGCCGCCGCGTCGACGGCGCGCAATCGCTCAAGCCGGGCGACGTGATCGAGCTCGGCACGTCCCACGTCACGTTCGAGGTGGACTGACCGGTGGAGCTCGACCCGATCGCCGTCGCGCTGAAGTTCGGCTTCTTGGCCGTCCTGTACCTCTTCCTGTTCTGGGTGGCCCGGTCCGCGCTGAAGGATCTGCGCGGCGGAACGGAGGCGTATGCGGGTCCGCGTGCGGACTTCGACGACGCCACGGGCATGTACTCGGCGTCCGGTTCGCAGCCGCGCGAGCCGGGTCTGCCGAAGCTGCGGGTCAACACCGGGGCGGGCCTCGCGCCCGGCTCCGCCTATGATCTCAGCGACGGCGCGACGCTCGGTCGCGGCGATCAGGCGGACATCCGCCTCGAGGACGGTTTCGCATCCGCGCGGCACGCGCGCCTCGTCCCGCAGGGGGATGTGATGGTGTTGGAGGACCTTGGCTCCACGAACGGCACGTACCTGAACGGTGAACCGCTGCGCGGCCCACAGCCCCTGCACCCCGGCGACCGGATCAGGATCGGCGACAGCGAGTTCTCCTTCGAACGATGAGCATGCTGCGGATCGCTGACTCCTGGCACGGTTCCGACCTCGGCCGCCAACGGCAGGGCAACGAGGACAACTACTTCGTGCGCGCGCCCCTGTTCGTCGTCGCCGACGGCATGGGCGGGGCGCAGTCCGGCGAGGTCGCCTCCGAGATGGCCGTCGAGGCGTTCGACGGCGGCCTGAGCGACGGCGAGTCGCCCTCCGACGGCCTCGTTCGCATCATCGAGACCGCCAACCAGCGCATCCACGAGCGCGCGCGGGTGGAGACGCAGCGCCACGGCATGGGCACGACCGTGACCGCCGCCTACGTCGGCGAGGACTCGGTGACGGTCGCCCACGTCGGCGACTCGCGCTGCTATCTGGTCCGCGACGGCGACCTCAGGCGGCTCACGCACGACCATTCGCTGGTCGCCGAGCTGGTGCGCCGCAACAAGCTGACCGAGGAGCAGGCCGAGTCGCACCCGCAGCGCTCGGTGATCACCCGCGCGCTCGGGCCGGAGCCGAGCGTTCAAGTTGATGTAGAGGAATTTCCCGCGCGCGGCGGCGACCTGTTCATGGTCTGCTCGGACGGCCTGACGTCGATGGTCCGCGAGGACGACCTGCGGCCGCTGCTGACGTCCTACAGCGGCCCGCTGAACGGCCTCGGACCGGACCTGATCGCGGCCGCCAACGAGGCCGGCGGGCGCGACAACATCACCGTGATCCTGTTCCGCCTCGACGAGGTCGACGCGCCCGGGGAAGCCGCCGGCGCCGCCGCCGACGAGGAAGAGCAGACGCGCGAGTACGACACGTTCCAGGGCGAGGCCGTCCCGCAGCCGCGCCAGGGCGTCAGCCGCCCGCAGGCCGTTCACGCGCCGAGCGCGACCGACGAGGCCGAGGCCGCCTACCGGGCGTCCGGGACGGTCGCGCTCTCCGCGGTGCGCCCGCGCGCGGAGCCGCTCCCGCAGGCCCACGCGCACGCGCCCCCGAAGCGGCGCCGGCGCTGGTTCTCCCCCGACAAGCTGATCGCCGTCGGGAGCCTGATCGGCCTTGTGGCGGCCTTCTGGATCGCGTCCCGGCAGGTGTTCTTCGTCGGCATCGATGCGTCCCACGGCAACGCCGTCACGCTGTACCGGGGCCTGCCGTATGACCTCCCGCTCGGGATCCGCCTGTACTCGCCGATCCGCTACTCGGGCCTCACGCTGCAGAACGTCCCCGCCGGGCGCCGCTCCACGTTCACCGACCATACCCTCCGTTCCAAGGACGACGCCGAAGGCCTGGTCAAGGCCGCAGAAGAAGGACGCCTGAATCAGTGAGCGCCCGCAACCGCGAGCTGTTGGCGCTGATCCCGGCGTCGCTGCTGCTGACGGCCGGGTTCGCCGCCATCTTCATCCAGCGCTCCGACGTCCTGTCGAACGTCTCGCTGACCTACGGCGCGATCTTCCTCGGGCTGTGCTTCGCCGGGCACCTGGTGATCCGGTTCACGCTGCCCAACGCGGACCCGTACCTGTTCCCGCTGTGCGCCGTGCTGGCGTGCTTCGGGCTGGTGGTCGTCTACCGGATCGACGACACGTTGGCGCGCGACCAGGCGCAGTGGTTCGTGATCGGGCTGATCCTGTTCGTGATCACGATCGTCGCCCTGCGGGACTTCCGCGTGCTCGAGCGCTACCGCTACACGATCGCGTTCGCGGGCCTGGCGCTGCTGCTGCTCCCGCGTGTGCCGGGCATCGGCCAGCAGGTCAACGGCGCCTACCTGGGCATCAAGCTCGGCCCGGTCGCGTTCCAGCCGGCGGAGTTCGGCAAGATCGCGATCGTCATCTTCCTGGCCGCCTACCTGCGTGACACGCGTCAGGTGCTCGTCCAGGGCTCGCGGCGGTTCCTCGGCATCACGATCCCGCCGCTGAAGCACTTCGGGCCGCTGCTGGTGGTCTGGGGCGCGGCGATGTTCATGCTCGTGTTCATCCGCGACCTCGGGTCCTCGCTGATGTACTTCGGCGCGTTCCTGGCGCTGCTGTACGTGGCCACGAACCGGTTCAGCTTCGTCCTGATCGGCCTGCTGCTGTTCGCCGGCGGCGCGTACTTCTTCGCCACCACGGTCGGGCACGTGCAGGAACGGATCGACATCTGGCTGGACCCGTTCAAGGACTACCACGGCAGCGGCTACCAGATCGCCAACGGGCTGTTCTCGATGGCCGACGGCGGGCTGTTCGGCCAGGGATTGGGCGTGGCGCTGCTGAACCTCCCAAGCGGAGCGCCGCTGATCCCCGCCCCGCAGACCGACATGATCTTCGCCGTCATCGTCAACGACCTCGGCCTGGCCGGCGGCTGCGGGCTGATCGCGGTCTACCTGCTGATCGCCCAGCGCGGGTTCAAGATCGCGACGCTCGCGCACGACTCGTTCTCGAAGCTGCTGGCGACCGGGCTGACGGCCGTGATGGCGCTGCAGGTGTTCGTGATCATCGGCGGCGTCACGCGCGTGATCCCGCTGACCGGCGTGACGCTGCCGTTCGTGTCCTACGGCGGCTCGTCGGTGATGGCGAACTTCATCCTGCTGGCGCTGCTGCTGGTGATCTCCGACCGCGCGCGAACGCCGTGAACACGCCGATCTTCCGCCTGTTCGCGCTGTTCGTGGTGCTGTTCGCCGTGCTCGTCGGGTTCACGTCGCGCTGGGCGGTGTTCGGCGCGCAGCGGCTGCGCGAGAACGACCACAACAGCCGCGTCGTGCTCGAGGAGCAGCGGATCAAGCGCGGCGTGATCCGCGCCGACGACGGCGCGGTGCTGGCCGGCAGCACCGCGCTCTCGGACGGCCGCTACGCGCGCCGCTACCCGACCGGCAGCCTGTTCGCGCTCCCGATCGGCTACGACAGCGTCATCTACGGCCGCGCGGGGCTGGAGAAGTACTACAACGACCAGCTCGTCGGCCGCAAGGACGACTTCGGGCAGCTGCTGGACTCGCTGGTCAAGAAGACCCAGGTGGGCGACGACCTGCGCACGACGCTGGACCCGAAAGCGCAGCAGGTCGCGATGGACGCGATCCAGGGGCGCAAGGGCGCGGTCGTCGCGCTCGACGTCAAGACCGGCGCCGTGCGCGTGCTGGCCGGGACGCCGTCGTTCGACCCCAAGGACCTCGGCAAGAAGGGCACGTCGACGTTCAATCTCGCCACCCAGGGCCTGTTCCCGCCCGGCTCGACCTTCAAGACCGTGACCGCGACGGCGGCGATCGACTCCGGCCGCTACCAGCCCGATTCGCGCGTCAGCGGCAAGAACGGAAAGGTGATCTCGGGTACGCCGCTGAACAACTTCGGCGGTGAGAACTTCGGCGACATCACGCTCACGGACGCGCTCACGCACTCGGTCAACACGGTCTGGGCCGAGGTCGGCGTGAAGCTCGGCCGGCAGACCATGCAGGAGTACATGGACCGGTTCGGGTTCGGGGAGGACCCGCCGATGGACTATCCGGCCGGCCAGATGCAGCCCAGCGGGTCGACGTTACGCGGGAAGATCATCCCGATGACGTCCAGCCGCGTTGACGTGGGACGGACCGCGATCGGCCAGGCGCTGCTGCTGGTGACGCCGCTGCAGATGGCGTCGGTGGCGCAGACGATCGGCAACGGCGGCGTGCGCATGGAGCCGCGGCTGGTCGAGAAGGTGATCGACCCGGACGGGCGGACGGTCCAGACGCCGCTGCCCAAGCGGGCCGAGCGCGTGATGTCGACCGCGACCGCGAACAAGGTCGCCACGATGATGAAGTCCGTGGTGCGCGAGGGGTCCGGCACGGCCGCCGCGCTCGCCGGCGTCGAGCTGGCGGGCAAGACCGGCACCGCCGAGATCGACATCGCGCGCAACATCAATGATCTCTGGTTCATCGGCTTCACCGGCGAGGTCGCGGTCGCGGTCGTGATCGCCGGCGAGCAGGGTCAGGGCGGGATCGTGGCCGCCCCGATCGCCAAGCGCGTCCTCCAGGCACTGGGGCAATAGAACGAATGCACACGATCGCGCCGGACACCATCGTCGACCATCGCTACCGCGTCCTGCGCCGGCTCGGCACCGGCGGCATGTCCGAGGTCTGGTGCGCGGAGGATGAAGTGCTGGGGCGCCAGGTGGCGTTGAAGCTGCTGGGCGGGCGCTTCGCCGAGGACCCCGAGTTCCGGGAGCGCTTCCGGCGCGAGGCGCAGGCCGCCGCGTCGCTCACGCATCCGAACATCGTCGCGATCTTCGACCGCTCCGAGTGGGAGGGCGTCCCGTACATCGCGATGGAGCTCGTCGACGGGCGGACGCTGAAGGAGCTGGTGCGCGACCGCGGGCCGCTGCCGCCGGAGATCGCGATCGGGCTGATCGAGCAGGTGCTGCGGGCGCTCGCCTACGCGCACCGGCGCGGGATCGTGCACCGCGACGTCAAGTCCCAGAACGTCCTGCTGGACGCTGAGGGCGTGGCCAAGGTCGCGGACTTCGGGATCGCCCGCGCGGGCGACTCCGACATGACGCAGACGGGGACGATCGTCGGCACCGTCCAGTACGTGTCGCCCGAGCAGGCCGAGGGCCGGCCGGTCGACCGCCGCTCGGACCTCTACTCGGCGGGCGTCGTCCTCTACGAGCTGCTCACGGGACGCGTGCCGTTCGACGGCGAGGCGCCGATCGCGATCGCGATCAAGCACATCAACGAGCGGCCGGTGCCGCCCAGCCAGCTGCGGCCCGGGATCCCGCCCGCGCTCGAGTCGGTCGTGCTGCGGGCGATGGAGAAGGACCCGGCGCGGCGCTACCAGAGCGCCGAGGAGTTCATCGCCGCACTCGAGCAGGTGCGCCGGCGTCCGGTGGTCATGCAGCCGCCGGAGCCCGATCCGGCGCCGCGCACGCGCTGGTGGCTGTGGGCGATCGCGGGCGTCGCGGTGGCCGCGATCGCCGTCGGCGTCTTCCTGACGGTGCGGGGGAACCGGGTCGACGTGCCGAACCTGGTCGGCCGGACGTCGTCGGACGCGGCCGACGTCGCGCACCGGCGCGGGTTGGAGATCGTGTTCGAGGGGCGCGAGTCCGAGGACGTCCCGCGCGACCAGGTGATCTCGCAGGACCCGGCCGCGGGCGACGAGGCCCGCGAGGGGTCGACGATCACGGCCGTGGTCTCGTCCGGGCGCGGCCAGTCGCCCGTGCCGTCGGTGGAGGGCGCCTCGCGCGACGACGCCGAGAAGGCGATCACGGACGCCGGGTTCAAGGCCGACGTCAAACAGGCGTACTCGGACTCGGTGCCCGAGGACGAGGTGATCTCGCAGAGCCCCGCGGCGGGCACGTCGCGTACGCGCGGGAGCACCGTGCGGATCACCGTGTCCCGCGGGGTCGAGGGCGTGTCGGTGCCGAGCGTCGTCGGCCTCCAGCGCGACGCGGCGGACACGGCGCTCGGGCAGGTGGGGCTGAAGTCCGACGTCACCGAGCAGGAGACGACGAAGCCGGCGGGGACGGTGCTCAAGCAGGACCCGGCGGCGGGCGCGAGCGTCGAGAAGGGCACGACCGTCAAACTGATCGTCGCCAAGGGACGCCCGCAGGTGCCAGACGTGACGACCGACAACCCGACCGCAGACGAGGCGACGCAGACGCTCGAGGACGCCGGCTACAAGGTGCAGACGCGCGACCGGCCGGGCGATCCCACGCTCGTCGGCCGCGTCGTCGGCCAGTCGCCGGACCCGGGCACGTCGCGCTCGACGGGCGCCACCATCACGATCTTCGTCGGCACGGAGGCCGTTCCGACCCCGACCCCGACCCCGACGCCGTGAAGGTCGCGGTCCTGGCCGGCGGGCGGTCCTCCGAGCACGACGTGTCGCTGCACTCCGCGGAGTCCGTGCGGGCGGGCGTGGCCGCGGCGGGGCATTCGGTGCTCGACGTGCGGATCGAGCGCGCCGGCGCGTGGACGCTCGACGGCGCGGCGATCGCGCTGGTGCCGGGCGGCGGGCTCGTCGGCGCCGACGCCGTCTTCCCGGTGCTGCACGGGCCGTTCGGCGAGGACGGGACGGTCCAGGGGCTGCTCGAGCTGCTCGACGTGCCGTACGTCGGCGCGGGCGTGCTCGCGTCGTCGCTGTGCATGGACAAGGTGATGTTCAAGGACGTGCTGGCGGCCGCGGGCGTGCCGCAGGTCCCGTACGCGGGCGTGCGGCTGGCGCGCTGGCGGGCGTCGCCGGGCGAGGTGCGCCGCGAGCTGGCCGTGCTCGGGCTGCCCGTGTTCGTCAAGCCGGCGCGGCTCGGCTCGTCGGTCGGGATCGCGAAGGTGTGGTCGGAGGTGGAGCTCGACGCGGCGCTCGACGCCGCGTTCGCGCACGACAGCCTGGTGATCGTCGAGGGCTTCTCGGACGGGCTGGAGGTCGAGTGCTCGGTGCTCGGCAACGCGGCGCCCGAGGCCTCGACGCCCGGCGAGATCGTCCTGACCGGGTCCGAGTGGTACGACTACGACGCCAAGTACCGGCCGGGCGGCATGGAGCTCGTCACGCCCGCGCGGCTGGACGCGCGCGTGCTGGAGGAGGTCCGGCGGCTGGCGTGCGACACGTTCGTGCGCGTGGGCTGCGCCGGCCTGGCGCGCGTGGACTTCTTCGTCGAGGACGGCGAGCGGGTGCTGGTCAACGAGCTCAACACGCTCCCCGGCTTCACGGAGACGAGCGTCTACCCGAAGCTCTGGGAGGCCTCCGGCGTCCCGTTCCCGACGCTCTGCGACCGCCTCCTCACCCTCGCGCTCGAGCGCTTCGAGGCCGAGCGCGCCGTCGCGTTCTGAACGAGCGGTCGCGTTCTCCCCGCATGCGCCGGAAAGTGACCACTCGCCGCATCGTGCGGGGTGGGCGAGAGTCGCCGCGCGGCGCCGGCCCGCGCCGCGAGCGGTCGCGTTCTCCCCGCATGCGCCAGAAAGTGACCACTCGCCGCGCTACGCCGGGACTTCCTGCAGCAGCCGGATCTCGGAGATCTCGGCCTTGTCGGCGCCCGGGCCGAACTCGGTGATCCAGACCAGGTAGTAGCGGTAGGAGACGCCGCCGGTATCCAGGTCGAAGTGCTTGTTCGTGCTGCTGACCGTCCCGCCGCCGACCTTCGTCCAGCCGTCCGGGAACGTGGTCGGCGCGGCGCCCGGCGGCGCCGCGTAGATCGACGCCTTGAAGCCCGGCGTCGGCGTCTGGATGTCGATCCCGACCGCGTCGACCTTCGGCTTGGCGTCGATGTAGATGCCGACGCCGTCCTTGCCCGCGCCGGCCAGGCCGTCCGGGTAGGTCTCGGTCGTCCACATCGTGCCGGCGTCGCGGTCGACGGCCAGCGCGGCCGTCTCCGAGTGCTCCTCGCCGTCGCCGAGCGGGTCGAAGTCCTTCGCGGCGGTGCGCTTGACGGACACGATCCGCGTGCCCTCGGGCGTGGGCTGCTCGACGCGGCCGGGCCCGGTGCCGCGCTCGACCCGCGGCGCCACCTCGTGCGACGCGATCAGCACGATCGCCACCGCCACCGCGATCAGCCCGATGATCCCGAGCACCGGCAGCGAGTGCCGCATCCGGAACGGAAGCCGCCGCCGGGCGCGGGCCGGGAGCGTGCGGATGACCGCGGTCGCCTCGCCGGTCGACGTCCCCTGGCGCGCGGCCTCCAGCGCCAGCGCGTCCTCGAGGTCCGCGATCAGCGACGGGACGTCGTGGTAGCGGTGCTCGAGGTCCTTGTCGGTCATCCGGTCCAGCACGGCGGCGGTCGTCGCCGACACCTCCGGGCGGATGCGCTGGATGTCCGGCAGGTCCTCGCGCACGTGCTTCATCGCGACCGCGATCTGGTTCTCGCCGCCGAACGGGACGTCGCCCGTGAGCATCTCGTAGAGCACGACCCCGAGCGAGTAGATGTCCGACTGCCCGTCGACGTCGTGGCCGAGCGCCTGCTCGGGCGAGACGTAATCGGTCGTGCCGAGCACGCGCCCGTCCGCGGTCAGCCCGTCGTCGCGCAGCGAGCGCGCGATCCCGAAGTCGGTCACCTTGGCCGACCCCTCGGGGTCGATCAGCACGTTCTGCGGCTTGACGTCGCGGTGCACGATCTGGTGCACGTGCGCGCTCCCGAGCGCGCGGGCGATCTCGATCGCGTAGGCCAGCGACTCGTCGACCGGCAGCCGCCCGAGCCGCCGGATCCGGTCCTTGAGCGTCTCGCCCTCGACGTACTCGAAGACGATGTAGGGCCGGTTGGCGTCCTCCCCCGTGTCGATCACGCCGACGATGTGCGGGGACGAGAGCTGGGCGACCGCGCGCGCCTCGCGCCGGAAGCGCTCGAGCTGATCGGAGTCGCTCGACATCTCGCGGTGCAGCAGCTTGATCGCCACCGGCCGCTCGAGGTTGACGTCGAACGCCTTGTAGACCGTCGACATGCCGCCGGCGCCGATCTGCGCGTCAAGCCGGTAGCGACCGCTCAGCTGGGTGCCCACGAGCGTGCTCATGTGCTCCCGCGTATTGTGGCCGAAACAGGCACTGGACCGGATTAAGTTCGGCGCGCTCGGCTCGTCTCCCGCCTACTGCTCGCCGCTGCGGTCCGACCAGGTCTGCCACTTCGCCGCGTCGGCGGACTCCCGCAGCTCCTCCTCGGCCTGCTCGGCGCCCTCGGACACGCCCTCGCCGGCCTCGGCCAGCGGCGCCTGCGCCGGGGAGGCGGGCTCGTCGTCGGAGGCGCCCGCGTACTCGGGCTTCGGGCCGCCGATGTTGGCCGCCTCGGCCGCGGCGGCCGCCTCCTCGGCGGCTTCGTCGCCCGGGGCGGGCTCGGCCGGCGGCGGCACCGGCACCGAGGTCGCGGTGTTCGAAACCGGACCCGGCGCGTCGTAGTTGGACACCGGCGGCGGCTCGTAGGCCGGCGGGGCGGGCGGCGCCGCCGGCTCGCCGCCGGGCAGCAGCGCGGCGACCTTGTCGCGCTTGAGCAGCGCGATGCCGGCGACCGCGGCGCCCCCGAGCGCCAGCAGCTTCAATCCGCGCCGGCGCTTGGGTGCCGGGGCGGCGGGGCGGAGCCGGTCGCGCGCGAACGCGAGCGCGACCTCCGCGATGGCGGCGTTGCGGGCGGTCTTGGCGAGCGAAGGCATGCCAAGACCGTACCCGTTACACGGTCGTCGTCGGCGCCGGAAGCGAGAACGGCGCTTCGGCCGCCGCGCGGTTCTCCTCGCGCACGGCCTCCCAGATCTCCTCGCGGTAGATCGGCGTCGAGCGCGGCGCCTCGATCCCGACGCGGACCGTGTTGCCCACGATCTCCTTGATGTGGACGATGACGTCGTCGCCGACCATGATCCGCTCGCCGGCCCGGCGGGTGATCAGGAGCATGTCAGGCCGCCGCGGCGACGGCGGGGAACAACGGCGCGCGGACGGGGGCGTCCGCGGACTCGTTGATGATCTGGTGCCCCTGCCCGTCGGCGACGAGGATCGGCGCACGCAGGTTGGCGTAGAAGTCCGACAGCTCCGCGCCGGCCCGCACCGTCACCCAGACGGCGACGTCGGCGGGGTCGGCGCTGATCGGGGCCGAGTCCTCGTCGGAGACCTCCACCGAGTAGTCGGCGAAGAACTCCCACGGGTTGGTCACGGGCAGCGCCAGCGAGGGGTCATCGAGCGAGTGCAGCCAGCTGAAGGCGCCCTCGGCGTGGACGATCGCGTAGCGCCGGCCGCCGAGGCCGATCAGGCCGTTGGGGAACTCGATCACGTCCTCGGACGCGACCTCGAGCGCCCCGAAACGCGAGGAGTCGATGGTGAGGGTGGACAAAGCGAGTCTCCTGGAGGGAACGGATCTATCGCGTCTATCGGCTCAGCGCAGGAAATCCATGAGCGACGACTGGATGATCGTCGCGCCCGCCCGCAGCGCGGCCTGGTAGGCGGCGCTCTGCGAGTTGAAGTCGATCATGGTCTGCGCGAAGTCGGCGTCCTCGGTCTTGCTCAGCTGGTCGGTGAGCGCGAGGCCGATCTGGTCCATGCGCGTGGACGCCGCGTCGAGCCGGTTCGACATCGAGCCGTTGCGCGCGCGGACCTCGAGCACCCCGTCGAGCTGCTGCTTGAGTGCCGACAGGTCGCCCGAGCGCAGCGCGGCGCCGTCGTCGGCCGCCAGGTGGTCGGCGATGTCGCGCAGGACGTTGAGCAGCTTGCCGTCGCCCGGGTCGCTGCGGCCGGAGCCGAGCAGCTCGCTGGCGACCGAGTTGATCGTCATCGTCACGCCCGGGCCGATCTCGCGCACGATCCCGGCCAGCGCCGGGTCGTGGCCGGCGTCGTTGCCCTGGTAGGTGTCGTCGTCGCCGAGCTTGTAGGGCGGCACGGACGTCTCGGTGCCGGACATGATGTACCGGTCGCCGTAGGAGCTGTTGGCGGTCTCCTTGACGCCCTGGATGATCTGGGCGATCTCCGCCGCCACCGCCGAGCGCGACGTGGCGTCCGCGGTGTCGGTCGACGCCTGGACCACCAGGTCCTGCGCGCGCTTGACGAACTGGGTGATCGAGTCCAGCGCGGACTCGGTCGCGTCCATCCAGCCGCGCGCGTCGTCGATGTTGCGCATGTACTGGTCGTTGGCGGCCAGGTTCGAGCGCAGGCCCATCGCCTTCGACGTCCCGAACGGGTTGTCGGCCGGGCGCGTGATCTCCCGGCCGGACGCGGCCTTGGTCTGCGTGCGGGCGAGCTTGACCGAGAGCGTGTTGAGGTCCGCGAGGATGCTCCGCTGGACCATCGAGGTCGTGATCCGCATGACTTAGAGCCCCACTCGTCCGGTCCGGTTGATCAGCACGTCGAGCATCTCGTCCATCGTCGACATGGCGCGCGCGGACGCCTGGTAGGCGCGCTGGAAGCGCACCAGGTTGGTCATCTCCTCGTCCATCGAGACGCCCGCCACGCTCTGGCGGCGGTCCTCGACGGAGTCGGTGAGGATCTGCGCGTTGGCCTGCATCCGCTGCGCCTCGTTGAGGTCGCCGCCGACCTTGGCCACGAACGCCTTGTAGGCGCCGTCGACGCTCGCGTTGCCCTTGAGCTGGGAGATCGCGAGCGCGACGTCGTTGGACCCGCTGGCGCCGGTGCCGGCGACGATCGTCTTCGGGTCGGCCTGGATCGCGGCGTCGACCGCGATCGACGCGCCGGGCGGCGTGCCGATCGAGAAGAAGTCGCCGCCGTACGCGGCGTTGACCGTGCTGGCGAGCGAGGACGCGAACTGGTCGAGCGTGGCGAGGTAGCCGTCGATCATCCCGCCCGGCGACTTGCCGGCGGCCAGCAGCCCGCCCATCTGGCCGCCCGGTGACCAGTCGCCGGTCGGCGGACCGGCCCAGTCGGCCGTGCGGTCGGTGACGATCGGGTACGAGAGGCCGGTCGAGCCGTCGACGAACGCCACGTTCATCGACCCGCCGTCGAGCTGCTCGACCGAGAGCTGGCCGTACGTCGAGAGCTGGTCGAGCAGCACGTCGCGCCGGTCCATCAGGTCGTTCGGGCTGTCGCCGTTGACGATGAACGAGCTGATCGTCTTGTTCAGGCCTGCGAGCTCGCTCGCGATCCGCTCGACGTTGCCGCCGGGCCCGGCGATCGCGTCGTACTGCCCCATCGCGGACTCCTGCGCCCAGACCATCTGCTGGCGCACGGAGTGGATCGAGTCGGTGAGCGCGCCGGCCTGCTGCACGAGCGCGGTCTTGGCCGCGGCGTCGTCGGGCGTCTTGGAGAGGTCCGACCACGCTTTCCAGAAGTTCCCGAGCATCGCGTTGATGCCGTTGTCGCCCGGCTCGGCGAGCGACAGCTCGGCGCTGTCGAGCGCGTCGGCGCGGGCCTTCCAGTCGCTGAGGCTCGAGTTCTGGCCGCGGTATTGCGCGTCCAGGAACTGGTCGCGCACGCGCCGGAAGCCCTGCACGTCGACGCCGGACCCGAGGTGGGCGCCGGTGGCGTTCGACGCGCCCGCGACCTGCAGCTGCAGGGCGCGCGAGGCGGCCAGCGTTGCTTCCTGGCGCGAATAGCCGACCGTCGAGGCGTTCGCGATGTTGTGGCCGGTGGTGTCCAACATGCGCTGCTGCGCGATGAGCCCGCGCAGCGACGTCTGCAATCCGTAGAAAGAAGAGATGGGCATGAGGTGGAGGGAGAGGGCCCTTAGGCCTGGAGGTCGAGTGCCCGGTGCACGGGCGGGGCGGACGGAGCTGAAGCGGTGCTGCTGGATCCGCCGGGCGGCCGGTACCCGGCCTCGGGCTCCTGGCCGACGAGCCGCGTCAGGTGCGACAGGAACGACAGCTCCTGGCGCATCAGCGCACGGTTGATCCCGTGCTCGCGGGCGATCTCGGCCAGCAGTCCGCGAAGCTCGGCGGAGCGCTGCATCGCGGCCGTGGCCGCGCTGGGAGTGACAAGCGTGCAGAGGCGTTCGAGCGTGACCGCCGTGGCGGGCATCTCGAGCGCGGCGCCGGCGCGCTGCAACAGGCCGGTGCGTTCCTGCTCGAGCGCGCCGCGGCGCACCATCTCGGACTGGATGTCCGAGAGCCGCGCGAGCACCGCGTCGGTGTCGCGCTCGCGGATCGCGGCGCCCTGGGCCAGCACGAGCTTGAGCAGGGCGCGCGCGGAGTTGATCTGCGCGTCGAGGTGCACGAGCAGCTCGGCTTCGAGGACGGAGCTCATCCGCGCAGGTCCTTGTAGAGCTGCTGTGCGAGCCCGAGGTTGCCGGTGAGCGCGGTGGTCAGCGCCTCCTGCACGGGCTGTGCGTAGGGACCGTCGGAGAGCGACTGGCTGCTGGTGGCGAGCTCCTTGACGAGCTGGCCGGCGAGCAGCTGCTCGAACCCGAGCGCGGCCTTGTAGTCGGAGACCGCCTGCGTGCCGGACGCGCGGACGTCGGCGGGAATCGAGCCGGCGATCATCGCTTCACCCCGTTGGCGATCTCCATCATCTGGTCGGCGGTCTGGATCGCCTTCGACGTCATCTGGTACGCGCGCTGGACCTCGATCATGTCCGTCATGGCCTGCGCCATGTCGGTGTTGGAGGCCTCGAGCGCGCCCTGGCGCAGGATCGTGCCGGGCGCGGCGGCGGCGTTGCCGGAGCGCGCCGTGGTGACGAACGCGTTGTCGCCGACCGATTGCAGGCTCTGCGGCGAGCGGACGTTGACGATCGCGATCCGGCCGACCGCGCGGCCGGCGGCCAGCACGGTGCCGTCGCGGTTGATCGCGAGCTGGCTGGCGTCGACGCCGGCCGGCAGCGTGATCGTGGGGGAGACGGTTGCGCCGGTGCTGGTCACCAGGCGGCGGTTCGCGTCGATCTGCAGGTCGCCGTCGCGGGTCAGCGCGTCGCGCCCGTCGGGAAGCTTGATGCGGATGAAGCCGGGCCCTTCGAGCGCGACGTCGGTCGGCACGCCCGTGTCGCGCAGGTTGCCCTGCTCGAAGCTGCGGCCGCCGTCGATCGTGCGTGCGCCGGTGCCGAGCTGCGCCGCGTCGGAGGTCGTCGGACGCCCGCCCCGCTCGTAGAGCAGGTCGGCGAACCCGACCCGCACGCGCTTGTAGCCGTTGGTGTTGGCGTTGGCGAGGTCGTTGGCGACGCCGTCCAGCCTCTGCTGCTGGGCCGCCATCCCTGCCGCCGCGGTGCGAAGTCCTTCGAGCATGCTCTCGTGTAGTCGGCCGGCGTCGGGGTTAGTTGAGGGAGCCGACGGTCGTCGCGGCCTTGCCGAGCGTCTCGTCGATCGTCTGGATGACCTTCTGGCCGGACTCGAACGCGCGCGTGGAGGCGATCATGTCGACCATCGCCTGCGTCGGGTCCGCGCCCGAGCCCTCCAGCGCGCCGGCGCGCGCTTGTCCGGTGGCCTGGCCGGCGGGGGTGCCCGCGACCAGGTTGTCGCCCTGCTTGCGCGGGTCGCGCAGGTTGACGACGTTCAGCGCGCGCGGGTCGACCTTGCCGTCGGCGCCGACCGCCAGCGGCCGGCCGTTGCGGCCGAGCACCGGGTCGCCGGTCAGCGTGACCAGGCGCCCGTTGGCGTCGGCGTTGAACTGGCCGTTGCGCGTGTAGCGGGTGCCCGCCGCGGTCTGCACGGCGAAGAAACCGTCGCCGTTGATCGCGAAGTCCAGCGGCTCGCCGGTGTCCTTGAGCGGCTGCGGGGTGAAGTCCGTCACGACGGACGTCACCTGCACCGCGGTGCTCTGCGAGCCGACGGCCGCGCCGGTGACCGAGTTGTTGAGGAGCAGCTGCCCGAACGTCGCCTGGGCCGTGCGGTCCGCCTTGTAGCCGGCCGTCGTCGCGTTGGCGAGGTCGTTGGCGATCTGGTCCTGGCGCACCTGCTCGGCGAGCATGCCGGAGGCCGCGATGTAAAGGCCGCGATCCATGTGCTCCGTGCATCGGCGGCCGAACCGGCATTCTTGAGGTCATGGAACCGATCGCGGTCACGGCCGCGCTGCTGCGCGCCCAGCTGCCGGACGTGCCGCTGCGCGAGGGAGCGAGCGTGCTGGCGCGGGTCGCGTCGCGCGGCGCCGAGCACGCCGTGCTGGTGATCGCGGGCATCCCGGTGGCCGCGCAGGTGCCGCCCGAGGTGGCCGCCGGCGCGACGCTCAAGCTGCGCGTCCAGGAGGTCACGGCCGAGCGCGTGCTGCTGCGGATCGACGCGCCGCAGGTCCCGGTCGGCGCCGCGCCCGCGCCGCCGCCGGAGCCGCGCGTGACCGTCGAGGAGGCGCCGGCGCGCCGCCGCGGCGCCGACGGCGAGCCCGCGGACGTCGTCGCGCTCGCGTTCACGTCGCCCGCGCTCGGTCGGCTCGATCTCCGCATCGAGCTGCGCGGAGCGCGCGTCCTGGCCGAAGTGACGACCCCGGCCGGTCCGGCGCACGACGTCGCCGCGGCGGGCGCTGAGCGTCTACGCGCCAACTTGGAAGCGGCGGGACTGCAATCGACGGTGCAGGTGCGTCCGCGGCGCCCGCCGCTGGACCTGTATGCCTGATCCGGACGTCACCGCCGCGCTCCGGTACACCGGCGACGGCGCCCCGCGCGTCGTCGCCGCCGGGCGCGGGCACATCGCCGCTTCGATTCTCGCTCGCGCGCGCGACGCCGGCGTGCCGGTCCACCGCGATCCCGAGCTCGCGTCGGCGCTCGCCCAGCTGGCGCTCGGGCAGGAGGTCCCGGAGGCGATGTGGACCGCCGTGGCGGAGGTCCTGGCGTGGGCGTACGGGCTCAGCGGGGCGGGCCCTACCCCAAATCGGTGATGAAGGATCTGGGGCCTGCGCCCGATACAGGCAGCGTCCGTCAGTTCGCCGTCCCCAGGAGCCACGTACCGCATGAAGCCCACGACGTCCTCAGGCAGTCGCCGCCGCGTTTCGGCGGATGCTGCCCTCGCGCTGTGGCGTGAATACAAGGCCACCGGCGACCTCCAGGTGCGCAACCGCCTGGTCATGACGTACGCGCCGCTGGTCAAGTACATCGTCTTCAAGAAGGTGCGCGAGCTTCCCGCCCGGTGCGAGGTCGAGGACTTCATCTCCTGTGGGCTCGAGGCGCTGATCGCGTCGATCGACCGCTACGACCCCGAGAAGGGCGCGACGCTCGAGCAGTTCGCCTGGACCCGGATCCACGGCGCCGTGCTCGACGAGTTGCGGCGCCAGGACTGGGCGCCGCGCTCGCTGCGCCGCTGGGAGCGCGACATCGCCAAGGCGCGCGACCAGTTCACCACGCTGCACGGCCGCCGCCCGACCCGCACCGAGCTCGCCGACGCGCTCTCGATCACGGTCGACGAGCTGCGCCGCCGCGAGGACGACATCGCGGTCTCCGACGTCACGTCGCTGAACACGCTCGTGATCTCCGACGACGAGACCACGGTCGAGCGCATCGACACGCTGGCCGACGGCAACGCGCGTCTGGACCCGGAGCAGCACGCCGCGGGCGTCGAGGCCAAGGAGAAGTTCCGGCGCGCGTTCGACAACCTGCCGCAGCGCGAGCGCGAAGTCGCCGTGCTGCTCTACGTCAAGAACCTCACGCTGCGCGAGATCGGCGAAGTGATGGGCGTCTCCGAGAGCCGCATCTGCCAGATCCACTCGCAGCTCAAGCGCACGCTCAAGCTGCAGCTGTCCGACGACGCGGTGCTCTTCTCCGCCGTCGGCTAAAGCCCGGCCGGAAGCGGTCGATGACCTGGTCTGAGATGACTATGCAGATCGGTCGCTTCACGCCGTACGAGCAGCTCGCCGCGAGCGGGCTGGCCGGCGGCGGTCAACCGGGTCCCGCGGTCGCCGTGTCCGGCGCCGCGCGGCACGAGGAGGGCGCGATCGTGGGCACCGTCCCGCCGGCCCCGACCGAGGAGGCGCGCGCGCTGGTCGACCGCGCGGCCGACCGCGTTGACGAGCTGCACCGTGCCAATCGCGAACTGCACTTCAAGCAGGACGAGACGACCAACCGAATCGTGATCGAGGTCCGAGACCTCGACGGCAACGTCCTCAAGACGATCCCGCCCGCCAAGGCGCTGGAGATCATGTCCGGCGCGGACTTCTAAGGAGCCAGCATGCCCATCAATCTCGTCGGCATGGCGTCCGGGCTGGACACCGACTCGATCATCTCGCAGCTGATGGCGATCGAGCAGAACAAGGTCACGGCCGTCCAGTGGCGCCAGATCTCGGTCACGCAGCACAAGACCGACCTCAACACCATCAAGACCAAGCTCGACGCGGTCAAGGCGGCGGCCGCCGACCTGTCCGCCGCGACGACGTGGAAGCCGGTGCAGACCACCGGGTCCGCCGACCCGACCAAGGTCGACGTGACGCTGCTCGGCGGCGCCGGCATCGGCGGCCACACGCTCGAGGTCGACAAGCTCGCCTCCTCCGCCCAGCACGGCTTCTCCTACACGCCGAGCGCGAGCGCCGGCCAGCTCACCTTCTTCTACGGGTCCGACCCGAACGCCGCGGACAACTCCAAGCTCACGATCGACGTCGCCGCCAACGCGAGCGCCGCCGACGTCGCCGCGGCGATCAACGCCAAAGAGGGCTCGCCCGTGTACGCGGCGGTCGTCAAGCAGAACGGCGAGGACCGGCTGGTCTTCTCCGCGCGCAAGACGGGCGCCAGCTCCGACTTCACCGTGGACGTGTCCGCGCTCGACGGCGGCGCCGCGCTGAGCGAGATCGCCACGTTCCAGCGCACCGGCAGCGTGCTCAACGCGCAGTACCGGCTCGACGGCGGGACCGCCGTGGAGTCCGAGTCCAACGTGATCGAGGACGCGGTCCCGGGCGTGCGGCTGACGCTCAAGGGCGTCACGTCGAGCCCGGTCTCCGTGACGACGTCCGAGCCCGCGGTCGACACGGCCGGGATCGTCAAGAAGGTCCAAGCGCTGGTCGACGCGTACAACGCGGTCGTGACCTCGACGCGCTCGGAGCTGACCGAGAAGAAGGTCCCGAACGCGTCCAGCACGGCCGACCTGCAGAAGGGCCAGCTGTTCGGCGACTACCAGCTGACGTCGATGCTGGGGCAGCTCAAGACGCAGATGACGCAGATCGTCGGCGGCCTCGGCCTGTCGAACTTCGGCGTCGATCTGCCCAAGGCCGGCACGCTCACGCAGGACGGCAAGGACGGCAAGCTGCAGATCGACACGGCGAAGCTGACCGACGCCCTCAACGCCGACTACACGAAGGTCCGCGACCTGTTCTCGGGCACCAACGGCGGCAAGGGCCTGTCGACGCTGATCACGGACTTCGTCTCCTCGCAGACGGGGACCAACGGCGTGCTGACCGGCCGGATGGCGTCCGACGACTCGACGCTGAAGGACTTCACCGACCAGATCACGCGGCTCAACGACCGCATGAACGCGGAGCAGACGCGCCTGAAGGCGCAGTTCGCCGCGCTCGAGACGGCGATGAACAACTCGCAGACGCAGCAGGCCTGGCTCACGAGTCAGATTGCATCCCTGCCGACGCTCGGCTGAGCCTCAAGAACGACGCTCCAGAGCCGATCATCAGGGTGATCCACGGTCCCTCGAATCCAGGAGCCTTCGTTGGCCACCTACGCCGGTAACCACTCCGCTGCCTACAAGCAGCAAAGCATCCTCACGGCTCCTCCCGGGCGCCTGGTGGTGATGCTCTACGACGGCTGCCTGCGCTTCCTGTTCCAGGCCGCCTACGCGATGCGCGAAGGCGACCGGCTGGGCTCGCAGGAGCGGATGCGGCGGGCCGAGGCGATCCTCGACGAGCTCACGGTCACGCTCGACCACGAGCGCGGCGGCGCGATCGCCAGCCGGCTGCAGGGCATCTACGCGTTCTGCCGCCGCCATCTGATGGAGGCCGCGCTCGAGCAGGACCCGGGCAAGATCGAGGCGGTGTCGGAGCTCCTCGGCGAGCTGCGCGACGCCTGGGCCGAGATCGCGAGCCCGGCCGGCGGCACCGAGCCCACTGCGCCGGCTCCGGGCGTCAAGGTCTCGCACGCATGACCGACTACGCCGAGGTGGTCGCGCTCGCCGCGCGCGAGCTCGACGCCGTGCGCAGCGAACGCTGGGACGAGCTCCCGGCGCTGGACCTCGAACGCCGCCGCGCGGTCATCGCGCTCGGCGAGAACCCGCCGGACGCGGCGCGCCCGTACCTCGAACGCGCGCTCGAGCTCGAACGCGAGATCGACGCCGGCCTGGCCGCCGCGCGCGCGTTCACGCTGCGCAAGCTGGTCGGCATGGACCGCGGCTCGACCGCCGTGCGCGGGTACGCGGGCGCCGGCCACCGCCCCGAAGCGCGCGGGCTTTCCACTCGGGTCTAGACCCTAAAGGTGCCCCAGGCGGGCGCCGATGAAGGGAGTGCGCCTCACGGACCGAGGCCGCGTGAGGTCCACGGACGGGCCGCCCCAGTTTCCCTCCAGGAGTCCCTCGTCCCCGTGCTCATCGATACCACGCAGCTGGCGCTCGAGCGCAGCATCTCCGGCGCGGCCCAGCGCCAGGAAGCGCTCGCGGCCAACATCGCCAACGCGGCGACCCCCGGCTACCGGCGCGTCGACGTCGACTTCCACGGCGCGCTCGCCGCGGTGCTCGGCTCCTCCGACGCTCGGCACACCGTCGAAGCGACCGGGTTCACCACCCAGGTGGACGGCACGGTCGGCGCCACCCAGGCCGACGGCAACTCGATCGACATCGACGCCGAGTCGGCCAAGCTGGCCGCCAACGCGCTCGAGCAGCAGGCCGCCGTGTCGGTCGCCAGGACGCGCAACGCGATCCTGCGCGCCGCGATGGGGGTCGCCTCATGAGCTTCTTCGGCGGCATGGAGATCTCCGCGACGGCACTCACCGCGCAGCGCCTGCGGATGAACGTGACGGCCGAGAACCTGGCCAACGCGCAGACCACGCGCGGCCCCGACGGCCAGCCGTACCGGCGCAAGGAGGTCGTGCTGCAGGCCGCGCCGCAGCAGGGCGCGTTCGGCGCCCAGCTGTCGGCCGCGCTCGGCTCGCGCGGCGGCGTCGCCCCCGGCGGCGTCCAGGTCGCGGCGATCAACGAGGACCAGACGAACGGCAAGCTCGTCTACGACCCCGGTCACCCCGACGCCGACGCGCAGGGCTACGTGCGCATGCCGAACGTCGACACGGTCTCCGAGATGGTCGACCTGATCGACGCGCAGCGCACGTACGAAGCCAACGTGACCGCGATGCAGGCGTCCAAGCAGATGTTCGCCAAGACACTGGAGATCCTGCGCTGATGCCGATCGATCCGTCCTTTGCCGTCAGCGGCGCCGAGTGGCAGATCGCGCCGCCCGAGGCGCCCGCGGACGCCGCGTCCGGTGCCGGCTCGGACTTCGGGAAGATGCTCAGCGACTCGATCTCGTCGCTGGCGGCCACGCAGAACGAGGCCGCGACGCAGGCCCAGGCGCTGGCCACCGGCCAGGCCGAGGACCCGACCACGGTCGTGATGGCGGTCGAGCGCGCGCAGCTCGCGATGCAGCTGGCGAGCCAGATCCGCACGAAGGCCGTCGAGGCCGCCCAGGACCTCTTCCACACGCAGGTCTGACCTGAACGCCCATGCCGCCCTTCATCCAGAACATCCTTGCGCTGCCCGCGAAGACGAAGGCGCTGCTCGGCGTCTCGGCCTTCGCGATCCTCGCGATCGCGTTCGTCATGCTGCGGATCGCGACGGCGCCCTCCTACGCGCTGATCGCCAGCGGGCTCGACCCGGCGCAGACCGGCAAGATCACCGCCGCGCTCGACGAGCAGGGCATCGGCTACGAGCTGCGCAACAACGGCACCGCGCTGGCCGTCTCCAAGAGCCAGACGGCGCAGGCGCGGATCGCGCTGTCCGCCCAGGGCGTGACGACCACCGGCGGCGGCGACCAGCCCGGCAACGAGCTGCTCGACGAGTCCAAGCTCGGCGCGTCGCAGTTCCAGCAGCAGCAGACGGCGCAGCGCGCGCTCGAGGGCGAGGTCGCCAAGACGCTGCGGGGCGTCGAGGGCGTCTCGAACCCGCGCGTGCAGATCGTGCTGCCCCAGGACGACCTGTTCGCCGACACGTCGACCGCCGCGACCGCGGCGATCATGCTCGGCAACACGGCCGACACGCTGCAGCCGGGCGCCGTGCGCGGCATGGCGCAGCTGACCGCGTCGGCGGTCAAGGGCCTCAAAGCCGAGAACGTGACGATCACCGACGCGACCGGCACCGTGCTGTGGCCGGCCGACGACGGCACGGGCGCGGCGGGCGCGGTCGGCGCGGGCGGCAAGGCCGCGGCGCAGGCCCGGTACGCGCGCGGCCTGGAGACGTCGATCAACGCGATGCTCGCGTCCACGCTCGGGCCCGGCAAGGCCCAGGTGAAGGTCAACGCCGACCTC
>DATMGH010000064.1:0-16855 GCA_035555675.1 Solirubrobacter sp. | reverse complement strand
GGATCGTGTTCCGGCAGCTGAGCGTGCGCGGGAGCGGCAAGTGACCGCGGTCGCGACCACGCCCGCGCGCCGCCGCCGTTCGCGGCCGCTGCTGCGCCGCGGCCGGCGGCTGCTGGTGCCGCTCGGCATCGCGCTCGCGCTGGTCTACACGCTGGCGCCGTTCGTCTGGCTGCTGCTGACCTCGTTCAAGAACCCGGTCGAGATCTTCCAGTACCCGCCGACGTTCTTCCCCAAGAACTTCACCTGGCACAACTACGCGGTGATCCTGGGCGGGGAGGATCCCGCCACGGCGACCTCGTACCCGGTCATGACGGCGTTCGCGCACTCGTGCATCGTCGCCCTGGCGACGACCACGATCTGCACCGTCGTCGCCACCTGCGGCGCCTACAGCCTGGCGCGGCGGCGGATCCGCCTGATGGTCTGGGCGGTGGTCGGGATCTTCGTCATGCGCACGATCCCGCGCATCTCGATCGCGGTGCCGCTGTACCTCTCGATCAATGACCTCGGGCTGCTGGACTCGCTCGCGGGCATCGTGCTCACGCACATCACCGTGGTGCTCCCGCTGTCGACGTTCCTCATGTACTCGTTCCTGCGCGACATCCCGCAGGAGCTCGAGGACGCCGCGCAGATCGACGGCGCGTCCAAGCTCAAGACGTTCACGCGCGTGGTCGTGCCGCTGGCCGCGCCGGGCATCGCGGTGACCGCGATCCTCGGCTTCATCCTCTCCTACAACGAGTTCCTCTACTCGCTCATCATGGTCTCGACGGAGCAGTCGCAGACGCTGCCGGTCGCCCTCTCGAAGTTCATCCTCGCCTACGGCATCAAGTGGAACTTCCTCTCCGCCGCCGGAATCGTGGCGGTGGTGCCCGCGATCGTGTTCGCCTTCGTCGTCCAGCGGCACATCGTCCGCGGGCTCTCCATGGGAGCGGTCAAGTAATCATGATCATTGACGCACACGCACACATCGGCTCCACGCCGTACGTCACGCAGACGGTCGAGGACCTGCTGCGGGAGCTGGACGCCGCCGCGGTCGACCGCGCCGTCGTCTGTCCCATGGGCGCCGAGCTGGCGGTCCGCAACCGCGACGGCAACGACCGGATGGCGGCGGCGATGCGGGCGCATCCCGACCGCCTCACCGGCTTCGCCACGGTCAACCCCTGGTGGGAGGCCGAGGCGCTGACCGAGCTCGAGCGGGCCGTGACCCAGCTGGGGCTCCCCGGGCTCAAGCTGCACCCGGTCCTGCAGGGCTTTCAGATCGACGACGACCTGGTGCTGCCGGTCGTCGAGCGCGCGATCGAGCTCGGCGTGGTGATCTACGTCCACACCGGCACGCCCGTCCTCGCGCTGCCGCTGCAGCTGCTCGAGCTGGCCTCGCGCTACCCGGAGGGCAAGTTCATCGCGGGCCACATGGGCGGCGCCGACTTCTACGTCGACGTCCCGCTCAGCTTCCCGCGCGCGGACAACGTCTGGCTGGAGACGTCGCTGTCGCCGCACGCGGCCTACGTCGAGGAGGCACTGACCACCGTGGGCGCCGAACGCATGCTGTTCGGCTCGGACTCGCCGACGTCGCGGATCGCGAGCGAGCTGTTCAAGATCGGGCTGCTGGAGCTCGCGCCGGAGGTCGAGGCGCAGGTCCTCGGCGGCAACGCGCACGCGCTGCTGGAGTCCGTGGGGGCGTGGCGATGATCCTCGACGCGCACACCCACCTGTTCGACCGCTTCGAGTACCTCGAGGGCATGACGGCCGAGCAGATGATCGCCACGATGGACGGCGCCGGCGTCGAGACCGCCGTGCTGTTCACCGTCAAGGGCCTGCTCGGCGGCCTCAACGCGGGCGACTACCGCGCGACCAACGAAGAGATCGCGGAGACCGCCGCGCGCTTCCCGGGCCGCTTCATCCCGTTCGCGTCCGTGAACCCGCGCGACGGCGACGCCGCGCTGGAGGAGATGGAGCGCGCGGTCAAGGACCTCGGCTGCCGCGGCTTCAAGCTGCACCCGTGGTGGACGAGCTTCCCGGCCAACTCGCCGGCGGCGCTCGACGTGGCACGCCAGGGCGACCGCCTGGAGGTGCCGTTCATCATCCACTCCGGCACGCCGCCGACGTCGACGCCGCTGCAGATCGCCGAGATGGCCCGGGTCGCGCCGCGCGCGACGCTGATCCTCGCCCACATGGGGCTCTCCGACCTCTGGAAGGAGGCGCTCCACGCGGCGGCGCGCTACCCGAACATCCTGCTGGAGACCTGCGGCACGCCGTCGCTGGCGATCCAGATCGCGGTCGACCGGCTGGGCGCGGACCGCGTGGTCTACGGGTCCGACATGCCGTTCGGCGGGCACTCGAACGTCCGCTTCCAGATCCAGAAGATCCGCGACCTCGGGCTGCCCGAGGCGTCCGAGCAGCTCGTCCTCAGCGGGAACATGCGCCGGCTGCTCGGCATCGAATCGAACACGCAGTAGTGAGGAGAAGCAGTTGACGACCAGCAGTACGAGCGACGAGGACCGCGGCACCGCGGACCGCTACGAGGCCGTCCGCCGCAGCTGCGCACGCGCGCTCGCGGACGCCGGCGTGGTCCTGTCGCCGGCCGAGCAGGAGGCGATCGAAGTCGCGGACTTCGGCCTCGAAGACATCCAACGGCAGGGGCTCGTCCTGTTCACGTACGTGAACACGCCGCGCTATTGCGCCAAGGAGCTCGTGCTCCTGCCCGGCCAGACGTGCCCGCAGCACCGGCATCCGCCGTTCGGCGGCGGGCCGGGCAAGCAGGAGACGTTCCGCTGCCGCAGCGGCCGCGTGCACCTCTACGTCGAGGGCGAGCCGGTCGCCGAGCCCGCGGCGCGTCCCCCCGCCGACAGCGAGGCCTGGTACACGGTCTGGCACGAGGTCACGCTCGAGCCGGGCGACCACTTCACGATCCCCCCGAACACGTGGCACTGGTTCTGCGCCGAGCAGGACGGCGCCGTCGTGACCGAGTTCTCCTCCGAGAGCCGGGACGACCTGGACGAGTTCACCGACCCGCGCATCGTGCGCCATCCCACTGAGAGGCAGTCGTGAGCGCCATCACGCCCATGCTCGAGACCATCGGCGAGGACGAGTTCGTCCGCCGCGTCGCGGCCGTCCGCGACGCGCTGCGCGAACGCGGGCTGACCGTCGGGCTCGCCTACGCCACCCCGCACGTCCCCGGCGACGTCCAGTACCTCACCGGCTACGACCCGCACCTCGAGAACGCCGCGGTGCTCGTGCTCCCGGACGGGGTGATCGCGCTCGGCGGCGCCGAGGGCGCCGAGGCGTTCGCCGACGCCGGCCGCTACGGCGACTGGCGCAACCTGAACGCGTTCGAGATCCCGTTCCAGGACTACGGCGACACCCGCTTCTGGTCGCTGCGCGAGATCCTCGAGGACGCGCTCGGTGAGCTGCCGTCCGCGATCGGGCTGCTGTCGCAGGGCAACGTGCTCTCGAGCGAGATGGTCGAGCTGGCGACGTTCGGTCCCGCGCTGGTGGACGCGAGCGAGATCCTGCTCGCGGCCCGCTACCACAAGAGCCCGGTCGAGCTGGAGATGTTCCGGATCGCCAGCGCGATCGCCACCGAGGCGATGCGCGCGATGGCGGCCGCGGTCGCGCCCGGGGTGCGCGAGCTGGAGATCGCCGCCGAAGGCGAGCGCGTGGCCAAGCAGCTCGGCGCCTACCGGCTCGGGTTCGACACGATCGTGTGCGCCGGCGAGCGCATCGACACCGTCATCGGGCGCGCGACCAACCGCGTCGTGCGCGACGGCGAGCTCGTGATGCTCGGCGTCGCCCCGCGCTACGAGGGCTACACGTCCGCGCTCGGGCGGACGGTCGTGGCCGGCACGGCCTCGCCCGCGCAGGTCGAGTTCCTCGAGCAGGGCATCCACGCCTACGAGCTGGCGGCGGCGGCGCTGCGTCACGGCGAGCCGGCCGCGGCGGTCGACCGGGCCGCGCGCGAGTACCTGGGCACGGTCGGGCTGGAGCGCTACCACGCCTACGGCGTCGGCCACGGCATCGGGCTGTCGGAGTGCCTGGAGTGGAAGACCGCCACCAGCCGCAGCGACTACGACCTCCCGGCCGGCATCGCGATGATGATCGACGTCGGCCTGTTCGGGCACCCGGTGTTCCACGGCGCCCGCCACGAGGACCCGTTCCTGATCAGCCACGACGGCGTGACCGAGCGGCTGACCGAGCTGCCGATGAACCTGCTCGCCTGAGCCATGGCCGAGATCACGCTCGAGAAGATCGACAAGGTCTACGGCGACGGCACCCACGCGGTGCGCTCGCTCGACCTGACGATCGGCGATGGCGAGTTCATGGTGTTCGTCGGCCCGTCCGGGTGCGGCAAGACGACGGCGCTGCGGATGATCGCCGGGCTGGAGGAGATCACCGACGGCGAGCTGCGGATCGGCGGGGAGGTCGTCAACGATCTGCCCGCCAAGGACCGCGACATCGCGATGGTGTTCCAGAACTACGCGCTGTACCCGCACATGTCGGTCCGCGAGAACATGGCGTTCGGGCTGCGGCTGCGCCGCGTCGCCAAGCCGGTCGTGACCGAGCGGGTCGACCACGCGGCGCGCATCCTGGACCTCGTCGAGCAGCTCGAGCGCAAGCCGCGGGCGCTGTCGGGCGGGCAGCGCCAGCGGGTCGCGATGGGCCGCGCGATCGTGCGCGAGCCGCAGGCGTTCCTGATGGACGAGCCGCTGTCGAACCTCGACGCGAAGCTGCGCGTGCAGATGCGCGCGGAGATCGCCCGCGTGCAGCGCGATCTCGCGGTCACCACCGTCTACGTCACCCACGACCAGAGCGAGGCGATGACGCTCGGCGACCGCGTGTGCGTGATGCGCGGCGGCGTGCTGCAGCAGGTCGCCTCGCCCGAGGTCATCTACGACCGTCCCGTGAACCTGTTCGTGGCGGGCTTCATCGGCTCGCCGGCGATGAACCTGCTCAAGGGCACCGTCGAGCGCCGGGGTGGGCAGTTCGCCGTCCAGCTCGGCGAGCTCGAGCTGACGCTCGACGCCGCGCAGGTCGCGGCCCGGCCCGCGCTGGCGGGCTACGTCGGCCGCGAGCTGGCCGTCGGCATCCGCCCGGAGGACGTCGAGGACGCGGCGGTCGCGCACGGGCCCGACGGCGGGCGGCTGACCGCCACCGTCGACATCCGGGAGAACCTGGGCTCGGACGTCTTCCTGCACCTGGACCTGCCGGCCGCGGCGGTCAGCTCGGACGCCGTGCGCGAAGCGCTCGAGACGACGTCGGACGAGCGCCGGCGCATGACGTTCGTCGCGCGCGTGGACCGCGCCAGCCGCGCGCGCGAGGGCGAGCGGATCGAGCTCGCGGTCGACACCCGGCGGCTGCACTTCTTCGACGTCGAGACCGGCGTCGCGATCCCGGAGCAGCAGGCGCGGGTGCTCCAACCCACCGACCGCTGAGGACGCATGCGAGCACTGGTTTATGACGCGCCGAAGGAGTTCTCGGTGCGCGAGGTCCCGACCCCGGAGCCCGGTCCCGGGCAGGCGCTCGTGCGCGTGCGCGCCTGCGGGATCTGCGGGACCGATCTGCACCTGCACGAGGGCGAGTTCCTGGCCGCCTATCCGCTGATCCCGGGGCACGAGATCGCGGGCGAGGTCGCGGCGGTCGGACCGGACGTGACCGGGCTGCCGGCCGGTACGCGCGTGGTGGTCGACAACACGGAGCTGTGCGGGCACTGCTTCTACTGCCGGCGCGACCTGCCGCTGTACTGCGAGAACTTCGTCTCGCACGGATGCAACACGGCGGGCGGGCTGGCCGAGTACGTGCTGGTGCCGGCGGCGAAGGTGTTCCCGATCCGCGGGCTCTCCTGGGACGAGGCGATCATGGTCGAACCCACGGCGTGCGCCGTGCACGGCATGGACCGGATCGCGCTCACGCCGGGCTGCGACGTGCTGCTGCTGGGGGCCGGGCCGACGGGGCTCGTGCTCGCGCAGCTGCTCAAGCGCAACGGCGCCGCCCGGCTGGTCGTGGCGGCGCCGGCGGGGGCCAAGCTCGAGCTCGCCGGCGAGCTGGCGGCGGACGAGACGGTGGCGATCGATCGCGCGGACCCGGCCGCCGCGTTCGCGGCGCTGGGGCACGCGAACCCGTACGGGTTCGACGTGGTCGTCGAGGCGACCGGGGCGGCGCCGCTGCTGGCACCGGCGCTGTCGCTGGTCCGCACCGGCGGGCAGCTGATCGTCTACGGCGTCTATCCGGAGAGCGCCACGGCTGCGCTGTCGCCGTACGAGATCTTCCGCCGCGAGATCACGGTCAAGGGCTCCTTCGCCCAGACGCACTGCTTCGACCGCGCGCTCGCGTACCTGGAGAGCGGCGCGGTGCGCGTCGACCGCCTGATCACGCAGCGGTGCGCGCTGGACGACTTCGCCACCGCGCTGGCGGGGCTGTCGGACCGGGCCACGATCAAGAGCGTGGTGCTGCCGTGATGCGCCAGGTCGAGCTGGCCGCGCCGGGCGAGGTGCGGGTGCTGGGCGACGCGGCGGTGCCGGAGGTGCCGGCGGACGGCGTGCTGCTGCGGATCGGGCTGGCCGGGATCTGCGGGTCCGACGTGCACGCTTACCACGGGCGGCATCCGTTCATCCGCCTGCCGGTCCGGCCGGGGCACGAGCTGGTCGCGACGGTGTCGGCGGTCGGCTCCGCCGTGCACGGGATCGCCGTCGGCGACCGCGTCGTCGTGGAGCCGTCGCTGGTCTGCGGCGAGTGCCGCAACTGCCGCTCCGGGCGCTACAACGTCTGCGACCGGCTGCTGGTGATCGGGTGCCAGGCGCCCGGCGGGATGGCGGACTATCTGGCGGTGCCGGCGGCCAAGGTCGTGCCGGTGCCGGACGGCTTGGCGGACGAGGCGGCCGTGCTGGCCGAGCCGCTGGCCGTCGCGGTGCACGCCGCGCACGTCGGCCGGATCGCCGCCGGCGAGGACGTGGTGATCCTCGGCGCCGGGACGATCGGGCTGCTGTGCCTGCAGGTCGCGCGGGCGCTCGGCGCCGGGAGCGTGGTGGTGAGCGATCCGAGCGCGGAGCGGCGGGCGCTGGCGCTCCAGCTGGGCGCGGACGCGGTGCTCGATCCCGGCGAGGCGCCGCTGGGCGCGGTCCTGGCGGGCGCGGCGGACGTGGTGCTGGAGTGCGTGGGCGTGGCACCGACGGTGCGCGACGCGGTCCAGGTCGCGCGCAAGGGCGCGCGGATCGTGCTCGTGGGCGTGTTCTCCGGCGAGGTGCCGGTCGACGTCTCCCTGGTCCAGGATCGCGAGCTCGAGCTGCTCGGCACGCTGATGTACACGCGCGCGGACTTCGCCGAGGCGCTCGACCTGCTCGCGCGCGGCGCGGTGGCGGTGGACACGCTGATCACGCATCGCTTCCCGCTCGAGGCCGCGGCCGAGGCGTACCGGGTCGCGGACGCCGGCGGGACGGCGCTGAAAGTCATCCTCGAGGTGGGCGCCTGACACGATGCGTGCATGAGCCTCTTGATCAACGGCGTGTCCGGCCACCTCGGCCGGCGCGTGGCCGAGCTCGTCCTGGAGCGCACGTCCGACGTCGTCCTGCTCACCCGCACGCCGGAGGCCATCAGCGGCCTCGACGCGGAGGTGCGGTTCGCGGACTTCGACGATCCCTCCTCGCTCGACGCCGCGTTCGTGGGCGGGACGCGGATGCTGCTGGTCTCGCTGCCGGTCGTCGGCGCGCGGGTGCCGCAGCAGAAGGCGGCGATCGCGGCCGCGGCGCGCGCCGGGGTCGAGCACGTCGCCTACACGTCGATCCTCAACCCGACGCCGGTGAACGCGTCCGCGGTCGCCGAGGAGCACCGCGAGACCGAGGAGGCGCTGGCGGCCAGCGGGCTGGCCTGGACGTTCCTGCGCAACAGCATCTACGCCGACCTGCAGCCGAGCAGCGCGCAGGCCGCGCTGTCCAGCGGGCAGCTGGTGACCAACGCGGGGGAGGGACGCACGTCCTACGTCACGCGCGAGGACTGCGCGCGCGTGGCGGCCGAGGTGCTGCTCGGCGAGGGCCACGTCGACCAGGCGTACGACATCACCGGGCCGGAGGCGCTCAACGCCGCCGACCTGGCCGCGCTCTACGCCGAGGTCGGCGGGCGCCCGGTCGAGGTGCTGCAGGTCGACGACGGCGCCTACGTCGCCGGCCTGGTCGAGCACGCCGGGCTGCCGCCCGCGCTGGCCGCGGTCTACACGACGTTCGGGATCGCGACGCGCGAGGGCGCGCTGAGCGCGGTCACGGACACCGTGCAGCGGCTGACGGGCCGCGCGCCCGGCACGGTGCGGGAGGTGCTCGCCGCCGCGCTGCGGTAGCGTCACCGGCGTGGCCGTGTGCTTCATCGCGCCGCCGGACTTGCTCGCGTACGCGATCGACGAAGGCGACGCGGCGGAGCGCGCCGCGGCGCTGCGCGCGATCGCCGCGTCCGCGGCGCTGCGGGCGCAGCGCCAGGTCGTCGGCGCGCTGATGCGCACGCTGGACGTGGACGTCGGCGCGCTGCGGCTCGTCCCGCAGCTGGAGGAGAGCCGGCGCACGGTCTACGACGCCGAGCACGGCGGGCGGCTGGAGCTGCCGGGCCGGCTGGTACGCGCCGAGCACGACCCGCCGGTCGCCGACGCCGCCGTCAACGAGGCGTTCGACGCCGCCGGGACCACGTACGCGTTCTACCGCGACGTCTACGGCCGCGACAGCATCGATGGCGCCGGGATGGAGCTCGTGTCGTCCGTGCACTACGGCGTCCGCTACGAGAACGCGTTCTGGAACGGCGTGCAGATGGTCTACGGCGACGGCGGCGACCAGCTGTTCGTGGAGGGCGCGTTCACGCGCGCGCTGGACGTGATCGCGCACGAGCTCACGCACGGCGTCACGCAGTACACGGCGGGGCTGCAGTACAGCCTGCAGCCGGGCGCGCTCAACGAGAGCTTCAGCGACGTGTTCGGCGTGCTGGTCAAGCAGTACGCGGCGGGCGCGGTGGCCGATTCCGACGAGGCGAAGTGGCTGGTCGGCGCGGGCGCGCTGATGCCGCGCTGGGGCCGCGCGCTGCGCTCGCTCAAGGCGCCGGGGACGGCGTGGGAGGGGGACCGGCAGCCGGCGACGATGGACGGCTACGTTGACCTGCCCGACGACAACGACCCGCGCAACGACAACGGCGGCGTGCACGTTAACTCCGGCATCCCGAACCACGCGTTCTACCTCGCGGCCACCGCGCTCGGCGGGTACGCGTGGGAGCGGGTCGGGCGCGTCTGGTACGTCACGCTGACCGACCGGCTCGGCCCGAGCGCGCAGTTCGCGGACGCGGCGGCCGCGACGGTCGACGTCGCGCGCGAGCTGTTCGGCGGCGACGTGGAGCGCGCGGTGACGGACGCGTGGACGCGCGTGGGGGTGCTGGCGTGAACGTCGAGATCGTCCGCGGCGGCGGGATCGCCGGCGTCGCGGTCTGCTCGCGGCTCGCCTCCGACGCCCTGCCGGCGCCCGCGTGCCGCACGTTCGAGCGGCTCGCGGCCGCGGTCGAGCCCGCCGGCGGCCTCGCCGCCCCGCATCCGGACGAGACCACCTACCGCGTCACGGTCGACGGCGTGACCGCGACCCACACGGAGACGACGCTCCCGCCGCCGGTGCGGGCGCTGATCGACTTCGTCAGCGCGCGCCCCGAGCGCCGGGAGGCGCTGCTGCCACCCGGCCTAGGTCTCTAGCGGCCGCGTCTCGTCCCGGCTCCACTGCGACCACGAGCCGGGGAACAGGCGCCCGCCGCCGAGCCCGGCGTGCTCGAGCGCGAGCAGGTTGTGGCACGCGCTCACGCCGGAGCCGCAGTAGGAGATCACCGGCTCGGCGCCGGTGATCCCGACCGCCGCGAAGCGGGCGCGCAGCTCGTCGGCCGGCAGGAAGCGCCCGTCGTCGCCGACGTTCTCGCGGCACGGCACGCTGCGCGCGCCCGGGATGTGGCCGAAGCGCGGGTCCAGCGCGTCCGGCGCCCCGTCGAAGCGCTCGCGCTGGCGGGCGTCGATCACGACGCTCGCGTCCGTAGCGGCCGCCTCGTCGATCGTCGCCAGCCGCTCCGCCGGCCACGGCCGCGCCGTGAAGCGGGCGGCCGACCGCAGCGGCGTCTCGCGCTCCAGCGGCCCGCCGTACGCGGCCAGACCGCCGTCCAGCAGCGCCGCCTCGTGCCCGGTCGCGCGCAGCATCCAGACGAGCCGCGCGGCCATCACGCCGCCCTGGTCGTCGTACGCGACCACGGTGTCGGCGTCGCCGACGCCGAGCGCGCCCATCGCGCGCGCGAACTCCGCCGGGTCGGGCAGCGGGTGGCGGCCCGCGCTCGGGTCGCCGTGCGCGGCCAGCTGCGCGTCGAGGTCGACGAACACGGCGCCCGGCACGTGCCCGGCGTCGTAGGCGGCACGCCCGGAGCGGCCGTCCAGGTAGTAGCGCACGTCCGCGACCACGGCGCCCATGGGGATCTCGGTGACGATGGGAGCGATCACGCTTCGCACCGTAGCGGCTCACAGGTAGCGGCCGCGCTGCAGCCAGCGCAGTGCGAAGAAGCCCCACAGGGGCGGGAGGTAGAACGTCGCGATCCGCTGCAGCAGCGCGGTCGCCAGCGCCGCCTCCTCGCTCATCCCGGCGGCGGAGAGCCCGACGGTCAGCCCGAGCTCCGCGACGCCGATGCCGCCCGGGACCGGGATGATCCCGGAGATCAGCGCGACCGTGACCTGGATCAGCAGCAGGTCGGCCAGCGAGAGGTCGTAGCCGAGCCCGCGCGCGATCAGCCCGAGCGTGATCGCGAACAGCAGCTCCGCGGCGACGTTGCCGAACCCGAGCAGCGCCAGCCGGTGCGACGAGCGCAGCCCGGCCAGCGCCGCGCGCACGTCCGGCCACGCCTCGCGCGCGCGGTCGGCGATCACGCGCCGGACGCGCGGCACGAACGCGAGCGCGGCGGTGAGCGCGAGCAGTCCGATCAGGATCCACGCCAGCGTGCGCGCGCTGCCCTCCGGCAGCGGCAGGTCGAGCTCCAGCGACGCTTCGGAGAAGATCAGCAGCAGCACGAGCAGCAGCGCCTGGACGAGCGCGTTGGCGATCGTGTCGATCGCGCCCGACGCGACCGCGGTCGGCACCGACAGGCCCTGGCGCTGGAAGAAGCGCACGCTGACCGCCATCCGGGCGAGGCTGGACGGGAGCGCCACGTTCATGTAGCCGGACGCCAGCTGCATCGCGTAGATCGGCCCGTACCGGAGCGGCATCGGGACCGCGCCCAGCGTCGCCAGCGCCTGGCACGCCCGCGGCAGCTGCGCGGTGATCAGCGCGCCGGCCAAAAAGCCCCACGTCGCGTCGCGCAGGATCGTCCCGAGCTCGTCCCAGTCGACACTGCCCGCGGCGGTGATGATCGTGTAGGACGCGAGCGCCAGCAGCACGAGCTGAGCGACCGACCAGACGCTCAGCCGGCGGACCTTGAACAGCTCCGGCGGCTCGACCTCGAGCAGCGCCGCCGCGCGCGTCCGCAGCTCGTCGACGTCGATCGCCGCGATCTTGAGCGCGCGCCGCAGCGCGGTCGTGACCGCCGCCGTCTGCAGGTACGGCAGCAAGGTCGCAAGCCCGTCGTCGCCGAGCGCGGTGCGCGCGGCGGCGAGCGCCGCGTCCTCGCCCGCGACGATCGCCGTCGTCAGCAGCAGCTGCGCGCGGTCGGCGGCGAGCTGGTGGGCGTCCGGCGCGACCGTCGCGGCGCCGAAGTCCACGAACCCGGCGCGGCCGTCGACCAGCGCGAGCGTCGCGGGGTCGATCGCCCGGTGCGCGATGCGCAGGTCCCCGAGCCGTCCCAGCGCGTCCCACGCCGCGGCGAGGTCGTTGTCCACCCCGAACGCGCGCGCCTCGCCGCGCAGCACGAGCAGCGCGTCGTCGCCGAGCGTCGCTCCCGCCGTGACCACCGCCTGCGTCGCGACGCCGCCGTTGGCCGCCAGCAGCGTCACGAACGCCTCGTGCTCGGCCGCCTGCAGCCGTCCCGGGCCCGCCGCCGTGCCCGCGCCGCGGTACCACGCGTAGCGCCACAGCCGCGTGACGAGCTGCGTGTCGTGCGCGTCGCGGCCGTAGACCTTGATCAGCAGCGGGCGCCCGTCGCGGTCGCTCGCGCGTACGTGGAACACGCCGACGACCTGGCGCTCGGCGTCCTGCAGCGCATCGGCGTCGACGCCCAGCTCGGCCAGCCCGGCCGCGACCTCGGTCAGCCCGGGCCGCCCGATCGACGTCCCCCAGGCGAGCCGGATGCTGGCGGCGACGACGACCGCGACCAGCACGGCCGCCAGGATCCCGGCCGGCGTGCCGGCGGCGACGACCGCGGCCGCGACGGTCGACACCGCGACCAGCCGCCGGCTGAAGACCCGCAGCGGGTGGATCAGGTGCGGCGAGACGGTCAGGCAGACCGCGGTCGCCTCCGCCACCCAGACGGTGGGGAAGCGCGGCCCGCCGCCGGTCGCCGCCGTCAGCAGGTCCGGCCACGTCCCGACGGCCAGCCGCGTGGCCGTGACCGCGACCAGCGCGGCCAGCACGACCGCCGCCAGCGCCTGCGCGACCACCACGAACCGCCGCCGCGCCAGCGCCGCCAGCACCAGCACGGCGGCCCACAGCCACAGCAGGTCCTCCAGGAACTGCCAGACGGAGTCCAGCCAGTTCGGCAGCGTCGCCAGCATGCGCTCCAGCGCGAGCTCGGTGCTCGACGGCGGGTACGCGATCACCACCAACGCGAGCCCGAGCAGCGCCGGGATCAGCAGGACCAGGTCGGTCGCGCGGCGGGCGCGCGGCTGGTCGGCGGGCGCGGCGAACAGCCGCGCGCTCGGTTTCAGGCTCGGTGCGTCGACTCCGCGGTTCACGGCCGGGAGCATCGCCGATCCGGCGGACTCAACGCGGTTCGGGTACGGTGAGCGATGTCCACTTTGCCGGGCGGATGCAGCGGAATCGCCCCACATTCCGGACGACTGAGACCATGGGATGGATCCGCTTTCTCTTGCCGTTCGTGCTGCTGACCGCCTGGCCGGCGGCCGCCGCTGCACAGGTCACGCCGGTGCCCGGGCTGTCCGGCCCGGCGGACTCGATCGTCGCCGGGCCCGACGGCGCGCTCTGGGCCGCCACGGATGACGTCGCCCGCATCACCCCCGCCGGGGAGGTGACGTACCCCGCGGTCCTGCCGCCCGGCGCGCAGCCGTCCGGGCTGACCGTCGCGGCCGGGACGCTGTGGGTGCGGACCGCGACCGGGTTCGGGAGCCTGACGCCGGCCTTCACGGCGTTCACGCTGCTCTCCGGCGTGCCGACGTCGCTCGCCGCCGGGGCCGACGGGGCGCTCTGGCTGGCGGTTCCCGGCGGCGTCACGCGCTTCACGCCGCTGCTGCAGACCCCGTTCGCGGCCGGCACCGCCCCGCGCTCGCTGACCGCCGGGCCGGACGGCGCGCTGTGGTTCGTCGACGACGGGAACGGGTGGATCGGCCGGATCACGACGGACGGCGACGTGACGTTCCGGTCGGTCGGCGCCGCCCCGTCCGCGCTGGCCGGCGGCCCGCTCGACTCGCTCTGGTACGCGCAGGGCGCGACGGTCCGGCGACTGGGGGACCCCGGGACCGTCTACACGCTGCCGGCGCCCGCGAACGCGCTGGCGGCGGGTCCGGACGGCGCGCTGTGGGCGGCGGTCCCGGGCGGCGCGGTGCGGATCGTCCCCGGCGCTGAGCCGGCCATGATCGCGGTCGGCGCCGACGGCCTCGCGATCACCGCTGGTCCGGATCAGAACATGTGGATGACGCTCGATCGGGCGCCGTATCTGGTCCGGATCGCCGTCCCGGCTCCCGCACCGGCGCCTCCCCCGGCCGAGCCGCCGCCGCCGGCACCGACGCCCACGCCCGGCCCCGTGCAGGGCCGGAGCGTCGCGGTGCGGGTGGCCGCCGGCACGGTCAGCTACCGCATCCCGCCGTCCACGCGCTACGTGAAGCTCGCGGGCGCGGCGACGCTCCCGCTCGGCGCCCTGTTCGACACCACGCACGGGAAGCTGACGCTGACGTCGGCGGTCGGCGGCAAGCTGCAGACCGGAACCTTCCACGGCGGCAAGTTCATCGTGACCCAGACCCGCACCGGCATGACCGAGCTCGCCCTGGCGGGCCCGCTGGCCTGCGGCGCACGCACGCTGTTCGCCGCCAAGCCGAAGCGGAAGAAGAAGAAGCGCCTGGTGTGGGGGAAGGAGAGCGGCGGGAGCTTCCGGACGCGCGGGTCGAGCAGCGTCGCGACCGTGCGCGGGACGGAGTGGCGGACCGAGGACACGTGCGCCGGCACGACGGTCTACGTGCGCCGCGGCGCCGTCTCGGTCTGGCCGCGCGCCGGCGGGCGCTCGAAGCTGATCCGCGCCGGCCACCGGTACCTCACCCCGCGGCGATGATCCGCGCCGCCGCGATCCTGGCCGCGCTGGCCGTGTTGGCGGCCGGGCTCGTGTTCGCGCTCGAGCGAGTCGAGCAGACGTCGCTCGACGCGCGCTTCGCGGTCCGGGGGACGCAGGCCGTGTCCGGCGTGGCAGTGGTCGGGATCGACGAGCGGACGTTCCAGGAGCTCGACCAGCGCTGGCCGTTCCCGCGCACGCTGCACGCGCGGATGCTCGACCGGCTGCGCAAGGCGGGCGTGCGCCAGGTGGTCTACGACGTCCAGTTCACCGAGCCGTCGGAGGACCCGGACGAGGACGTCGCGCTCTACGACGCCGTGGCCCGCGCCGGCCGCGTCATCCTCGCCACCGGCGAGGTCGACGACCAGGGCCGCACACGCGTGCTCGGCGGCGACGAGCAGCTGGCCAAGGCGGGCGGCGCGCGGGCCGCGGCGAGCACGTTCCCGACCGATCCGGGCGGCGCGATCCGGCGCTACCGGAGCGCGGACACCGGGCTCGCGACGATCCCCGCGCTGGTCGGGCGGCGCTTCGGCGGGCGGCCGGGCTCCGGCGGGCTGATCGACTTCCGCGGGCCGACCGGGACGATCCCGACGTACTCGTTCTCCGACGTGCTCGCCGGCCGCGCCGACGACGCGCTGCGCGGCCAGATCGTGGTCGTCGGGGCGACCGCGCCGGCGCTGCAGGACGTGCACGCGACGTCCGCCGGCGGGCGCCGGATGCCGGGCGCCGAGATCGAGGCGAACGCGATCTGGACCGCGCTGCACGGGAACCCGCTGCGGTCGCTTCCCGACTGGGCGGCGGTGGCGATCGCGGTGCTGCTGGGCGCGCTCGCGCCGCTGGCGGTGTGGCTGTTCGGGCCGTCGCGCGGCAGCGCGCTGGTGGTCGGCGCCGCGCTGGTCTACGCGGTGGCCGCGCAGCTGGCGTTCGGCGGCGGCGTCGTGCTGCCGGTGGCGGTGCCGCTGGTCACGCTCGCGGTCGCGCTCGCCGCGTCGCTGCTGGTGCGCGCCACCCGCGAGCGCGCCGCGCGCCGCCGCGTCTCCCGCTACAACGACGAGCTGGAGGCGGCGGTGCTGGCCCGCACGCACGAGCTGGCCGAGACACAGCTCGAGGTCGTCCGGCGTCTGGCGCAGGCCGCCGAGCTGCACGACGACGACACCGGCGAGCACATCGAGCGCATGAGCCGCATGTGCGGACAGGTCGCGCTCGAGCTCGGCCTGCCCGCGGCGCGCGCCGAGACGATCCGCTACGCCGCCGTCCTGCACGACGTGGGCAAGATCGGCGTGCCGGACGAGATCCTGCGCAAGCCCGGGCGGCTGACCGAGCGGGAGATGGGGACCATGCGCCGGCACGTCGTCGAGGGCGCGCTGCTGCTGGAGGGGTCGGACTCGCCGCTGCTGCAGGTCGCCGAGGTGATCGTCCGCACGCATCACGAGCGCTGGGACGGCCTCGGCTACCCGGCCGGGCTGGCGGGCGAGGCGATCCCGCTCGAGGGCCGGATCGCCGCGGTCTGCGACGTGTTCGACGCGCTCACGCACCGGCGGCCGTACAAGCCGGCGTGGGGCGTCGAACAGGCGTGCCGGGAGATCGCCCGCCTGCGCGGCGTGCACTTCGACCCGGTCGTGGCGGACGCCCTCCTGTCCGTGGTGGGCGTGACGGTGGAGGCCGAGCTGCTCTCGTGAGTCAGCTGCGCGACCGGCCGCCGGCATGGTCGACTGGCTCAGGAGCGGCGGGTGCTCAAGTGTGGTCGGCGCGGGCCGACTCACTCGGTGCACATCTCACCAAAGGAGTCCGCCGTGCCGAAGCTCGCCGTCGATCGCCTCACCCTGTTCGCCCTGCTGGGGACCGTCGGCGCGCTCGCCGCGTGCGGGTCCTCCGAGAGCCGTGATCCGAGCGCCCCGAAGGTGGCGGCGGCCACCGACGTGCAGGTGCCCGGCGACGGCGACGGCGGCGGCGCGAAGGCCGACGTCGCCGATGTTCAAGCGGCGGTGTCGAGCTACATGTCCGCGGTGGCCGACGGCGACGGCGAGGCCGCCTGCGACCAGATGACCGAGGAGGCGGTCGCGGGCGTCGTCGACGACGGCAAGAAGCGCGACGCGGACGCGGCCTACCGGCTGTGCGCCGAGACGATCGGGTCGCTCGCGAGCATCATGGACGACGCCGACAGGGCGGGGCTGCGGGAGGCGAAGTTCGAGAAGACGGAGATCGACGGGGACACGGCGACGGTCGTCGTCAGCATCGGCGACGGGCCCGTCGAGCTGGTGCGCACCGAGGACGGGTGGCTGCTGAACGCGTCGCCCGCGTAGCGGCTCAGCGACTCCGGCCGGCCGCGTCGCGGTCGCGCCGGGGCCGGCGGCGCGCCGCCTGCGCGATCGCGTGCGTCGACAGCGGCGAGGTGATCAGCACGAATAGGAGCACGAGGACCGCGCTGCTGATGATCTTGCCGCTGCCGGTGGCCACC
>DATMGH010000063.1:0-2480 GCA_035555675.1 Solirubrobacter sp. | reverse complement strand
ACCCTTGGCGTCCAAGAAGCGACCCATCTCCGAGTAGGTCTTGCCGCCCGTGCTCTCGAGCGTGTGCTTGCGCATGACCTTCGCGAACGCCTGCGCCTCGGCACCGGTATCGACCTTCTGGCCCGGAATCGTCGAATCCGGGGTCCCGACGATGCGCTCCTGCGCGAGGCTGTCGCGAACGTAGTTGCGGCCGTCGATGCCGCTGTAAATCGCGCCGATGCCCATCGCGATCAGAATGACGCTGGCGGCGATCCCGCCGTACTGGAAGACCTTGCGCATCTTCCTCACTCCTTGTTGGCTGCGGTGTGGTGCTTACACCTCGAATATCGAGCCTTTAGGAGCCGCTTACAGCAGTACTCCGGCGTTGAGCCATTGCGGAAAACCCGCGCTCAGGCTGCGGCTTCGTAGAGCGCGAGGATCTCGTCGCGATCGGCCGGCGGCGGCGTGTTGGCGAGTTGCGGGCGGGCGGCCGCGGCGTCCGCGCAGGCGCCGAGCGCGGCGGGATCGACGCCGATGTCGCGCAGCCTCGCGGCGCCGGCGCGGGCGGCGATCGCGCGGGCGACGCCGGCGACGTCGCCGAGCGCGGCGACCGCCTCCGGGGCGCGGCGGGCGAGCGCGGCGGCCGTGTGCGGGAGCATCGCCGCGTTGGCCGGGCCGTGGCCGGCACCGGCGACGCGCACGAGCGTCTGCGCGAGCACGTGGTGCAGGCCGACGCCGGTCGAGTCGATCACGTAGCCGGCCAGCAGGGCGCCGAGCGCGAGCGGCTCACGGTCCGGCTCACCGGTGGACCAGCCGTTCGCGATCAGCCGGGCGGCCTCGTGGGCGGCGAGCGTCGCGACCGGGTTCGCGCGGACCGTGCACGGTCCCTCGACGGCGTGGCCCAGCGCGTTCAGCGAGGAGGCGGCGAGCTCCGGCACCGGCTGGGACGCCGCCAGCGCCGGGTCGAAGACCACGACGGCGGCGCGCACGCGCGGCGTCGCCTCGTCGACCCCGGCCGCGTGCCGGTGTCCCGACGTCATCTCGGCCCCCGAGAGGGTGGTGGGCACCGCCATGGCGCGCACGTCGCGGTCGGGTGCCGCCGCCCCCACGCCGGCGCTCGCCGCCGCCGCGAGCGCCTTCGCCACGTCGATCACGCGTCCGCCCCCGAGCGCCACGATCCGGTCGCCGCGCACGACGCCGAGCAGCGCGCCCGCCAGCTCGTGGACCTGCCCCGGGCCGACCTCGTGCACCGCCCCGGCGGCCTCCACGACGTCCGGCGCCGCCGACGCCGCCCGCGGCGTCGTCAGCAGCGTGTAGCCGGGCCCGCCGAGCCACGCGACCGCGCGGCCCGCGGCGGGCCCGAAGTGGATCGTCCGTTCGCCGTCGACCCAGGTGAACTCACGCACGCACGGGATCTTCCTCGTACCACGAGTACGCGTACGAAGGGTCGTCCAGGTCGCGGGCGAGCGTGGTCAGCTTCAGCGGCCGGAACGTGTCGCACATCACGGCCAGCTCGTCCGTGCGGGTCATCCCGAGCGTCTTCTCGACCGTCCCCGGCTGCGGCCCGTGCGGCAGCCCGGACGGGTGCAGCGTGAACGACCCGATCTCGACGCCCTTGCGCGCCGCGTAGTCGCCGTCGACGTAGTACATGACCTCCTCGCTCTGCACGTTCGAGTGGTGGTACGGCAGCACGACCGCCGCCGGGTCCCAGTCGAGCATGCGCGGGCAGAACGAGCAGATCACGAAGTTCGGTCCCTGGAACGTCTGGTGCGCGGGCGGCGGCTGGTGCAGGCGCCCGGCCTTGGGCTCGAAGTCCGCGATGTTGAACGTGTACGGGTAGACGTAGCCGTCCCAGCCGACGACGTCCAGCGGGTGGTAGTCGAGCACGTAGTCCTGGTAGCCGCCGCGCACGCGCACCTTGACCTCGTGCTCGCCGCGGTCGCGGTGCGTGACCAGCTCGGCCGGGGGATGGAAGTCGCGCTGGGAGAACGGCGCGTGCTCGAGCAGCTGGCCGTACCGGTTGCGGTAGCGGTTCGGCGTCTCGATCTCGCCCGGCGTGTAGAACGTCAGCCAGCGCTGCGGCTCGTCGAAGCGGAAGCGGTACGTCGTGCCGCGCGGGATCACCACGTAGTCGTGCTGGCGGTACGGCAGCGTCCCGAACACGGTCTCGACCACGCCGGACCCCTCGTGGACGAAGATCACCTCGTCGCCCTCGCCGTCGCGGTAGAAGTACTCCGCTTCGTGCTCGGGCACGCAGATCGCCAGCTCGACGTCGCCGTTGTACTGCAGGACGCGCCGGCCGAGAACGGTGTCGCCCATCGGCTCCAGCGCGCGCGTGTGCGTGAGCCGGTGCACGTGCGTGTCCGGCACCCACTCCTCGAGCTCGATCGGCTCGAACTCCCCGACCTCCTTCACGCGGCAGGGCGAGTACAGGTGGTAGAGGATCGACTCGTTGCCCGAGAAGCCCTCGAAGCCCATCACCTCCTCGACCAGCAGCGGCG
>DATMGH010000062.1:0-3882 GCA_035555675.1 Solirubrobacter sp. | reverse complement strand
AAGGCCTCGCTGCAGCTGGCGACGCTGACCAGCACCCCGTTCGTCCCCGGCCACGAGATCGTCGGGACGATCGGCGCCGGCCCGCGGCGCGGCGAGCGCGTCGTGGTCCAGCCGGCGCTCGGGTGCCTGGTCCGGGGCGTCACGCCGCCGTGCGCCGAGTGCGCGCAGGGCCTGCCCGCGCTCTGCCGCAACCCGATCGACGGCACGATCAGCGCCGGGCTGCAGACCGGCTACTGCCGCGAGACCGGCGGCGGCTGGAGCGAGGGCCTGGTCGCGCACGCCTCCCAGCTGCACACGGTGCCGGACGACCTGTCCGACGAGGACGCGGTGCTGGTCGAGCCGCTCGCCTGCGCGCTGCACGCGGCGCGGATGGCCGACGTCCAGCCCGGCGAGCACGTCGCGATCATCGGCGCGGGCACGATCGGGCTGCTGACGCTGGCCGCCGTGCGCGAGGCGGCCCCGAGCGCGACGCTGATCTGCGTCGCCAAGCATCCGGGCCAGCAGACCGCGGCGCGGCGCTTCGGCGCGGACGACGTCTGCACGCCGGATCGCGTCCACATCGAGGGCGCACGGATCACGAATTCGCGCAGGCTGGTCGGTCATTTGGGCCGCGAACTGTTGCTTGGCGGCTTCGACCGTGTACTTGACTGCGTGGGGAGCGGTGCGAGCCTCGAGCAGGCGACGACGATCACCCGGCCGCGCGGGCGGGTCGTGCTGGTCGGCATGCCCGGCGAGCTGAAGGCCGATCTGGCCGCGGCGTGGCTGCGCGAGCTCGAGCTGCGCGGCGCCTACGGGTACGAGCACGACTTCCCGCGGGCGCTGGAGTTCGCCCGTGAGCTCAAGCCCGGGCGGCTGATCGACCGCGGCTGGCCGCTGCGGGCGTTCCGCAAGGCGCTCGACCACGCTCCGAAAGCCGCCCGCGCCGGCCGTTCCAAGACGATCTTCGAGATAGCCGCATGACCATCGCCCCGACCCGAATGATCGAGCGCACCAAGCGCCGCCACCCCGCCGCCGAGCGCGAGGCGTGCGTCGTCGAGGTGCACGAGCACTCACCGCCGACCCTGTTCCACTCCGGCGAGTCGTTCCGGCTCGAGCGCCTGCCGGTCGGCTCGCGGATCGTCTACCCGCCGCCGCCCCTGAAGGGGCTGGTGGACGTCGACGCGGCGATCGCCACCGCGCTGGACTCCCCGCTCGGCATGGACCCGCTCGACGCGCTGCTGCGCCCGGGCATGAAGCTGACGATCGCGTTCGACGACATCAGCCTGCCGCTGCCGCCGATGAAGACGCCGGACATCCGCGGGCGGGTGATCGAGCACGTGCTCGAGCGCGCGTACCGGGCCGGGGTCGAGGACATCCACCTGATCGCGGCGCTCGCGCTGCACCGGCGCATGACGCCGGCCGAGCTGCGCCGCGCGGTCGGCGATCGCGTGTTCGACGAGTTCTATCCCGAGCGGCTCTACAACCACGACGCCGAGGACCCGGCGGAGATCGTCTCGCTCGGGGAGACGCCGCACGGCGAGGCGGTCGAGCTGTCGCGACGGGCCGCCGAGTCCGACCTGCTGGTCTACGTGAACATCAACCTCGTGACCATGGACGGCGGCCACAAGTCGGTCGCGGTCGGGCTCGGGACGTACAACAGCGTCAAGGTGCACCACAACGTCCACACGATGCGCCACTCGCGCTCGTTCATGGACATGCACAAGTCCGAGCTGCACCAGAGCGCCGGGCGCCAGGGCGAGATCGTCGAGGCGGCCGTCCCGATCTTCCACATCGAGACGACGCTCAACAACGACATGTTCGACGGGCCGCTGTCCTTCTTGGCCAAGCCCGAAGCGCGCTGGACGGCGCGCGAGCAGGCGGCGTTCGCGGCGCTCAAGCGCACGACGGACCGCATGAACCCGAAGCTGCGGCGGGCCGCGTTTCACAAGTCGCGCGCGCCGTACGCGGTCACGGGCGTGACCGCGGGCGCGGTCGCTCCCGTGCACGAGGTGACGCTCGAGCGCTGCGCCGCCCAGCAGGCGGTCGGCGTGCGCGGGCAGGCGGACATCGTCACCGCCGGACTCCCCTACGTCGGCCCGTACAACGTGGACTCGATCCTCAACCCGGTCCTGGTCATGTGCATGGGCCTCGGGTACTTCTTCAACCTCTACCACGGGGTGCCGCTGGTGCGCGAGGGCGGCGTGATGATCTTCACGCACCCGGTGACGCGGGAGTTCCACCCGGTGCACCACCCGTCGTACGTGGACTTCTACGAGGAGGTGCTGGCGACCACGACCGACCCGGTCGAGATCGAGCAGCGCTTCGAGAAGGGCTACGCCGAGGACGAGTGGTACCGGCACCTGTACCGGACGTCCTACGCCTACCACGGCGTGCACCCGTTCTACATGTGGTATTGGGGCGCGCACGCGCTGCAGCACCTGGGGGACGTGATCTTCGTCGGCGGTGATCCGGAGGCGTGCCGCCGGCTCGGGTTCCGGCGCGCGGACACGATGCGCGACGCGCTGGAGATGGCCGAGCAGGTCGTCGGGCGCGACCCGTCGCTGACGCACTTCCACTGCCCGCCGCTGTTCTACGCCCAGGTCTCCGAGTGAAGTTCGCCTCGGGCGGGCGGCGGCTGGAGAAGCTCGCGGGGGCGAACGCGTCGTCGGCGCGCCGCGTGTCCGTTCCGCGCCGCTGGCGGACGGTGTCCGCGGGCGCGGATCCGTGGTCCGAGCGCACGGTCGAGGACATGCCGCAGCTGCGCGGGCGCCGTGCCTCGGTGGTCCGCGAGGTCGCGCAGCAGACGCTGCTGTTCCCCGCCACGCGGCTGGTCGCGTCGCCGACCGTGATCGGCGCCGAGGACCTCGTGCACGCGCCCCAGCCGGCGATCCTCGCGCCGAACCACGAGAGCGACATCGACACGCCGCTGGTCCTGCTCGCGCTGCCGCACGCGTGGCGGGCGCGGACCGTCGTCGGCGCCGCGTCGGACCGCTTCTACCGCAAGCGCGGCTACGCGGTCGCGTCCGGCTTCTGGATCAACACGTTCCCGTTCGACCGCGGCGGCGGGCAGCGGCGCGGGCTGGCCGCGGCCGCCGCGCACCTGCGCGACGGGTTGAACGTGCTCCTGTTTCCGCAGGGCACCCGCGGCGCGGGGCCGGACGGCTACCGCCACGGCGTCGCCGAGCTCTCGCTGATGGCGGGTGCGCCGATCATCCCGGTCCACATCGAGGGCTCCGCGCTGGTGATGCCCAAGGGCCGCGGCCTGAACCGCCGCGCCGGCACCCGGGTCACGTTCGCGCGGCCGCTGCAGCCGCGGCCGGGCGAGACGCCCGAGCAGCTCACGCACCGGCTGCACGACGCGATCGAGGTCTGAGCACCTCGTGCCGCCGTTCGGCGTCCCGGAGATCATCTCCGCCGTCGGCGGTGCCGATTCGGTCCTCGACGCCGGCTGCGGCAGCGCGCGCCTGACCGTCGCGCTCGCGGAAGCGGGCGTGGCGGAGGTGGTGGGCATCGACACCAACCTCGAGCAGCTCGCGCAGGGGCGCGCGCGGGTGGTGCCCGGCGTCGAGCTGCGGGTGGCCGACTTCGACGAGCCGCTTCCGTTCGCCGACGGGCGCTTCGGCGCGAGCGTGAGCCGGCTCGCGCTGATGATCGCTCGCGATCCGGTCGCGACGCTGCGGGAGCTGGGGCGCGTGACCGTGAGCGGCGGGCGGGTGGCCACGGCGCTGTGGGGGCCGGCCGGCTCGAACCCGTGGTTCGAGCTTCCGCGCGCCGCGGTGGCGGCGGTGCTCGGGGCGGAGCGCGCGAGCTACGCGCGGGCGTTCGGCCGGCTCGGCGATCCCTCGGAGGCCACCGCGGTGCATCGCGCGGCGGGCCTGGGCGACGTGCGCGTGGAGACGCTGC
>DATMGH010000061.1:0-39232 GCA_035555675.1 Solirubrobacter sp. | reverse complement strand
CGCGCCGCCGCTCACCGCCGCGGACGACCGCGCGAAACGCGCCCGCCCCCTCACCGCCGCCGTCCGCCGGCACCATCACGGCGCCCGCGGACCATCGGCGGCGCGAGAAGCAACGTTCCGGCCGCATGCGCCAGAAAGTGGCCACTCGCCGCGCCGACGTGGCGCGCCGCCGCTCACCGCCGCGGACGACCGCGCGAAACGCGCCCGCCCCCTCACCGCCGCCGTCCGCCGGCACCATCACGGCGCCCGCGGACCATCGGCGGCGCGAGAAGCGACGTTCCGGCCGCATACGCCAGAAAGCGACCACTCGGCGCGCCGGAGGGCGACAAGTTGGGACGACCGGGCGCGACGAGGTGCCCCGGCGCGACGAGGAGCGAAGTACTGGCGGTGGGCGCCAGAAAGTGACCACTCGGCGCGACGTCGTGCCGCGGCGACGACATCGCGGCATGGCGAGACGCGGCGCGGGCGCGGTGACGAAGCGCAGTGCGGGACGACTCGCGCCGCGGCGGCGAGACGCGGCGACGAGGCGCGGCGCGGCGGCGTAGCGCGGCGGCGCGGCGCGGCGCGGCGGCGTAGCGCGGCGCGGCGGCGTAGCGCGGCGGCGCGGCGCGGCGCGGTTAAGCACCGACGCCGCACCCCAAGGGGCACGGCGACGGTTGAGGGAGGAGAGGGTGTTGCACCCACCCAGCAGGGTTATGAGGCCGGGTGAGTCCCACCGGCGGGATATGAGGCCGGTAGGCGTACCCGCGACGCCGCCCTCTCCAGGCCGGCACGCGGGGGAAGTGGGGTGGTTACGCGATCGCCGCGATGCGCTCCTTGGCGAGCGTGCCGACCTTCTGCGTGGCGGCGTAGCCCGCGGTGAAGGCGCCCTCGACGCGGTCGGTGACGACGTCGACGCGGCGCGTCGCGTCCTTCTCCAGCGTGGTGCGGTTGCGGCGCACGACGCGCTCCAGGCGCGTGCGCGCCTTCTTGACGTCGCGCTCGAGCTGGTTGCGCGCGCTGGTGCCGCGGCGCTCGTAGCGGGCCTGCAGCTTCTTGAGCTCGCGCTCGGCCTTCGCACGCGTGGAGAACGTGTCCGCGACCGTGGTGGCGGCGTCGACCACGCGGTCACGCGCCTCGAGCGTCACGCCGACGTAGGACAGCGCGGCGCGCTCGACCAGCGAGCGGCCCTGGTCGGCCGTGGTGCGGGCGGCGCGGACGTTCGCGCGGGCGGCCTCGCGCGTCTCGTTGCGGGCCTCCGTGCGGACGCGGCGGCCCGTCGTCTTCGACGGCGCGGTTCGGCGCGCGGCCGGCTTACGCGCCGGGCGCTTACGAGCAGCCGGCTTCTTCTTCGCGGCGGGCGCGCTCGAAGCCGCAACCGCCGGCTTCGCGGCGGGCGTCTCGGTCGTGGTTGAAGTGGTGGTGGTGTTCTCGGCCATGTCGGCTTCTTTCCCCCTGCCCTGACGGGTCCATTACGAATATCTGTTCGCCCACAATTCAAGGCGACCATATGTTCGTACACCGCAACTCAGGGCGGGTTACAGCTTTGTGCTGACTTTGTAGCACAGCCTCTAGAGAGGCCCGTAACCAAGCGGTAAAGCCGCGCCGGACTTTGTGCGGATCGGAACGCCGGTTCGATCAGGCGGGCGGCTCGAGCGCGAGCGGCTCGGTGCGCGCCAGCCACGCCGCGGGGTCGCTCAGCTCGTCCACGCTCGGCAGCGCGGCGGGCCCGATCCAGACCCGGTTGAGCCCCTCGATCCCGGCCCGCGCGACGACCCCGTCGCAGAACGCCTTGCCCTGCTCGTACTGACGCAGCTTGAGGTCCATGCCGAGCAGCTTGTCGAGCAGCTTCAGGAACCCGGAGCGATCGCGCCGCCGGCGCCCCAACGCGCCACGCAGCCCCGGCAGGTCCTCCAGCACGGACGCGCCGACGGCGTCCATCACGTGCTCGGCGTAGCCCTCCAGCACGGCCATGAACGCCTGCACGCGATCCAGCGACCCACGCCGGCCCGGCCCGATCACGACCATCGCCAGCCCGTCGTCGCGCACGCGGTCGAACAGGGCCTTGACGTCCCCCACGTCCGGGACGCGCAGCAGCGCGCGCGGGTTGAACTCGAGCGAGTCGAGCAGCTCGCGCAGCAGGTCGCCCAGGTACGGCCGCAGCCACGGGACGCCGCCGAACTGCAGCGCGTGCGTCATCTCGTGCAGCGCGACCCAGCGCAGCAGCTGGTCGTCCGGCGCGTCGAGCCCGCGCGCGGCGTGCGCCAGGTTCGGCGCCACGAACAGCAGCCGCGACGGCCCCTCCGGGTCCAGCACCGGGAACTCGTACTGGCCGAGCACGCGCCCCGCCAAGAAGCCGGACACGGCGCCCGCCTCGATCGCCAGCACGCCGCCGGCCAGCGAGCCGATCGGCCCGGAGCCGCCCGCCAGCCGCGCCGCCGCGGGCTCCAGCACCGCCTCCATCGACTTCAGGTTGGCGTCGATCCACGCGGCGCGATCGACCGCCTCGGCCACCGGAACGCCCGCCGCCGCGGTCAGCCCCGTGTACTCGCCGACCAACCGCTCGGCCTCCTCGGCCGGCCCCGCCAGCTGCGAGAACGGCGCTGGATCGCCGGCCGGCTGGAGGTTCGCCACCCCACGCGCCACGGAACCGGCGAGCTTGAAATCGATCACACGTTCCAGGATGGCACCGCGGTGACCTCGGCGAGCCCGGTGGGCGTCCGCGCCGCGACCACCGGCGACCGCGGCTCGAGGTCCAGCGGCGCGCCCAGCGGGTCGTCGTACGCGACGAACGACACGACGCCGCCGGCCTCGCGCACGATCAGCTGCGCCGCCGCGACGTCGACCGCACGACACGGCGCCAGCGACGCCAGCGCGTCGAACCGTGCGGCCGCGACCTGGCACAGCGACACCGCCAGCGACCCGATCGCCCGCAGCCGGTGCGCGCGCTCCAGCAGCGCGTCCGTCGAGCGCGCCACCCAGCGCGGGTCGGCCTGCTCGACGCCGACGATCTCGAGCTTGCCGGAGCGCGCCCGGCGCTCCCCCAGCGTGGGGTCCAGCAGCACCCCGTCGAGCCGCGCGCCCCGCCCGCGCCACGCGACCCACTCCTCGTCGGGCCCGAAGTCCTGCACGAAGCCGAAGTCCACGTCGGCCATCGTCGGCCCCGACGCGACCGCGATCGACAGCGCGAAGTGCGGCAGCCCGCGCTTGGCGTTCAGCGACCCGTCGATCGGATCGATGACGACCAGCACGTCGCGCGAGCCGAACGCGACCTCGCCGCGCTCCTCGGAGATCGCCGTGAACCGCGCGCCCGCGTCGTAGAGCCCGCGCAGCTCCTCGAACACCACGTCCTCCGCGGCCGAGTCGATCTCCAGCGTCCGATCGCCGCCCTCGCCGCGCGTGCCGGTCTCGCGCACCCGCTCGGCGATCGTCGGCCGCGCGGACAGCATCTCCCGGATCGCCGCCGCCGACCGCCGTGACGCGCCGAGCCAGTCGGGGGGTTCAACGGCCATGCAGGCCTATCCTACGGCGGTGCCTGCGCTGACCTCCGCCCAGCGTGAGGCCGTCGAGCACTCCGGCGGCCCATTGCTCGTGCTCGGCGGCGCCGGCAGTGGCAAGACGACCGTGCTGGTCGAGCGCTTCGCGTGGCTCGAGCCCCCCGACGCGGTCCTCGCGCTGACCTACGGCGACGCCGCCGCCGACCGGCTGCGCGAACGCGTCGAGGACCGCCTGACCGGCGCGTACGAGGAGCTGTCGATCATGACGTTCGGCGGCCTCTGCGCGCGGCTGCTGCGCGACGAGGCGTTCGAGGCCGGCATCGACCCGTTCGCGACCCCGGTCTCGACCGCCGACCGCCTGGCGATGCTGCTCGAGCGCATCGACGACCTGCCGCTGCGCCACCACGACCTGCGCGGCAACCCGAGCGCCACGCTGGGCGCGATCGTCCGCCGGATCGACCGGCTCAAGGACGAGCTGATCAGCGCGGGCGACTACCGCGCCTGGGCCGACGGGCTGAGCGACGATGCGCGCGGCGCGCGCGAGCGCGAGTTCGCGGCGCTGTTCGCCGCCCACGACGCGCTGCTCGAGCAGGCGGGCGCGCTCGACGCCGGCGACCTCGTCCTGCAGGCCTTCCAGCTCCTGCGCACCAAGCCGCACGTGCGCGCGCGGCTGGCCGCCCGCTACGCGCACGTGCTGGTGGACGAGCTGCAGGACGCCAGCTTCGCCCAGGGCCTGCTGCTGCGCCTGCTGGTCGCCGAGCACGGCAACATCAGCGTCTGCGCCGACGACGACCAGGCGATCCACCGCTTCCGCGGCGCCGCGACCAAGAACGTGCGCGACTTCCGCGCCGAGTGGCCGCTCGCGCGCGTCGTCCGGCTCGAGCGCTCGCACCGCGCGCCGACCCGGCTGCTGGCCGCGGCGCACGCGGTCGTGGCGCCGGTGGAGGACCGGCTCGACAAGGTCCTCGAGGGCGACCCCGGCGGCGCGGTCGCGTTCTGGCGCTGCGCGTCCGAGCGCGCCCAGGCGCAGGCGGTCGCGGCCGAGGTCGAGCGGCTGATCGCGCGCGAGGACGTCGCCCCCGAGGACGTCTGCGTGCTGGTGCGCAGCGTGCGCGCGGAGGGACAGGCGGTCGCGGTCGCGTTCGAGGAGCGCGCGGTGCCGTACCACCTGTCCGGCGCCGCGGCGTTCTTCCAGCGCGCCGAGATCCGCGACCTGCTGGCCTGGCTGCGCCTGCTGGTCGACCCCGGCGACGCCGGCGCGGTCGTGCGCGCGCTGGCGCGGCCGCCGGTCGAGCTGCGCGCGGTCGACCTCGCGCGCGTGACCCAGATCGCGCGCCGGCGCAAGCTCGACATGGTGGCGGCGCTCTCGGCCGCGCTGGAGTCTCCCCAGATCCCGCCCGAGGCGCGCGAGCGGATCGTCACGTTCCTGAAGCTCTACCGCGGCGCGGCGGGCGCGCTCGACTCCGCCCGTCCGGACCTCTACGTGCACCGCCTGATCGAACGCCTCGGGCTGCGCCGGCAGCTGCTGTTCGCCGCCACCACCGAGGTCGTCGAGCGGCTGCGCAACCTGGCCCGTTTCGCCGAGCTCGCCGCGGCGTACGTGCGCCGCGCGCCGCAGGCGACGGCGCGCGAGTTCGCGCGTTCGATCGCCGCCGTCGCCGACGCCGGCCTGCGCGAGGAGGAGGCCGCCGGCGAAGTCGCCCGCGGCGTGCGCGTGATGACGATGCACGACGCCAAGGGCCACGAGTTCGACCACGTGTACGTGCTCGGCCTGATGAGCGCGCGCATGCCCGGCCCGCGCCGGCAGTCGCTGGACCCGATCCCGGACGCGCTGATCAAGGAGACCGTGCCGCCCGCGTCGCGCACCGCGCACGCGGCCGGGATGCGGCGGCTGCTGCACGTGGCGCTGACCCGCGCGCGCAAGCGGCTGGTGCTGGCGTACCCGGAGCGCACCGACCGCGGCGCGGCGCAGCAGCCGTCCCCGTTCGCCGAGGAGGCGCGCGCGGCGGTCGGCGGCGAGTGGGAGCCGCGCGAGGAGGAGCTGTTCGGGCCCGCGGAGACGCTGCAGTCGACGTTCCGGCTGCTGCGCGACGAGCTGCTGACCACGGTCGCGCAGGTCGGCGGCCGGCTCGGCGAGCTGCGCTTCGACACCGACCTCGACGTCTCGCACGCGGTCGTCCGCTACCTCGAGCTGCTCAAGCTGAGCGCGCTGCTGGAGCGCACGCGCACGGGCGAGCTGTCGGTCGACGAGGCGCTGCCGGAGATCAACGCGCGGCTGCTGCAGGCGTCGACGTCCGAGCAGCGCGAGATCTTCGAGACGAGCGCGCTCGACGACTACCTGCTCGACGCCGAGCGCGACGAGCGGGCGCGCGCCCGCGCCGTCGCGGCGCGCAACGAGCCGTCGCTGGAGACGTTCCTGCCGCGCCGCGGCGACGGTCTGCTGCTGAGCGCGACCGACATCGAGACGTACCGGACCTGCCCGCTCAAGTACAAGTTCGCACGCGTTTTCCGGATCCCGAGCGAGCCGACGATGAACCAGCGCTTCGGGATCCTCGTGCACCAGGTGCTGGAGCGCTACCACGGCGCGACCGACGCGGGCCTGCCGGAGCTGCTCGGGCTGCTGGAGGCGGGCTGGCGGCGCGGCGGGTTCGGCGACTCCGAGGAGGAGCGCCAGTTCCGGGCCAAGGCGACGCAGGCGCTGGTGCGCTACCACGACCGCTTCCAGGTCGAGGACGGCGAGCCGGTCTGGTTCGAGCGCGGGTTCCAGTTCCGCATGGGGCCGCACCTGCTGCGCGGCCGCGTCGACCGCGTCGACCGGCTGCCCGACGGCGGCTACGAGCTGATCGACTACAAGACCGGCCGCCCGAAGACCCCGGCGCAGCTGCGCGAGGACGTGCAGCTGTCGCTGTACGCGGTCGGCGCGCGCGAGGCGTGGGAGCTCGACGCCGCCCAGCAGGCCTACTACTACGTGCTCGACGACGAGAAGGTGCCGGTCGAGCGCGACGACAGCGACCGCGACTGGATCACGGAGACCGTGCTCACCGTCGCCGACGGCATCCAGTCGCAGGGCTTCGAGCCGACGCCGAGCTGGTCGGCGTGCTCGATGTGCGACTACCGGATCGCCTGCCCGGCAGCTGAGCGCTGAGCTACTTCCCGCGCTGGCGCAGGAACCGCTGGAACTCGCGCGCGAGCACGTCGCCGGAGGGGAGCGAGCCCGGGTCCGGGCTCTCGGACTCCTCGTCGGCGGCGCGCTCCAGGCGCTCCACGAACGCCTGCACGTCGGGGTCCAGCTCGACGGCGCGCGAGACCTGCTGCTCGTACTCGGTCGCCGCGTCCTCGAGCTCGGTCGCGTCGACCGTCACGCCCACCAGCGACTCGAGCCGGCGCAGCAGCGCCAGCGCGCCCTTCGGGTTCGGCGCGACCGCGACGTAGTGCGGCACCGCCGCCCACAGGGACGCGGCCGGCAGGCCGGAGTCGGCGAACGCCTGGTGCAGGACGCCGACGATCCCGGTCGGGCCCTCGTAGGTCGGCGGCTGCAGCGCGAGCCGCTCGATCAGGCCCGGATCGGTCGCGTGCGCGCTCACGGACACGGGGCGCGAGTGCGGCACGTCCGCCAGCAGCGCGCCTAAGAGCACGACCATCTGCACGCCGAGCGCCTCCGCCAGGTCGACGACGGTCTTGGTGAACGTGCGCCAGCGGAACGCGGGCTCCGGGCCCGACAGCAGGATCAGGTCGCGCGGCGCGCGCGGGATCCGTACGGCGTGGACCTCGTAGTCCGGCCACTCGATCGTGCGCGTGACGCCGTCCTGCAGCCGCACCATCGGGCGCGTGGCCTGGAAGTCGACGAACTCCTCCGGATCGATCTGCGCGAAGCGCTCGGCGCCGAGCCCGCCGGCCACGAACGTGAGCGCGGACGTCGCGGACTCCCCCGCGTCGTTCCAGCCCTTGAACGCGCACACCAGCGCCGGAGCGCGAAGCCCGTCGGGACGGCGTTCCCAGCGCAGCGGCTGCATCCGATCCACGGTACCGCGTCCGCTCGGTCGGCCAGTATGGGGCGGATGTCCGAAGTCACGATCGCGGGGCTGCGCGCGGGCGATCCCGTCGACGCCGTGTTCGCCTGCGCGCGCAAGGACCGGCTGACCGCGCGCAGCGGCTCGCCGTACCTGGCGCTCGAGCTGCGCGACCGCACGGGGACGATCCAGGCGCGCGCGTTCCGCGACGCGGACCTGCTGGCCGGGCGCTTCGAGAAAGGTGACCTGGTGCGCGTCGCCGGACGCGTGGACCGGTTCCGCGACGAGCTGCAGCTCGAGGTGCGCGACATCGTGCGCGCCGACGGCGCCGACCCGGCCGCGTTCCTGCCCGTCGCGTACCGCAACGTCGACGAGCTCGACGGCTTCCTCGAGCATCTCGCGCGTGAAGTCCACGACCCCGCCTACGCGGGGCTCCTGCAGCGGCTGCTCGGCGACGAGCGGCTGCGCGCCGAGTGGCGCCGCGCCCCCTGCACGCGCGCGGGGCACCACGCGTACCTCGGCGGCCTGCTCGAGCACACGGTCGCGGTCGGCACGCTCGCGCTGGAGGCCGCCACGCTGCACCCGCGTCTGAACTCGGACCTGCTGCTGACCGCGGCGCTCGTGCACGACCTCGGCAAGACGCGCGAGTTCACCTACGGCGCGGAGATCGGGCTGACCGACGCCGGCCGCCTGGTCGGCCACGTCGTGCTCACGCAGCAGATCCTCGACGCGCACGCGCTGCCGGACGATCGCCGGCTCGCGCTCGCGCACTGCGTGCTGACCCACCACGGGTCGCAGGCGGCGCCCGGCGGGCGCTTCGGCTCCGCCGAGGCGCTGGCGCTGTACCGGCTCAACGCGCTGGACGCGAGCGTCAAGGGCGCGCTCGAGCACGGGCTGCCGTGAGCGCGCGATGTGCTAGCAATTAGGCCGCCCTAACGTTTTCATCAATCGGAGCCATGCGTCGCACCACGACCCTGGTCCTCGCCGGATGCCTCGCACTCGCGGGCTGCGGCGGCGACGACAAGACCGACGAGACGACCCCCGACGCCACCCCGGCGGCCGCGGCCAACGTCGACCTGCAGCCGATCAAGGACTACCTGCTCGACCACACCGAGCGGCTGGTGACGTCCGTCGAGCTGCTCAACCGCGACGCGCTGGAGTACTACAACCTGGCCAAGGCCTCCGGCTTCGACTACGCGAAGCTGCTCTCCGAGCACCGCGAGGAGGTGCAGACCGCGCTCAAGGAGCTGCGCGGCGCGCACATCCAGGCGAACCCGGCCTACGAGGAGATGGAGGGCGTGGTCGCGGGCGTCCCGTCGCTGGCCGACTACGACGTGATCATCGACGCCGGCTCCGACGGATCCGACCCCGAGAACGCCGTCCCGTTCAGCCTCACCACCCGGGCCGGCAAGGAGTTCAAGCAGCCGGGCAACTTCTTCGCGCTGGTGGAGACCGCGGTCTTCGGCACCGAGCCGAAGTTCCAGGCCAAGGGCGTCAAGCCGGACCTCGACGGCGACGGCCAGGTCACGTTCCCGGAGGCGCTGCCGGACGCCGACTTCCTGCTGGCGGCGACGAGCGAGTTCGTCAACTACGCGAAGGAGCTCGACGAGAAGGCCAAGGAGTGGACGCCGACGCTGGAGGACGCGTTCACCGCCGTGGTCGTGATGACGCCGACCATGTCGGAGTACTTCGAAGCGTGGAAGAACTCGCGCTTCATCGCCGGCGACAAGGCCGAGGAGAAGGGCTTCGTGGCCACGTCGCGCCTGAGTGACATCCGCGACATCCTCGGCGGCATCGTCCTGATCTACGACTCGATCCTGCCGAGCGTCGAGGAGGTCAACGCCGAGCAGGCGGCCCAGACCAAGGTCGACCTCGACAAGCTGCACCAGCTCGCCGGCCGGCTGCTGACCGAGGAGGAGGGCGGCAAGACGTTCACCGCGTCCGACGCCGACACGCTCGGCTCGGAGGCCCAGCGCAACGCCGAGGCGATCGCCGGCCAGGTCTCACAGGCCGCCGGTCAGCTCAACCTCCAGCTGGAGGACTGATGCGCGGCCTGCTCGCCGCGGTCGCGGTCCTGCTGACGCTCCCCGCGAGCGCCGCGGCCGCCGCGCCGTGGCAGGACGCAGGCCGGGTGACCGACGGGCTCTTCGACGCCCAGACCGAGCTGGTGCTGACCGGCCCGCGCGCGGCGACCAAGGACGTCGCGCGCGCCCGCGCCGCGTACGCCGGCGACCTGCGCGCCACGCTGCGCGCCGCCGACCGGGACGCCGACGCGGCGATCGGCGACGGCCTGAAGGCCGCAGCGAGCGCCGCCCGCGCCGGCGATCAGACCGCGCTCGCCGCCGCGCGCGGCAGCGTCCGCGCGGGCCTCTTCCGGGGCGCGTACTCGGTCACCACCGAAGCCACCGCGCGCGGTGACGCGGCGACCGCCAAGCGCTGGCTGCTGCTGCGCGAGTACCGCACCGCGACGCGCTTCACGCGCCCCGGCGCGCACGCCACGCTGGCGCTCGACCAGCTCGCGCGCGGCAAGACGACGCCGCGCGCGGCCGAGCAGGCCGTCGCCAAGGACCTGCTGGACGCCTACCAGGCGCGCCTGCGCGAGCTGCTGGCCGACGCCCGCCGCGGCGTCGAGCAGAACCTGCCGGCGCGGCGCGCCGAGGCCGCCGCGCAGGCCGCCGGCTACTTCGCGATCCTCGCGCCGCGCTACGCGCAGGACCGCGGCGAGGCGGCCGAACGCGACGCGTCCGCGATCTTCGCCGCGGCGCCGCTGGACATCGAGGCCGCCAACCGCGCGCTGGAGGGCTTCACCGCCGCGCCGTTCACACCCGAGGAGGCGGCGCGGCGCGCGCAGCAGCTGCTGCAGTTCCTCTCGCTGGTGCCGGTCGAGTACGGGCGCGGCGTCAAGGACGACCACGTCACGCGCGACTTCGAGATCACCGAGGCGGTCGCGTTCCGCACCGGCGCGGCGGGCGCGTTCGGCGACCTGCGCGACCAGCTGGCCAAGCGCGACCACGCGCGCACCGAGGCCGCCGCGCGCGGGCTCGACGAGCTCGGCCGGCTGGTCGGGACCGCCGCCAAGCAGAGCGACGGCGTGCCCACGCACGCGCAGGTCCAGCGCGCCGCCGATCGGACGGACGCGGCGCTGCGGGCCGCGATGCCCGCACCCTGGACCGAGAAGACCGACGAGTCCGACTACGACCTGATCGCGCTCACGCTCGACCGCATGGAGGCCGCCGCCGGCGCCGGCCAGTACCGCCAGGCCGAGCAGGCGCGCCTGGAGGCGTACGCGTTCTTCGAGTTCGGCCCGGAGCGGCGCCTGCGCTCGTTCGACCAGGGCCTGGCGCTCGACATCGAGGGCCTGATCTGGTTCGGCGCGGCCGGCCAGGACGGGCTCGCCAAGCAGCTCGCGCAGCGCGCGCCGCGGCGCGAGATCCGCGAGACGCGGCTGGTGCTGGACCGCAAGCTGTCCGACGCGGCGGCCACGCTCGGCGACTCGGCCAACAAGGCCACGGTGGTCACCAACTCGGCGATCATCGTCTTCCGCGAAGGCCTCGAGGGCGTGCTGATCCTGGCCGCGATCACCGCGTCGATGGTCGCGGTGCGCCGCCGGCTGCGGCGCCCGGTGTTCGCCGGCGCGCTCGCCGGGCTCGCCGTCTCGGTGATCACGTGGGTGCTGGCGCAGACCCTGCTGCGCTCGCTGGAGCGCTACGGCGAGAAGCTCGAGGCGGTCGTCGGCCTGATCGCGATCGGCGTCCTGCTGCTGATCACCAACTGGTTCTTCCACAAGGTCTACTGGTCGGAGTGGATCGCCAAGTTCCACCGCCAGCGCAAGCGCTACGAGAAGCTCGAGAAGCGCGGCTTCATCTCCGCCCAGGCGCTGGGACTGTTCGTGCTCGGCCTGACGTCGGTCTACCGCGAGGGGTTCGAGACCGTGCTCTTCCTGCAGTCGCTGCAGTTGAGCGCGGGCACCGCGACCGTGCTCGAGGGCGCGGGGCTCGGGCTGGCGATGACGCTGGCCGTGGCCGGCGTCACGTTCTATTTCCAGCGCAAGCTGCCCTACAAGAAGATGCTGATCGTCACCGGCGTGTTGATCGGCTTCGTGCTGGTGGTGATGGTCGGCCAGACCGTGCGCACGATGCAGGGCACGGGCTGGATGCCGATCACGCCGCTGGACGTCACGCTGCCGTACTGGTCCGGGCTGTGGTTCGGCGTCTACCCGACGATCGAGACGATCGGCGCGCAGCTCGTAGCCGCGGCGTTCGTGATCGGGTCCTACTTCCTGGCGCAGGAGATGAAGGTCAAGGGGCCGCGGCGGCGGCGGGCGAAGACGGGCGCGGCACCCACGCCGGCACCGGAGCCCGAACGCGAACTGGTGCGCTGACCGGCGCGACCCCTCAGGCGCGCTCGAACGTGGCGACGAACGTGCCGTCCGCCGCCAGCAGCGAGAGGTGGTCGCCCTCGATGCGGTAGCCGGTCGCCAGCGGCAGCGCCGACAGGAACGCCTGCTCCTGCTCTCCCACGCCCGGCTCCGTGCACGCCTTCCGGGTGCCGGCGGGCGGGTCGATCTCCAGTTTGCCGCGCTCGGCCTTGAACGCCGCGCGGTACGTGTTGCAGCCGCCGGAGCCGGTGAGCGTGCCGTCCTCGCCGAACGTCGCGGTGATCGTGCCGGCCGGCGTCTTGAGCGCGTCGCCGGTGTTGATCATCGTCGCCTTCCACGCGCCGCGCAGCGTGGGGACGCCGAAGCGCAGCAGCTCGCGGTCGTCGCCGTCGAGCAGCTGCAGCTCACCGTCGCTGATGCGCCAGGCCCGGACGCGCTTGAGCGCGTCCAGGAACGCGCGCTCGACCGCGTCGGCGGGCGCCGGGCAGCCCATCAGCGTCGAAGCGATGTGGTCGAGCTCGAGGGTCGACCCGTCGACCTCGTAGGCGGCGGTGAAGCGGTTGCAGCCGGTCGAGCCGGCCACGTGGCCGTCGGCGAACGTCGCGCTCGGCGCGAACGCCTCCCAGCCGTTGACGTCGATGCCGGAGGTCAGCGCCCAGGGCGCGTCGCGCAGGCCGGAGTCGTCATCGTCGCCCCCGCAGGCGCTGACGAGCAGCGCGGCGGCGAGCAGGAGCAGGAGGTGGCGGCGCACCGGCGCCACCTTGTCAGATTCGCTACCGTGGCGCGCTGTGAGCTCCGCGGACGCGGTGATCGCCGCGATCGTGGTCGTGCGGCTGCTGGTGCCGCTGGCGATCCCCCGCTGGCCCCTTCTGATCGTTGCCGCGCTGCTCGCGGACGCGTTCGACAACACCCTGCTCGGGCTGTTCACCGACGTCGACCTCGGGCCCGACGGGCCCTACCAGAGCTTCGACAAGGCGCTCGACATCTACTACCTGGCGATCGCGTACGAGACCACGCTGCGCAACTGGACGAGCGTGGCCGCGATCCGGGTCGCTCGCTTCCTCTTCTACTACCGGCTGGTCGGCGTGCTGGTGTTCGAGCTCTTCGACTGGCGCGCGGCGCTGCTGCTGTTCCCGAACACGTTCGAGTTCTTCTTCATCGCGTACGAGCTGATCCGGGTGCGCTTCGACCCGGCGCGGGCGTCGGCGCACTTCTGGGTCTGGTTGGCGGCCGGTCTGTGGATCGTCGTCAAGCTGCCGCAGGAGTACTGGATCCACGTCGCGCAGCGGGACTTCACGGACACCGTCAGCGAGCACCCGTGGTTCGGGGTCGCGTGCGTGGCCGGGCTGCTGGGGCTGGGCGCCGTCTGGTGGTGGGTGGTGCGGCCGCGGCTGCCGGAGCCCGACCACCCGCCGCGGCTGGCGGCCGACCCGGTGACGCTCGGCGCGCGCTCCCGGCACGTGGTGGAGCCGGCCGTCCTGCTCGGCCTGATCGCGGTGATCTTCGCCGAGATCCTGCCGACCGTGACGCTGACCGCGCTCGAGGTGGCGGTCGGGGTGGCGGCGATCGTCTGCCTGGGCGCGCTCGTGTGGCGGCTGCCGTTCGTGGCGCGGCTGGCGCTCAATCTGGTGCTCGTCTACGTGGGCAGCCTGGTGCTGTCGGACGCGACGCACTTCCCGCTCGGTACGGGGCTGTTCTTCGCCGTGCTGATCACGCTGCTGACGTGGCTCTACGCCGCCTACCGGCCGGTGTACGACGCACGCTTGAGCGTTTCTTGACGTTCGCGCGAGGCTCCCTTGAGGGCCGCGGTCGATGTCTTGGGCATGGAGCGACCCGAGCGCGCATTGACCTACAGCGGCGCGGCGATCCTCGCCGGCGCCGGGGCGGTCAGCCTGCTCGAGCTGCTGCTCCCCGGCGGCCCGCGGTTCTCTCCGATTCCCGCGCTGGTCGCGCTCGCGCTGGCGCCGCTGCTGCTGGCCGCGCGCGTCCCACGCCCGGTGCTCTTCTGGACGGGGCCGCTGACCGTGGCGCTGATCGCGGCGTCCGTCGCCACGGCGAAGGGCTACAGCGACGCGGCGATCCTGTACGCGTGGCCGGTGCTGTGGACGGCGTCGTTCTACTCGAGCCGGAGGACGGCGATCTGCGTCGCCGCGGTCGCGGTCGCGCACGGGGCGGCGCTGCTGACGATGCCGTCCGGCGTCGGCAACCCGGATCGCTTCTGCGTGGTCGTCGTCTCGGTCACGGTCGTCGCGATGGTCGTGCGGTCACTGGCCGCGCGCAACCGGCGGCTGGTGCTCCAGGCCGCGGCCGAGGCCCGGATCGACCCGCTCACCGGCCTGCTCAACCGGCGCGGGCTCGACGAGCGGTTCGCGAGCGAGCTGGCGCGCGCGGGACGTGACGGGACGGAGCTGGCGGTGGTCGCGCTGGATCTCGATCACTTCAAGCAAGTCAACGACACCTACGGGCACGACGCGGGCGACCGCGCCCTGTGCTGGTTGGCGAGCGTGCTGTCGCAACAGACGCGCGGCGCCGACGTCATCGCCCGCACCGGCGGCGAGGAGTTCCTGCTGGTGTTGCCGGGGACGAGCGCGGGCAGCGCGTTCGAGCTGGCCGAGCGGCTGCGCGAGTCGGTCGCGGAGCACGCGCCGTTCCGCCTGACGATCAGCATCGGCGTGGCCGCCGAGGAGGCGCCGGACGACGCCGGCGCGCTGACCGCGGCCGCCGACCGCGCGCTCTACGCCGCCAAGCGCGACGGGCGCAACCGCACGCGCACCGAGCCGTCCGGGGCTCGCGCGAGCTGACGCGCGCGCCGCGCCGCCCCACCGCCCAACGCACCCCAGCGAGTGGTCACTTTCTGGCGCCCACGGCACCTTCGCGACCGCTCGCCCGCGCGAGGAGGGACGCGCGCGGAGGGGCGCAGCGACTAAGTTCCGCCCCGCATGGCGGTCCTGCGCTTCTCCGACCCCGACGGCGCGTTCGCGGCGGTGCGGCTCGCGAGCGACGTGCACCTGACCGACGCGCAGCGGACGTTCACGCGCGCAGGCGGCGAGTGGACGCTCGACGTCGACCTGCCGGACGTGCTCCGGCTCGAGTACCAGCTCGAGGTCACGCGCGCCGACGGCGGCGGCACCGACCACATCTGCGACCCCGGCAACCCCCGTCGCGCGCCCGGCGCGTTCGGCGAGAAGTCCGTGCTCGAGCTGCCCGGCTACCACGCGCCGGCGTGGCTGGACGCGCCCGCCGTCGACGGCCACATCGACGAGAGCGCGGTGCGCGGCCGCGGGCTCGGGGCGACGGTCGCGATCCGCGTCTGGAGCCCCGCGGACACCGAGCCCGGCCGCCCCCTGCGCCTCCTGCTGGCCAACGACGGGCCGGAGTACGACGCGCTCGCGTCGCTCACCCGCTACTGCGCCGCGATGATCGCCGCGGACGAGCTGCCGCCGTTCCGGGTCGCGCTGCTCGCGCCCGGGGACCGCGACCAGTGGTACTCGGCGTCCGCCGCCTATTCGCGCGTGCTCGCCCACGACATCGTCCCCGCCCTGCGCGACGCGTACGGCGTGATCGGCGCGCCCGCCGGCATGGGCGCGAGCCTCGGCGCGCTCGCGATGCTGCACGCCCAGCGCCGCTTCCCGCGCGCGCTCGGCGCGCTGCTCCTGCAGTCCGGCAGCTTCTTCATCCCGCGCTACGACGCCCAGGAGCGGGGCTTCAGCCGCTACGCGCGGATCATCCGCTTCGTGCGCGAGACGCGGCGCGACGGCACGTACGCGATGCCGGTGCCGACCACGATCACGGTCGGCCGGGCGGAGGAGAACGCGGCCAACAACCGCGCAATGGCGCGCGCGCTGGCCGAGCAGGGGTACGAAGTGGCCTTCGAGGAGGTGGCGGACATGCACAACTACGTCGGCTGGCGCGACGCGCTGCACCCACACCTGACCGCGCTGCTGCGCCGCGCCTGGAGGCCGCGATGAACGGCCGCCACCACGAGCTGCACTCGCACGCGATCGGCGCCGCCGGCACGGTCGTCGCGTACGGCCACTACGGCCGCCCCGTGCTGGCGTTCCCGTCCGAGGGCGGCCGCGCGTACGACTGGCAGGACAACGGCATGGTCGACGCGCTCGCGCCCCTGCTGGACGCCGGCCGCATCAAGCTCTACTGCGTCGACTCCTTCGACGCCGCGTCGTGGTCGAACCAGGCGCTCCCGCTCGAGCAGCGAGCGCGCGAGCACGACCGCTACGACGCCTGGATCATCGACGACGTGGTGCCGTTCATCCAGCACGACACGGGCGGCGAGATCCTCACCGCCGGCGCGAGCCTCGGCGCCTATCACGCGGCCAACTTCGCGCTCAAGCGCGCCGACCTGTTCCCGCTCGCCGTCTGCCTGTCCGGCAACTACGACCCGTCGGCCTGGAACGGCTGGGGCGAGCGCGGCGACGCGACCTACTTCAACAACCCGCTCGACTACGTGGCGCACTTCGACGGCGACCACCTGGCGTGGATCCGCGAGCGGGTCAGCCTGCTCCTGGTCTGCGGCCAGGGCATGTGGGAGGACACGACCGGCGCGCTCGAGTCCACCCGCCGCTTCGCCGCGCTGCTCGCCGCCAAGGAGATCCGCCACGAGCTCGACCTGTGGGGCCACGACGTCCCCCACGACTGGCCGTCCTGGCGCGCCCAGATCGCCCACCACCTCCCGAGGTTCTGCTGATGTCCACGGATCATCTGATCGGCCTGCTGCTCGGTACCGAGGAGGATTGGCCGCACGCGTTCGAGACGCTGCTGGGACGGCTCGGCCCGCTCACGTACAACGGAACGACGCACCGGGTGACGTCGGAGCGGATCACGATCGAGCCGTTCGACCTGCGCGCCAAGCCGCGCTACGACCTCGTCGTCGACCGGCTGGCCTGGTGGTACTTCGTCCCGCGCGAGTGGCTCAAGAAGGTCGCGCTGATGGACGACGTGTACCTGCTCAACTCGCCGTTCACGTTCCAGGCGATGGAGAAGCACGCCGCGTACTGCGCGATGCTGCGGCTCGGGCTGAAGGTGCCGCGGACGGTGCTGATCCCGCACAAGCACCCGCCGGAGAACACGCGCTTCGAGTACACCGCGGCCAAGTACAACCTGCCGTTCGACCTGGCCGAGATCGCCGCCGGCATCGGCTACCCGCTGTTCATGAAGCCGTTCGACGGCGGCCAGTGGGTCGGCGTGACGCGGATCAAGGACGAGGCCGCGCTGCAGCGGGCCTACGACGACTCCGGCGAGCGGCTGATGCACCTGCAGGAGTCGATCGAGGGGTTCGACGTCTTCGCGCGCTCGCTGAGCATCGGCGCCGAGACGATGATCATGGACTTCCGCCCGGACGAGCCGATGCACGATCGCTACGCGGTCACGCACGACTTCCTGTCCCCGCAGCTGGGCGACGAGATCCTCACGATCTCGCGCCTGATCAACGCGTTCTTCCGCTGGGAGTTCAACTCGTGCGAGACGCTCGTGCGCGGGACCGAGGCGCACCCGATCGACTACGCCAACGCGTCGCCGGACGTCGCGCTGACCTCGCTGCACTACTACTGGCCGTGGGCGATCTCCGCGCTGCTGAAGTGGTCGGTGTTCTGCACGGTGACCGGCCGCGAGCCGCGCGGCGTGGACCTCGACACGCGGCGCTACTTCGAGATCGGGGACACCGACGCGCCCTACGAGGAGAAGCTGCGCCGCTACCGCCGGCTCGCGGACGAGTACTTCGAGGTCGAGCGCTACCAGGAGTTCTGCGCCGGGCCGCTGGCCCACGTCGACGCGCTGCTGCTCGACTGGATCTCCTCCAGCGACTTCGACGCGCTGCTGGTCGACACGGTGCGGGCGACGTACCCGCCGCACGAGCACGAGCGGTTCCTCGCGCACTTCCGCGGCCTGCTCGGGCTCTGGCTGACCGAGCGCGACCGCACCGCCAACTATTAAGGAATCATAAGGGGTCAGACCCCTCATCATCGAACGGCGCCCTAGAGCCAAAAGAATTGTTGAGGGGTCTGACCCCCCGGGGGAAGTGGGGGGCTAGCCGGAGGGGAAATCGCGCGCCGCAGCGGTACCTTTAACGGCATGAGTTCCGCCGCGCTCGCCGATCTCACGAGCCCGAAGCCCGGCCGCCGCGCCCGGGCGGCCAAGACGGTCGAGGCCGCCCTGCGGGGCGGCGTGCTGGCCGGTGCGGTCGCCGCGCTGGCGTGGCTGCTGGCCGTGGTGATGAGCGGGGCCGTGTTCTTCCTGCTGGTCGTGGCCACCGTGCTCGCGCTCGTCTACACGGTCGTGCGCGGCGACAAGGCGCGGATGGGCGTCTGGGGCCTGATCGCGATCGCGTGGGCGCTGGTGCTCGCCGAGCGCTGGGTGGTCAACGCCAACGGCGGCATCATCGTCGCCGGCGCGGCCTACGTGGGCGTCGTGCTGGGCGCGCGCCGCGCGGGGATCGCCAAGAAGTCGCTGGTGCTGCTGCTCTACCCGCTGATCTCGCTGGCGATCGTGCTCGCCGCCGACCAGAGCGTGCTCCGCCCCTGGGGCGCCTCGTGGCTGTGGGTGCTCGCCGTGCTCGGCCCGGTGCTGGGCGCGCGCACGCTCGTGAACCCCAGCCCGCGCGACCACCAGAAGCGCTGACCCTATCCTCGGTCGCGGTTTGATCGCCGTGACCGAACGGGACGCGCCGGCGTGGCGCCGGCACGCACCCGCCGCGGTGCTCGGCCTGATCCTGCTCGTCGCCGCCGCCCTGCGGCTGTGGAGCGTCGGCCACGGCCTGCCCTACAGCTACAACCTCGACGAGCGCGCGCACTTCGTCCCGCACGCGGTCGCGATGACCACGGGCGACCTCAACCCGGGCTACTTCATCAACCCGCCCGCGCTGACGTACCTGCTCGCCGCGTACCTGTCGATCATCCACCTGGGCGGCGTCGAGCAGTGGTTCGCGGACGACCCCGGCGGCGTCTTCCTGGCCGCGCGGCTGGTGTCGGTGGCGCTCGGCGTCGCCGGCGTGTGGGCGACGTACGCGGCGGGGCGCGCGTGGTTCGGCCGGACCGCGGGGCTGATCGCGGGCGCGATCGTCGCGGTCGCGTTCCTGCCGGTCTTCTACTCCAAGCTCGCGCTCAACGACGGGCCGGGGATGCTGCCGTGCGCGCTCGCGCTGTGGAGCGCGGCGCTCGTGCTGCGGACCGGCTCCAAGCGCGCGCTGCTGGCCGGCGGCGCCGCGGTCGGCCTGGCCGCGTCGCTGAAGTACTCCGACGGCGCGGTGGCGCTCCCGCTGGCCATGGCCGCGCTGCTCTCGCCGCTGGGCGTCAAGACGGGGCTGAAGTGGCTGCTCGCCGCCGCGGGCGTCGCGCTCGCGATCGTGCTCGTCACGAACCCGTACCTGGTGGCGGACTGGAGCACGTTCACCCACGACCTCGACCGCCAGCGCAAGTTCGCCGACGGCCCGCCGCTGCTCGGCCAGCCGGAGCGCGACGGCTGGGTCTACTACGTGAAGTCCAGCCGCTGGGCGCTGGGCGTGCTCCCGGGGCTGGCGGCGCTGGCCGGCGGGATCGCGCTGCTGGTCAAGGGGCGCCGCCGCGAAGCGCTGGTGCTCGGGTCCTTCATCGTCCTCTACTTCCTCTACATGGGCCACCAGAGCCGCTTCTACGCGCGCTGGATGCTGCCGCTGTACCCGGCGCTGGCGATCCTGGCCGCCTACGCGCTGTCGCTGATCCGCCAGCGCGCGGTGCTCGCGGCGCTGGTCGTGGCCATGCTGATCCCCACCACGATCACGACGGTCCGCAACGCGCTCGTGCTCGGCCGCACGGACACGCGCACGCTCACGCGCGACTGGCTGGAGGCGCACGTGCCGCGCAACACCAAAGTGGTGTTCGAGCCGATCGCGCCCACCGAGTGGTACGGCGTGACGCCCGGCGGCGGCGCGAAGGCCGACCCGGCGCGCCAGTGGCAGCGCTTCAACCGCAGCCGCGCGCTGATCGAGCAGCTCGGGCGCGAGTTCCGCGGCGCCCGCTACACCGCCAGCTTCCAGAACTACGAGCGCACGCTGTGGCCCGGGCTGCTCGACGTCTACCGCCGCGAGGGCTACTGCTGGGTCGTCACCGGCTCGACGCAGTACGGCCGCGCGCGCACCGACCCGAGCCGGGTGCCGGAAGCGGGCAAGTACTACGCCGCGCTGCGCCGGCAGGCGGACGAGGTCTACCGCGTCAGCCCGGCCAAGACGCTCCCGCGCTACCAGTTCGACACGTCGTTCAACTACGCCGACGCCGCGTACGACCGCCCCGGGCCGGAGCTGATCGTCTACCGGCTGCGCGACTGTTCCTAGCCACGCGTGTTACGGGGTCCGTGCGCACGCTCCTGACCGCCACCGCCCTCCTGCTCGCCGTCCCCGCCGCCGCCCAGGCGCGGGTGGCGATCGTCGCCACCGGGACCTCGACCGCCGCGCTGCTGGACACGCGGACCAACACGCTCGCGGGGAACGTCGCGCTGCCCGGGCGCACGCGCGCCGTGGCCGCGCTGCCGGACGGCACGCGCGCGTTCGTGGCCGCCGGGCGGACCGTGTCGGCGATCGACCTGGCGACGCGCCGCGGCGCCGGCAGCGTGCTGGTCGGCGGGACGCCGCTGGCACTGGCCGTCTCCGCCGACGGGACCAAGGTCTACGCGGCGCGCCGGAGCGCGATCGACGTCGTCGACACGGCGGCGATGACGCGCACGTTCGTACGCCCCCTGTCCGGCACGCCGCTGGACCTCGCGGTCACGCCGACGCGCGCCGTCGAGGTGCAGGCCGGCGGCCGGGTCGCGATCCTCAACCTCCAGACGGGACGGCTGGTGGCGCGCCTGAAGATCGCGGGCGCGGCCGGCGTCGCGCTGGACGCCGACGGGCGCGCCTGGGTGTCGGCCACGACGCCGCGCAAGGGCCGGCACGCCGCCGCCTCGCGGCTGCTGCGCATCGACCTCGGCGGCGGGCGCGTGGTCACGACGATCGCGCTCGGGACCGACGGCGGCGGCGGGCTCGGCGTGTCCCCCGACGGGCGCAAGGCGATCGTGGCGCCGGGCGCGAAGCTGCGCGGCGTGCACCGCAAGGCGGCGCTGGTCGATCTGCGCGCGCGCAAGGTCCTGCGGCGCCCGCCGACCGGCGGCGGCCCCGGGCGCGCGATCTGGTCGCCGGACGGCACACGCCTGTACGTCTCGGACACGAGCGCGCGCATGGTCTCGATCCTCTCCGCCGCGTCCGGCACCCGCCTGCGCGCGGTCAAGGTCCCCGGGAAGGCGGGCGCGCTCGTCGTCCAGCCCGGCCTGGCGCTGCTGACCGGCACCGAGGGCGACGACGTCCTCAACGGCACGCGCGGCCCGGACCGTCTGCTCGGCCTCGGCGGCAACGACCTCCTGCGCGGCGGGCGCGGCGACGACGTGCTCGAGGGCGGGCCGGGCAACGACACGCTGTCGGGCTCCAGCGGCAACGACGTGATCGACGGCGGCGACGGCGACGACATCGCGTACGGGTCGACCGGCAAGGACCAGATCACGCTCGGGCCCGGCAACGACTACGGGCACGGGGGGCTCAGCAACGACGTGATCGACGGCGGCCCCGGGGACGACCGGCTCGACGGCGGCGACGCCGACGACACGCTGATCGGCGGCGAGGGCAACGACATCCTGCGCGAGAGCGGCCTGGGCAACGACATCCTGCTCGACGGCGGGCCCGGCGACGACATCCTCGACGGCGGCCGCGGCAACGACAAGATGATGCTCGGCGGGGAGGGCAACGACACGCTCTACGGGCAGAACGGCGCCGACCGGCTCGACGGCGGCCCGGGCGACGACACGCTCATCGGCGGCCGCGCCGGCGACGTCCTGCTCGGCCAGGACGGCGACGACACGATCCGCGGCGACGCCGGCCGCGACAGCGCCTACGGGCACGCGGGCGACGACGTGATCGACGGCGGCGGCGAGGACGACCGGCTCTCCGGCGGCGACGGCAACGACCAGATCACCGGCGGCACCGGGACCGACGAGATCTTCGGCGGCCGCGGCGACGACGTCATCCGCGCCGCCGACGACAGCGTCGACTACGTCCACTGCGGGCCCGGCCACGACACCGTCTACGTCGAGGACACCGCGCCGACCCGCGACCAGCTCGACGGCTGCGAGGTCGTGATCGCGATCCCGCCGGAGCCCTCGACCGACGAGCCGCCGCCGTCGGTCATCCGCGGCGGCTTCGGCAACGACGTGCTGTTCGGGACCGACGGGCCGGACTCGGTCTTCGGCTCGGTCGGCGACGACGTGCTCGACGGGCGCGGCGGCGACGACTACGTCGACGGCGAGGACGGCAACGACATCGTCTCCGGCGGTGCCGGCAACGACCAGGTCTACGGCCGCAAGGGCTCAGACCAGGTGTTCGGCAACGACGGCGACGACGTGCTCGAGGGCGGGTTCGGCGACGACTACGTCGACGGCGGCGCCGGCAACGACCGCATCTCCGGCACCCAGGGCTCCGACCGGGTCGCGGGCGGCACCGGCGACGATCGCATCGACGCGGTCGACGGCGAGGTCGACCGGATCGACTGCGGCGACGGCTACGACGTCGTCTACGTCGACCCGATCGACATCCTGGTCAACGACTCCTGCGAAGTCGTGCGGCGCTAGAACGTCTGAGCGGCCTCCATCATGTGCTCCAGCTTGGCCTGGAGCACCGGCCGCGAGCGCGCCGGGTGGCGGCCGAACCCGCACGACGGCGAGATCCACAGCCGCTCCTCGCCGACCACGCGCGCCCAGTCGGCGGCGCGGTCGCGGATCTTCTTGGGCGTCTCGATCCCGTAGCTGGCCTCGTCGACGATGCCGGCGGCGAGCTCGATCGAGTCCGGCAGCTCGCTCCACGCGTCGCGCTCGATCCACTCGGCGAAGTAGCTGCACTCCAGCGCCGCGACGTCGACCGCGCCGTCCAGGCGCTGGAAGATCGCCACCCACGGCGCGTTGCGCACGGTCGGCGAGATCGGGCGGCCCTTGAAGTTGCCGTTGCAGATGTGCACGCCGCGCGTCGACCCCTCGACGCCCTCGAAGCAGCCGGCGATGATCTCCGCCGCCTGGTCGGGCGTCATCTGGCCGGTGCTGACCAGCCCGCCGAACATCGGCACGTCGAGCTGGACGTGCGGGCAGCCCAGGTCCGCCAGCGCGCGCAGCTCGGTGTTGACGATGCCGATCAGGTTCGGCATCTGGCGCATCAGCTCCTCGCGCTGGTCCTGCACGTGGACGGCGATCTCCAGCGGCCCGACGACGGTCGCCTTGCGCACGCCGCCCTCCAGCTGGCTTTCGCGCTCGTAGTTGCGCGCGTAGCCGAGGCCGTCCGGCGCGCTCAGCTCGCCGCGGATGACCGCGTGCGCGAGGTCGTCGTAGTCGAACGGGTCCGGCTCGTCGGGCTTGTCGATCTCGAACCCGTGCAGCACGCGCTGCATGTGGTCGATGAAGTTGTCGGTGAAGTACTCGCCGCCGGTCCACTCGTCGAGCCCGAGCGCGCGCTGCTCGGCGATGCCCGCCGCCGCAGCCCGGTTGAGCAGGTCCTCACCGTCCTCGGCGCTCAGCTCGCCGCGGTGGTAACGGGCCAGGTCGGCCTCGTGCTCGTCGAGCTTCCACCACGAGCCGACGACGGTGGTGCGCAATGCCATCGCAGAAAACCCCCTCCGGTTGGACGGGGTCGATGATCTCAGAAGAAGCGGAAGCGAACGAGCGCGCCCACCGCGCCGAAGCCGTCGCGCCACGTGATCTTCTTGCCTTCGGCGTACGAGCGGCCGTAGTAGGAGATCGGGACCTCGTACAGCCGCACGGACGGGCCGAGGCGCAGGATCTTGGCGGTCAGCTCGGGCTCGATGCGGAAGTCGTCGGAGACCAGGTGCAGGCCGCGCACCAGGTCGCCGCGGAACGCCTTGTAGCCGACCTCCATGTCGGAGATCGTGGTGTTGTAGAGCACGTTCGCCAGCAGCGTCAGGAAGCGGTTGCCGGCGTAGTGCCAGAACAGGTGCGCGCGCTGCGGGTGCGCGCCGCCGCGCAGGCGGGTGCCGAACACGGCGTCGGCCTTGCCGGACAGCAGCGGGTCGATCAGCGCCGGGATGTCCGCCGGCGTGTACTCGAGGTCGGCGTCCTGGATCAGCAGGATGTCGCCGGTGGACTCGGCGATCCCGCGCCGCACGGCCGCGCCCTTGCCGCGGTTGACCGGCTGGGTGTGCACCTTGACCGGCGCGTGCTCGCGGGCGAGCCGCGCCAGCTCGGCGGGCGAGCCGTCCGTCGACCCGTCGTCGACCAGCAGGACCTCCAGCCGCAGGTCCAGGGCGAGCAGCTCGTCCACGACCTGTCCGACGGTCGCGGCCTCGTTGTAGACGGGCACGACGACGCTGACGAGCGGCCGTCCGGCGCCGTTGCTGGCGTCAGGCATGGCGGCGCATGCTAGCCGCCGGTCACGCGACCAGCTCGGCGTTGGCCGACCAGCCGCCCTCGTACGCGTGCACCTCGCCGTCGGCGACGACCACGATCCGGTCGGCGATCCGGTCCAGGAAGTAGCGGTCGTGGGACGTCGCGACGACGGTGCCGTCGTAGCGCTCCAGGGCGTCTTCCAGGGCCTCGATCGACTCGATGTCGAGGTGGTTGGTGGGCTCGTCGAGCACGAGGCAGTTCGGCGCGTCCTGCATCAGGCACAGGAACGCCAGCCGCGTGCGCTCGCCGCCGGACAGCGACGCGACCGGCCGGCGGGTCTGCTCGTAGTCGAACAGGAACGCCATCAGCGCGCGCACCGCGGCGTCCTCGGCCAGCGAGCGGCCGGCGCGCAGCGCGTCGAGCACGCTCGCGTCGTCCGGCAGCGCGTCCGCGGCCTGGGACAGGTGCCCGATCGTGATCCCGTCGCCGGCCTTGCGCGTGCCCGCCAGCGGCGCCAGCTCGCCCGCGAGCAGCCGCACGAGCGTCGTCTTGCCGCCGCCGTTGGGGCCGACGACGCCGACGCGCTCGCCGCGCGTGACGACCAGCTCGGCGTCCAGCAGCACGAGCTCGTCGCCGTAGCCGGCGTCGACGCCCTCGAGCTCGAGGACGCGCGACCCGCCGCGCGTGCCGCTGCGCAGGCGCAGCGCCATCCGCCGGCGCTCGAGCACCGGGCGCTCGACCTTGTCCATGCGGTCGATCTGCATCTGCTTGACGCGCGCCTGGCGCGCGGCGCGCTCGTTGACGCGGATGTGCGCCCAGTGGCGGAAGCGCCGGACGGCCTCCTCCAGGCGCGCGATCTCCTTCTGCTGGGCGACGTACTGCTGCCGCTGGCGCTCGAGCTCGAGCTGCCGCGCGACGGCGTAGGCGCTGTAGTTGCCGGGCCAGACGCGGACGGCGCCCTGATCGAGCTCGACGATCCGCTCCACGACCGCGTCCAGCAGGTGGCGATCGTGGGAGACGGTCACGACGGCGCCGTCGAAGCCGTCCAGCAGCTCGCCCAGGCGCTCGCGGCGGGACATGTCCAGGTGCGCCTCCGGCTCGTCGAGCAGCAGGACGTCCGGCCGGCGGGCGAGGCAGGCGGCGAGCGCGACCAGCTTGCGCTGGCCGCCGGACAGCTCGCGCGTCGGCCGGTCGGTGTCGATCCCGAGCGCGCGCAGGTGCGTCTGCGCCTCGTCCTGCGCCCGGTCGCCGCCGGCCTCCGTCCAGCGCGCCAGCGCGCGCTCGTGGCGGGCCAGCGCGCGCGTCATCGCGTCGAGGTCGGCGGCCAGCGCGGGGTCGGCGAGGCGCGCTTCGGCGGCGTGCAGCTCGGCCTCCAGCTCCGCCAGCTCCCGGCGGGCGGCGAGCACGGTCGCGCACGGGTCGCGCTCGTCGCCGTCGACGATCTGCGGCAGGTGCGCGACCACCAGCCCGCGCCGGCAGGTCACCGTCCCGGCGTCCGGCTCGTCGAGCCCGGCCAGGATCCGCAGCAGCGTCGACTTCCCGCCGCCGTTCGGGCCCAGGACGCCGATCCGCGCGCCCGGCTCGACGTCGAGGTCGGCGCCGCGCAGGATCGCGCGCCCGCCGAAGGACGTGGTCAGACCGCGGGCCGCGAGCACATCGGCTAGCGTCGCGGGTCGCCCGGTTCCCGGCAATCGAGCCAGCCGCACCATGCCGCCCGCGATCCACATCGGTCCCGACGCCCCACCGCACCTCGTGCGCGCGATCGAGGCCGGCGGGGGACGCGTGGCCGGGCTCGACGAGGCCGACGCCGTCGTCTGGGCCGGGCGCGAGACGAGCTTTCCGGCGCTGCCCAGCCGGGTGCGGTGGGTCCAACTGCACTCGGCGGGGGTGGAGCCGTGGCTGGAGCGCATCCGCGCGCTGCCCGGCGTGCGCTTCACCAGCGCCGCCGGCGCGTACGCGCCGCAGGTGGCCGAGCACGCGCTGATGCTGCTGCTGGCCGGGGTGCGCGGGCTGGAGCGATACGCGCGGGCGGCGACGTGGGCGCCGCGTGACTCGGGGACGCTCGCGGGGGCGACGGTCGCGGTGGTCGGCGCGGGCGGGATCGGCCGCGAGCTGATCCGGCGGCTCGAGCCCCACGGCGCCGAGATCCTGGCGGTGACGCGCTCCGGCCGCGACGGCACGCTGCCGGCGTCCCGGCTGCCCGAGATCTGGGACCGGGCCGACCATGTCGTCCTGTGCGCGCCCGCGACCGCCGGCACGCGTCACCTCGTCGGCGCGGCCGAGCTGGCCCGGATGCGCCCGCACGCGTGGCTGGTCAACGTCGCGCGCGGCTCGCTGATCGACACCGGCGCGCTGGTCGAGGCGCTGCGCGAGCGCCGGATCGGCGGCGCCGCGCTCGACGTGACCGACCCCGAGCCGCTCCCGGACGGCCATCCGCTGTGGGGACTGGCGCTGATCACGCCGCACGTCGCCAACCCGCCGTCGGCGATGGGGCACAGCCTGGCCGCCCACGTGCGCGAGAACGTGCGCCGCTTCGCGGCCGGCGAGCCGCTGCTGGCGCCGATCGATCCCGACGCCGGCTACTGAAGGGCTTTCCCGGGCCGCCTCGAAGGGTCCGACATGATCAAGGAGTTCCGCGAGTTCATCTTGCGCGGCAACGTCGTCGACCTGGCCGTTGCGGTCGTCATCGGCGCGGCGTTCACCGCGGTCGTCAACGCGTTCGTGGAGGATCTGATGACGCCGTTGATCGCGGCGATCGGCGGCCAGCCGGACTTCAGCGAGCTGACGTTCACGATCAACGGCTCGAAGTTCCTCTACGGCGAGTTCATCAACGCAATCGTGGCCTTCCTGATCGTCGCCGCGGTGATCTTCTTCTTCGTGATCAAGCCGCTCAACGTGCTCGCGGCGCGGCGCAAGCGGGCCGAGGAGCCGGAGCCCGAGGCGCCGGCCGAGGACATCCTGCTGCTGACCGAGATCCGCGATCTGCTGGCCCGCTCGGAGTAGTTCGAGCCGGACGCCATACTAGGTCCGTGCCGTCCGACGCCGCGACGATCGAGGACCTGCTCGCGCCGCTGCGGGCCGACCCGCAGCACGCGGCCGTCCTGCTCGACGTGGACGGCGTGCTCGCGCCGATCGTCGCCCAGCCCGACGACGCGCACATGCCGGAGACCACGCGGCGGCCGCTGATCGAGGTCGCCAAGCGCTACGGGACCGTCGCCTGCGTGTCCGGCCGCCGCGCGTCCGACGCGCGCCGGATCGTGGCGCTCGGCTCGATCGCCTACCTCGGCTCGCACGGCTCGGAGATCCTGCGGCCGGGCGCGATCGCGCCCGAGCTGGACGCCGACCTGCAGGCCTGGACGCGGCGCGTGCAGCGGTTCGCGCACGACGCGTTCGGGGAGAAGCTGCGGCGTCTGCGCGTGCGGTTGGAGGACAAGGAGGCGATCGCCGCGCTGCACTGGCGTGGCGTGCCCGACGAGGACGACGCGCTGGCGGCGATCGAAGAGGTCGCCGAGGCCGCGGAGGCCGCCGGCTTCGTCACCCATTGGGGCCGGAAGGTGCTCGAGATCCGGCCGCCGGTGCGGATCGACAAGGGCGCGGGGATCGTCGGCCTGCTCAATGACACCGACCTCGCCGCGGCCGTCTACGTCGGCGACGACATGACCGACCTGGACGCGTTCCGCGGCCTGACCGAGCTGCAGGAGCGCGGGCGGCTCGGCTACGCGGTGCGGGTCGGCGTCCGCTCGGAGGAGACGCCGGCGGCGCTCGAGCAGGAAGCGGACACGCTCGTGGACGGGCCGGAGGGCGTGCGCGGTCTCCTGCGTGCGCTGCTGCTCTGAGGTTCGGGGACTTCCTGAAGGCGACCGTGCTGTTGAGCGCGGCGTCGGCCACGCTGCTCGCCGCGCTGACGGTGATCGCCCTCCAGACGCGCTTCGACGACACCGCGGCCTACGTCTCGATCGGCTGGTGGGTGGTGGCGACCGTGATCGGCTCGGTGCTCGGCTCGCGCACGCGGACGACGACCGCGATCGCGAACCTGCTGGCCGGTGCGCGCCATCAGCACGCGCTGCCGGAGCTGGCGCCGGCGCGCACGATCGCCAACCGGTTGTGGCCGCTGCTGGTGCTGACGCTGGTCGCGGGCGGGCTCTCGGTGGTCCAGCCGCAGGTGTGCGGGATCGCGACCGGGTTCGCGGTCATCTGGGCGCTGGCGTGGCGCCGCCAGGAGGCGGCCGTGGCGGCGATCGAGGAGCGCGACGGCGTGCGTTTCTACGTCGACCGCACGTCGCCGCTGCGGGCGATCCGGCTGGTCCGCACGCCCGGCTTCGGCGGCGACTTCCTGACGCGGCCTCAGGCGTCGAGCTGAGCTTCCGCCTCCACCTCGACCGTCCAGCGCGAGTCGAGCAGGGCGTGGACGATCACCATCGTCGCCGCCGGGCGGACGTCCTTGAAGACCTCGCCGTGCGCGGCCATCGCCTGCTCGGCGTCAGCGGTCGGGGTGAGCAGCGTGCGCGTGCGGACGACGTCGGCGGCGGTGGCGCCCGCCTCGGCCAGCGCGGCGGTGACGATCTCCCACGCGCGGCGGGCCTGCTCGAGCGTGGTCTCCGGGCAGCCGCCGTCCGGCATGACCGGGCCGGTGCCGGAGACCAGCACGCGACCGCCGGCGCGGACGGCGCGCGAGAAGCCGATCACCGGCTCGTACGGGGAGCCGGAGGCGATGCGCTGCCGGCTCGGGCCGGCCTCGAGGATGCGCAGCGCGCGCTCCAGGTCCGGCTGGCGGACGAGCACGTGGTCGGTGTCGTACGTGGAGATCGCGAAGATCGGGATGCCGGCGGCGGCCAGCGGGGCCGCCAGCGCGGACAGCACGCCCGTGACCTCGAACGGGATCGGGCCGGGAAGCGCGAGCGCGCGCCAGTCCTCCTCGACCTGCGTATCCGGCGGGACGGCCTCCTGCGGGCACACGATCGACAGCTCACCGGGGGTGCGCGTGATCGAGACGAAGCCTTCGTGGAGCTCCAGCGCCCAGGACGGGACGCGGTCGGACGCGGGCAGCCGGCAGATCGCGAGCGTGCCGGGAAGGACGGCGACTTCCATGGGGCGCCAGAATGGCAGGCCGGATGCCGCGCGTCGACGTCTTGATCGTGTCCCTGGGCGGCACCGCGGGGCTGCGCGAGGCCGACGCCGAGCTGGCCGCATCGCTGCGGCGGGCGGGCGCGTCGGTGGCCGTGGCGCCGGTGGCGCGGGCGCGGGAGCTGCGGACGTTTGCGGCGATCGAGCTCGCGTGGGCGGTCAACGCGCGGCGGGCGACGGCGGCCGCGCTGCGCTCGGTCACCCCGCGCGCGGTGCTGTACTCAACGACCACGGCGGCGCTGCTGGCGCCCGTGCCGGGCGCGATCCGCTTCGATGCCCCCGCCGCCGGCAACCGTCCGGGGCGGCACGGGGTGTGGCAGCGGCCGGTCGAGCGGCGCCGGTTCGCGCGCGCCTCGCTGCTGGTGCCGTGGAGCACGGGCGGGCTGGCCGAGGCGCCGTCGCCGCACGCGGACGCGGTGATCGTGCCGGTCGGCGTCGCGCCGTCGGGCGCGGCGGGCGAGCGCGACATCGCGGCGATCACGTACGGCGCGAACCCGTCCAAGAAGGGCCTCGACGTCGTCCTGGCCGCGTGGGCGGCGGCGGCGAGGCCGGACGAGGAGCTCGTGGTCGCGGGCCTCGACGAGCGAGCGGGCGCCGAGTGGTGGCGCCGCGCGCTGGCACGCGCGGGCGCCGGCGGCGCGGCCGCGGTGACGCGCGCGAGCGGCGTCTCGTCGGGCGCCGGCGGCGCGGGCGGCGCCCCACCGCGCGTGCGCTTCGCCGGGCACCTCGCGCGCCACGAGTACCGGGCGCTGCTGCGGCGCGCGCGGGTGTTCCTCACCGCCCCCCGGCGCGAGGACTACGGGATCGCGCAGCTGGAGGCGCTCGCGGACGGGTGCGTGCTCGTCACCACGCCCGCGCCCGGGCCGTACGCGGCGCTGCCGATCGCCCGCGCGCTCGACCCGCGGCTCGTGAGCCCCACGCTCGCGATCCGCACCGCGCTCGACGACCCGGCGCCCGGCTACGCCGAGCGGGCGCGCGCGGCACTCACCCCGTTCGCGCCCGAGACGATCGACCGCGTCGTCGCCACCGAGCTGCTCCCCCGCCTCATCGCCTGACGAAACGCCCCGCCAGACGCGACAAACGTCACGCGCTGCGCTTGCGCAGCGGCGCGAACTCCGCCCAGGAGCGCGTGTTCGCCACGTTCTCGGCCGTGAGCCACGCCCGCCGCGCGGTCGCGATCCCGTAGCGCAGGAGGTCGAAGTTGCGCGCGGAGTGCGCGTCGGAGTCGACCAGCACCAGCACGCCCGCCTCGGCCCCCGCGCGGGCGTGGATCTCGTTCATGTCGCGCCGGTCCGGCGCGGCGTTGATCTCGATCATCGTGCCCGTGCGCGCCGCCGCCTCGATCACGCGCGTCATGTCGAGCGCGTACGGCGGCCGCGTCTCGATCTTGCGCCCGGTCGGGTGCCCCAGGGCGTCCATCCACGGGTGCTCGATCGCGGCCAGCACGCGCTCGGTCATCGCCGCCTCGTCCATGGCGAAGGACGTGTGCACGGAGCCGATCACCCAATCGAGCCGCTCCAGCAGCTCGTCCGGGTAGTCGAGCGAGCCGTCCGGGAGGATGTTGGACTCCGTCCCGGCCAGGACGACGAACCCGTCCAGGCGCGCGTTGAGCGCCGCGATCTCCTCGATCCGCGCCTCCAGCATCTCCGCCGTCACGTGGTCGCCGAACCCGTGCGACGCCGAGTGGTCGGTCACCGCCAGGTACTCCCAGCCGCGCCGCTGCGCCTCCGTCACCATCTCCTCGAGCGTCTGGCGCCCGTCGCTGAGCGTCGTGTGGCAGTGCAGGTCGCCGCGCAGGTCGCTCAACTCGACGAGCACGGGCAGCGCACCGTTCGCCGCCGCCTCGAGCTCCCCGCGCCCCTCGCGCAGCTCCGGCGGGATCCACGCGTAGCCGAGCCGCTCGTAGACCGCCTCCTCGGTCGCGCAGCGCAGGGTCTCCCCGGTCGCGTCGTCGAGGATCCCGTACTCGCTCACGTGCAGCCCGCGCCGGACCGCCGCCTCGCGCAGCTGCACGTTGTGCGCCTTGGACCCCGTGAAGTGCTGCAGGACGTTGCCGAACTGGTCGGGCGCGACCACGCGCAGGTCGACCTTCACGCCCGTGTGGGTGACCACCCGCGCGCCGGCCTCGCCGGACGCGGACACGCTTTCCACCAGCGGCAGCTCCGACAGCGTGGAGATCAACGCCGCCGGGTCGCTCGCGGTCGCGATGATGTCGACGTCCTTGGCGGTGTCCGCCATCCGCCGCAGCGAGCCCGCGATCTCGACCCGGTCCGCCGCCGGGTGGTCGCGCAGCGCGCCCGCGATCTGCTCCGCCACCGGCAGCGCGCGCGAGAGCAGGATCCGCGGCGCCGGACCGCCGCCCTCCTCGTGGTCGGCCAGCGCGCGCAGCAGGTTCTGCTCGACGCGCGCGCCGAGCCCGCGCACCTTGCGGATCTCCCCCGCCTCGGCCGCCGCCCGCAGCGCCTCCAGCGAGTCGACCCCCAGCTCGTCGTGGAGCAGCTTCGCCCGCTTGGCCCCGAAGCCCGGCAGGTGCATGATCGCGATCAGCCCCGAGGGGAACTTCGCGCGCAGCTTGACCGCCGCCGGGATGTCCCCGGTCTCGTCGAGCGCACGCAGCTTCTCCTCGAGCGTCTTGCCGATCCCCGGCAGCGACGTGACGCGCCCCTCGCGGGTCAGCGCCATCACGGACACGGGCGCGTCGCGCACGGCCTTGGCCGCCGTGCGGTACGCGATGACGCGGTAGGACACGGCGCCGTCGAGCTCGTAGAGGTCCCCGAGCTCCTCGAAGGCGGCGGCGATCTCGGCGTTGGTCTTGGTGGCCATGGGCGACCGTTAACCTACGCGCACTTCATGGACGGCTCCGTTTGGGTGATCCTGCCGACCTACGACGAAGCCGGGAACATCGCGGCGGTCGTGGGCGGGATTCGCGCGGCGCTGCCGGACGCGAGCATCCTCGTGGTCGACGACCATTCGACCGACGGCACGGCCGAGCTGGCCGAGGCGCTCGCCGACGACGTCCTGCACCGCCCGGGCAAGGCGGGGCTCGGCCGCGCGTACACGGCCGGGTTCGCGCGCGTGCTCGAGGCGGGCGCGGACTTCGTGGTCGAGATGGACGCCGACCTCAGCCACGATCCCGCCGATCTGCCGCGGCTCGTCGGCCCCGCGCTCGACGGGGTCGACCTCGTGCTCGGCTCGCGCTACGTGCCGGGCGGTGGGATCGAGAACTGGGACCGCAAGCGGCGCGTGCTCTCGGCCGCCGGCTGCGCCTACGCGCGGCGCGCGCTGGGCGTCGGCATCCGCGACCTGACCGGCGGCTTCAAGTGCTTCCGCGCGACGACGCTGCGCCGGATCGACGCCGGCAGCGCGGGCGCCCAGGGCTACGCGTTCCAGGTCGAGCTGACCTGGCGGGCGCTGCAGCTCGGCCTCGACGTGCTCGAGGTGCCGATCCGCTTCCGCGAGCGCCGCATCGGCGAATCGAAGATGTCCGCGCAGATCGCCCTCGAGGCGGCCTGGCGCGTGCCGGCCCTGCGGTTCGGGCCGCGGCGATGGCGTCCCCCGCTTGCGGTGGACGGCCATCCTGCCGATCCAGTACCGCATGAAGGCTGAAGAGCTGGCCGTCGTCCAGGGCTGGGACGACACGCGCGCCACGCTGGCGCGCTGGCACGCCCATCCCGGCCCCGTGCTCGCGCGCTGGGCGCGCGGCTCGCTGGCCGTGACCGCGCTGCTGCTGGCGCTGACCTGGGTGGTGGCGGCGACCACGATCCCGGATCCCGGCCGGCACGCCTACCCGGGCATCACGCGCCCCGCAACCGCGGACGACTTCGGCTTCCTGCTGTACCGCAACGGGCTCGTGCTGGCGCTGCACGCGCTCGCCTGCCTGGCCGGGTTCATCGCCGGGGCCCAGCTGCCGGTCGCGGCCCGCGACTACTCCGGGCGGCTGCGGACGCTGCACGACCACGCCGGCACCGCGGCGCTGGTGTTCGTGAGCCTGGCGACGCTGTTCTCGCTCGGCACGCAGGCGTACGCGCTGGGGATCGGAGCGGCGGCGCTGGCGCACACGCTCGGGATCTCGCCCGCGCTGCTGCTGGTGAAGCTGCTCCCGCACGCGCTGCCGGAGCTGTTCGCGCTCTTCCTCCCGCTGGCCGCGTGGTCGCTGGCCGCGGCGCGCGGCGCCTGGTCGGAGCTGCTGGCGGCGACGCTCGTCACCACCGCCATCGCGATCCCGCTCTTGATCGCCGCGGCGGCGATCGAGACGTGGTTCACTCCAGGGTGGTTGGCTTCCTATACTTTTTGAAGCGACCCCCAGTCCCCTCCGGAGGCAGACACCATGGCAGGCAAGATCACCGACGTCACCGATACTTCGTTCCAGGCCGACGTCCTGGAGAGCGACACCCCGGTGCTGGTCGACTTCTGGGCTCCCTGGTGCGGCCCGTGCCGCGTCGTGGCGCCCGCGCTGGAGGAGATCGCCGACGGGCGTGACGACCTGCGGATCGTCAAGCTCAACGTCGACGACAACCAGCAGACCGCCGCTCAGTACCAGGTCCTGGCGATCCCGACGATGATCCTCTTCCGCAACGGCCAGGAGGCCAAGCGCATCCAGGGCGCGATGCCCAGGAAGCGCATCGAGGCCGAGCTGGAGCCCGCGCTCGCCTAAACGTCCCCTAAAGGGGCCAGGCCCCTTTAGGTGGGCTTTACCGCGATCGTGAGGTCGCGGCCCTCGATCTGGACCGGCTCGCCGCCGCCGTCGTAGCCGACGGCGGTCGCGAGCGTCTCGCGCGCCACGTAGGCCTGGTGCGCTCGCGCCGCGTCGAGCAGCTCAGCGTCGCCGCCGAGCGCCAGCTCGATCCGGTCCTCCACCTGCAGGCCGGCGCCCTTGCGCGCGTTCTGGATCGCGTGCACGATCTCGCGGGCCAGGCCCTCACGGCGCAGCTCGTCGTCGAGCTCGAGCTCCAGCGCCACCGCGTGCGAGCCCTCGCGCTCGAGCTGGTAGCCCTCGAGCGGCTTGAGCGCCAGCATCAGGTCGTCCGTGTCGAGCTCGTGGTCGCGGCCGTCGACCGAGATCGCCACGCGCCCGCCGTCGCGCAGCGCGGAGGCGACGTGCGGCGGCTCGAGCGCGGCCACGGCCGCCGCCACCTGCGGCATCAGCTTCCCGAAGCGGGGGCCGAGCGCGCGGTAGTTCGGCTTGACCTCGTAGGACCCCAGCTCGTCCGCCTGGGAGACGTAGCGCAGCTCCTTGACGTTGAGCTCCTCGAGCGCGAGCGCGGCCAGGCGCTCGATCGCCGCCCGCTCGCCGCCCGCGGCGACGACCACCGCGGCCCGCAGCGGCTGGCGGACCTTCAACTTGGCCTGCCCGCGCGCGGCCAGACCGAGCCGCACGGTCTCGCGCACCGTCGCCATCGCGAACTCGAGGTCGGTGTCGCGCTCGCCCGCCGTCGGCCAGTCACACAGGTGCACGGACGGCTCGGCGCCGTCCAGGTTGTCGTAGATCTCGTCGGCGATGAACGGCGTGAACGGCGCCAGCAGCTTGGTCACCGTGACCAGGCAGGTGCGCAGCGTCGAGAACGCGGCCGGGTCGCCGTCCCAGAAGCGCCGGCGCGAGCGCCGCACGTACCAGTTGGAGAGGTCGTCGACGAACGCGGCGATCGCCTGGCCGGCGCGGGTCGCGTCGTAGGCCTCCAGGCGCTCGGTCACGGTCTCGACCGTCGCCGCCAGGCGCGACAGCGCCCAGCGGTCGAGGTCGTTGGCGGGCGCGACGTCCGCCGGCTCGATCCCGTTGACGTTCGCGTACAGGACGTAGAAGCCGTACGTGTTCCAGAGCTGCAGCAGGAACTGGCGCAGCGACTCGCCGACCGTGTCGACGTTGAAGCCGTAGCCGTCCCACGGCAGCTTGCTGGCCAGGAAGTACCAGCGGAACGCGTCCGCCCCGTGGCGGTCGATCACGTCCCACGGCGCGACCACGTTGCCGAGCGACTTCGACATCTTCTTGCCGTCGGGGTCCGAGAGGTGACCGAGGCTGAGCACGGTCTTGTAGGAGCTGCGGTCGAACAGCAGCGTCGAGATCGCGATCAGGCTGTAGAACCAGCCGCGCGTCTGGTCGATCCCCTCGCAGATGTAGTCGGCCGGGAACTGCTGCTCGAAGACGTCCTGGTTCTCGAACGGCGCGTGCCACTGGGCGAACGGCATCGAGCCCGAGTCGAACCAGACGTCGATCACTTCCGGGACGCGGCGCAGCGGCTCGCCGCCGGTCGGCGACGGGATCGTGATCTCGTCCACGAACGGGCGGTGCGGGTCGTCGAGCTCGACGCCGCTGAGCTCGCGCAGCTCCTCGAACGAGCCGACCGCGAGCGCCTCGCCCGCCTCGTTGCGCCAGATCGGCAGCGGCGTACCCCAGTAGCGCTCGCGCCCGAGCGCCCAGTCCACGTTGTTCTCCAGCCAGCGCCCGAAGCGGCCGTGCTTGATGTGCTCGGGGTGCCAGTCGACGGTCTCGTTGGCCGCCAGCAGCCGGTCCTTGACCGCGGACATGCGGATGTACCAGGTCGGCTTGGCGTAGTAGAGCAGCGGCGTGCCGCAGCGCCAGCAGTGCGGGTAGGCGTGCTGGATCGTCTCGGCGCGGAACAGACGGCCGCGCCGCTGGAGGTCCGCGATCAGGTCCTGGTCGGCGTCCTTGACGAAACGTCCGGCGTACGGGCCGATGCGCTCGTCGTACGTGCCGTCGCCCTTGACCGGGTTGATGACGTTGAGGCCGAACTCGGCGCCGAGGCGGAAGTCGTCCTCGCCGAACGCGATCGCGGTGTGGACGATGCCGGTGCCGTCCTCGGCGGTCACGAAGTCCGCGGGCAGGACCGTGTGGCCCTTGTCGCCGTACTCGGACGCCGGGATGAATCCGAACGGCGGCTCGTAGGCGGCGCCGACCATCTCGGCGCCGCGGAAGCGGGCGGCGATCGCAACGTCCTCGCCCAGCACCCGCGCGGCGAGCGCCTCGGCCAGGACGTAGCCCTCCGACGTCCGCACGTACGTGAGGTCCGGGTCGACGGCGACGGCGGCGTTGGAGACCAGCGTCCACGGCGTGGTCGTCCAGACGAGCAGGACGTCGCCGGCCTGCAGCGCGCCCGCGGGTTGCGTGACCGGGTAGCGGACGTAGACGCTCGGATCCTCGACGTCCTCGTAGCCCTGGGAGACCTCGTGGCTGGACAGCGACGTGCCGTCGCGCGGGCAGTACGGCACGACCTTGAAGCCCTCGTAGAGCAGGTCGCGGTCCCACAGCTGCTTGAGCGCCCACCAGACGGACTCGATGTAGTCGGTGTCGAGCGTGCGGTACGGGTGCTCGAGGTCGACCCAGTAGCCGATCCGCTCGGTCAGCCGCGTCCAGTCCTCGAGGTACTCGAACACGGACGCGCGGCACTGGGCGTTGAACGCCGCGATCCCGTACTCCTCGATCTGGTCCTTGGACTCGATCCCGAGCTGCTCCTGGACCGCGATCTCGACCGGCAGGCCGTGGCAGTCCCAGCCGCCCTTGCGGTACGAGTAGAAGCCGCGCATCGTCTTGAAGCGCGGGAACACGTCCTTGAACACGCGCGCCAGCACGTGGTGGGAGCCCGGGCGGCCGTTGGCCGTCGGGGGGCCCTCGTAGAAGACGTAGGGCGGCGCGCCTTCGCGGCGGCGCAGCGACTCGTGGTAGACGTCGAGCTCGCGCCAGCGCTCGAGGACCTGCTCCTCGAGGGCGGGGAAGTCGGGATTCGTGGGGACGGGACGGTGCGGCGGCACGGCGTGTGAGTCTATGCATGTGCAATTCGGCCGAGTCCTCGCCCTGGTCGCCGGCGCCTTCGCGCTGTGCCTCGCCGTGCTGGTCGTGGTCGTCGTGCTGGCGCGCGACGAGGGCGCGATCCAGTCCGACCTGATGCTGTCGGAGAACATCACGCGGGCGATCGCGACCCAGCCGGAGGTGCGGCTCGACCAGGTCGCCGGCTTCGACTGGGACCGCGTGCTGATCGTCCAGCCGGGGACGCCGCGGGCGGCGATCTCGAAGCGGCTCGGGCGGGAGTGGACCGGGATCGACACGATCGACGGCGGCGAGCTGCTGATCTTCCTGCGCGGCGGCGACGTCGCGCGGTTCGCCGACTACCGCGGGTCCTACGCGTGGGAGGGCTTCTCGCGCCCGTTCACCGAGCTGCCGCGCTCACGCGCGGTGCTGCACGTGCGTGACCGGGTGGTGCGGCCCTAGCGTTTGCGGTGCGCCTTGCGGGCGCTCTTCTGCGCGCGGGTCTTCGCGCGCGCCTTCGCCTTGGCCTGCTTCTTGTGCTTGTGCGGACCGTCGTCGCGCAGGCCCGAGCCGGCGTACTCGGGCTCGCGCGCGGCGCCGCGGGCGTCGCGCATGATGAACCAGCCCATCACGAGGAAGCCGATGATCAGCGCGCCGCCGACCACGAACAGGATCGTCCGGTCGGTCGACCCGTCGTCGACGCTCTGCGTCGTGGTCATCGCGGGCGTCGGCGTCGCCGCCGCGGGCGGCAGCGGGCCGAACGCGCCCGATTGGGCCGCGGCCGGAGCGGCCAGCGCAAGAGTGAGCAGAGTGGTGATGAGGGCGATCCGTCGCGACATGGGCGCGTCTAGGGTAGTCACGCCGGCGCGCCTGTCAACGCCCAGCGTGTTCCGGCGAACCGTGCGCCGCACGTGACGAGCCGCACGGCGATCAGCGCGACGAGGCCCCACCACACGCCGGTGATGCCCCAATCGTGGTGCAGCGTGAGCAGCACGATCGGGACGTAGACGGCCGCCGCGGCCAGCATTCCCCACATCAGAAAGCGCGTGTCGCCGGCGCCGATCAGGATGCCGTCGAGCGCGAAGACGGCGCCGTTGAACGGCATCATCAGCGCGAACAGCGGCCAGATCTCGTCCGCCTTGGCGATCACCGCGGGGTCGTTGGTGAACAGGTCCGGGACGACGTCGCCCAGCGCGAGCAGGATCCCGCCGAAGACCGCGCCGACCGCGACCGACCAGGCGATCATCCGGACCGCCGCCGCGCGGGCGTCGGCCGCCTGGCTCGCGCCCAGCATCCGTCCCACCATCACCTGACCGGCGATCGCGATCGCGTCCAGCACGAGCGCCAGGAAGACCCACAGCTGGAACGCGACCTGGTGTGCGGCCAGCGACGCCGCGCCGATCCGGGCGAGCACGGCGGAGCCGACCAAGAACGAGCCGGTCAGCGCGGTCGTGCGGACCGCGATCTCCGAGCCGATCCGCATCAGCGGGTGCATCTTGTGCGGGTGCGGGCGCTCGAGGCCGGCGCGGTACTGGACGGCGAAGAACGCGCCCGCCATCGCCGCCTGGGCGATCACGGTGCCCCACGCGGAGCCCTTCAGGCCCCAGCCGAAGCCGTACACGAACAGCAGCTCGAGGCTCGCGTTGACGATGTGCGCGGCGACGAGGATGAAGAGCGGGGTCCTGAGGTCCCCCATGCCGCGCAGGTAGCCCTGGGCGGCGCTGGCGAGGATGAACAGGGGCGCGCCGAGGGCGGAGATGCGCAGGTAGACGATCGCGCCGTCCTTGACGTCGTCCGTGCCGCCCATGAGCGTGACCAGCGCGGGCGCGGTCAGCTCGAGGATCGCGGTCAGCGTGAGGCCGATGCCGAGCGCGAGCCACAGCGCCTGGGAGCCGAGCGCGGCCGCCTGGTGGTTCTGGCCGGCGCCGTGGAAGCGGGCGACCTGGGCGGTCGTGCCGTAGGTGAGGAAGTTGAAGATCGTGAACGCGGTCGACATCACGGTCGCCGCGATCGCGAGCGCCGCGAGCTGCGTGGTGCCGAGGTGACCGACGATCGCGGTGTCGACGAGGACGTAGAGCGGCTCCGCGGC
>DATMGH010000060.1:0-119353 GCA_035555675.1 Solirubrobacter sp. | reverse complement strand
GCTGACCAACCGCGGCACGCTGCGCACCGCGCAGGGCGCCGACGGCTCCAGCGTCATCAACGGCGACGTCGTCAACGCGGGCACGATCCAGCTCGACAGCCCGCTGCGCAGCACCACGTCCGGGCAGGCGGGCACGTGGACGAACAGCGGGACGGTCACGGTCGCCGCCGGCGTCGCGCTGGACTTCGACTCCGGCTGGGGCACGACGCTCCGGCAGACCGCCGGCACGTTCGCCAACCAGGGCACGGTGACGTTCTGGAACCCGGCCGACGTGCTGGCCGCGACCGGCGGCGCGTTCACCGGCACGCCGCCGGTCCTGCGCCAGGGCGCGCTGCGGGTCACCGGCGGCAGCGGCGTCGTCGCCGTCCGGTGGGGCCTGGCCAAGCTGGCGGCGGACATCGGGCCGAACTGGACGGTCCGGCTCGAGGATCGCGGCAGCGACTGGGTGCGGCTGGACGTCCCGGCCGGTCAGTCGTACACGAACCGCGGCACGATCGCGTTCGCCAGGGACCCGGCCCCGGGGGCGGACAACCAGGTCGGCGCGCGGATCAACCTCTACGACGGCGCGAAGCTGACCAACGAGGGGCTGATCCGCGCCGACGCCGACGTGGCGCAGCCGTCGGAGATCTGGGCCAGCCAGTACGCGCCGGGGACCAGCTACAAGGACCCGAAGGCGTTCGTCCAGAAGGGCACGCTGCAGGTCGCGCACGACCTCACGCTGCCGCCGACGATGCAGAGCGGCGGGACGCTCACGGTCGACGCCGGCACGATGCTGACGGTCGGCGATCCGTACACGGCGACCGACCCGGGCCTGACGCTGGCCGGCGGCACGCTGACCGGCGCCGGCCGCGTCCGGGCGGCGAAGGTCCTCAACTCGGGCGGCGTGGTCGCCCCGCTGCCGGGCGCGACCCACCTCGAGCTCTCCTACGGCGGCTACTGGGACCCGAGCCAGATCGCCGGCGGCGACTACGTCCAGACCGCGGGCGGCACGCTGCGGGTGCGGCTGGCGGCGAGCGGCGGCGGGCTGGCGGTCGGCGGCGACGTCAAGCTCGCGGGCGCGCTGGACGTCGCGGCGTCGTCGCCGCCGGCCGGGCAGACCTACCAGGTCGTCCGCATCGCGAACCTGCCGTACACCCCGCACTTCCGCAGCGGCCGCTTCGCCACCGTCACGGGCGGCTACGCGCCGGTCTACGAGCTCGACGGCGCCGACGTGACCGTGCCGGGCGGCACGTCGTCGTTGAGCATCGACGACGTCACGGTGCGCGAGGGCGAGAACGCCGTGTTCACGGTCACGCGCTCCTCCGGCGCGGGCACCGCCGCGGTGCACTGGGCGCTGCGCGAGGTGGGCTCGGCGGCGGCCGCCAACGCCGACTACGGCTACGGCACGGCCAGCCAGCCGCAGTCCGGGGACCTGACGTTCGCCGCCGGCGAGACGCGCAAGACGGTCGCGATCCAGACGTACGGGGACGGCACGCCCGAGCCCGACGAGACGTTCCAGATCCACCTCAGCCACCCGGTCAACGTCCCGATCGCGCGCGCGGACGGGACGGGGACGATCCTCAACGACGACACGGACCTCGCCAGCGTCGCGCCAAACGTGCTCGGCAACGGCGGGCCGGTCACGCTGACGCTGCGCGGCGCGGGGCTGACGAGCCGCGTGACGGCGCGGCTGCGGCTGCCGGGCGACGAGACGATCGTCCCCGCGCTCAGCTACACGGGGTCCGACGACGGCCTGTCGGCGACGGTGGTGGTCGACACGGCCGGGCTCAAGCCGTCGCCGAACTGGCAGCTGCAGCTGTTCAACTTCGCCGACACGACGTTCCGCTACCGCAACGTCGACATCCAGGCGACGACGGGCGCGGCGCAGCCGTTCGTGCAGGCGGTGGTCGCGCCGTACGCGCGCGGCGGCGTGGTCAGCTCCGACTACCTGCACTACGGCAACGTCGGCAAGGGCGCGTCGCGGCCCGCGTTCCTGCGCTTCTCGGGCTATCCGGCGGGCGCGGAGCTCGCGGTCGATCACCTGCCGCCCGGCGCGAGCTACACCGTCTCCGACGGCGTCGCCGGGCGCAGCGTGACCGTGTCGGTCGGGCGGATCCCCGCGGGGGCCAACGCGTACGTCCGCATCGGCTACACGCCGACGACGACGATCCCCGGCCATACGAAGCTCTCGCTGCAGGCGTCGATGCACTTCGGCGAGGCCGCACCCGCGCTGACCGACGTGCGCACGCTCGCGTCCGCGACGGCGCTGACGCCGGGCGCGGATGAGCGGTTCGCGTCGCGCATGACGTTCAGCCCGTCCGGGTCGCTGACCCTGCGCTACGCGGAAGGCGCGGCCTCCGGGGCCGCCCCGGCGGTCACGCACAGCGGGACGCGCTGGACGTTCCGCGGCGACATCGCCGAGGCGCTCGCGCCGGCCAAGGCGCGGCGCGTCGCGGGCGACCCGACGCAGGGCCTGCTCACGGTCGACTTCAACGGCGGCGAGTTCAAGATCTCGGGGCCGCTGCAGGAGCTCGAGGGCGCCTACGAGCTCTCGATCGACCGCCGCCGGCTGACCGACTGCCTGCTCCAGAAGGGCCTGCTCGACCAGCAGGAGTTCGCCGACCTCAACCGCCTCGCGGACGGCGCCGTCGTGCTCAAGGGCCTGACGTCGGCGGCCGACAAGGCCGGGCTCGGCTACGGGCCGCACCTGCAGGTGCTGGACGCCGTGATGAGCGGTGCCTGGGAGCGGCGCCTGCTGGGCGGCAAGACCGGGATCCTCGATCAGATCGCCAACCCGAAGTGGGGCTTCGACCTGCTCCAGGACGACGAGTACCAGATGCTCTGGCTCGCGCAGCTCTGCAACGAGCGCGACACGATCCCGGAGCCCGAGTACGACAAGAACGGCAACTACGTCCCGAGCAAGTACATCAAGGAGCTGCTGCAGTCCTTCGACCCGAACGAGAAGTACGGGACGCAGGGCGGAGGCGCGCTGCACGCCGTGCGCTCGGACCGCCGGCTCGACTACACCGTCGGCTTCCAGAACCTGCCGGCCGCGAGCGCGCCGGCGCAGACGGTCACCGTCACCGACGTGCTGGACCCGGCCACGGTCGACCTGTCGACGTTCGCGCTCGGGCCGATCGCGCTCGCCGGCCAGGTGCTCGCGCCGCCCGCCGGCGTGACGAGCTGGACCAAGGTCGTCGACCTCGGCACCTACCTGCTGGTGCGTGTGGAGGCGAAGCTGACCGGGAGCACGGCCGTCTGGACGTTCACGTCGCTCGACCCGCGCACGCTGGCGCTCACCGGCGACGTGACCGCCGGGTTCCTGCCGCCCGCGGGCGAGGGCAGCGTCGCGTACTCGGTCGCGCCCAGGGCGGGGATCGCCACCGGCACGACGATCGCCGGCAGCGCGTCGATCGTCTTCGACACGAACGCGCCGATCGTGACCAACGTGTGGTCGAACCTGATCGACGACGTGCCGCCGACCGGAGCCGTGACCAGCGTCACCGGGGCCTGCGACGGGGTCGACGTGCGCTGGGCGGGCAGCGACGCCGCGTCCGGGGTCGCGTCCTACGACGTGTGGGCGTCGATCGACGGCGGCGCCTGGACGCCGTGGCGGATGGGCGTCACCGCCACGTCCGCGCGCTACCCGGCGGCGGCCGGGCACACGTACCGCTTCGACGTCCAGGCGCGCGACTTCGCCGGCAACCTGCAGGCCGCGGACCGCGCGGACGCGCGGGGCGGCGCGGTGGACTGCGCGACGACCCAGCCGGACGGCGGCGGGGGTGGCGACGGCGGCGTCCCGGGCGGCGGCGGCGCGCCGGGCGGCGGCGGCGGGTCCGCGCCGGTCGTCAAGCCGTGGATCAAGCTCGGCAAGCTGCCGGCCAAGCTCAAGAAGGGCGCGCTGGCCGTGCCGGTCAGCTGCCCCGCGAGCGAGCCGGGCGGCTGCCGCGGCACGCTCACGCTGACGACCGTCGTCAAGAAGGGCCGCAAGCGGGTCACCGTCAAGCTCGGGAAGGCCGCGTTCACGGTCAAGCCGGGCAGGACGGCGACGGTCTCGCTGAAGGTGAGCAAGGCGGGCCTCAAGCGGCTGCGCAAGGGCGCGCTGAAGGTCGCGCTGGCCGCGAAGGGCGCGGACGGGCGGACCGCCGCCGCCGGCGGCCGGCTGACGAAGGTCAGGCGCTAGGCGCGAGCCCGACGAACGTCGCCGTGCCCGTGATCCGCTTGCCGTGCACGGCGGTCGACGTGAAGGTCCCGCCGCGCGCCCGGCGGCGGGTCCCGGCCTGGGCGCCGACCGTCGGCGTGACGTCGAGGTAGCCGCGCCCGGCGGTCGTGGCGACCGTCACCGTCCCGAGCTCGAGCACGTCGGGCCCGTTCGCCAGGATCCGGTCGAGCGTCGGCTCGCCCTTCGGCGTGCGCGTGACCCGCATCGTCATCCTCCTCGACGCGGCCGGGGCCCAGCGGCCCTCGGGCGCCGACACGGCGCCCGTCGCGGTCACGGTCCCGGTGCCGAGCTCGATCGCGGGGCGCGCGCCGGCGCAGTCCAGGGCGAAGATCGCGCCCGCCTGGAACCGGTACGTCACGCCCGCGTAGGCGACCGTCAGCGCGCTGGTCGCGCCGTAGATCGAGATGTCGTCGAGGCGCTGGACGCTGTCCTGCGGAAGCTGCCAGGTCCCGTCCGCGGCCTGCGTGCTGCGGGTCAGGTCGACGACGGACCCGGCCGTCGCGGTCGCCTTGCGCGAGCAGGTGGGCTTCGCGGCGGCGGCCGGCGCGGCGGTGACGGCGAGCGTCGCGCAGACCGCGACGGCGAGGGTGAACGTGCGCACGCCCCTCGGATCGGCGCCGCGCGCGCGAGCTTGAGCTCAGCTGAAGAGGGTCAGCGCGGGCTCGCGCTCGCCGCGCAGCTCGGCCAGGTCGACTTCGACCCACGCCAGCCCGCGCGACTCGGCCAGGACACGCGCCTGCGGCTTGACCGTCTGCGCCGCCAGCACGCCGCGGCAGTCCGCCTTGCCCGGGTCCAGCCGGATCCGCTCCAGGTAGCGCGAGAGCTGCTCGACGGCCTCGATCGTGCCGATCCGCTTGATCTCCACCGCGATCCAGCCGTCCTGCTCGTCGCGGCACATCAGGTCGACGGGCCCGATGTCCGTCGGCCACTCGCGGCGCACCAGCCGGAAGCCCTCGCCGCAGTGGTGCGGCGCGTCGGCGAGCGCGACCTGCAGATCGGCCTCCACGCCGTCCTTGGAGAGCCGGTCGGCGTCGAAGTCCATGGTGTGCGTGACGTCGGAGACGACTTCGTGCAGCGTGATCTCGAGCTGGTCGTCGCCCTTGACCTTGCGCACGACGATCGTGTCGTCGCGCTCGATCACCGCGGTCGGCGGCGTCATCCAGTTCAGCGGCTTGTACCCGCCCGCGTCCGCGTGCACGAGGACGCTGCCGTCGGCCTTGAGCATGATCAGCCGCAGCGCCTCCGGGAGGTGGGCCGTGAGGCGGCCGGTGTAGTCGACGGAGCAGCGGGCAACGATCAAGCGCATGCGTTCGAGCAGGGTACGCGCCGCCGCGGACGCCGTCGAGAATCTGACGGCGTCGTTCCAAGTCGGCGCGGAGCAGCCGACGAAACGGAGCATGTCCGTCTCTTGGCCATACCGCCTTGCTCTCACGACCGCGGCCAGCGCCGCTCTCGTCGTCTTCTCCGCGTCCATCGCCGGCGCCGCGCTGCGGCCGGCCGACACGCTCTCCACTTCCATCGGCAGCTTTCCGCACGCCGCGTCCGGCGCCAACGGCGACGCCGCCGTCGACTGGACCGACGACGCCGGCCTGCAGGTCAGCGTGCGGCCCGCCGCCGGGGACTGGGGCGCGGCCGAGCAGCTGAGCACGCCCGATTACATGGTCGGCGCGCATCAGCTCGTGATCGACCGGGACGGCAACGCCACCGCGCTGTGGAGCGAGTACGAGCTCGACGAGAGCGCCATGCCGCTGCCGATGCCGGGGCCGAACCGGGTCATGACCGCCCGCCGCCCCGCCGGCGGCACGTGGAGCGCGCCGGAGCAGCTCTCCAGTGTGGGTGTCGGCGCGAGCGGCGTGTCCGCGCTGGCGGTCGGCGCGAGCGGCGAGGTGGCCGCGGTGTGGGGCGAGAGCTCCGTGCTGCACGCGGCGCAGCGCAGCGCCGCCGGCGCGTGGAGCACGCCCGAGACGATCCCCTCCTCGACGGCCTCCAGCCCGACCGTGGCGATCGACGGCGACGGCAACGTCACCGTGGCCTGGGCCGGCTCGAGCCCGGACTACCGCATCCTGGCGGCGACCCGGCCGGCGGGCGGCACCTGGTCGTCGGCGACCGACGTGTCCGGGGCCGCCGGGTCCGGGCCCCGGATCGCGACGACCGCGGGCGGTGACACGACGTTGCTCTGGGCCGGCGGCATGAAGCAGATGACCGCCCGCCGCACGACGTTCGGCGGGGCGTGGAGCACGCCGGAGAAGGTCTCGGTCGACGGCGGCCTCAACTACTACGGGCCGGTGCTCGCCGTCGCCGACGACGGCACCGCCGCCGCGGCCTGGGCGGAGGGGGTGAGCGTCGGCGGCAGCGCCGAGTACCAGCAGAAGGTGACGACGCGCGACGCGGACGGCACCTGGTCGACGCCGGTCTCGCTCGGCGTCGCATACTCCGACGTGCCCAGCATCGCGGTGGGCGGCGACGGCACGTTCGTGGTGGCGGCGCGCGCCGTCGACGAGACGAGCCATTTCGTCACCAGCTACGCCACCCGCCGGCCCGGGGGGACCTGGGACACGCTGATCGACGCCACGGGCCTCGGCAACGGCTACCCGACCGCGAGCGCCGACGGCGAGGGCAACGTGCTGCTGACCGCCGCGCCGTCCGGCGTCGTGAAGGCGGTCGCCGAGGACAACGCCGGCCCGCAGCTGCGCAGCCTCTCGATCCCGGCGGCCGCGACGACCGCCGCGCCGGCCGCGTTCAGCGTCTCCCCGTTCGACGTCTGGTCGGCGCTCGGGACGACGACGTGGGACTTCGGCGACGGCGGCACCGCCACCGGCACCTCGGTCTCGCACCAGTTCACGACCGCCGGCGCCAAGACGGTGAGCGTCACGTCCGCGGACGCGTTCGACCAGCGCACGACCGAGACCGGCACGGTCGACGTGACCGCCGACGACGCGCCGCCGCCGGGCCCGACCCCGACCCCGACGCCCACCCCCACGCCCACGCCCACGCCCACGCCGACCCCGGTCCCGCCGGCCGGCCCCGGCAGCTCGACGCCGGCGAAGACCGACACGTGCGTCAGCCGCCGCGTGATCAAGCTGACGTTCCGGGTCCCGGCCGGCGTGAAGGCGCGCAGCGTCAAGCTCGCCGTCACCGGCCGCAAGACCCGCACGCTCTCGCGCAAGGCGCGCAAGGCGACCGTCGACCTGCACGGCGTCACGGCCCCGACCGTGACCGTCACGGTCAAGCTGCGCACGACGCGCGGGAAGCTGATCACCGACAAGCGCACGTACCGCACCTGCGGGCGCTGAGCCGCGGACCGGGCGCCGGCGAGGGGCGGGCGCCAGGAGCGGGCGCCCACGAGGAGCGGGCGCCGGCGAAGGGCGGGCGCCCGCGAGGGGCGGGCGCCGCCCCTCGCGCGGCGCGCCCCTCGCGCGGCGCGCCCGGGCTCGGCCCGGGCGCGCCCCGCGCGGCCTACTTCTTCACGCGCACCGTCGCGCGGTAGGTCTTCGGCTTGCCGCTCGCCGCGTCGGCCAAGGTGACCACGGTCACCTTGAGCGCGCCGCGGCGCAGCTGCGAACGTGCCGCGGCGTTGAGCTTCACCTTGACCGTGCGCGACGCGCCGCCGGCCAGCTTGAAGCTCGCCTTGCCGGCCGTGACCGTCCGCTTGCGCACCTTGATCTGCAGCCGGATCGTGCCCGAGCAGGTCGCGCCGCGCGGGCAGGAGAGCGTCACCGCCACCGCGCCGCGCGCCGCCTTCGCCCGCGGACGCACGGCGGTCGAGACGGCCGGCCCGGCCGCCCCGCCCTGGTCGCCCGCCGGCGGCCCGGCGGGCGGACCCGAGAACGGCGCCGGCGTGGCGGTCGCCTCCGGCGTCGGCGTCGGCGTCGCGCTCGCCTCCGGCGTCGGCTCCGGATCGACGACCTCGACCGGTGGCTTCGCGATCGTGAACGTCACCGGATCGGACGCCGGCGAGACGTTGCCGGCGACGTCGACCGCGCGGTGGCGGATCGCCACCGTCCCCAGCGCCGTGAACACCGGGGGCGCGTCGGCCGCGTACGTGGTCCACTCGCCGCCGTCGACCCGGTACTCCAGCCGCGCGACGCCGCTCGTCGCGTCGCTGCCGGCCAGCCGCGCGGTCACGGGCGTCGTGTACGTCCCGCCCGCGCCGGGCGCCGCCGGCGACAGCGTCAGCGACGACGAGGGCGCCGTGACGTCGATCTTGACCTCCGCCGTCCGCGCCGGCTCGGTGTTGCCGGCCAGGTCGACCGACCGGTAGTCGACCGCGTTCACGCGCTCCTCGGCGACCGGGAACGGCGCGCTGAACGTCGTCCACGCGCCGCCGTTGATCCGGTACTCGGTCCGGGCCACGCCCGCGCCCTCGCCGTCGGAAGCCGACAGCGACACCGGGACCGGCGTGGTCACGTGCCAGCCGTCGGACCCGTCGGCGTCAGGCGCGGCGAGCGTCGTCCGCGGCGCCAGGGCGTCGAGCGCGAAGTCGCACACCCGGAAGTAGCCGAAGCGCGCGGACCCGGTCGGGTTGTTCTCGCCCCGGTAGAGCCCGAGGCCGATCTGCAGCGGAAGCGTCGACGTGTCGACCGTGAAGGGCGTCAGGAACTCCGTCCAGGTCTCGCCGTCGAGCGAGTACAGCGTGCGGATCGACTGCACCGTGCCGCCGCTGGACGCCAGCCGCAGGTACACGGTGTCCGGCACCAGCCCGGCGACGTAGCCGCTGTTGCCGTTGCCCTGACCGCTGGTCGAGCCCGCGACGGTCAGCTGCCGCTCCGCCCACCACGACGGCCGCGACGGCGCGCTGGTGTCGGTCGTGCGCGCGTTAACGGTCACCTTGGCGAAGCGGTTGGCGTCGTTCGGCGGCCCCTCCGACTGCCAGAGCAGGAACCCGGCCTGGTTGCTCTGCTGCTTGGCGTCGGACATGTCGATCTCGGTCGTGGCCGTCCACGGCCCGCCGGTCGGCGCCGGCTGCATGAGCAGGTTGGTCGCGGTCCGCGTCGACCCGTTCATGTCCGCGCTGGTGCCGTCGAAGCGGATCTGCAGCTTGCCGCCGGTCACCGCCAGCCGTTCCGGCGCCGAACGCAGGATCTGCCACTTGGGATCGAGCGTGCTGCCCTCGAACTCGTCGCTGATCGGCGACAGGCAGGACTCCGGCGGCCCGTCCAGCCCGCTGGTGGAGAACGTGACGACGCGCGCCGTCTCCACGTTGCCGGCCAGGTCCACGGCCCGGTACTCGACGCGGTGGTCGCCGTTGGTGTAGACCGTGAACGGCCCGCCGTACGTGGCCCAGTCGGCGCCGTCCAGGCGGTACTCGATGCGGTCCACGCCGGACCCGTCCCCGTCGGTCGCGGTCAGCGTCACCCGCACCGGCTCGGTGTAGGCGCCGCCGCTCGGCTCCGCGGTCGTCACCGGCGCGGCGCCGTCGATCTTGACCGCCACGGAGCGGATGGCCTCGACGTTGCCCTCGCGGTCGACCGACCGGAACTCGACCGTCGCCGTCGCCGGCAGCGAGACCGGCGCGGTGTACTCCGTCCACGTGCCGCCGCCCACGCGGTACTCGGTCCGGGCCACGCCGGAGCCGCCCTCGTCGGTCGCGCTCAGCGTCACCGTGACCGGCCCGGCGTGGTGCCAGCCGTCGACCCCGTCCGCGGCCGGCGAGACCGCCGCGGTGGTGACCGGGGCGACCGCGTCGGCGCCGGCCTCCGGCAGCCCGCGCAGGATGTCGAACAGGTCGGTCTGGTCGATCGTCCCGCTGACGTTCGCCGCCTGCGGCCCCTTGGCGGCGATCGGCACCTGGGTGCCCGTGTGCCACTGCCCGGACGTGGACGTGCTGTACCCCACGCGCAGCGGGTTGCCGTCAGCGGTCTGCAGCGTCGCGTACACCTTCGCCTCGCCGGGGCGCACGATCTGCGTCGCGTGCCCGTGGTCGGCGGTGACGACGATCAGCGTGTCCGGATGCGCGCGCTGGTAGTCGAGCAGCACGGCCAGCGCCTGGTCGGCCGCCAGCACCTGCCCGAGCGACCCGCAGACGTTGCCGTCGTGCGCGCCCTTGTCGGTCTGCGCGCTCTCGACCTGCATGAAGAACCCGTTCGGGTTGTCGACCAGCTCGAGCGCCTTGGCCGTCATCTCGGCCAGCGTCGGCTGATTGCCGCGGTCCTGCGGCTGGCAGCGGTAGGACGTCGATCCGCTGCCGGACGCGGTCGCGACCAGCGGCTGGTAGCGGGTGGCCATGTAGCCGCTCGCGAACAGGCCCAGCACCGGGCCGCCGTCGAGCGAGCCGAGCGCGGCCAGCTCCTGCTTGGTCCCCACGTCGCGGTAGCCGAGCGTGCCGGTCGCCCGCGCCAGCAGCGTCCCGCCCGCGTCGACGTTCTGCTGGAAGCGCGCGCGGCCGCCGCCCAGGATCACGTCGATGCCGTTGTCCACCAGCTGCTCGGCGACCGACCCCTTGCCGCCGTTGGCCTTGCGCGCCGCGGAGCAGGAGCCCATGTCGCCCGGCCCCTGGCAGGACCGGTTGTTGATCGACGCGCCCATCGCCGCCGGCGTCGCGTCGGTGACGTCGACGTCGGTGATGTTCGCGGTCCGCTTGCCGGCCGCCTTGGCCAGCTGCATCACGGTCTCGTAGTCCTGGCCGGGCGTGCTCAGGCCGGTGCTCGGCCCTTGGCTGAGCCGCCCTTCGATCGTCTTGTGCCCGGTCGACCACGCGCTCGCGGTCGCCGCCGAGTCATTGACGTAGTTGATGCCGTAGACCGGCCCCGGGCCGGGCAGCAGGCCGTGCGTGGTCACGTTGCCCCAGAACGGCAGCGCGTCCATCAAGAACCGGCCGTCGGCGCCGAGCTCGTAGTCCCGGGCGGCGGTCATCAATTGGTGGTCGAACCCGTCCAGCAGCAGCATCGCCACGTTGCGTGGCTTGGCGGCGTTCAGCTCGGCGGCGATCGCGGGCGTGCGATCGGCACGCCCGGCGGCGTTCGCGGCCGGAGCGGCGAGCGCAGCGACAGCGATCCACGTCAGCACGGCGGCGCGCAGCGCGCTCATTCCCTCTCTCCTCACTTCGGACGCGTGACGCGCCGAACCTACCTGCTACGCCGCGTAGTTGTTAAAACTTTTGCATCAGGGTTCCGGCAAGTCGTCGTGGAACGTGACCGCGATGTGCTGGCGGCGGTCCCCGCGCGTCGCCTCGGCCGCCTGGCGCAGCGCCGCGCGGTCGGCCGGCTCGAGCTCGCCGGTGAGCGCCCGCGGCCAGAGCCGCCGTCGCAGCACGACGTTGATCTCCGCGGCCGCCAGCAGCAGGTTCGCGCCCAGCAGCAGCCACGAGAGCAGGCCGATCACGAGCGCGAACGTGCCGTAGGTGGCGCTCGCGCCGGAGACCGTGAGCTCGACGTACCAGCCGCCCAGCGTCTGCATTCCCAGCAGCCCGACCGCGGCCAGCGCGACGCCGGGCAGCACGGAGCGCGGGTGCCGCGGCCGCACGGAGAGCAGCGCGAACGTCGCCAGCAGCGAGATCGCGTTGACCAGCAGCGAGACCAGCACCGCGGCGACGCGCTGCGCGCCCGGCCCGATGCCGCCGCCGATCGCCAGCCCGGTGACCGCGGTCGACGCGATCAGCGTCACGCCGAGCACGGCCAGCACCGCGAGCCCGCGCAGCCGTGCCTTGACGCCGTTGAGCTGCTCGAGCCGCGGCACGTTCCAGATCGCCGCGAACGCGCGGCCGAGCGCCAGCGTCACGCCCAGCCCGGCCCACAGCGCGCCGATCAGGCCGACCGCGAGCGCGACGCCGCTGCCGCTCAGCGGCTGCACCTGATCGCCGAGCTGCGGCCCGATGACCGGGATCTGCGCCAGCGCCGAGTCGACCACGTCCGCGCGCAGCTCCGGGTTGTCGTCGAGCACGAAGCCGAGGATCGAGGTGAACGCGAGCAGCAGCGGGAACAGCGAGAAGAACGCGTAGAACGCGACCAGCGCGGCGAGGTTCGCGACGCGGTCGGTGCCGTACTTCTTCGCGACCGCGATCGGCACCGCGGCGATCGCGTGCCGCCGCTGCCAGCCGTCGAACCGCTCCAGGATGCCGCGCACCAGGTCACTACCGTAATCGTTCGATGACGACCGAACCGCGTTCGCAGCGTCAGATCCTGGTCGCGTTCGGCGCGATCATGCTCGCGACCCTGCTGGCCGCGCTCGACCAGACGATCGTCGCCACCGCGCTGCCGGAGATCGCCGACGACCTCAAGGGCTTCGACGACCTCAGCTGGGTGGTCACCGCGTACCTGCTCTCGACGACGGTCACGGTCCCGCTCTACGGCAAGCTCAGCGACCTCTACGGCCGCCGCCGGCTGTTCGTGGTGTCGATCAGCGTCTTCCTGACCGGCAGCGCGCTCTGCGGGCTGGCTCAGAGCATGGGCGAGCTGATCGCGTTCCGCACGCTGCAGGGCATCGGCGCGGGCGGGCTGATCCCGCTCAGCCAGGCCGCGATCGCCGATCTCTTCTCTCCGCGCGAGCGCGGCCGCTACCAGGGCTACATCGGCGCGATGTGGGCGACGGCGGCGGTCGCCGGCCCGCTGCTCGGCGGGACGCTGACCGACAGCGCCAGCTGGCGCTGGATCTTCCTGATCAACCTGCCGCTCGGGATCGCCGCGCTGTTCGTGGTCGTGCGGACGATGCGGATCACGCACGTGCCGCGGGCGCACAGCATCGACTACGGGGGCGCGCTGGCGCTGAGCGTGGGCGTGACCGCGCTGCTGCTGGCCAGCGCGTGGGGTGGGACGACCTACGCGTGGAGCTCGCCGGAGGTGCTGGCCGCGGCCGTGATCGGCGTCGCCGGCGTGGTCGCGTTCGGGCTGATCGAGCGGCGCGTGGTCGAGCCGCTGCTGCCGCTGCAGCTGTTCCGCGGTCGCACGTTCGCGGTGTCCACCGCCGCCGGGCTGCTGATCGGCGGCGTGCTGTTCGGGATCACGATCTACGTGCCGGTGTACGTCCAGCGCGTGCTCGGCGCGAGCGCCACCGGCTCCGGCGTCGTGCTGATCCCGCTCAGCCTCGGCTGGGTGGTGGCCAGCATGGCCTCCGGCCAGCTGATCTCGCGCACCGGGCGCTACAAGGTGTTCCCGGTCTTCGGCAGCCTGCTGGTCCTGGCCGGCTGCGTGCTGCTCACGCGGCTCGGCGAGGACTCCTCGCGCACGGTGGTGACGCTCGACCTGACCGTGGTCGGCCTCGGCATGGGCTCGATGTTCCAGACGTTCGTGATCGCGACCCAGAACCGCGTCGACCGGGCCGAGATCGGCATCGCGACCGCCGCGATCCAGTTCTTCCGCTCGCTCGGCGGCAGCCTCGCCGTCGCCGGCCTCGGCGCGCTATTGACCGCGCAGGTGGTGCACGGGCTCGCCCACGCGACGCACACCGTGTTCGTCGCGATGGTCCCGCTGGCGGCGCTGATCTTCGTGCTCGCCCTGCTGCTGCCCGAGCACGAGCTGCGCACCACGCACTAGCAGCGAACCGCGCAGGCGTGCGCGGTCGCGGGAGCGACCTTCACGGTCGCGGCGCTCGCGGCGGCGCGGGCGTTCTTCGCCCGTACGCGGGCCACGTTGCGGACGGTGCCGGACGCCGCGAGCACGCGCGCGCTGACGGTCCGCGTAGCGCTGCGGCCGCCCTTGAGCGTCCCGAGCCGCCGGCAGCGCGGGCCGAGCAGCCGCAGGCCGGCGCCGGGCTCGTCGCACAGGCGCACGCCGCGCACCGCGGCGCCGCTGGCCGCCGCCCGCACCGTGATCCGGTAGTGGACGAGCCCGCCGGGCCGGCCGAAGCTGCTCAGCGCGCGCTTGCGCACGGTCAGCCGCGGCGGGCCCGCCTTCACGCGCACGACCACCGTGACGCGCTGGGCGGCGACGCCGTCCCCGCGCACGGTCACGACCGGCCGCAGCGTCCCCGGCCGGCGGGCGCGCACGCGCAGGCGCACCGTGGCGCCTTGGCCGGGCGCGAGCGTGCCGACCGGGCAGCGCAGCTCGCGGCCGCCGCCGCTGCAGCGGCGGCCGGCGGCGGTGCCGGAGAGCAGATCGGCGCCGGGCACCGTGACCGTCACGACGACGTCGCGGATCGGGTGGTCGAGCCGGTTGTGCACCGTCACGTCCAGCGACGCCGGCGTTCCCGCCTCCGGCGTGGTCGGCTTGACCTCGACGTCGAACGGCGGCGGCAGGACGGGTGGACGGCGCACGACCGCCGTCACTTCGGGCGAGCGGCCGCTGACGGGCCGGCCGGTCGTCGCGCCGGCGCCGCTCGCGGTCGCGACGTTGCGGATCACGTACCCGTCCGGCGCGCCGGCGTCCACCGTCACGTCGAACGTGGCGGTCGCGCTCTCCCCGGGCGCGAGCGTCCCGACCGCGCCGGGGGCGGGGGACGCGAGCGACGTCCCCGCGGGCGCCGCGTCGGCGATGCGGACGTCCGCCGCGCCCGCGTCGCCCGTGTTGCGGACCGTGACCGTGTAGCGCAGGGCGTCGCCGGGCGCGACGTCGCCCCCGTCGAGGTCCGCGACCGTCTTGCCGACCTCCAGCTGCGGCGAGCTCAGAGCGGTCGTGAACGTGACCACCTGGATCAGGTACTGGTCGAGGGTGGTCGAGGCTTCGAACGTCGCGCTGGTCTCGTTGTTGGGCAGCACGCCGTCGGCGACGATCCGGTCGGCGTCGAAGCCGAGCTGGTTCACGTAGCCGGGGGTGCGCGCGCCGGTCGTGTCCACGCCCTCGGCCGCGACCGAGCTGTTGAACAGGTTCGTCGGCGGGTTCGCGGCGTCGCCCAGCAGCTGCCCGTTGAGCGCGAGCCGGTCGCCGGAGCTGCCGCGGTCGCCCTCGTAGGCGACGATCCCGACCGACGTGCGGACGGCCGCGTACTGCGGCGTCCGGAAGCCGCTGACCGGGATCGACAGCGGCGGGTCGCCCTGCTGGATCGACGCCAGGCCGTCGAACACGGTCAGGTTGCGCAGCGGCTGCGCGGGGTCGCGGTAGGCGATCACCAGCGCCCAGCCCGCGTAACGGTCCAGGCCCGTCCCGCTCTGCACGTTCGCGACCGTGTACGCGCCGGCGCCGCCGGTGCGCACGAGTGCGGTCACGTCGGCGAAGCCGGCGTACGCGCCGGCCACCTGCGGACTGTCGATCACGGCGGCCGCCACCGGCACGTACGCGCCGCCGGCCGGCGTGCGCAGCAGCACGCTCGCGCGGGCCGCCGCGTTCAGGGCCGCGGCGCCGCCGGTGCCCGCGGTCAGCCGCCCGCCGAAGTACAGCCCGGCGAACAGGACCTCGTCGGCGGCGGGCGGGGTGAACGTCGAGGTTGACGCGTTGAACGTGGCCGGGCCGCCGTCGACGTCCACGTACTGCATCGCGTAGGCGTTGTTGTTCAGCGCGGCGCCGGACGCGGTCCCGGCGCGGGCCGCGGCGCAGTTCGGCGCGGCGTCCGGGCACGTCATCAGCGTGTTGCCGGTGACCCAGATCGCACCGTTGTCGTTGGTGGTGAAGCGCGGCGCGAAGGATTGGGCGCCCGCGCCGGCCGGGAGCATGCTTCCCGCGACCAGCAGCCCGACGGTCCAGCGCGCGACCCGGCCCATCCCGGCGTGGACGTTACGCCCCGGCGGGCCCCGGTGCGCCGTCAGGCGGCGTGGAGCTCGCGCGGCGCGAGCCGGGCGACCTGCGCCAGCAGGTCGCGCACCTCGGCGTCGTCGGCCAGTGCGAGCGCGCGCTCGCAGGCCGCGATGCAGTCCGACACGCGGTCCGTGCGCGCCAGCGCGTGCGCCAGCCGCGCCCAGGCCGCGGGCGAGCCGGGTGCGAGCGCGGTGGCCTGCTCGCAGGCCGAGACCTCGGCGCCGACGTCGCCGGACAGGTTCGCGACCAGCGCGAGGTCCAGCAGGCCCTCGACCGTCGGGCCGGCGGCCCGGGCGCGCTCCAGCGCCTGCCGCGCGCCCGCGCGGTCGAAGCGCCGCAGCCGCAGACGCCCAAGCCGCTCCCACGCCGACGCGTCCGCCGGCGCCGCCGCGGTCTCCCGCTCGGCCGCGTCGACCGCCTGCGACAGCGCGCCCATGCTCTCGTAGATGCGCGCCGCGTAGCGGTACGGCGCGGGCCGGTCCGGCTCCGAGCGGATCCAGTCGCGCGCGGAGCGCGCGGCCGCCGAGTGGTCACCGGCCTGCCAGAACGCGAGCGTCATCAGCCGCAGCACGGCCGGGTTGCCGGGCTGCGCGTCGCGCGCGTAGACGAGCCGCCGCGCCGCCAGCTTGAAGTCTCCCTCGGCGAGCGCGTGCTTGGCCGCGGTCATGAAGCGCTCCACGCGGTCGGCGCCCGGGTCCGGCCGGGAGAAGTCGACGAACTGCAGCGAGCCCGCCGGCACCGTGCGGATGCCGAGCTGGAACGAGACGCGCGCCCACTGCTGGACGTCGTCGCCCCCGCCCGTGAAGTAGATGCCGTTGACGGTGCCGACACCCCACTCGGGGTAGGACAGGCAGCGCGCGTAGCGGTGCACGACCGAGTGGTCGGGCACGCGCGAGCCGAACGGGTCGTGCTTGGCGCGGTCGGCGGCCTGGTCGCGCTGGCGCTGCTCCTCGGCGTAGGCGCGCGCGCCCTCCTCGGCGCGGCGCTTGCGCGCGGCGGCGGCGCTGACCTTGACCGCGTTCTTGGAGACGCGGCCGCCGCGTGACTCCTCGGCCAGCGTCGACAGCTGGTCGGCCGCCTCGTTGATGGCCTTCAGGTGCCGCTCGTGCTCGTGCTGGCGCCCGGGAGGCGCGATGTCCGGGTGCCACTGCTTGGCCAGGCGGCGCCGGGCGAGGTGAACGTCGCGCTTGTCGAACGGCGGATCGAGCTCGAGGAGGAAGACCGCCTGTTCGATGTCCAGCACCTGCGGCATGACCCACTTACGGTACCGACCACCCGGTAACAGGCGCGTACCGAACGCACGGGAAAGTGCTACCGGCCCGGCGGCCCCTACACCCTCCGCCGGGCCGGCATCGCACGCTGCGACCGACTAGTTCTTCCAGCCCATTGCGACCTCCCCTGGCGGTCGATTGCGTCGGTACGCAGGCTGGCCCCGCCGCAGGCCCTCGCCCGCGCGCTTGTACGTTAATCCATACCCGCGATAGCGGGTATGTCGCCGTGGCCTGCTGGACTAAGGCCTGGGCCTGATTGCGTTTGAACTGGGGTACGCACTAAGTTGCTCGCTGTGATCGTCTGGATCGCACTCGTCGTCTGGCTGGGTTTGGTCGTCTGGTCACTGTCGGTCGTGAGAGCGGCCGCGAGTGCCGACGCGCCCGAACGCCCGCGCGCGCCCAAGCGCGGGGTGCCCTACGCCGGGCGCCGGCGGGCGATCGTCGCCGGCCAGGCGCTGGGGCTCGTCGCCGCGCTCGCGGGGACGGTCGTGGTCAGCGACTCGGGCCAGTGGGACCAGCCGACGCTGCTCGGCCTGATCGCGCTGCTGGTGCTCGGCTCGGACCTGCTGACGCTCAACGCCAAGCGGTTCTCGATCGGCGGGTCGTTCACGGGGCTGGTGCTCGCGATGGCGCTGCTCGGGCCGGCGCCCGCCGCCGTGCTCGGCCTGGCGTGCACGCTGATCGACTCGCTGCGCCGGCGCGTCCGCGGCACGTACCTGCTCAACAACCTGCTCACGTACACGACGTTCCCGCTGCTCGGCGGCCTCGTGCTGCAGGCGATCGACGCGACCGACCCCGAGAACAGCGGCTACGCGCTGGCCGTGTTCGCGGTCTTCCTGGCCACCAACGGCCTCAACTTCCTGATGATCGCCGGCCACACGCGGCTGCTGCGCGGCGGCTCGCTGCTGGAGATGCTGCGGACGGTGTTCATCCCCGTGCTGCCGTGGGAGATCGCCAGCGCGGTCATGACCACGATGGCCGTCTACGGCTACGAGGCGTACGGCGCCGGGATCATCGGCCTGTTCGCGCTCGCGCTCGGCGCCTACCAGCTGCTGCTGCGCTCGCTGCTGGAAGGCCAGATGCACTCGGAGGAGATCGAGCGCCGCACCGACCAGCTCGACGTCCGCCACGAGGGGATGCTCGGCCTGCTGCTGGAGACGCTCGCGCTGCGCGACCCGAGCGCGGCCCGGCACGCCGCCGCGGTCGCCCACTACGCGCACGGGCTGGCGCGCGCCGCCGGGCTGAGCGAGCGCGAGCAGGCGATCGTCCACACCGCCGGCCTGGTGCACGACCTGGGGCGCGAGGCGTTCCCGGACCACATCCTGGTCGGCCACGCCGAGCTGCACACCACCGAGCGGCGGCTGATCGAGCGCCACCCGGTCGAGGGCGCGCGGCTGCTGCTGCGCGTCGAGGGCATGGGCGAGGTCGCGGCCGCCGTGCTCGCGCACCACGAGCGCATCGACGGCCGCGGCTACCCGGACGGGCTGTCCGGCGAGTCGATCCCGATCACGGCGCGCATCCTCGCGGTCGCCGAGGTCTACGACGTCCTCACCGCGCACGACTCCTACCGGCCGCGCATGTCACCGCTGGAGGCCGAGGCCGAGCTGCGCCACGTCGCCGGCACGCAGCTCGACGGCCGGCTCGTGTGGCTGTTCTCGACCAAGGTCCTCGGCACCGAGCTGGGCGAGCACGTCGGCCACGGCGGCGACCTGGAGACCGAGCTGCAGGTCCAGCGGCGCGTGCGCGGCGTGCTCGACGAGCCGATCGTGCTCGGCCCGCACGTCTAGCGCGCGCTCAGTCGACCAGGCGCGCCTGCAGCCAGCGGACGGCGAGCCGCCACATCAGCAGGCCGAACGCGAACAGCACCGCGAGGTGGATCAGGTCCGCGCCGGGCTGGAAGCCGAAGACCGCGTGCCGGACGAGCTGCACGAGGTGATAGAGCGGGTTGACCTGGGCCGCGACCTGCGCCCACTCGGGCAGCCCGTCGATCGGGAAGAACGTGCCCGCGACCAGGAACAGCGGCGTCAGCACTGCGCTGATCACGTAGCTGAAGTTGTCGATCGAGTTCATGCGCGCCGCGATCGCGATGCCGAAGTTCGCCCAGCCGAAGCCGGCGATGAAGCCGATGAACGGGACCAGCAGCATCCCGAAGCTCGGGTCCAGCCCGAACACCATCGCCACCAGCATCGGCGCGCAGCCGTAGGTCCCGGCGCGGATGCCGATCCAGAGCGCCTCCGCGGTCACCAGCTCCTCGGTGTCCACCGGCGCGGCCAGGATCGCGTCGTAGGTGCGCTGGAACTTGTACTTGACGAACGTCCCGAACATGCCGGGGAACGCGCTCGAGAACAGCACCGCGGTGGCGACGATGCCGGTGCCGATGAAGTCGATGTAGTCGTAGCCGGCGACGCTGGTGACGAGCGCGCCGAAGCCGAAGCCGAACGCCAGCAGGTAGACGGTCGGCTCGACGGTCGCGCTGAACGTGGCCGAGCGCCAGAACGACGAGAAGTTGATCAGCTCGCGGACGAGCACGCCGGCCAGTGCCGGGCGCTCGAAGCGGCCGAGCTGCCGATCGTCGCTCATGCGATCTCCTCGCCGGTCAGCAGGACGAACACATCCTCGAGGTTCGTGGGCCGGCGCTCGCCCTCGGGCGCGTTGCCGTTGGCGCCGAGCACGCTCACGCTGGTGCCGGTGCGGCGCGTCTTCAAGCCCGCCGCGCGCGCCGCGGCCTCGACCTCGGCCAGCTTCGGCGGCGGCCCGTAGACCTCGACCGCCTGGGCACCGGCGTGCTCGGCGACCAGGTCGCGCGGCGGCCCGGTCGCGACCGCGCGGCCGTGGGACATGATCGTCACCGTGTCGCAGAGGCGCTCGGCCTCCTCGATGTAGTGCGTCGACATCAGGATGCTCGTGCCCTCCGACCGCAGCCGGTCGACCAGCGCCCACAGCTCCTGGCGGACCTGCGGATCGAGCCCGACGGTCGGCTCGTCGAGCAGCACGAGCCGCGGCTGGTGCACCAGTCCGCGCGCGATCAGCAGCCGCCGCCGCATGCCGCCGGACAGCTTGTCGACCTTCGTGTCGCGCCGGTCGGTCAGGTTCGCGATCTCCAGCGCGCGCTCGATCGCCGCCCGCCGCTGTGCCCGCTCGATCCGGTACAGGTGCGCGAACACGCGCAGGTTCTGCTCGACCGTCAGCGTCACGTCGAGGTTGTCGAGCTGGGGGACGACGCCGCACGCCGCGCGCGCCGCCTTGGACTGCTGCGGCAGCTTGAAGCCCAGCATCTCGATCGAGCCGGCGTCCGGGATCGCCTGCGCCGTCAGCAGGCGCATCGTCGTCGACTTGCCCGCGCCGTTGGGCCCGAGCAGGCCGACGCAGGTGCCTTCGGGCACGTCGAGATCGAGGTGGTCGACGGCCGTCAGCGCGCCGAAGCGCTTGACGACGCCGCGCAGGGACAGAGCGGGCATTGCGCCCAGAATGTCAGGCGGCGGCGCGCAATTCGGTACGGGAAGCCGCCGTAACGAGCGCTTCGAAGAGCGGCCGGTGCGCCGCCATCGCCTCCGCGTGCCACTGCACGCCGACCACGAACCCGGCGCCCTCGATCGCCTCGATCGTGCCGTCCGGGGCGGTCGCGGTGACGCGCAGGCCGGCGCCGAGCTCGGCGACCGCCTGGTGGTGGAAGGAGTTCACGGGCAGCGTCCGGGTTCGAACCACGCGGTGCAGGCGCGAGCGCGGCGCGACGCGGACGGCGTGCGTGGCCTGGGTCGCGGGCTCGGTCTGGCGGTGACCGTCGACGTGCTGGTGCAGCGTGCCGCCGCAGGCCACGTTGAGCGCCTGGCTGCCGCGGCAGATCGCCAGGATCGGGAGCTCGCGCTGGAGCGCGAGCCGGGCCAGCGCGAGCTCGAACGCGTCCAGGCTCGGCTCCGTCGGCCCGAGCTCGGCGTGGCGCTCGGGCGCGCCGTAGGCCGCCGGGTCGAGGTCCGGGCCGCCGGACAGGCAGACGCCGTCCAGGCGATCCAGCAGCGGCTCGAGGTGATCGGTGCCGACCGGCGGCAGCACGACCGGGATCGCGCCCGCGGCGTCGAGCGTCCGCAGGTAGGTCATCCCGAGCGCCATCTCGGGGTGCGCGGGCTCGCCGTCCCGGCGCGTGGTGGCCATGCGGCTGGGCCGCAGCTCTGAGGTGGTGACGCCGATCAGGGGCCGCATGGTCAGATCATCGGCACCGCCGGGGGTTCGTGCACCCGTCGCCGGTCGGGGCTTTCGGCCGCCGACCGGCTTCTATGCTGGCCCGCGCGATGTCGACAGGTCAATACATCTACACGATGTACAAGCTGAGCCGGACGCACCCGCCGGACAAGACGGTGCTGAAGGACATCTCGCTCAGCTTCTACCCCGGGGCCAAGATCGGCGTGCTCGGTCTCAACGGCACCGGCAAGTCCACGCTGCTGCGGATCATGGCCGGCAAGGACAGCGACTATCGCGGCGAGGCTCAGCTCGCGCCCGGCGCCACCGTCGGGCTGCTCGAGCAGGAGCCGGGGCTCGACGAGAGCAAGGACGTGCGCGGCAACGTCGAGGACGGCGTGCGTGGGCTGCGTGACCTGCTGGACCGCTTCAACGAGCTCTCGATGAACTACTCCGAGGAGACCGCGGACGAGTTCGCGCGCCTGCAGGACCAGATCGACGCGGCCGGCGCCTGGGAGCTCGACCAGATGCTCGACCAGGCGATGGACGCACTGCGCTGCCCGCCGGGCGACGCCGACGTGGCCTCGTTGAGCGGCGGCGAGAAGCGCCGCGTGGCGCTGGCGCGGCTGCTGCTGTCCCAGCCCGACCTGCTGCTGCTCGACGAGCCGACGAACCACCTCGACGCCGAGTCGGTCGCCTGGCTGGAGCGCCACCTGGCCGACTACAAGGGCACGATCGTGGCCGTCACCCACGATCGCTACTTCCTCGACAACGTCGCCGGCTGGATCCTGGAGCTCGACCGCGGGCACGGCATCCCCTTCAAAGGCAACTACTCGAGCTGGCTCGAGCAGAAGGAGAAGCGGCTCGCGCAGGAGGAGAAGGTCGAGTCCTCGCGCCAGCGCACGATCAAGCAGGAGCTCGAGTGGGTGCGGACGAACCCGAAGGGCCGCCGCACCAAGTCCCGCGCCCGCCTGAACCGCTACGAGGCGCTGCTGGCCGAGGAGCGCAACGCGAAGCTCGAGGACGTCCAGATCCACATCCCGGCCGGCCAGCGGCTCGGCTCGACCGTGATCGAGGCCGAGAGCCTGCGCAAGGGCTTCGGCGACAAGCTGCTGATCGAGGATCTGTCGTTCAACCTGCCGCCCGCCGGGATCGTCGGCGTGATCGGCCCGAACGGCGCCGGCAAGACGACCCTGTTCCGGATGCTGGTCGGCGACGAGCAGCCGGACGCGGGCACGCTGAAGCTCGGCTCGTCGGTCGACCTCGCGTACGTCGACCAGTCGCGCGACGCCCTGGACGCGGACAAGACGGTCTGGGAGGAGATCTCCGAGGGCTACGACCACATCAAGGTCGGCGACCGGGAGATGAACTCGCGCGCCTACGTCTCCGGGTTCAACTTCAAGGGATCCGACCAGCAGCGCAAGGTCGGCGTGCTCTCCGGCGGCGAGCGCAACCGCGTGCACCTGGCGAAGCTGCTGCGCCGCGGCGGCAACGTGCTGCTGCTCGACGAGCCGACCAACGACCTCGACGTGGACACGCTGCGCGCGCTCGAGGAGGCGCTGCTCGCGTTCCCGGGGTGCGCGGTGATCATCTCCCACGATCGCTGGTTCCTGGACCGCGTCGCGACGCACGTGCTGGCGTTCGAGGGCGACTCCCAGGTGGTCTGGTTCGAAGGGAACTTCGAGGCCTACGAGGAGCACCGCCACGCGCGCCTCGGCGCCGAGGCGGATCGTCCCCACCGCATCAGCTACAAGAAGCTCACGCGCGCGTAGCCCGCGCAGTTGACGGCGCGAGTGCGCGCCGGGTACGGTCGGCAGGACGCGCATGTCTGGACGGCTGTACAGACTGTCGAAGGGCGCGGCGGCGGGTGTCGTCCTCGTGGTCGCGGTCGGCGGGTGCGTGTCGATCAAGTCCCAGAGCGCGTCCCAGCGGCTTCCGGGCGTCGTCACGCTCAACGTCCAGGTCTGCGTCAGCGACCGCAACCAGGACACGTACACGGGCTGCGTGCCGGGCGTCAACACGGCCGAGAACGACAACGGGACCGACGGCGACCGGATCGGCAGCACGCCGGTGGTCGGCAACGGCCAGCTGCTGCTCGGCTTCCGCGTGCCGGACGGGACGGTCGCCCCCGCGAGCTTCCGCAGCGACGACACGCGGGCGCTCGCGTTCAACCTCAGCCCGGGCTACACGAGCGCCCTGACCGCCGAGTACCAGCCGATCTCCGGCCTGCACTGGGTCGGCTACCTGTCGGACTCGACGTCGTTCAACGCCCAGGTGACCGACAACCAGCTGACGACGGTCCGGCCCGAGTTCGGACTGCCGCCCGGCGCGGCGCCGTACGCCGGGCCGTTCCTGTGGCGGGTGGTGGCCGGCTCGCGCCAGAACCTCTCGACGGCGCCGGCGAGCGCGCCGATCGACTGCCCGGTCGGCGACGACGACTGCTTCGACTCACCGAAGCTCAGCACCCTGTCCGGCGCCGCCGTGCTGACGACGAGCCTCACGACGACCGTGAGCGACTACGCGGTGCTTGCGCCCGGAGCGGCGACCGCCGGCCACGGGGAGACGGCGACGCTGACGTTCCCGCTGGCCTCGTCGGACCCGGCGAACAAGGGCAACCTCCCGGTCACGCTGTCGGCGGCGACGAGCGTGCCGGGCGCGCAGCCGGCCCTGAGCGCCGGCGCGGTCACGATCCCGCGCAACGGTCAGGCGAGCGCGACCGTCAGCGTGGCCGTGCCGCCCAGCACGGCCCTCGGCGACTACACGGTGACGCTGACCGCGACGGCCGGCACCGGCGTCACGCGCACACGCGCCGCGAAGCTGACCGTCGTCGACCGGGTGCCGCCGCAGGTCAGCATCGGGACGCCCGCGGACGGCGCCACGTTCGTCCAGGCGCAGCGCGCCAGCGCGGCGTACAGCTGCAGCGACGAGTTCAACGGCTCCGGCGTGGCGAGCTGTGCGGGCCCGGTGCCGGTCGGCGCCGCCATCGACACGTCTTCGCCCGGCCGGCACGCGTTCACCGTGACCGCCACCGACGCCGCCGGCAACACCGCGTCGCAGACCAGCACGTACACGGTCACCAGCCCGCCGGTGAGCTTCAACCTGACGTTCGGCTTCAGCGCCTCGACCCGCAAGGCGACGAAGTTCACGGCGCTGCAGGCCAAGCTCGTTCCCGCGGGCTCGACGCTGACGGCGACGTGCAGGGGCAAAGGCTGCCCGACCAAGAAGGTCAAGCGCAAGCGCAAGGCCGTGACGTTCACCAAGCACAACGCGTCCGGCACCGTCACGCTGACGCCGTGGGCGAAGAAGTCGCTGCGCGTCGGGACCGTCCTGCGGGTCGTGGTCACGAAGCCCGGCGCCGTCGGCATGGTCAAGACGCTGACCGTTCGGGCGCGCAAGGCGCCGAAGGTCGCGACCGCCTGCCTGCAAGCGGGATCGACGTCCAAGCGCGTCGCCTGCACTTGACCTCCCGCTCGCGCCGTGGTTAGCGTCACCGGCGCTGACGTGACGCGGACGGGTCGCCGACAGGGAGAGGCAGTGAGGCGTTCGATCATCATCGGATTGGTGTGCGCCGCGGTAGGCGCGAGCACGGCGCCGGCATCGGCGGCGGACGGCGACCCCTACGTGACGGCGTGCCTCACGCGCTTCACGACGCCCGGGTGCACGGCGGCGCTGACCGCGCAGCCGGTCGCCGTCGCGCCCAGTCCGGACGGGCGCCAGCTCTACGCGTCGGCGCTGTTCGGCGGGAACTCGTACGGCCTGCAGATCTTCGATCGCGACCCGGGGACCGGCGCGGTGACGGCGAGGGGCGGGACCGGCGGGTGCTTCATGGGCAGCGGCGGCGCCGGGCAGTGCGCCACGGCCGGGACCGGGAACCTGACCGACGCGCGCAGCGTCGCGGTCTCGCCCGACGGGAGGAACGTCGTCGTCAGCTCCAGCGGCAACGGCGGGTTGCTGCTGCTGAACTTCGCTCGCAACACCGCCACCGGCGCGTTGACGTTCGTCAACTGCGTCGGCCTGACGTGCACCGGCGGCAGCGAGCCCGCGGGCGTGCCGACGGCGGTCGCCGTCAGCCCCGACAGCGCCAACGTGTATCTGCGGCTCGGAAGCACGCTGCGTGTGTACGACCGCGACCCCGTGACGCTCGCGCTGACCCTTCACGCCGGGCCGACGGGCTGCCTCAGCGAGTCCGCGACCCCGCCGGCGGGGTGCGCGCACGCGGCCGGGCTGACGCCGACCGACACGGTACTGGGATCGTTCGCGGTGTCGGCGGACCGCGTGTACGTGCCGTTCTCGCTCGGCGTCTCGGTCTTCACGCGCGCCGCGGACGGCGGCTTGACGCAGAGCGGCGGTACCGGCAGGTGCATCAGCTCCAACGGCGCGCTCGACGGCCTGCCGGCCGGACAGTGCGTCGACGGCAACGACAATCTCGCCGGCGCACGGACGACGCTGATCTCGCCCGACGGTGGCTCGGTCTACGTCGGTGGCCAGTACGGCATCATCGGCTATGCGCGCAACCCGGCGACGGGCGAGCTGACGGAGCGCGGCTGCTTCAGCGACCGGACCGGGTGCCCCGGCGCCGCCGGCGGGCTCTCGAACGTCTGGGCGTTCGCCATGCCGCCCGACGGGACGGAGCTGATCGCCTCGGCGTACGGGTCGTCGTCATTGACGTTCTTCACGCGCGCCGCCGGTGGCGCGCTGTCGCAGCGGATCGGCTCGCGCGGCTGCTTCACCGCGACCGGCACGGGCGGGTGCCAGCCGCTGGCCGGGCTCGGCAGCGGCGGGCAGGTGGCGGTCGACCCCTCGGGGCTCTTCGTCTACGCGGCCGCGGTGACGACCGGGATGCTGGCGACGCTCGTGCGCGACTTCGCGCCGACGTGCGATCCGGTCTTGGTCAGCGTGCCGTTCAACACGGCGGTGTCCGTGCCGCTCACCTGTCGTGACGTCAACGGCGACGCGTTCAGCATCGAGCGCGTGGCCGGGCCCTCCGCCGGGTCGCTCGGCGCGGTCAGCGGCGGCCGGGTGGTCTACAGCCCGCTGGCCGGGTTCAGCGGGCTCGACTCGTTCACGTACCGGGCGGTGACGCCGACGCGCCCCGGCGTCGCCTCCGGGGAGGCGACCGTGAGCCTGAGCGTGAACGGGCCGGTCGCGGTCCAGGCCCCGGGAGGCGGGGCGCCGCCGGAGCCGACGACGCCGGCGGCGCCGGCGAAGCGCCCGACGCTGACGGCGGGCGTCGCGCACCAGTGGACGGTGAAGGGGTCGCGGCTGACGCTGACGACGCTCAAGGTCACGCAGCAGTTCCCGAAGGGGTGGAAGGCGAAGATCCGCTGTGCGGGGAAGCGGTGCCCGTTCAAGGCCAAGTCGCTGAAGGCCGGGAAGGTGCGGCGCGGGGCGGCGAGCATCCTCGGGTCGCTGAGCAAGAAGCAGCGGCGGTTCCGGGCCGGGCAGACGGTCGAGGTGTGGGTCAGCGCGCCCGGGTTCAACACCAAGGTCGCGCGGTTCAAGCTGATCAAGGCGAAGATTCCGCAGGCGCAGCCGCTGTGCGTCGCGGCCGGTGCGAAGAAGCCGCAACGGCGCTGTGACTGACGCGCCGGTTGCTGTTACCGTCGCGAGCGGTCAATGGTCTCCGTCGTGGTGTCTCTGGTCCTGGGGCTGGTGCTGGTCGTCGCGGCCGGGGCGAAGCTCGCCGGCGGCGCGGGCGCGCGGGCCGCGCTGGCGACGTACGGGCTGCGGGGGACGGCCGCGTGGGGTGCCTGGGCGGGGCTGATCGCGGCGGAGGCGGTCCTGGGCGTGCTGGTCGCGGCGGGGAACGTCGCGGCCATGGGCGCCGCCGCGCTGCTGATGGCGGGCGCGGCGGCGGTGCAGCTGTGGGCGCTGGCGCGGGGGCGCGCGGGGGCGCCGTGCGCGTGCTTCGGGGCGCGCGGCCGGGTGGGCCGCGCGTCGGCGGGGCGCGCCGTGGGGCTGGCGGCGGCGTTCGTGGTGGCGGGGCTGCTGCCGCGGGCGGCGCTGGAGACCACGCAGTGGCTGGCGATCGGGCTCGGGTTCGCGCTGGCCGGCCTGGTGGGGTTGGCGGTCGTGGTCGCGGCGCTGGCGCGGGAGGTGGGGATGCTGCGGCTGGCGATCGTCCCGCGCGGGGCGCTCGAGATCGCGCACGAGGGGCCGGAGATCGGCGCGCGCTCGCCGCTGGGCGCGCGGTTCGCGCTCGCGCCCGGGCAGCTCGGGCTGGCGGTGTTCACGTCTGAGGGCTGCGGGCTCTGCCGGGCGCTGTCACCGGTGATTGACGGGTTCGGCGCGCACCCGGGCGTGGCGTTGCGGACGTTCGACGAAGCGGGCGACGCGGACGCGTGGGCGGCCGCCGACGTCCCCGGCAGCCCGTTCGCGGTCGCGCTGGACGGCGACGGCACCGTGCTGGCCAAGGGCACGTTCAACACCGGCGCGCAGCTGGAGACGGTCCTGGCGGCCGCGGAGCGCCGGCGCGGGGCGGTGCGGGCGTGACGGGCGGGAGGGACGCGGCGGCGCGCGGCGCGGCGGGGGCTTCGGCGCCCGCCGGGGTCGGCGATTCGCCGGGCACCCCCGCGCGGGTCTCGGCGCCCGCCGGGGTCGGCGATTCGCCGGGCACCTCCGCGCGGGTCTCGGCTTCCGCCGGGGTCGGCGACTCGCCGGCCACTCCCACGCGGGTCTCGGTGCCCGCCGGCGCGCGGCTCGCCGACGCCGTCGCCCAGGCGAGCTCGCGGCGCGGGTTCCTCGCCCGCGTCGGCGCCGCGGTCATGGGCGTCGCGGGGGCGCGCACGGTCGGGTCGCTGGTCGCGCCCGGCGAGGCGGAGGCCTACCACTTCTGCGGCCACATCTACACGACCGACTCCTGCCCGCACCCGACGGGGCTGCCGCGAATCGACGCCAAGGGGTTCCCGCTGTACGCCAAGACGGGGCAGCCGGTCGACGATCTCGGGCGCTTCGTCGACGCCGCCGGCGCGCCGGTCGACGAGGACGGCGCGCCGCTGACCGACGCCGACGGGACGCCGTTGCCGCGCGCGACCCGCACGCGCGTCTGCGAGGCGACCGCCGACGAACACGACTTCACGCCGCACATCGACGGTGCCTGGTACCGCTGCTGCGGCGGGCGCGTGCGCAAGCTCGTGGATTGCTGCGGCTACGTCAAGAAGCGGATCAACGGGGACAAGGCGCTGACCGGCTACTGCTACCGCGGCCGCAAGGTGTTCTGCGTCATGTACTACGACACCAAGGTCAAGTGCTGAGCGCGCGACGAAACGCCCCGTGGAGCGAGCGTTTCGTCGTGCGGTGCGGGCGATGCTGAGCGCGGTCCTGATCGTCGCCGCCGTATTCGCGGGCGTGACCGGCGCGTGGTCGCCGTGCGGGTTCTCGATGGTGGAGACGCTCGCGCCGAACGGCTACGCGGGGCGGCTGCGCACGAGCGCGATCGCGTGCGCGACGTTCACCGTGGGCGCGCTCGCGGGCGGGGTGCTGACGTTCGGGGGACTCGCGCTGCTCGGGGACGCGCTCGGGGCGCGGGCGCCGTACGTGGCCGCGGCGCTGGCGCTGGCGGCGGCGTTCGGCGAGGCGCGCGGCGCGCGGATCGTGCCGCAGGTGCGCCGCCAGGTGCCGGAGTCATGGCGCCGGGTGCTGCCGGTGCCGCTGGCCGCCGGCCTCTACGGCGTCCTGCTCGGGCTCGGCTTCACCACGTTCATCCTCTCGTTCGCCGTCTGGGCGCTGGCGGGGATCAGCGTCGCGCTCGGGGACCCGGCGCTCGGCCTCGCGATCGGGCTCGGCTTCGGTGCCGGCCGCGCGTTGCCGGTCATCGTGCTGGCGCCGCGCAACGGCGGCGACGCGCACGCGTCGATGGCGGAACAGCCGCGGATCCTGCGCTCGCTGCGCGCGCTCGACGCCCTGGCCTTGGCGGCCGCGGCGCTCGCGCTGACGGTGACGCCGGCGGCGGCGCGCGCGGCGACCCGCTTCGCCGGCGCCAGCGACCCGAGCGCCGACGGGGCGCGGCTCGCGCTCCATCGTCCCGGCGGCCAGGGCGTGATCGTCGACCCCGCGGGCACGCGGACGCTGCCCGGCAACCACCCCGCGGTCGGCGGCGGGCGCGTCGCGTACATCGCCGACCAGACCGTGGTCGTCGAGGGCGTGGCCGCGTTCCCCGCCCCCGGCGCCGACGCGGTCGCGGTCTCCGAGACGTGGGTCGCGTGGCGCGCCGGGCAGGCGCTCGTCGCGGCCCCGCTCGTCCCCGGCGAGACGCCGCGCATCGCGATCACCGGCGCCGTCGGCCGCCCGGCGCTCAAGGGCGACTTCGCCGTCTACGAGCGCGACGGCACCATCGAGGCGCTCGACCTCCGCAACGGGCAACGCACGACCCTTCGCCGCCAGCCCCGCGCCGAGTTGCGCGGCCCGTCGGTCCTCGGCGACCGCCTGACCTACGTCCGCGCCACCTACAAGCGCCAGCAGGTGCTCACCGGCCCGCTCGTCCCGCGCAAGCCGAGCCGTGACCGCATGCTCTACGGGACGACCCCGACCAACCGCCGCGACGCCGGCCACGAGCGCGGCCGGTTCCCCGCCGAGGGCCACATCAACAAGCCACTGTGGGAGCGCCCGCCGGCCGGCGTCCACGACACGCTGACCACGACCGCCGTCACCAAAGACGCGGTCTTCGTCACGCGAGTGAGACAGATTCGACGCCAAAAAGCCACTTCTGAGGTCTTTCGGGTCCCCCTCTGATTGGATGCGAAGCGGCCGGGGTAAGCGCCCCGGCAACCGGCTTCAAGGGAGGTCCAATGGTCCGGGGTATTCGCCGGCTGCCGATCGCGGCGGCCATGGCGGTGGTGGCGCTCTCGGCACCGGTCGCGAGCGCACAGGACAGGCAGCCGACGGCGCAGGGCACCGGCGGCGCGGCGGCGAGCGTCGACCCGCTGGCCACCAACGCGGCGATCGCCGTGCTCTCGCGCGGCGGCAACGCGATCGACGCGGCGGTCGCGGCCGCGAGCGTGCTCGGCGTGGTCGAGCCCTACAGCTGCGGCCTCGGCGGCGGCGGCTTCATGACGATCCGCGACGGCCGCACGGGCCGCATCACCACCTTCGACTCGCGTGAGACGGCCCCGCAGGCGATGAAGCCGGACTCGTTCTTCATCGACGGCCAGCCGCCGACGGACGCGCAGTTCCCGATCAACCGCTACAGCGGGCTGAGCGTCGGCGTCCCCGGCACGCCCGCGCTGTGGGAGAAGGTCCTGCGCCGCTACGGCACGTACTCGCTCGGGAAGGCGCTGGCCTACGGTGCGAAGGTCGCCCGCGACGGCTTCACGGTCGACCAGACGTTCTTCGACCAGACGACGCCGAACGCGCCGTACTTCGACGACGTCCCGTCGACCGCGGCGCTCTATCTCGACGCCGACGGCACGCCGCGCGACGTCGGCACGACGATCAAGAACCCGGACCTGGCGAAGACGTACGAGCTGCTCGGCCGCTTCGGCACCCAGCGCGCGTTCTACCGCGGCCCGCTGGCGAAGGCGATCGTGAGCGCCGCGCAGAACGCGCCGCTGGCGCCGACCGCCGACCACACGTGGCGTCCCGGCCTGATCACGCAGCAGGACCTCGAGCGCTACCGCGTGATCGAGCGCAAGCCGGTCCACATCAACTACCGCGGCGTCGACATCTGGGGCATGGCGCCCCCGTCCTCCGGCGGCACGACCGCGCTCGAAGCGCTCAACCTGCTCCAGTACGGCAAGCAGCCGGCGGACAAGACCGAGACGCTGTACCGCTACCTCGAGGCGTCGCGGCTCGCGTACGCCGACCGCAACGCGTACCTGGGTGACCCGGCGTTCGTGGCGAACCCGCTGCGCGGGCTGCTCGATCCCCACTACGCGGCCCAGCGCGCCGCGCTGATCCCGCCGACGTCGGCCAACAACGTGGTCGGCCCCGGCCTGCCGCAGCCCGGCAACGCCGCGTCCGTCGACCGCGTCGGCTCGACCACGCACCTGAGCGTCGCCGACCGCTACGGCAACGTCGTCGCCTACACGTTCACGATCGAGCAGACCGGCGGCAACGGCGTCGTCGTGCCCGGCTACGGGTTCCTGCTCAACAACGAGCTGACCGACTTCGACACGGCCTCCACGACCGCGCCGAACCGCGCCGACGGCGGCAAGCGCCCGCGCTCCTCGATCGCGCCGACGATCGTCACCCGCCACGGCCAGCCGCTGTTCACGGTCGGCTCGCCCGGCGGCGCGTCGATCATCGCGACCGTGCTGCAGATCCTGGTCGACCGGCTGGACCTCGGGATGACGCTGCCCGAGGCGATCGCCGCGCCGCGCGCCAGCCAGCGCAACTCGACCACCACCGAGGCCGAGTCCGCGTTCGTCAACTCGCCCGAGGGTCAGGCGCTGGCGAGCGCCTACAACGAGGCGTACCGCGCGCCCGCGGGGGACGAGATCGGCGCCGCGACCGGCATCGAGTTCGTCAGCGGCGGCACATCGCCCAAGCCCGGCCACGGCCACCCGCATCGGGGCCACGGCGGGACCGGCGGCGCGGACCGCGGCCACGGCGGCGCGAACCCCGGGCACGGCGGAACGAAGCACGGGCACGGCGGCGCGGACCGCGGGCACGGCGGTGCGGACCGCGGGCACGGCGGCGCGGACCGCGGGCACGGCGGCGCCGACCACGGCCCCGGCGGCGCCGACCGCGGCCACGGCGGCCGCGCGCACGCCGCGACCCACCGCCGCGGCTCACACGGCCGGCCCGGGACGAGCCCGACGTTCCTGGCGGCCGCCGAGCCGGTCCGCCGCGGCGGCGGCAGCGCCGCGGTGGTCACGCCCAGTCGCTGAGCACCGGCAGCAGGGCGCGGGCGTCGTCCACGACGGCGTCCGCGTCCGCCAGCGCGGCCACCGCGAACGGCCCGGTCGCGACCGCGGCCACGCGCACCTCGTCGACCCGCGCGCACGCGATGTCGTGCGGCGTGTCCCCGATCACCGCCGTGCGCGAGCGCGGCCAGGGCGGCGACGCGGCGCGCGCGCGGGCGATCGCGGGCAGCCGCCCGCGGTCCTCGGCGTCGGAGCCGAAGCCGCCCTGCCCGTCCTCGAAGTAGTGCCCGATCCCCGCGCTGGCCAGCTTCACCCGCGCCACCCGCTGCAGGTTCCCGGTCACCAGCGAGAGCCGGAACTCGTCCGGCCGCGCCGCCAGCTCCGTCAGCAGCTCCAGGATCCCGGGCGCGACGGTCTCCGACAGGTCGGCCGGGCACGACCGCGCGTAGATGTCCGCCGCGACCGCCTGCATCTCCGCCCAGCCCGCGTCGATCGCCGTGTCCTGCACGCCCGCGATCGTCAGCAGGTCACGCGCGATCGCCGCGTCGGTGCGGCCCGCGTAGGGGACCTCGCCCTCCAGCGGCACGCCGTACACCCGCTCGCCCGCCTCGCGCAGCGCCAGGCCGTGCGCCACCGTGGCCCGCTGCAGCAGCGTGCCGTCGATGTCGAACAGCAGCAGGAGCGGGGTCAGCGCCGGAAGTCGGTGTCGGGCGCGAGCCGGCGGGCGAACGCCGCGATCAGCTTCGCCGCGTTGGCGACGTCGTCGAGCTGGACCATCTCGACCGGCGAGTGCATGTAGCGCAGCGGGACCGAGACGACCGCGCTGGGAATGCCCGCGCGGGCGATGTGGAACGCGTCCGCGTCCGTGCCGGTGCCGCGCCCGGACGCCGCCACCGTGAACGGGATGCCCTCGGCCTCGCCGGCCTCGTGCAGGAGCTCGAACAGCTGCGGGTCCAGCGTCGAGCCGCGCGTGAGCACCGGCCCGCTGCCGAAGTGGTGCTTGCCGACCTCCTTCTCGGAGATCCCCGGCTGGTCGGTCGCGAACGTCACGTCGACCACGATCGCCACGTCCGGGTTCAGCGAGAACGCGGTCGTGCGCGAGCCGCCGAACGTGATCTCCTCCTGGGTGACCGCGACCGCGTACACGTCGCCGGGCGCGCCGCCCGCCTCGGCCACCAGCCGGGCGGCCTCGTAGGCGACGAAGCAGCCGATCCGGTTGTCCATCGAGCGCGAGACCCAGCGGCCGTTCGGGTAGGCGACCGGCTCGCCAGCGATCACCGCGACGTCGCCGACGCGCACCAGCGCGCGCGCCTCGTCGCCCCCGGCCGCGCCGATGTCGATGTGCAGGTCCTTGAGCTCCGGGACGCGCTTGCGGTCCTCGTCCTTCATCAGGTGGATCGGCTTCTTGCCGACCACGCCCGCGACGCGCCCCGTCCGCGTGGCGACCTCGACGCGCTGCCCGACCAGGATCACGGGGTCCCAGCCGCCGACGCCGGTGAACCAGAGGAAGCCGTCGTCGTCGATGTGGTGGACGATCAGCCCGATCTCGTCGATGTGCCCGACGATGGCGACCGAGCGGCCCGCGCCCGTCCCGGGAACGCGCGCGACGGTCGAGCCGATCGTGTCGTGCGCGACCTCGGCGAACGCGCCGGCGGCCTCGCGGAACACCGCGGCGGGCGCCTGCTCATAGCCCGAGGGCCCGGCCGCGGTCAGGAGCTTGTGGAGCGTCTCTGGCATGCCCATGGGGATCGAGGATGCTAGTACGGTGGCCGCGCTCCCGAGCGATCGGTGAGCCGGGCTCGCTGACCGATTGGCCGGCGAGCCGGCGGGGAAGGCCACATGAGACATGCGCAGTGGGCCGTCCACCACCCCCGTGAGCGCGGGAACCGTGTACCGCGCCGTGCTTCTCGCCGGTGCGCTCGTGCTCGCCGCCGCGCTGTTCGCCGACATCGTCGGGCTCGTGTTGCTGATCCTGCTGGCCGCCATCGTCGCCGTCCCGCTCAGCGCGGCCGCCGACCGGCTGGAGCGCCTGCACGTGCCGCGCGGCGTCGGCGCGCCGCTGACGCTCGTCGCGGCGATCGTCGTGGTCGTCGCGGTGATCGCGTTGCTCGTGCCCACGTTCGTCAGCGAGGGCGAGCGTCTGGTGGACGAGATCCCCGCGATCGTCAGCGACCTCAACCACACGCTCAGCCGGCTGACCAGCGGCGACGATACGACCGACGTCGGCAACAGCATCCAACGCTGGATCGACGGGTACACCGATCACCCGCAGCGGCTGCTCGGCCCTGCCGCCGCGCTGGCATCGAGTCTCGGCGGGGTCGTGACCGCGACGCTGGTGGTGCTCTTCACCGCGCTGTTCTCCGCCATCTATCCGCAACCGCTGCGGGCGGGGATCGTCAGGCTCACGCCGCCGCGCTTTCGCCCGCGGACGCGCGTGATCATGCACCGCCTGGCGACCGCGTACCTGGGCTGGCTGACCGGCCTGGCGGCGAGCATGGCCGTCCTGGGGATGCTGACCTACGCGGGCCTGAGCCTCGCCGGCCTGCCGTTCGCGTTGGTCTTCGCGGTGTTGACCGGCATCGCCACCGTCGTGCCGTACTACGGGGCGATTCTGAGCTACGTGCCGCCCGTGGCGGTGGCCTTGACGATCTCGCCCACGAAGGCGGTGCTCGTGTTGGCGATCTCGCTGGTCGCGCACTTCGTCGAAGGCAACCTCGTCTCGCCGCTGATCATGGCGCGTGCCGTCCGGTTGCACCCGGCGGTCGTCGCCGCCGGGGTCCTCGTGGTGGAGCGGCTGTTCGGCTTCGCGGCGCTGCTCGTCGCGGTGCCGGTGATGGTCACGATCAAGATCCTCGTCGAGGAGATCTGGATCCGCGGCATCGAGTCCGGCGAGAACGGCGCCTCGGATGAGGCCGTCGACATCGGGCCCGTGGACCCCGCTTCGGGCCGCCCGCGCAGGCTGCTCGTGCCCGGTCACGTCCGTCGCGCGGACCGCGAGCCTTGACATCCCGCTCGTGGCCCGAGGGGCCGGCCGCGGTCGGGTTGGGGATCGAGGATGCTAGTACGGACGCATGCGGCTACTGGACGCACTCCCGAGCGATCGCAGCGCCGACGCCGTGTACGAGGCGTTCGTGGCCTGGACCGAGCAGCAGGGCCTGAGCCTGTACCCGCACCAGGAGGAGGCGGCGATCGAGCTGTTCTCCGGCAGCAACGTGATCCTGGCCACGCCGACCGGGTCCGGCAAGTCGATGGTCGCGATCGCCGCGCACTTCGCGGCGATCGCGGACAGCCGCATCACGTTCTACACGGCGCCGATCAAGGCGCTGGTGTCGGAGAAGTTCTTCGCCCTGTGCGCGATCTTCGGCGCCGAGAACGTGGGGATGCTGACCGGCGACGCGTCGGTCAACGGCGACGCGCCGATCATCTGCTGCACGGCCGAGATCCTGGCCAACATCGCGCTGCGCGAAGGCAAGGACGCGGACATCGGGCAGGTCGTGATGGACGAGTTCCACTTCTACGCCGAGCCGGAGCGCGGGTGGGCGTGGCAGGTGCCGCTGCTGACGCTGCCGCAGGCGCAGTTCCTGCTGATGTCGGCGACGCTCGGGGACGTCGGCGCGCTGCGGGCGGACCTCACGCGCCGGACCGGGCGCGAGACGGCGCTGGTCGACGACGCCGAGCGGCCGGTGCCGCTGCACTTCCGCTGGTCGCTGGACCCGCTGCACGAGCTGCTGGAGGAGCTCGTGCGCACCGACCAGGCGCCGATCTACGTCGTGCATTTCACGCAGGCCTCGGCGCTCGAGCGCGCCCAGTCGCTGACCTCGGCGAAGCTGTGCACGCGCGAGGAGCGCGACGCGATCGCCGAGGCGATCGGCGGCTTCCGCTTCATGGCCGGGTTCGGCAAGACGCTCTCGAAGCTGGTGCGCAGCGGGATCGGCGTCCACCACGCGGGGATGCTGCCGCGCTACCGGCGGCTGGTCGAGCAGCTCGCGCAGACCGGGCTGCTGAAGGTGATCTGCGGGACGGACACGCTCGGCGTCGGCATCAACGTGCCGATCCGCAGCGTCGTCTTCACCGGGCTGGCGAAGTTCGACGGCACCAACCACCGGCTGCTGAAGGCGCGCGAGTTCCACCAGATCGCCGGCCGCGCGGGCCGCGCCGGGTTCGACACGTCCGGCTACGTGGTCGTGCAGGCGCCCGAGCACACGATCGAGAACGCGCGCCGCGTGGCGAAGGCCGGCGACGACCCGAAGAAGCTCAAGCGCGTCCAGAAGGTCAAGCCGGCCGACGGCGTCGTGTCCTGGACCGAGGACACGTTCACGCGCCTGCAGGGCGCGCAGCCCGAGCCGCTCGTCTCCCGCATGCGGGTCAACCACGGGCTGATCCTCAACCTGATCAACCAGAAGGGCGACCCGGACGAGGCGCTGCGGGCGCTGCTGGAGGACAACCACGAGGACGAGCGCGGACGCCGGCGGCTGTCCGAGCAGGCGGCGTCGCTGATCGAGGAGCTGCTGGCGTCCGGCGTGCTCGAGCGGATGCTGGAGGCCGACGAGCACGGGCGCACGCTGCAGCTCGCCGCGGCGCTGCAGGACGACTTCGCGCTCAACCAGCCGCTGGCGTCGTTCGCGCTGGCGGCGTTCGACCTGCTCGACCCGGAGGCGGAGACGTACGCGCTCGACGTGCTGTCGGTGATCGAGGCGATCCTGGACGACCCGTTCCCGGTGCTGATGGCGCAGTCCGACAAGGCGCGCGCCGAGGCGGTCGCGGAGATGAAGGCCGACGGGATCGAGTACGAGGAGCGGATGCGGCTGCTCGAGGAGGTCACCTACCCGAAGCCGCTCGACGCGCCGCTGCGGCACGCGCTGGCGGAGTACCGCGAGACGCACCCGTGGGTCCTGGAGACCGATCTGTCGCCGAAGGCGGTCGTGCGCGACATGTACGAGTGGGGACGCACGTTCGCGGAGTTCGTGGCGTTCTACGGCGTCGCGCGCTCGGAGGGGCTGGTCCTGCGCTACCTCACCGACACCTACCGGACGCTGCGCCAGACCGTGCCCGAGCGCGTGCGGACCGAGGAGCTCGACGACATCATCGAGTGGCTCGGGGAGACCGTCCGGCAGATCGACTCGAGCCTGCTCGACGAGTGGGAGGCGCTGACCGACCCGACCGCGATCGAGCGCGCCGTGGCCGGCGAGCCGCCGCCCCCGCCGCGCCCGATCACCGGCAACGAGCGCGCGTTCTTCGTGATGGTCCGCAACGCGCTGTTCCAGAAGGTGCAGCTCGCGGCGCGCGACCGGTTCGCGGAGCTGGCCGCGCTCGAGCCCGAAGGCCGCGGCGCGTTCGACTGGGAGCCGGCGCTCGGCGCCTACTGGGACGAGCACGACGCGATCGGCACCGGCGCCCCGGCGCGCTCGCCCGATCTGCTGATCGTCGAGCGCACGGGCCGCGAGTGGACCGTGCGCCAGATCATCGACGACCCCGACGGCGACCACGACTGGGCGATCGTGGCGACCGTCGACCTCGACGCGTCCGACGCCGCCGGCGAGCCGGTGCTCAGGACGCAGTCGTTTGCACGCGCTGGCCTGTGAGCGCGGCGATCAGCAGATCGGGCACCGACGGCGCCCGGTGATGGCCGTGCCCGGCGAGGAGCGTGAGCACCTCGACCGCGCGCTCCTCGGCCGCCCGCGTCGCGTATTCGACCGGCATGGCGCCGATCGGCGGCTCGGTGAGCCCGGCGCGCAGGTCGGTGGCGCTGCGGGCCGAATAGCCGACCTCGAGCAGCGTGACGGTCGCGATCCGGACCAGCCCGCGCTCGATCCGGTCGATCCAGCGCGCCGGGTCCGGCGCGGACCCGAGGCGGACGAGAGCGGACTTGTCGATCAGCCAGGCCGGCTCGGTCACCGCATGACCTCCGGGTCACCGAGCGCTATCACGGGTGGGCGCGGTGATCGCGCGCCCACCCGGAAGTGCCTTAGAGCAGCGAGCGCAGCACGAACGGCAGGATGCCGCCGTGCTGGTAGTACTGGACCTCCTTGGGCGTGTCGATCCGCACGCGCACGGTGAACTCCTTGTCGTCCGCGCGCACGGTGACCTGCTTGGCCTCGCCGCCCTGCACGCCCGTGATCGAGAACGTCTCCTCGCCGGTCAGCCCCAGCGTCTCGGCGGTCTCGCCGTCGGCGAACTGCAACGGCAGCACGCCCATGCCGACCAGGTTGGACCGGTGGATGCGCTCGAAGGACTCCGCGATCACGGCGCGGACGCCGAGCAGGTTCGTGCCCTTGGCCGCCCAGTCGCGCGACGAGCCGGAGCCGTACTCCTTGCCCGCCAGCACGACCAGCGGCACGCCCTCGGCGGCGTACTGCAAGGACGCGTCGTAGATCGACATCTGCTCGCCGTCGGGCAGGTGGCGCGTCACGCCACCCTCGGTGCCCGGCGCGAGCTGGTTGCGCAGGCGGATGTTCGCAAACGTGCCGCGCACCATCACCTCGTGGTTGCCGCGGCGCGACCCGTAGGAGTTGAAGTCCTTCTTGGCGACCCCGTGCTCCTTCAGGTAGCGGCCGGCCGGCGAGTCCTCCTTGATCGCGCCCGCGGGCGAGATGTGGTCGGTGGTGACGGAGTCGCCGAGCTTGGCCAGGACCCGCGCGCCGGTGATGTCGCCCGGCGTCGACGGCTCGCGCGGGATGCCCTCGAGGAAGCTCGGGCGCCGCACGTAGGTCGAGTCACCGGCCCAGGCGAAGCGGTCGCCCTCGGGGATCTCCAGCGCCGCCCAGCGCTCGTCGCCCTTGAAGACGTCGCCGTAGGAGGCCTGGAACATCTCCTCGTGCACGGACGCCTCGACGACCCGCGCGACCTCCTCGGCGCTCGGCCAGATGTCCTTGAGGTACACGTCGACGCCGTCGCGGTCGGTGCCGAGCGGCTGGTCGAGCAGGTCGACGTCCATCGTGCCCGCGAGCGCGTAGGCGACCACCAGCGGCGGCGACGCCAGGTAGTTCATCTTCACGTCCGGGTTGATCCGGCCCTCGAAGTTGCGGTTGCCCGAGAGCACGGACACGACCGCGAGGTCCTCCGCGCCGACGACCGCCGAGATCTCCTCCGGCAGCGGGCCCGAATTGCCGATGCACGTCGTGCAGCCGTAGCCGACGAGGTGGAAGCCGAGCGCCTCCAGCGAGTCCACCAGCCCGGCCTTGTCGTAGTACTCCATGACGACCTTCGAGCCCGGCGCGAGCGACGTCTTGACCCACGGCTTGGACTGCAGGCCGCGCGCGACGGCGTTGCGGGCCAGCAGGCCGGCCGCGATCATCACCGACGGGTTCGACGTGTTCGTGCAGCTCGTGATCGCGGCGATCACGACGTGGCCGTGGTCGAGCTCGGTCTCCGTGCCGTCGGCCAGCGTCACCGGCACGGTGTGCTGGACGCGGTCCGCCACCTGCACCGTCGAGCCCTCGTGCACGGGCTCCGAGTCGTCGGAGTAGATGCCGTTGGTGTTGTGCGTCGCGGGCGAGTCCGACGCCGGGAACGACTCGTCGCTCGCCTCGTCGACGCCGTGCAGCTCCGGCTGATCGGGAAGCAGATCGTCGAGCGCGGCCCGGAACGCGGCCTTCGACGTCGAGAGCGGGACGCGGTCCTGCGGGCGCTTCGGGCCGGCGAGGCTCGGCACCACGTCGCCGAGGTCGAGCTCGAGCGTCTCCGAGTACGTCGGCTCCTCGGTGTCCTCGTCGTGCCAGAGGCCCTGCGCGCGGGCGTAGGCCTCGACGATCGCCGTCTGCTCCTTCGTCCGGCCGGTGAACTCCATGTAGCGCAGCGTCTCGGCGTCGATCGGGAAGATCGCGCACGTGGAGCCGAACTCGGGGCTCATGTTGCCGATCGTCGCGCGGTCCGCGAGCGGCGTGTTCGGGATGCCCGGGCCGTAGAACTCGACGAACTTGCCGACCACGCCGTGCTCGCGCAGCTTCTGCGTGACGGTCAGGACGAGGTCGGTCGCGGTCGCGCCCTCGGGCAGCTCGCCGCCGAGCTTGAAGCCGACCACGCGCGGGATCAGCATCGACATCGCCTGGCCGAGCATCGCCGCCTCGGCCTCGATGCCGCCGACGCCCCAGCCGAGCACGCCGAGGCCGTTGATCATCGTCGTGTGCGAGTCGGTCCCGACCAGCGTGTCGGGGTACAGCACGCCGCCGTTCTCGAACACCACGCGCGAGAGGTACTCGAGGTTGACCTGGTGCACGATGCCGGTCTCCGGCGGGACGACGACGAAGCCCTCGAAGGCCGTCTGCCCCCAGCGCAGGAACTCGTAGCGCTCCTGGTTGCGCTCGTACTCGCGCTCGGCGTTGAAGCGGAACGCGTCGCGCGTGCCGAACGCATCGACCTGCACCGAGTGGTCGATCACGAGCTCGGCCGGGACGAGCGGGTTGATCTTCGCCGGGTCGCCGCCGAGGTCGGCCATCGCGTCGCGCAGCGCCGCCAGGTCGACGATCGCCGGCACGCCCGTGAAGTCCTGCATCACGACGCGTGCCGGCGTGAACGCGATCTCCTTGCTCGGCTCCGCGTTGTGGTCCCAGCTGGCCAGCGCCTCGATGTCCTGCTTGCGGACGGAGACGCCGTCCTCGTTGCGCAGCAGGTTCTCGAGCAGGATCTTCAGGGAGAAGGGCAGGCGCGCGACGTCGAAGGTGCTCTGGAGCGCGTCCAGCCGGTAGATCTCATAGGTGCGCCCGCCGACGTCGAGGTCGGCGCGGGCGCCAAAGGAATTTTCAGACACGTTTTCAGCTCCGGATGACGGAGTGGATTAGGTCCAATGAGCCTACCCCTGAGGCGGCTCGCTTGCGCTCGGGGTGAGGGATCGAGGAGGATCGCGCGGTGCGCTCGCTCCCCCGGATCGCCGTCGGCATGGCCGTGTTCGCCGGCGGCCTCACGCTGCTCGTCTACGGGATCGCCCAGGCGGTCGAGATCGGCAGCTGCGGCACCGACGAGTACGGGCGCTCGATCGGGCCGCCGTGCCCGGACGGCTTCGGGCCGATGATCGCGCTGATGGTGCTCGGCGCGTTCGCGGCGCTCGGCGGGGCGATGCTGTCGGCGCGCGGGCCGGTGGGGATCGCGGCGCTGGGCGGGATGGTGCGGTTCTTCGCGGCGGGGATCGTCGCGGGCGGCGCCGGCGCCGTGCTGGCGCTGATCGACCTGCACGACGCCGACTCCCGGCCGGGGCTGGAGGTCGTGGCCGTGGTGGTCGTGCCGGTGCTGGCGTTCTCGCTGCCCGGGCTGGCGCGGGGGAAGCCGCGGGCCGCGCCCGCCGTCGCCGCGCCGGAGCCCGCGGTCGCCGCGCCTGGGCCCGCCGTCGCCGCCGCGCGGGCGTCCACGAGCGCCGACGAGGTCGCGTCGCGGCTGCGCCAGCTCGAGCAGCTGCGGCAGTCCGGGCTGCTCGGTGACGACGAGTACAAGGCGCGGCGGGCGCAGATCCTGGGGGATCTGTGATGCGCGCGCTGGCGGTGCTGATCGGCGCGGTCGCCGCGTTGGCCGGGTCCTACGGCGCGTTCACGCTGATGCAGAAGGTCGGGCCGCAGGACCGGACGAACGAGTACGGCTACGGCGCGGCGGGCGGCGACCTGCTCTCGTCGGCGGGCTTCGGGCTGGTCGTGGACGCGCTGCGGCGGGAGCTGGGGCCGGAGGGCGAGCTGGACTCGATCGCGGTCGAGCGCGAGCGGGCGTCGGCGGTCGGGCGCGTGGCGGGCCGGCGGCGGATCGTCGAGGTCGACGGCGCTGGCCGGTCGAAGGCGAACGACGGCGACCCGGTCAAGGACGGCGTCTTCCTTTCGCTGGCGAAGCTCGACGCGAGCGTGGTCGACGCGCTGCTCGCGGACGCGCGCTCGCAGGGCGGCGGGACGGTCGAGAGCCTGCGGCTGCTCGGGCTGACGCGCGAATGGACGGTCTCGCTCGACGGCGGCGAGCCGGACCGCTTCGTCGCCAACCTCGACGGCGGCGGGCTGCGGCTCCCGGGCGAGCCGAACCCGGCGCCGATCGGCGCGAGCGCGGACTCGCTGCTGCGCGAGAAGAACCTCACGCGGGCGCTGGACGCCGCGCGCGCGGCGGCGCCGGACGGCGCGCGGGTGCTCGGGTGGGACGTGCGGCCGGAGCGCGTCTCGTTCCAGCTGGCCGTGGGCGGGCGCGAGCTGCGGCTCGACTACGGGTACGACGCGCAGCTGATCAGCCGCGAGCTGCGGGCGGCGAGCGGCGCGCCTCGCGCGGAGGCGGTGCGGTTCGAGGCTCTCGATCCGGGCGCGGTCGAGCGGATGGCGAGCGGCGCCCGCCGCGCGGCCCGCGGCGCCGGCCTCGCGGGCGTGCAGTACGTGCTGCTGAACCTGTCGCCGGGGTCAGACCCCACGCTGGCCATGTACCTGCCGCAGGGCACCGACCCGCCGTACGTCGTCGCGGACCTGCGCGGCCGGCACCTGACCTGGCCGGGCCGGAGCTAGCGGCAGTCCAGGCGCGCGCGCTCGGCCAGCGCGGCGGCGTTGCCGGCCGCGGCCTGGGCGGGCACCGCGGACCACGTGTGGAGCTTGCGCAGCGCGGGCCAGCGCACCGCGTCGGTCAGCACCTGCGTGGCGGCGGCGCGCTGCTCGCCCGCGCTCGCCGTCCAGTAGCGCAGCCAGATGCACGCGGCGCGGAACTGGACGAGCATCGTCACCTCGGCGCGGTAGTTGATGCTGGTCATGTCGCGCGGGTCGGCGGGCGTGGCCGCCCAGTCGAACGTGTCGGACTGGCCGGGCGGGTACGGCGTCCGCGCCTGCTCGGCCGCCGCGATCGCGGGCAGCTCGGCGTGCGGGATCACGGTGCGGTCCGCGTCGTGGGCGATCGCGGGCGCCGCGGCGAGCGCGCGCGAGAGCGCGAGCGTGTGTGCCGGCACGGCGACGGGCGCCGCGGCGGTCGGCGGCGCCGCCGCCCGCTCGGGCTCCGCACGCACGAGCGCGACGGCGACGACGACCGCGCCGGCGCAGGCGAGCGCCGCGACCGCGCGCGGCAGCCAGGCACGCGCGCCGCGCCGCGCCGCCGCGCCGCGCGGGGACGCCGTGGCCGCGGGTGGCGGCGTGCCGAGCGGGGTCGCCGTGGCGGCGGGTGGCGGCGTGCCGAGCGGGGTCGCCGTGGCGTGCGCGGTCGCCGCGACCGCGCGGCGGCGCGACTTCGACGGCACGCGGCCGCGCAGGCCGAGCCAGCGGCGCCGGCGGCCGTAGAGCCGGCGCGCGGCCTCGTCGAGCGCGGCTTCGAGCTCCGGGAACGCGCTCATGACTCGCCTCCCCGGGCGAACGCGCGCAGCGCCAGCAGCCCGCGGCTCACGCGCTTGCGCACGACCGCCTCCGACACCCGCCGCGACGCGGCAATGTCCTTGTAGGACCGCTGCTCGAGCACCCGTGCGCGGACCGCGTCGGCCTGGTCGGCGGGCAGCCGCTCGAGCAGCTCGAACGCGCGCTCCTCCGCCCCCAGGCGCTCGATCCGCTCGGCCAGGTCGTCGTCGAACGGCAGCACCGGCAGCGCCAGCCGCCGGCGCGCGCGGTCCTCGACCCGGCCGCGCTCGAGCGTCCGCATCAGCCGGTGGCGGGCGATCCCGTACAGCCACGCCAGCGCGTGCCCGCGGTCGGGCCGGTAGCGGCGCGCGCCCAGCAGAGCGGCCGCGAACGTCTCCGCCGCGAGGTCGGCCGCGACCTCCGCGTCCCCGGTCCGGCGCATGAAGTACCCGAGCACCGCCCCCTCGTGCCGGCGGTAGAAGACCGCGAACGCGCCCGGCGCCTGCGGCGTCGCCAGCAGCAGCTGCTCGTCGGTCCAGTCCTCCATTGCCCTCCCTTACCGGGATCCCTCGCGAAGTGTGACCGACCCACAAATTTGGACATATCTGTCCAACAACGAGTAACATAGACAGCTATGTCCAAATTCACCGCCCTGATCCTGCTCTGCGCCGCCCAGTTCATGGTCATCCTCGACATCACGGTCGTGAACGTCGCGCTGCCGTCGATCCAGGCCGACCTGCACGTCGCGCCCGGCGACCTGCAGTGGGTGATCACCGCCTACACGCTCGCGTTCGGCGGCCTGCTGCTGCTCGGCGGCCGCGCCGCGGACCTGCTCGGCCGCCGCCGCGTGTTCGTCACCGGCCTGATCGTCTTCACCGCCGCCTCGCTCGGCGCGGCCCTGGCTCCGAGCCCGGCGGCGCTGATCGTCGCCCGCGTGCTCCAGGGCACCGGCGCCGCCATGCTCAGCCCCGCTGCGCTCTCGCTCGTCACCACGCTGCACCCCGAAGGCCCGGAGCGCCGCCGCGCGCTGACCGCCTGGGCCGCCGTCGCCGCCGGCGGCAGCGCCGTCGGTGTCCTCGCGGGCGGCGTGCTGACCGAGCTGTTCGACTGGCGCGCGATCTTTCTCGTCAACCTGCCGGTCGGCGCCGCGGTCGCGCTCGGCGCGCGCCGCCGCATCCCCGCGCAGCCGGGCACGCACGGCCGGATCGACGTCGCCGGCGCCCTGCTCGCCACCGGCAGCCTCGTCGCGCTCATCTACGCGCTGACCAGGACGCCGGACGCCGGCTGGATCTCGGTCCAGACGCTCGGCCTGACCGCCCTGGCGGCCGCCGGCCTGACCGCGTTCGCGACCGTCGAGGCCCGCGTCCGCCAGCCGCTGATCCCGCTGCGCGTCCTGCGCCGCCGGACCACGCTGGTCGCGCTCGCGCTGATGATCGCCGGCATGGGCACGGTTCTGTCGGCGTTCTTCTTCCTCACGCTCTACCTGCAGGAGACGCTCGGCCACTCCGCCCTGCGCACCGGGCTCGAGTTCCTGCCCGGCGCGCTCGCCCTGATCGCCGCCGCCCACGCCGGCCACCGCCTGCCCGCCAAGCCGGCGCTGGCCGCCGGGATGACGCTGGCCGCCGGCGGCGCGCTGCTGCTGAGCGGCCTGCCGCCGCACGGGAGCTACGTCGCCGACGTGCTGCCGGGCCTCCTCACGCTCGACGTCGGGATCGGGCTGGCCGCGCCGAGCGTGTTCATCGTCGGGATGGCCGGCGTCGGCCACGCCGAAGCGGGCGCGGTGTCCGGCCTGCTGACGACGTCGCACGAGCTCGGCATCGCGATCGTGCTGCCGGTGCTCTCCACGATCGCGCTCAACGGCGGCGAGCCGTTCGCGGTCGCGGCGGCGATCGCCATCGGCGCGGCCGTCCTGGCGCTCGCGGGCGTCCGGCGCGGCGACGCCGCGCCCGGGCCCGCGCCCGCGTTCGTCCACTAAGTTGCCCGCGTGCGCGCCGACGCCGAACGCAACATCGCGACGATCCTCGACGCGGCCGAGCGCGTCCTCGCCGCCACGCCGGACGCGGGCATGGCGGCGATCGCGCGCGCGGCCGGCGTCGCGCGCCAGACCGTGTACGCGCACTACAGCTCGCGCGAGGCGCTGCTCGAGGCCGTCGCCGAGCGCGCGCTCGCGCAGACGCTGGCGGCGATCGACGCCGCCGAGCCCGAGCGCGGCGATCCGCGCGAAGCGCTCGACCGGCTGATCGCCGCGTGGTGGGGCTCGATCGGCCGCCACGCCCGCGTCTTGGAGGCGCTCGCGCCGGCGATGCCCGCACACAGCGAGCTGCGTGCGTTCCACGCCCCGATCCTCGGCCGCGTCGAGGCGCTGATCGAGCGCGGGGACTTCGCGCGCGACGTCCCGCCCGCCTGGCTGGCGGCGGCGTTCCTCGGCCTGATGCACACCGCGGCCGAGGAGGTCGCGTCCGGGCGCCTCTCGCAGGAGGCCGCGGGCCGCGCCCTGGCGCGGTCGATCCCGCGCCTGTTCGCCGACCGGTAAGGTCGTGAGCGGCATGGTGATCCGTGCGCTCGCCTCGGCAGTGACCGGCGCCGTGCCGCGGAAGGGCCCCGGGCCCGCGCCCGGGGCGAAGCGGACGACCGGCGGCCGTCGCGGTTCGGCCGCCGCACACGTGGGGTAGGCGCGAACCATGGTCGAACCGATCACGCAGGCCCGCCTTCGGACACTCGCGGCCGTGCATCCCGACGAGGGACGCGTCCTGTCGGTGTTTCTCAATCTCGATCCGGCGGAGTTCGCCACGCCCGCCGCGCGCTCGTCGGCGATCACGTCGGTCCTGACCGCCGCCTGGCGCAAGGTGGAGGACAAAGCGGGGCTGACCCACGACGAGCGCGCCGCGCTGCGCGAGGACGTCGAGCGCGTGCGCGACGTGCTCGCCGCCAGCGACGTCGCGTCCAACGGCACGCGTGCGGTGGCGGTGTACGCGTGCGCTCCGGCCGGGCTGCTCGAGGTCGTCCGCCTGCGCCGGCCGGTCGACAACAAGGTGGTTCTGGATCGGACCGCGTTCGTCGAGCCGCTCGTCTTTCACGGCACCGACGACGAGTGGCTCGTGCTGATCTCCAACCGCCGCGCCGCGCGGCTGTTCGTCGGCCCGCGCGAAGCGCTGGAGGAGACCGACCGGATCGTCGACGACGTCCACTCCCAGCACGAGAAGGGCGGCTGGTCGCAGCTCAATTACCAGCGCTCGGTCGAGAAGGAGGTGCACGACCACCTCGTCCACACCGCCGACGTCGCGTTCTCGGTCTACAAGCGGCGCGGCCTGCACCGCGTGGTGGTCGGCGGGCCCGACGAGCTGCTGCCCGAGCTCAAGGGCAAGCTGCACCCGTATCTGCGCGAGCGGATCGCCGGGCGGATCGGGGTCGACGTCGAGAACGCCTCGCTGGACGAGGTGCGCACGGCGGCGGCCGAGGTGATCGAGGCGCACGCGCGCCGCTGCGAGCGCGAGGCGCTGGACCGGCTGGTCGAGGGCGTCGGCCGCGGCGGCCGCGGCGCGGCGGGCATCACGGACGTGCTGGACGCGCTCAACCAGGCGCGCGTCGAGACGCTGTTGATCGCCGAGAGCTTCCGGGCGTCCGGCCGCGTGGACTTCGAGGCCGGCCTGCTGCTGCCCGAGGACGCCGGGCACGGGGAGGCGGTCGAGGACATCGTGGAGCCCGCGATCGAGAAGGCGATCGAGCAGTCCGCGCAGGTGCTCGTCGTGCGCCACCACGACGACCTCGGGCCGCTCGGCGGGATCGGGGCGGTGTTGCGGTTCTGACCCGGATCGGCTTCCTCGGCACGGGCATCATGGGCGCGCCGATGGCGCGCAACCTGGCGCGCGCCGGGTTCGACGTGCAGGCCTGGAACCGCACGCGGGCCAAGGCCGAAGGGCTCGGCGCGACCGTCGCCGACACGCCCGCGGACGCGGTCGCCGGAGCGGACGTCGTGGTCACGATGCTCGCCGACGGCCCGACCGTGGCCCGCGTCCTGGACGGCGTGACCGTCCCCGACGGCGCGGTCTGGTGGCAGGCGAGCACGATCGGGCTGGAGTGGATCGAGCGCCTGGGCGGGCGGTTCGTCGACGGGCCCGTGATGGGCACGCGCGCGCCCGCCGAGCAGGGCGCGCTGACCGTGCTCGCGTCCGGCCCGGGGCGCGAGCGGCTGACCGCCGTGTTCGACGCCGTCGCCGCCAAGGTGATCGACCTCGGCGACGAGCCCGGCGCCGCGACGCGCATGAAGCTGGTCGGCAACGCCTGGGTGCTGGCGCTGGTGGAGGGCCTGGCGGAGACGATCGCGCTGGCGGAGGCGCTCGGCGTCGACCCGCGCGCGTTCCTGGACATGATCGACGGCGGCCCGATGTTCGCGCCGTACGCGCGCCTGAAGGGCGAGGCGATGATCGACCGCGCGTTCGAGCCGAGCTTCCCGCTCGCGCTCGCGGCCAAGGACGCCGGGCTGATGATCGAGGCGGCGGAGGCCGCCGGAATCGACCTCCCGCTGCCGCGGCTGATCCGGGAGCAGATGGACAAGGCGGTCGAGGCGGGCCACGGCGAACAGGACATGTCGGCTACGTTCCTGGCCTCGTGGCAAGGGCACTGATCATCGTCGACTTCCAAAACGACTTCACGCCGGGCGGCGCGCTCGCGGTGCCGGAGGGCGACGCGATCGCCCCCCGGCTGAACGCGCTCGCCGCGTCCGGCGACTACGACCTCGTGGTCGCGACCCGCGACTGGCATCCTCCCGACCACTCGTCGTTCGCGGCCCAGGGCGGGCCGTGGCCGGTCCACTGCGTCGCGGGGACGCCGGGCGCGGAGCTGCACCCGGCGCTCGACCGCACGCACGTCGACGTGATCGTCGACAAGGGCCAGGCGGTCGATACCGACGGCTACAGCGGCTTCGCCGGCACCGACCTGGACGCGCTGCTGCGCGAGCGCGCGATCACGGACGTGACCGTGGTCGGCCTCGCCACCGACTACTGCGTCAAGAACACGGCGCTGGACGCCCTGCGCTCCGGGTTCGGCGTGACCGTCGACCGCGGCGCCGTGCGCGGCGTCGAGGTACGCCCCGGCGACGCCGAGCGCGCGCTGGACGAGGTGCGCGCGGCCGGGGCCGTGATCGTTTGAGCGGACCCGACGAGTTACTGGAGAGCCTGCGCGCGCACGTGGCCGACGAGCGCGTGCTGGAAGCGCTGCGCTCGGTCCCGCGCGACGTGTTCGTCCCGCGCGCGCTGGCCGGGCAGGCGTGGGACAACGTGCCGCTGCCGATCGGCGCCGGCCAGACGATCTCTCAGCCGCTGGTGGTCGCGCGCATGTGCGAGCTGCTCCAGCTGCGCGGCGACGAGCGGATCCTGGACGTCGGCACCGGCTCCGGCTACCACGCGGCGCTGCTCGCCCACCTCGGGTCGCACGTGTGGTCGATCGAACGTCACCCCGCGCTGTCCGAGCAGGCGCAGCACAACCTCGAGGCGGCCGAGATCTACAACGTCACGCTGATCGTCGGCGACGGCGCGCGCGGGCTGCCGGAGACCGCGCCGTTCGACGCGATCAACGTCGCGGCGGCCGCGTTCGACGAGATCCCGCAGGCGCTGCTCGATCAGCTGGCGATCGGCGGGCGGCTCGTCGCGCCGGTCCAGACCGGCGACCAGCGCCTCTGGGTCGTGCACCGCACGGCGCGCGGCTTCGAGCGCACCGGGCTCGAGCGCGTGCGCTTCGTGCCGCTGATCACCTGAGCGTGTCGGCGGCGCCGACCGCCACCAGCACCGCGGCCGCGGCGGCGATCCCCGCGAGCATCGGCAGCGGGGACGTGGCGAGCGCGAGCAGCGCCAGCGCGGCCAGGCCGAGCACGCGCGAGCGCAGCGCGTGCCCGAGCGCGGCGCGCATGAAGCCGAGCTGGGCGAGCAGGAACAGCGCGGGGCCGCCGAACGCGAGCAACGTGAAGCCGAGCGTCGCGTGCTCGCCCGGGTGGGCGATCGCGAGCTCGTCGCCGACGGCGATCCCGATCAGCGCCGCCACGATCAGCGTCAGCGTGACCGCGCCCAGCAGTGCCGGCGCGCCGGCGTCCCCGGAGCGGTCGACCAGCTCCACGCCCACCCCCTCGGCGCGCTGGAAGTAGCACCACCAGAGCGCGACGGTGCCGGTGAACGAGAGCGCCAGCGCGAGCAGCCGCTCGAGCGCGAACGGCGCGTCGATGAACGCGTCGCCCGCGGTCAGCACGGTCTCCCCGAGCGCGATGATGAAGAACAGCCGGAAGCGTTCGAGCAGGTGCTCGCCGGCGATCTCCGTGTGGTCGAGGTCCACCCGGCGGCCGCGCCCGGGCAGCCAGTGCAGGGTGGTCGCGCCCGTGTAGCCGACCACGACCGCGCCGGTCCACAGCACCAGCCGGATGTGCGGGTCCGCGAACGCGCCGGCCACCCAGAGCACACCCGCGCCGAGCTCCCACACCAGGTCGTTGACGAAGTGCCCGCTCAGCGGCCGCCCGCGCAGCGCCGCGATCAGGAACGCCGAGCGCCCGAGCTGCAGCGCGAGGAAGCCGGCCACGAACAGCCACGCCCGGTCGCCGAACGCGTCCGGGATCGCGACCGACATCAGCAGGCTGGCGAACATCAGCCCGATCAGCAGGCCGCGCACGGGCGACCGGTCGGCGTCGAGCCAGTTGGCCGCGAACGCGGTCATGTACCAGGCGTAGATGACCGCGAGCGTGAGCACCGCGGTCTCCAGCGCGGCGCGCGCGTCCACGTGCTCGAGCAGGTGGTGCGAGAGCTGCGAGATCGCGAAGACGTAGACCAGGTCGAAGAACAGCTCCAGCGGCGTGACGACGCGCTCGGCGCCGGGCGCTCGGGAGACCGCGACCCGCATGTCCGCGATGCTACATCCGGCTCAGCGCACGGGCTCCAGGCGCGGGTTCGGGCGGTACTCGCGCCCGACCTTCGCGCACGGCCGCCCGTCGACCTGGACGACGTCGGCGGTGAAGTCGTTGGAGCCGCGGATCAGCGACGAGCCGACGCCGTAGGAGTCGACCGGCACGCCGGCGTCCTCGAACGCGTGGATGCGCTCGGCGGTGAACCCGCCGGAGGCGACGATGCGGACGTCGCGGAAGCCGTGGCGGTCGAGCTCGGAGCGGGTCAGCTCGACCAGCTCGGCGGCCACGCCGGTCGGCGCGGCGTCCCCGTACCGGCGCCGCAGCGACTCGTCGGCGAGCTTGTCGCTGGTGTCCAGCCGCACGCCCCACAGGTCCTCGCCCAGCGCCTCGGCGACCTCCAGCGCGGTGCGCACGGAGTCGTTCTCGAAGTCGACCAGCACGGTCACGTTCATGTCGCGGGCGAAGCGGTGGGCGAACTTGCGCGCCGCCAGCACCGTGTCCCCGCCGTAGGCCGCGATCAGCGCGTGCGGGACCGTGCCCACGCCGCGCCCGCCCCACCAGGACGCCTGCGCGTCGGTCGAGACGCCGATCGTCCCGCCGATGTGCGCTGACCAGCCGTCGCCGGTCTGCACGAGCCAGTGGTCGTGGCGGGCCGGGAAGTACAGGATCGGCTTGCCGCGCGCGGCCTCGACGACCTCGCGCACGTTGCGCATGATCAGCGTCCGGCGCGCCATCACGCCCAGGTAGACGGTCTCCAGGTGCGCGAAGTCGGCGTAGTCGCCCTCGATCGTCAGCACGGTCTCCCACGGGGAGATCTCGTCGCCCTCGTGCAGCGCGCGCACGTCGAGCTCCGGGAACCCGTTGACCCACACGTCGCCCTCGTAGCGTCCCGTGCACTGCTTGAGGATCGCGACCGCCTCGTCGACCCCGCCGAGGATCGACCGCTGGCGCTGGAACACCTGCATCAGCACGCGCGGGTGGTGGCCGTCGGCCTCCAGCAGCTGCTTGGTGAGGTTGAAGTACGCGTCGGAGTAGTAGCCCTCGCGGAGCTTCTCCACCGGCAGGCGGAACACCGACGGCGGCAGCCGGACGCGCTCGCGAGTGGTCATGTGACCAAAAAAGACTACGAGATGGCGCCCGCGGCGGTGAGCACCAGCACGAGCGCGCCGAGCGCGACGCGGTAGACCACGAACACCGCGGTCGAGTGTGATGTCAGCCAGCGCAGCATCCAGGCGATCGACGCGTAGCCGACCACGAACGCCAGCAGCGTGGCCAGCAGCGTCGGCACGGCGCCGACGGAGCCCTCGCCGCCGATCTTGCGCGCCTCGAATAGGCCGGACAGCACGACGGCGGGCACCGAGAGCAGGAACGAGTAGCGCGCCGCGGACGCGCGGTCGAAGCCCCGGAACAGGCCGGCGGTCAGCGTCGCGCCCGAGCGCGAGACGCCCGGGATCAGCGCCAGGGCCTGCGCGAAGCCGATCAGCGTCGCGTCGCGCCCGTCGAGCTCCTCGATCCCGCGATCGCGCGTGGCGGCCCGGTCGGCGGCCAGCAGCAGCAGGCCGAGCACGATCAGCGTCGTGCCGATCAGGTACAGCGAGCGCGCGCCGCTCTCGATCTGGTCGCGGAAGATGAACCCGAAGATCCCGATCGGGATCGTGCCGAGCAGGATGTACCAGCCCATCCGGGCGTCGTGGCTCGCCCGCAGCGAGTGGTCGCGTAGGCTGCGCAGCCACGTGGTGAAGATCCGCCACAGGTCGGCGCGGAAGTACAGCAGCACGGCGGCCATCGTTCCGAGCTGGACGACCGCGGTGAACGCGGCGCCGGGATCCTCCCAGCCCAGGAAGGCCGGCACGATCCGCAGGTGCGCGGTGCTCGAGACCGGCAGGAACTCGGTCAGCCCCTGCACGATGCCGAGGACGATCGCTTGAAAGGCGTCCATCGGCGGCCGCAGGCTAGCAATCTTCAGACAAACGACAGCCGTACCGCCCTGGACGAAGCGCTAGCGTCCGCAGGTGATGAGCACCGAGACGATCGAGAGCCGTTCACCCCAGGACCAGGCGGACGTCGTGGTGTCCGCCCCCGCCGCGGATCGCGAAGCGGTCGCCGCGGCCTTCGACCGCGCCCGCGCCGCCCAGCGCGAGTGGGCGCGCAGCGCGCTCGCGCGCGCCGACGCCCTGTCCGCCGCCGCCGCGAGCCTGGACGCGGCCGCCGACGAGGTCGTGAGCCTGATGGTGCGCGAAGTCGGCAAGCCGCTGACCGAGGCGGTCGGCGAGCACGGCCGGTCCGTGCGGATCCTGCGCTACCAGGCGCAGGCGGCGCTGGATCCCGACGGCGACACCTACCCGTCCGCCCCGCCCGCGGACCCGCGCGCGCTGCTGTTCAGCCGCCGCCGCCCGCGCGGCGTCGCCGGGCTGATCACGCCCTGGAACTTCCCGTTCGCGATCCCGCTCTGGAAGGCCGCGCCCGCGCTCGCGTACGGCAACGCGGTCGTGCTCAAGCCGGCGTCGGACGCGATCGCCTGCGCGCTGCTGCTGGAGGAGATCCTCAACCGCCACCTGCCGCCGGGCGTGTTCAACGTCGTCACCGGTCCGGGCGCCGCGGGCGCCGCCATCGTCGACTTCGCCGACGTCGTCTCGTTCACCGGCTCGACCGGCGTCGGCCTCGGCGTCGCCGCCGCCGCGACCGCGCGCGGGATTCCCAGCCAGGCCGAGATGGGCGGGCTGAACGCGTCGATCGTGCTTCCGGACGCGGACCTCGAGGGCGCGGCGAAGGTGATCGCTGGCGCCGCGATGGGCTACGCCGGGCAGAAGTGCACGGCGACCGGGCGCGTGATCGTGCTCGGCGACCCGGCGCCGTTCACGGACGCGCTGGCCGCGGCGGTCGAAGCGCTGCCGACCGGCGACCCCGCCGACGCGGCGACCGTCGTCGGCCCCGTCATCAATTCGCCGGCGCGCGCCGAGCTGATCCAGGCCGCGGACGGCGCGCCCAGCGACGGCGGCCGCGTGGTCACCGGCGGGCGCGCGCTCGAAGGTCCCGGCCTGTTCTTCACGCCGACCGTCGTCGCCGGCCAGGGCCCGGACGCCCGGCTGGCCCAGGAGGAGGTCTTCGGGCCGATCGTCACGGTCCTCGGCGCGCAGACCGCCGAGCAGGCGGTCGAGATCTCCAACGGCGTGTCGTTCGGGCTCGTCACGTCGGTCTTCACGCGCGACCTGGACGCGGCGCTGACCGTCGTCGACGGGCTCGAGACCGGGATGATCCGGGTGAACATGCCGACGTCCGGCGTCGACTTCCACGCGCCGTTCGGCGGCGAGAAGCACTCCTCCTTCGGCCCGCGCGAGCAGGGCAAGGCGGCGCGTGAGCTCTACACCACGACGCACATGATCACGGTCGGCCCCGCGGCCTGACGGTCAGGCCACGGGCGCGGCCGCGATCACGCGGTCGAGCGGTTCAGGGCGGCCCACGTGGAAGCCCTGGACCATGTCGACTCCGAGCTCGCGCAGCAGCTCGACGGTCCCGGCGTCCTCGACGTACTCGGCGATCGTCAGCTTGCCGAGGCCGCGGGCGGCGTGGATCAGGCTCTCGAGGATCACGCGGTCGGCGCGGCTGGTCGCGCTGTGGCGCACGAACTCGCCGTCGATCTTGAGGAAGTCGAACGGCAGGTGCTTGACGTACGCGAAGGAGCCGAAGCCGACGCCGAAGTCGTCGAGCGCGAACCGGCAGCCGAGCGCGGCCAGCTCCTGCGCGAACGCGTGCGCGTCCTGCAGGTTCGTGACCGCCGCGGTCTCGGTGATCTCGAAGATCACGCGCCCGGGCGCGACGTCGCCGGCGGCGAGCGCCTCGCGGATCGTCCGCAGCACCTCCGGTGAGCCGAGCGAGCTGCCGGACAGGTTGATCTCGAACACGAGCTCGCGGTCCGGGTTCTCGGCCAGCGCGGCGATCGCGTGCGTGACGACCCAGCGGTCGAGGTCGGTCATCAGCCCGAACTGCTCGGCGATCGGCAGGAACTCGCCGGGGGAGACGAACCCGCCGTCGGCGTCGAGCATGCGCAGCAGCACCTCGTGGTTGGCGACGCGGCCGCTGCGCAGGTCGAGGATCGGCTGCGCGACCAGCGCCAGCCGGTCCTCCGACAGCGCGGTGCGGATGCGGTCGACCCAGTGCAGCCGCGCCTGCGTGGTCGACGTCGAGCGGTCCGCGTAGAACGCGGTCCGCCGCCGGCCGGCGTGCTTGGCGTCGTACATCGCGAGGTCGGCGGCCATCAGCGCCTCGTCCGCGGTCGCGAAGGCGCCGTCGAGCATCGCCACGCCGACGCTCGCGCTGATCCCGTACGCGTCGCTGGCCTCGTCCGCGCGGGCGTCGCCGATCGCCTGCACGAGCCGCTCAGCGGTCGCCTGCGCGCGCTCGCGGTCGGCGCCGGGGAGCAGCACCGCGAACTCGTCCCCGCCGATGCGGGCCACGATGTCGTCCGTGCGCAGCGACGCGCGCAGCGCGCTGCCGGCGGCGCGGATGACCTGGTCGCCGACGTGGTGGCCGAGCGTGTCGTTGACGGTCTTGAAGTGGTCGAGGTCGATCAGCATCACCGCGCCCGCGTGGGCGCCCGGCGCGCGTTCGAGCAGCGCCCCCAGCCGGCGCTGGAAGCCGCGCCGGTTGAGCAGGTCGGTGAGTGCGTCGTGCTCGGCCTGGTGGCGCAGCTCGACCTCCAGCCCGCGCCGCTCGGAGACGTCGATCACCTGCGTCAGCAGCACCGCGCCGCCGTCCTCCTCGGGCAGCCGCGTGAAGTGCAGCTGGGTCCAGCGCGCCGCGCCCTCGGATGTCAGCACGCGAACCTCCGCGCCGTGCGCGATGCCCGGCTCCGCGACCGCGCGGGCCATCAGCCGCAGCGCGTGATCGCGATCGCTCGGATGCACGAGATCGGCCGCGTCGCCCGCGCACAGCTGCTCGGGCGTGGAGCCGGTGATGGCGCACAGCGCGGCGTTGACCTTCCCGAAGCGGCCGTCCAGCGACGCCAGCCCGGAGCCGACCGGCGAGCCCTCGAACGCGTCCGCGAAGCGCGCCTCGCCGAGCTTGAAGCGCTTGCGCGTGCGCTGCGCGTGCTCGCCGATCACGAGGATCGCGGTGACCAGCAGGCCGAGCGCGAGGCCGAGCGGACCGAAGCGCAGGTTGCCCTCCCGCGGCGTCGCGACCGCGACCGCGAACCGCTCGCCGCCGTAGTCGACGTGCGCGGACGCGGCGCCCGCGGGCACGTCGCCCGCGGTGCCGAGCTGGACGCCGCCGGCGGTCAGCCGGACGCCGACGCCGCGCGCCAGCCCGCGCCGCACGGTCGCGAACAGCGCGCGGTGGCTGATCGAGGCGGCGACGATCCCGCTCGGCCGGCCGGGGCGGCCCGGCACGGGCGCGTACAGCAGGATCCCGGGCTCGCCGCTGCGGAACAGCGTCGCCGAGGGGACCACGGCCACGCCGCCCGTGCGCTCGGCGCGCTCGACGGCCGTGCGGCGCACGCCGTCGCTGAGCACGTCGAGGCCGGTCAGGTTCAGGCCGGAGGTCGCGAACGTCGAGAGCGCGACGATCAGGTAGCGGCGGCGCGGCTCCGCCCGGCGCAGCGTGTCGTCCGGCGCGGTCTCGCGGAACGTGATGTCCATCTGGCGCTCGAGCCGCGCGCGCTCGGCGCCCGGCACGTCGAGCAGGAACGAGAGCGCGTTCGCGTCCGAGCGCCGCAGCATCGGCTCCGCGAACGCCTGGAACTCGCCCGGCTCGACCTCACGGCTGGCGGCGAACAGGCCGGCGACGTCGCGCGCCTGGCCGTCGAGCACGTCCAGGCGCGTGCGCAGCGCGTTCGTCGCCGCCACGCGCGCCGCGTCGTTGCGCACGTTGTCGCGGCCCGCGTCGATGCTGGTCCCGGCCGCGAACAGCGCGAGCGAGAACGCGGCGCCGGCGGCAAACGTCAGCCAGACACCGCGCCGATACGGGATTCGCCAGCGAGCGAGCAAGTCCCGAATGTAGCCCGGATCAAACCATCAGGTGGCGGCTTGCAGCTCCCGGCGCGCCAGCCAGCGGTCGACCACGTAGCCGCCGAACGGGATCACGGCGCCGAGCAGGATCAACGCGGTCTCCTTGCTCGTCCAGCCCTGGTCGGGCTTGAGGTTGAACGCGAGCAGCACGTACGCCAAGAACAGCGCGCCGTGGATCGGGCCGAGGATCGTCACGCCGATCTCGGCGTCGGCGGTGCGCTTGAGGACGGAGGCGACCAGCAGCAGGAGGAAGCTCGTCGCCTCGGCGGTGGCGACGAGGCGGAACGTCTTGAGTGAGATCACGATGAGAAGATGACAGGGAGCAGGGCCTGTGAGAGGCTAGAGCCGATGCACGGACGCGCCTGTCTCGCCGCACTGGCGGCCACCCTGCTGCTGGCCGCGCCGGCGGGCGCCGAGGTCCCGGCGGGAAACCTCCTGGTCAACGGCGACGCGGAAGCGGCGCCCGGCGCCACCGACGACAGCACGCAGGTGCCGATCCCCGGCTGGACGGTCGACTCGACGTTCACCGCCGTGTCCTACGCCACCGGCTCGGGGTTCCTGACGCCGGAGAACGCGGCCGAGTTCGGCGGCGGCGCGAACTTCTTCGCCGGCGGGCCGGGCGGCGAGGTCGCGAGCGCGTCGCAGGTCGTCGACGTCAGCCGCGCCGCGCCGGAGATCGACGCGGGGCTGGACGCGACGCTGTCGGCGCTGTTGGGCGGCTTCGCGGGCCAGCAGGACTCCGCGACGGTCTCCGCCACGCCGCTCGACGCGGCGGGCGCGTCGCTGGCGGCGCCGGTGGCCCTGCCGCCGGTGACCGCGCAGGAGCGCGATCAGAACACGGAGCTGCTGCGGCGCACGGCCACGTTCCGGCTGCCGGCGGGCACGCGCGCGATCCGGGTCACGATCACCGCGACCCGCACCGAGGGCTTCTACAACGACGGCTACGCGGACAACGTGCGGCTCACGCTCGGCGCGGGCGGCAGCGCGGTGGCGGGACGCAGCGTCGAGGCGCGCGAGGCGAGCGGGACCGTGCTCGTGCGCGTGCCGGGGTCGCGGAAGTTCGTCCCGCTGGCGGACACCGCGGTCCGCAACGGCGCGGAGATCGACGCGCGCAAGGGCGCGGTCGTGCTGACGCGCTCCGACGGCGGCGCCGCGACGTTCTCGAGCGGCGTCTTCAAGGTCTCCCACACGGGCGGGGTGACGACGCTGACGCTCTCGCAGAAGCTCACCGGATGCCGGAAGGCCCGGCGGGCGACCGCGACCGCCTCCGCGCGCAAGGTCAAGACGCGCAAGCTGTGGGGGTCCGGCAAGGGCCGCTTCGCGACGCGCGGGCAGTACGGGGCGGCGACCGTGCGCGGCACGCGCTGGCTGACGTCGGACACGTGCACGGCGACCACGGTGCGCGTGACCGAGGGCGCCGTGAAGGTGCGCGACCTGGTCAAGCGGCGCACCGTGCTGGTGCACGCGGGCGGGCGCTACACGGCGCGGGCGCGCCGCCGCTAGCGGGACTTCACGGCAGCTCGACGACGACCTTGCCGACGGCCCCGTCCTGGACGGCGTCGTGGGCGTCGGCGACGTCGGCCAGCGCGAAGCGGTGCACCGGCAGCGTGGTCAGGGCGCCGACCGCCAGCGCCTGCGAGACGCCGTCGACCGCCGCGCGCAGCGCCGCCCGCCGGATCGTGTAGACGAGCACGAAGCGCAGCGTCAGGTTCGGCGTCATCAGCGCCCGGACCGGCACCTCGGCCGTGGCCTGGTCGGCGGCGTAGGTGACGATCGTCGCTCCCGGCGCGGCCACGGCCAGGTCGAGCGCGAGGTTCGGCCCGAGCGCGAGCTCGACGATCCGCGCCACGCCTTCCGGCGCGAAGTCGAGCACGGCGTCGGCGGCGTCGCCGGCCCGGTAGTCGACCACGGCGTCCGCCCCCGCGGCCCGCGCCAGCTCGGCCTTCTCGGCGTTGGACACGGTCGCGACGACCGACGCGCCCGACCACTTCGCCAGCTCGATCGCGGCGTGCCCGACGGCGCCCGCCCCGCCCGCCACCAGCACCGACGCGTCGTCGAGCGGCCCGTCCGCGCGCAGGCAGTGGTAGGCCGTCAGCGCGGGGATCCCGAGCGACGCGCCGAGCTCGAACGAGGCGCTCGCCGGCAGCGGCACCGCCTGCTCGGCCGGCACCACGCAGTACTCCGCCGCGGTGCCCCACTGCCGCTGCCACGCGGCGAAGTACAGCCACACGCGCTCGCCGAGGCGCTCCTCGTCGACACCGGCGCCGACCGCGTCGATCACGCCCGCGCCGTCCTGCCCGGGCACCTGGAGCTCGAAGGCCAGCGACCCCGTCGCGCCGGCGCGCGACTTCCAGTCGGTCGGGTTCACGCCCGCGACCGCCACCCGCACGCGCACCTCGCCCGGCCCGGGCTCCGGCGTCTCGATCTCCTCGACGCGCAGGACGTCCGAGCCGCCCGTCTCCCGGTACAGCGCGGCGATCATTCGTCGAAGAACGGCTCGCCCGGCCGGGCGTAGGACCGCGCGAGGTCGAGGTTCAAGGTGACGCCGAGCCCGGGGGCGTCCGGCACCGCGATCTGCCCGCCGACGATCCCGTCCCAGTCCATCGCCAGATCCTTCCAGAACGGCACGCTCATCCCGTGCCACTCGAGCGCCAGGAAGTTCGGGATCGCGGCCGCGACGTGCACCGCCCCGAGCGTCCCGATCGGCGACGCGATGCAGTGCGGCGCCATCGAGACGTAGTGCGTGTCGGCGTAGTCGGCGATCCGGCGCGTCTCCAGCAGCCCGCCGGTCTTCTGCGGGTCCGGCGCGCAGACGTCGAGCGCGCCCGCCTCGAACGCCTCCCGGAACCCGTGCCGCATGTACCCGTTCTCGCCCGTCCCGATCGGCGTCGAGGTGGAGCGGGTGACCCGCGCCAGCGCCGCGACGTTCTCCGGCGGCACCGGGTCCTCGAGCCACATCAGGCCCAGCGGCTCGAGCTCGTGCGCCAGCCGGGCCGCGTCGGCCACCTGGTAGCGCCAGTGGCAGTCGAACGCGACGTCGACCTCGTCGCCGACGGCGTCGATCACCGCCGCGGCGAGCGAGACCATGTACCGGATCTCCGCCCGCGACAGCGTCCCGGACGCGGTGTCGCGCAGATACGGCGTCGGCACGTCGAGGTCGAACTTCAGCGCGCTGAACCCGAGCTCGGCGACGACCTGGCGCGCCCGCGCCGCGTACAGCTCGGGCGTGAACACCTCGCCCGGCGCGGCCTTCGCGTAGGCGCGCCCGTGCTCCGGGTTGCGGATCGCGTCCGGCGCCGCCACCACGACCTCCGAGTCCGCCCAGCGCGCGGGCCGCTCGACCATCGTCGCGTCCATCGAGTGCAGCGCCTCGCCGGCGTGGCAGTCCGCGTACATGCGCACCGAGTCCCGGAAGCGGCCGCCGAGCAGCCGGTGGATCGGCACGCCGTACTCCTGCCCGACCGCGTCCCAGAGCGCGGCCTCGATCCCGGAGATCGCGTTGTAGACGATCCCCGCCGAGGAGCCCGCGCCCGACGCGCCCCAGCGCAGCTTCGCCCACAGGCGGTCGACGTCGCGCGCGTCCTCGCCGATCAGCAGCGGCGCCAGGTCGCGCACGATCGCGGTCAGCCCGGGAGCGCAGAAGCACTCCCCGATGCCGGACCGCTCGCCGGCGTCGACGCGCACGAAGGTCCAGTCGTAGTTCGCCTCGACGACGGCGGTGTGGATCCCGGTGATCTTCATCGCACGCGCATCGTGCCAGACGGCGCCGGGGCCGCGCACCGGCCCCGGCCCGTCACCCCCGGCCCTAAGGCGTCGTCGTGGACAGCGTGAACGTGAGCGTCTTCGAGTAGGTCCCGGTGCGCAGCGCGTCAGCGGCGCCGATCGACTGCTTGAAGTCGATCGTGACCGTGTCGTTGGCGACCGGCGCGTCGTAGGTCTTGACCGTGGCCGGCAGGGCCGACCCGGAGACCTGCAGCGGCTGCGCCAGGAAGAACGCGCCGTTGACGAGATGGCCCGCGTGGTCGTCGCTCGGGTCCGACGCGGTCAGCGTCGCGTCGCCCGCGGTCGAGACCACGGTCGCGGTCGCGGACGTGAGGTAGTCGCGGTCCACGCCCGCCGTGAACGCGCCGAAGCTCGCCGGCCCGTCGAGCCCCAGCGACAGCGTCGCCGGGACCGTGCCGGACACGGTGAAGTCGACCTTCGGGCACGAGTAGCGCCGCTGCGCGGTCGGGATCATCGGCAGCACCGCGTTGGCGTCCAGCAGCGGCGCGACCAGGCCGCCGTACGGCTGGCGCAGCGGCACCAGCACGCCGCCGGCCTGCGGCTCGACCTTGATGCCGTGGATCGCGAGCCGCTCCTCGACGCTGCCGAACGTCCCGCGCGCCGCCGTGTACTCGGCCTGCGGGATGAAGTAGCCGCAGGGCGCCGGATCGAGGATCCGGGCCGCGGTCGGCGCGTCGACGTCGGGCGCGTTGGACCCCTCGCCGACGCTCGGCACCGACGGCCACGGGTACGCCCCGCGCAGCACCGTGCGCGTGAACGCGCCGCCGGTGTAGAGCGAGACCGAGTTCGCGATCGCCGCCTGGATCTGCGGCAGCCGCGCGGCCAGGTAGCGCAGGCCCTCCCAGTTCTCCCACAGGTGCGCGTAGACCTTGCGGCTCTCGTTCGCGCGCGAGTTGGTCGACCCCTCGGCCGGCCGCGTCGCGCCGCCCCCGGCGCGCGCCTCGCCCAGCATGCTGACGCCGTTCTTGAGCGCCCCCGTGTTGCGCAGGATGCCCTCGTGGCTGTCGCCGCCGGTGCTGTACGGGCCCATCCACCAGCCCGACTGCGCCGCCGCGCCGTACATCCACTCGTTGACCATCAGCTTGCCCTCGTCGAACAGGCTCTGCTCGACGTTGAGGTGGCGCGCGCCGAGGATCGGCAGGTCCTCGCTGTCGCCCTCGTGGTTGTCGACCATCACGTCCGGCGTGTAGTCGCGGATCAGCTTCGCGAGGCCCTTGGTCTCGTTCTGCTCGATCAGCGCGTGGTCGCGGTTGAGGTCCTGCCCGGTGGTGTTGCCGCGCGTGTTGTGCGCGCGGCCGTCCGGGTTGGTCGACGGCACGATCAGCACGACGATCCGCGAGAGCAGCTCGAGCAGCGCCGGGTCCTCGGTGGCGGCCAGCTGGCGGGCCATCGTGAAGCAGGACTCGCGGCCGGAGGCCTCGTTGCCGTGCACGTTGCAGTTGAGCGCGTACGTCGGCTTGGCGGAGATCTCCGCGGCCGTGTCCGGCGGCTTCGGGTAGCCGATGACGAGCATGTTCATCGGCCGGTTCTCGAGCGTGCGCGCGAGCTCGACCACGCGCACGCGGTCGCTGGCCGCGTCGAGCGCCGCCGTGTAGGCCGCCTCCTCGACGTCGCTCGTGTACACGTTCGTCGTGCGGTCCTCCCAGGCCGTCCGCAGCCCGCCGACCGGCCCGGTGCCCGGGACCGGCAGCGTCGTCGCCGTCACCGGCGCCGAGTACGGCTGCGGATCGGCGGTCCCGAAGCGCGCCCGCACGCGCCACGAGTACCGCCCGCCGAGCGCGTAGCCGGACTCCGCGAACGCCGGCTGCGCCGGCGTGATCGTCCGCTGCGGCTGCCACACGCCCACGATCGTCGCCGCTCCCGTCGGCTGATCGCTGGCGTCCACCGGCGTGCGCTCGATCTGGTAGTCGGTCGCCCCCGCGACCGGCGCCCACCTGAGCGTGGTGAACCCGACGTCCTGCGCCGCGCTCAGCCCGGTGACCTGGTTGGGCTCCTGTGCGCCCGCCGCGCACGGGAGGACCAGCGCCGCGGCCATGACCACCGCGGATACGGCCGTACCCCTCATAGCTCCCTCCCCGTAAGGTGGGTGAGAAAACTACCCCACAGGCTTCGCCGACCGGGCGCGGTGGCCGTGGAGATGAATCAACGCTGAGCGGGTGGGGCTAACCGGAGACTTGTCCGTTCGCCTTGCATTCGCGCATCCGAACGCCCACACTGGACGGCATGACGTACTCCGAGCTCCGTGCGTCCGACGCCGAACGCGAACGCGTGGTGGCCTTCCTGCGCGAGCACGCGCTGCTCGGGCGGCTCGACGACGAGGAGCTCGAGGAGCGCATCGGGCAGGCCTACGCGGCCGTCACGGTCGGCGACCTCGAGCGCCTGATCGCCGACCTCCCGCGCCGCGGGCGCGCCCCGGCGCCGCGGCCCGCTCCGCCCCGGCCGGTGCGTCGCGGCCCGCACCCGGGGGTGATCGTCGCGGGCGTGTGCGCGCTGCTGCTCGTCGGCGTCCCGGCCGTCGGCGTCGTGCTGGCGCTCGGCGTCGCGCTGATCGCGACCGTGTTCGCGCTCAGCTTCGTGCTCGGCCCGATCCTGCTGGTCGCGCTGCTGATCGTGGCGACGGCGCGCCGCCGGCGCGCGCACCATCGCCCGATGCGCTGGGGCCCGCAGTACTGACGCTCAGGCCCGCCGCTCGGCCTCCCAGAGGATCGGGTCGCCCGGCGGGACGTCGGCGCCGAGCTCGCGCAGGACGCCGGCCAGCGTCTCGCGCCGGACCGCGCCGTAGCTGAGCACGTGCGCGAGCACGCCGCCGTAGGTGAACGACTGGGGCGGCTCGCACAGCGCGTCGACGAACGCGTCGTCGAAGCCGGCGCGGTCGCGGATGCGCTTCGCCAGCCGCTCGAACGCGCGCGCCGCGCGCTCGAAGCGCGGCAGCAGCGGCCCGGTGCCGCGCGGCGGCGCCTCGCCCGCCATCGCGGCGACCCAGACCTCGAGCGTGAACACGAGCCGCTCGCACATCAGCTGGGCGCTGGGCTCGTGGCCTTCGAACCACGTGACGTGCAGGCCGGGGCGCAGCTCGCGCTCGAGGTCCTCCGGCGGGAGCGCGGCCGCGATCGCCAGCAGCGTGCGCGTGCGATCGAGATGGTGGCCGACGAGCCGGTCCGTGAGGTCGGTGGAGCGCGTCGGTCCCGGGATCAGCAGGCCCGCGGGCGGGTGGAAGTGGATGCCGTTCGGCGCGGCCAGCTCGACCGGGCCGGCGTAGCGGCTCGGCGGCGCGCCGAAGGCGCGGGCGAACGCGCGCGAGAACGCGGCGGGGGAGCCGTAGCCGGCGGCGGCCGCGGTCTCGTCGATGGGCGCGCCCTCGCGCAACCGGTGCGCGGCGCGCTCGAGCAGCAGCCGGCGGCGCAGGGCGACCGGCGACTCGCCCGTCGCGGCCGCCAGCAGCCGGTCGAGGTGGTCGCGCGAGAAGTGCGCACGGCGCGCCAGCGCCGCGCCGTCCGCGGGCTCGTCGAGCGACGCGAGGACGAGGTCGAGCAGTTCGCGCAGGCGGTCGGCCACGCGCCCAATGGTGACGCGCTCCCACTTGATCGATTTCGACGTCTCGCTGGACGCGGCCGCGCCCGTGCGCCACGGTGCGTCGCCATGGCTTCCTGGTCTGCGTTCGCCGCCGCCGCGCCCGCGCTCGCCGAGCGCGTGCGCGACCGGCTCGACGCCTACACGCACAAGACGATCGCCACGCTGCGCGCCGACGGCTCGCCGCGCATCTCCGGCACCGAGACCCAGCTCCAGGACGGCGAGCTGTGGATCGGGTCGATGTGGCAGGCGCTCAAGGCGCACGACCTCCAGCGCGACGGGCGCTTCGCGCTGCACTCGGGCTCCGGCGAGCCCGACGACGACTGGGCGGGGGACGCGAAGCTGGCCGGCGTCGCGGTCGAGATCCTCGATCCCGTCGAGGTCCGCGAACGCAACGGGGAGGCGGGCGCCAACGGCCCGTCGCACCTGTTCCGGCTCGACCTCACCGAGGTCTCGACCGTGCGCGTCAACGAGACCAAGACGGGCCTGATCATCGACGTCTGGACGCCCGGACGCGGACTGCGCACGATCCACCGGGAATAGGGCGATTTCTACGGATCCAGCGGTCCGGCCGGTGGGTTAGTTTCCGCGCATGGTGACTGAGCAGCCCGCCGCCTCCGTCGAGGCGAGCCCGTTCGACAAGGTCGCGTACCTGTTCGTGATGATCGGCCTGTACGTGATGATCGGAGGCCTCTTCTTCTATGGCTTCTGGGAGAAGGCGGTCGACGGGAACTTCAAGATCCCGCCGCCGCTGCGCAAGCAGTTCGACGCGACGTTCATCGGCACGATCCCCGGCTCCGCGGTCTCGTGGGTGATCATCATCGTCCTCGAGTTCTGCGTGTTCGCGCTGATCGTCGCCAGCCTCGCGACGATGGAGTTCCGCCCGTCGCGGCGCAAGCCGTTCCTGCTGACGTCGCTGGCGATGGCGATGCTGGTGTTCGGCGTGCTGGCGTTCGGCCAGACGGCGACCGCGCAGCACGAGTCGGTCGCGAGCCTGTACGGCTACTTCGGGGCCACGGTGATCATCCTGATGCTGGTGCGGACGCTGCCGCCGTACAGCAGCAACCGCTGGTTGGCCTAGGTCGGTCTGCCGCGGTCGCCGTGGTGTCTAGCCGTGGTGCACCCTCGCGGCCCGGTCTCGGGACACCGTCGAGGTACGCGTTGGTGGGGGTGTGTCCGGAAACTCGCCTGACAGGCGACCGAGCGGCCACACCCCCCATCGCGCACGGTCGATCGCTCGCGTACGCCGATCACGGCAGCTCAACCCGGCCGGGGGTGTCCGTGTCAGCCCGTAGCTGTCGGTCGGCGAGCCGAGCGCACACCGGCGGCCAGACGGCCCCGGACCGAGCACCGACCCCTCCCCCCTCGATGCCCGCCGCTCTCACCGGCAGCGCGCTCCACAACCCACCAGAGCACTACTAGAGCCGCCCGCCCAGCCGGGAGGCCAGCGCGGCCTCCTGGTAGTCGAGCTGCTCGAGGTACTCGCGCACGGCGTCAGCGTCGAGCGTCCCGTCGCGCAGGCCGCCGATGATGGCCTGCCGCTGGGCGGCGATGACGTCGCGCGTGAGCTGCCCCATCGCCGTCCCGAGTGCGGCCCGCTCGGCGACGGCGACCTCCTGGCGCTCGGACGCGCGGCGGATGAAGTCCGCGCTGACGCCGGGCGGCGGGTCGTCCGCGAACGCCTTCATCACCCCGGTCGCGGCCTCCCGGGCGGCGGCGGCGACGTCCCGCTGCTGGGCCTCGACCACGCGGTCCTCCGCGGGGTCGCGCACGTTCAGGCGGGCGATCAGCCACGGCAGCGTCGCGCCCTGCAGGACGAGCGTGGCGACCGCGACCAGGTACGCGATCGCCTGGATCTCCGGGCGCCCCGGAAGCGCGGCCGGGACGGCCGCGGCGGCCGCGACGGTGACGACGCCGCGCATGCCGGTCCAGGAGATCACGAGCGCTTCGCGCCAGGTCAGCGGCTGCGCCGGCCGGGCGGGCCGGCGCCCGCGGGCGGCGAGCCGCTCGTTGATCTCCGCGAGCCGGCGCGTCATGCGCACGACGCCGGGGTCGTCCGGCCGGTCCTCGACCACCAGCCCGGCGCCGAGCGTCAAGAAGAGCACCAGCGGGCGGATCAGGAGCACGGTCGCGAGCACCAGCAGGCCACCGCCGAGGACGCTCCAGCTGGTGAGGTCGGCGACCACGAACCGCAGCTGCAGGCCCATGTAGGCGAACACGAACGCTTCCAGCAGCACGTCGAGCGCGGCCCACACGTTGCGCTCCTGCAGGCGCGTCTCGTAGTCGAAGCGGACCGACAGCGTGCCGACCAAGAAGCCCGCCGCGACGACGGCGAGCACGCCGGACGCCTCCAGCGACTCGGCCAGCAGGTACGCGGCGAACGGGACGACCAGGCCGAGCACGGTCTCCAGGCCCGCGTTGCGCAGGTGGCGGCGGACGTTGAGCGCGACGATCGCGAGCGCGACGCCGCTCGCGATCCCGACCGCGGCGCTGTAGAGGAACAGCAGCACGGGGCTGTCGACGAGCGTGTGCTCGCCGGTGATCGACGCCACCGCGACCGTGAACAGCGTCAGGGCGGCGGCGTCGTTGACCAGGCTCTCGCCGGTGAGCACGGAGAGCACGCGCCGGCGCAGGCCGAGCGAGCGGCCGATCGCGACCGCGCTGACCGCGTCCGGGGGCGCGACGACCGCGCCGAGCACGAGCGCGGTCGAGAACGTGAGGCCGCCGACCGCGAGCGCGCCGACCCCCGCGACCGCGAACGCCGTGGCGATCACGAGGCCGACGCCGAGGACGAGGATCGCCCGCAGCTGGCGGATGAACGAGGGCAGCGCGAACCCCTGCGCCGCGGAGTACAGCAGCGGCGGCAGGACGACGCCGAGGATGATGTCGCTGTCGAGCTGGAAGCCGGACACGCCGGGGACGAACGAGGCCGCCAGGCCGACGACCGTGATCACCAGCGGCGGCTGCAGGTCGCGCCGGTGCGCGTACGCGGTGACGACGATCGCGCCGACGATCACCAGGATCAGCTGCAGCCCTTCCACGGGGCGCAGCCAAGCACATCAGCGCACGGCGAGCGCCGCCGCGCACTCGAGCATCAGCGCGTGCACGAACGCCTGCGGCAGGTTGCCGCGCAGCTGCCGGCGGCGGACGTCGTACTCCTCCGAGAGCAGGCCGGGCGAGCCGCACGCGGCCCGGTTGCGCTCGAACCAGCGCGCGGCGGCGACGTGGTCGCCCAGGCGGTGCAGGGCGAGCGCCACCCAGAAGCCGCACAGCAGGAACGCGCCCTCGGCCGCGCCGAGCGGCCGTTCGTCCGCGCGGTAGCGGTAGGCGTAGCCGTCCTCGGTCAGCTCGGCGAGGACGGCCCGCAGCGTCGCCACCGCGCGCGGGTCGTCCGCGGGCACGGCGCCGCGCAGCGCGGGGGAGAGCAGCGCCGCGTCCACGCGCGGATCGCTGTCCGTGCGCTGCCAGCGCCCGGAGGGATGCACCGCGGCCGCGGCGACGAGCGCGTCGGCGAGCGCCGTCCAGCGCTCCGCCTGCGCGCGCCGCGGGCTGTAGGCGCCGATGCGCCGCAGCCCGGCCGCGCAGATCAGCCGGCTGTGCGTCCAGTGCGCCGGGTCGAGCTCCCAGACGCCGGCGTCCGGTTCGCGCCACCGGCGCTCGACCGCGTCCGCCGCCGCTTCGGCCGCTCGCCAGGCGTCCGGCTCGAGGTGATCGTGGCGCCCGGCGGCGGCGAACAGCAGCAGCGCCTCACCGTGCACGTCGAGCTGGAACTGCGAGCGGACGCGGTTGCCCACGACCGCGGCGCCGCCCGGGTAGCCCGGCAGCGCGAGCCGCCGCTCGCCGGGCACCGGCTCGCCGGCGGTCGTGTACGCCGGCGTCAGCCGGTCGCCGTCGGCCCGCAGCCGCTCGCCGACGAACCGCACCGCCTCGTCGAGCAGCGGGTGCGCCCCGGTCGCCGCGACCGCCTGGCCGGCGTAGCACTGGTCGCGGATCCAGACGAAGCGATAGTCGTAGTTGCGCCCCGCCCGCGCGCGCTCCGGCAGCGCGGTGGTGGCGGCGGCGACCATGCCCCCGCCGCCGCTCGTGAGGCCCTGCATGACCGCATAGGCGTGGCGCGCGTCGCGCGCGGCCGCGGTCGCGTCGAGCCGCGGCACCCGCTCCTGCCACGCCGCCTCGGTGCGCCGCCACGCCGCGTCCGCGTCGCCGCCGCGCGCCGCGCCGGCCTCGCCGCTCGCTGCCGCGCTCGCGCCGCGCTGCCCCGCCGCGCCGCCGAGCGCCCCGCCCGCTTCGGGCTGCCACGCCTCATCGGGGTCGTCCCCGAGTGCGAGCACGAGGTCGTGCGCGGCGCCTTCGGGCAGGTCCAGCGTGAGGACCAGGCCGTCCGGCCCGGGGACCGCGTCGCGCGCGCCGGCCCACCGCATCCGCAGCGCGCCGCAGCGGCCGGTCCAGACGCCGTCCTCGCCGCGCGCGAGGTCGCGCAGCGGCGCCTGGTCGAAGTCCGCCCGCGGGTCGAGCCGCACGCGCACCCGCGCGGGCCCGGCCACGGCCAGCACCCGGCGCAGGAGCACCGCGCAGCCGGGCTGCGCCGGCAGCGCCAGCGCGTCGCGGCACTCGACCGTCGTGCCGGCGTCGGTCACCCAGCGGTGGTTCCAGATCAGGCTGCCGGGCTCGTAGAACCCGCCCCAGACGCAGCGGTCCCGCGGCGTGACCGCGTACTGCCCGCGCCCGCCCAGCAGCGCCGAGAAGACCGCCCCGGAGTCCCAGCGCGGGACGCACATCCAGACGAGCTCGCCGCGCGGCCCGACCAGCGCGCCCCGCTCCCCATCGGCCAGCAGCGCGTACTCGCGCAGGATGTGCGGCGCGACCGTCACCGCCGCGCGAGCACGGCCGCCGCCGCGCCCGCCACCCCGGCCGCCGCCAGCATCCGGCGGTGCGTCGCCGCCCACAGCTGCACGCTGCGCCCCGTCGCGCGCGAGTCGAACCGCCCGTGCGTCGCGGCGTCCTCGGGCACCGGCTCGAACAGGTTCCCCGGCCGGGGCGCGGTCGGCACGTCCTCCATCTGCTGGCTGCGGATCCCGGTCCGCGCCAGGTAGCGGTCGGCGATCCGCGGCGCCAGCGACGCGCCCACGATCGTCAACACGGTCGACCCGCCGACCCACAGCTCGCGGCGCGGATGCGCGGCGGCCCACACGACCGCTTCGGCCGCGACCTCCGGCTGGTAGATCGGCGGCACCGGCTGCGGATGCCGCGGCAGCTTGGAGCGGCCCCAGTCGAACTGGGGCGTGTTGAGCCCCGGCAGCTGGACCATCGTCACCCGCACCGCGCTCCCGTCCGCGAGCAGCTCGGTGCGCAGCGCGTCCGTGAACCCGCGGATCGCGAACTTCGCGCCGCAGTACGCGGCCTGCAGCGGGATCGCGCGGTACGCGAGCGCCGACCCGACCTGCACGATCGTGCCGCGGTCGCGCGCCGTCATCCGCCGCAGCGCCGCGAGCGTGCCGTGAACGGTGCCGAGGTAGGTGACCTCGGTCGCGCGCCGCAGCTCGTCGGCCTCCGTGTCCACGACCCGCGCGAACACGGTCGCCATCGCGTCGTTGACCCAGACGTCGATCGGCCCGAACCGCGCTTCGACGGCGGCCGCCGCGGCCTCGACCGCGTCGGCGTCGGCCACGTCGGTCGGCACCGCCAGCGCCGAGCCGCCCAGCGCGCGCACCTCGTCCGCCGCCGCCTCGAGCCCCGGCCGCCCGCGCGCGAGCAGCCCGACGCTCGCGCCCCGCCGCGCGAACGCGTGCGCGACCGCCCGCCCGACCCCGCCCGACGCGCCCGTGACCACCACGACCATCTCAACCTCCCAGCCGCTCGGCCAGCCGCGACGCGAGCGCCATGATCGTCAGGGCCGGGTTCGCCGACCCCTGCGTCGGCAACACGCTGCCGTCCGCGATGAACAGGTTCGGGACGCCCCAGGCGCGGTGGTCGGCGTCGACCACGCTGTCCTGGGGGCGCACCCCCATCCGGCAGCCGCCGACCAGGTGTGCGTAGCGGTCGATCGTCAGCGTGTCCTGCGCGCCCGCCGCCTCCCAGATGTCCGCCAGCGTCCGCTTGGCGTACGCGATGTTGGCCCGGTCGTTGGCCGACTGCGTGTAGTCCAGCCGCGCGATCGGCACGCCGTGCTCGTCGACCTCGTCCGCCAGGGTGACCCGGTTGTCCGCGTGCGGCAGCAGCTCGCTGAGCGCGCCGAGCGTGAACCAGTGGTTGTAGTCGCGCATGTACTCGCGCAGCGCGCGGCCCCAGTGGCCGTCGGCCAGCACGTGCTCGGCCCAGCCGATCGGCAGCGGCCCGACCGTCTGGATCGCGAACCCGCGCGCGAAGCCGCGCGCCGCGTCGGTCTCGTAGAACTGCTCGGAGGAGATCTCCGGCGGCGGCGCCTTGTACTGGCGCAGCAGGTCCGGGAAGCGCCCGGCGACCTGCGGCGCGCCCTGGACCATGATGTAGCGGCCGACCTGGTCGTGGGCGTTGGCCAGCCCGTGCGGCCAGCGCGCGCTGGTCGAGTGCAGCAGCAGCCGCGGCGTCTCGATCGAGTAGCCGGCAACCGCGACCGCCGCCGCGCGCTGGAACCGCTCGCGCCCGTCGCGCTGATACGCGACCCCGGTGCAGCGGCCGGCGCCGTCGATCTCGATCCGCACCGCGTGGCTGTCCGCGCGCACCTCGGCGCCGTGCGCGATCGCGTCCGGCACGTGCGTGATCAGCGGCGACGCCTTCGCGTTGACCTTGCAGCCCTGCAGGCAGAACCCGCGGTAGATGCAGTGCGGCCGGTTGCCGAAGACGCCGTTGGGGATCGCGACCGGGCCGACGCGCGTCTCGATGCCGAGCGCCCGCGCGCCGGCCCGCGCGTGGTCGACGCCGACGCCGACCGGGTGCGCGGCGTGCGGGTAGCGGTGCGGGTCGCCCCACGGCCAGTCCTGCCCGGCGACCGGCAGCTCGGCCTCGACGCGCTCGTAGTGCGGCTTGAGGTCGCGGTAGGCGATCGGCCAGTCGGCGCCGACGCCGTCCTCGGAGCGCACGCGGAAGTCCGAGGGATGAAAGCGCGGCGCGTAGCCCGCGTAGTGGACCATCGAGCCGCCGACGCCGTGCCCCGAGTTGTTCTTGCCCAGCTCGACCGGATCCTCGCCCCCGATCATCCGCTTGGCGGTCCAGTAGAGCCGGTGGCTGCCCGCTTCGTCGGAGACCCAGTCGCGATCCGGGTCCCAGAACGGGCCGGACTCCAGCACCACGACCCGCCAGCCGCGGCGCGCGAGCCGCTGCGCCAGCGTGCCGCCGCCCGCGCCGGCGCCGACGATCGCCAGGTCGACCTCGTCGTCGTCGCGGTAGTGCGCCATCGTCGCCAGCCCGGGCAGGCCGCGCCGGTGGACGTCGAGCAGGAACCGCGAGTCGTTGTTCACGGCATCCCTCGCCGCTGCACGTCCTCGACCGGATCCAGGCCGAACGCCTCGCGGCCCTCGTGCGGCTCGTCCGCCGCGAGCCGCATGTACCCGCGCGGATACGCGGCCCCGCCGAAGCCGATCTCGTTCCACGCCCACGGATGCGCGTAGAACGCGGAGAGCACCGCGCGCATCACGACGGTCCACGCGTGCGGCAGCCCGTCCCAGACGCCGCCGTGCAGCTCTCCGCGCGCGAACGCGCCGACGATCTCCAGCCGGGCCGCGTCGTCCGCACCGGCGAACGCGCCCCCGGCCGCTTCGTCGAGCCCGCGCGCGACCAGCCGCCACGTGTCCCGGTCGTCCGGCATCCCGACGTGCTGGAAGCCGTCCAGCTGCCCGGCGTGCAGCTTGGCGTCGACGAAGCTCATGACCGGGATGCGCGGCTCTGCGTCCTGCGCCAGCACGACGTCGCAGAACGCGCACAGGCACGCGAACTCCGCGCGGGTGAAGAAGCGCCGCGGCGGGACGTCCTCCACGCGCGCGAGCACGACCGCGCGCGTCACCTCGTCCCAGTGGCCGCGGTCGGCGAGCACGTCGTAGTCCGGGTAGCGGCCGTGCCGCTGCGGCGTGACGCCGCGGCGCTGGCGCGGCAGCCCGGCGGGATCGGGCGGCTGGCGGTCCGGCCGGCGGTTGGGGAGATGCCCGGCGTCGCGGAACATCAGCGCTCGCGCCGCATCACCGCGGCGGCCAGCCCGAGCGCGCCGACCAGCGTCAGCGACCCGGGCGCCAGCAGCGGCGGGCCCATGACGAGGTTGTAGGACGCTTCGCGCAGCCCGCCGGGCTTGCGCATCACGCCGCGCAAGTGCAGATAGACGCCGAGCGCGCCGTCGGCGATGTAGAGCGCCGAGCACGCCGGCAGCCACGTGCGCGCCGCGCGCTCGGACACCACGCCGGCGATCCCGGCGGCGCCGAGCGCCGGCGAGAGCACGACCGGCGCCCACATCCAGCGGTTGCCGAACGAGCCGCCGTAGTGGTTGACGTAGACCTCGGCGCCGAGCGGCAGCGCGGCCGCGGCGGTGGCGCCGGACAGCAGCCGCTGCGCGCGGCCTCGGCGCAGGTTGCGCACCAGTTTCATAAGGCAGCCTCCGGCTCGTGATGCCTGAAACCCGCGGTCGGGGCCACGTGCCGCTGGTCAGGCTCGCTCATACGGCGAACGCCTCCGCGTCGCGGGTCTTGAGCTCGATGCCGAGCCCCGGGCGGTCGGGGTCCGGCCGCAGCGCGCCGCCGGACGGGACCAGCGCGCCGTCGAACAGCCGCTGCTCGATCCGCGCGTGGTCGTCGAAGTACTCGAGGTGGCGCAGCGGGCCGACCGCGCAGCACGCGTGCGCGTGCAGCTGCGGCGCGCAGTGCGCCGACAGCGGCACGCCGTGCGCCTGGCAGAGCGCGGCCACGGCCAGCAGCCCTGTGACCCCGCCGCAGCGGGTCGCGTCGGCCTGCTGCACGTCGACCGCGCCGGCGTCGAGCATGCGCCGGAAGTACGCGGGCTCGTAGCCGTACTCGCCGGCCGCGATCTCCAGCCCGGCCGGCGCCCGGTCGCGCAGCAGCCGCAGGCCCGCGAGGTCGTCGGAGGACACCGGCTCCTCGAACCAGCTCACGCCCGCGTCGGCGGCGAAGCGCTCGGCCAGCGCGAGCGCCGGCTTGCGCGCGTAGGCGCCGTTGGCGTCGACGTACAGGGCGGCGTCGCCGATCGCCGCGCGCGCCGCGACCGCGCGCTCGACGTCGTGCGCCGGGTCGGCCCCGACCTTCATCTTCACGCGCGGGATCCCGGCCTGCACCCAGCCGGCCAGCTGGCGCTGGAGCCGCTCGACGGAGAAGCTGGTGAACCCGCCGCTGCCGTAGACGGGTACCTCCTCGTGAACGGCGCCGAGCAGCGTCGCCAGCGGCAGCTCGAGCAGCTTCGCCTTGAGGTCCCAGAGCGCGACGTCGACCGCGCTGATCGCCATCGCCGCCACGCCCGAGCGCCCGAGGTTGCGCACGGCGCGGACCATCGCCCACCACGCGCGCTGCGGCGCCAGCGCGTCGAGGCCGCGCACCGCGCCGCCGAGGTGATCCTCCGCCAGTCGCGCGGTGGCCACGTCGGCGTACGTGTAGCCGAGCCCGCGCTCCCCGCCCGCCGCGGCGTGGACGACGACCAGCGTCGTCGCCCGCCACGCGAACGTCCCGTCGGCCTCCGGGACCTCGGTCGGCACCGTGTAGGCCGCGACCGCCAGCTGCTCGATCGTGGTCATCGGCCAGGCAGGAACTCCTGCAGCTTCTGCTTGGCGGCCTGGCGGACGACCTCCGCGGTGCCGGGGTCGCCGTGCGTGAGCGCGGACGCCAGCGCCTTGGCCTGCTCGAACGTGATGTGCGGCGGCAGCGGCGGCACCTCGGGGTCGGTGATCGCCTCCAGCACGACGGGCCGCTCGGCCGTCAGCGCCCGCTCCCACGCGTCCCCGACCGCCTCGGGATCGTCGACCCGGATGCCGCCCAGCCCGATCAGCTCGGCGTAGCGCGCGTACGGGAAGTCCGGGAGCCGCTGGGACGCGTCGTAGCGCGGGTCGCCCTGCATCGCGCGCTGCTCCCACGTGACCTGGTTGAGGTCGTTGTTGTGCAGCACCATGACGATCAGCCGCGGGTCGCTCCAGCGCTGCCAGTACTTGGCGATCGTCAGCAGCTCGGCGTTGCCGTTCATCTGCATCGCGCCGTCGCCGACGAGCGCGATCACGGGACGGTCCGGGTGCGCGAACTTCGCGCCGATCGCGTACGGCACGCCCGAGCCCATCGTCGCCAGCGTGCCCGACAGCGACGCCAGCATCCCGTCGCGCAGCCGCACGTCGCGCGCGTACCAGTTGGCCACCGAGCCCGAGTCCGCGGCCAGGATCGCGCGGTCCGGCAGCCGGCGCGACAGCTCCCAGAAGACGCGCTGGGGGTTGACCGGGTCGGCGGCGCTGTGCGCGCGCGTCTCCATCAGCGTCCACCAGTCGGCCACGCCGGAGGCGATCTCCTCCTGCCAGGAGCGGTCGGCCTTGCGCTCGAGCAGCGGGATCAGCGCCTGCAGCGTCTGCGCGCTGTCGCCGACGAGGTTGACCTCCATCGGGTAGCGGATGCCGAGCATGCGCGCGTCGACGTCGATCTGCACACCGCGCGCCTGCCCCTCCTCGGGCAGGAACTCCGAGTACGGGAAGCTCGAGCCGACCATCAGCAGCGTGTCGCAGCCGGCCATCAGGTCCCAGCTGGGCTTGGTGCCGAGCAGGCCGATCGCGCCGGTCACCCAGGGCAGGTCGTCGGGCAGCGCGGCCTTGCCGAGCAGCGCCTTCGCGGCGCCGGCGCCGAGCAGCTCGGCGACCTCGGCCACCTCGCGGCCGGCGTGCAGCGCGCCCTGGCCGACGAGCAGCGCGACGCGCTCGCCCGCGTTGAGGATCTCGGCGGCGTGGCGCAGATCCTCCGGCTCCGGGACGACCCGCGGCATCCGGTACCCGTCGCCGACGCCGGAGTGCAGCGTGCCGTGCGCGCGCGGCGGCTCGGCCGCCTCGGCGTCCTGCAGGTCGTTGGGGAGGATGATGCAGGTCGGCGTGCGCTCGGCGGCGGCGATCCGCAGCGCGCGGTCGACCAGGTGCCGGATCTGCGTCGCCTCCATCGCCACGTGCACGTACTCGTGGCAGACGTCCTTGAACAGGCTGAGGAGGTCGATCTCCTGCTGGTAGTTCCCGCCCAGCCCGGCGCGCGCCTGCTGGCCGACGATCGCCACCACCGGCTGGTGGTCGAGCTTGGCGTCATAGAGGCCGTTGAGCAGGTGCACCGCGCCCGGCCCGGACGTCGCCAGGCAGACGCCGACCTCGCCGGTGAACTTCGCGTGCCCGCACGCCATGAACGCCGCCATCTCCTCGTGGCGGACCTGGATGAAGTCGAACCGGTCGCCGGCCCGGTTGAGCGCGCCGAGCACGCCGTTGATCCCGTCGCCGGGATAGCCGTAGATCCGGCGCACGCCCCATTCCGACAGGCGCGCGAGCAGGTGGTCCGCCACGGTGGTGGGCATCGCCATCCCTTTCGTGTCTGCGCGATTGCGTACCCGGGGCCTTCCCCGGACGCGCGCGTCCTAAGCAGCGGGGGCCAGTAGGGTGACGCGATGAACCGACGACTCGCACTCGTGCTGGCCGCCGCCGTCGCCTGCCTGGCCGCCGCGCCCACCGCCGACGCCCAGACCCGGATCACGGTCAAGAAGGGCTCCGCCGTCGACCTGACCGCAGCCGGCGCGCCGGAGAACGAGTACGACGTCAACTCGGGCAGCGACCCGAGCGCGTTCTGCGGCAAGGGCGTCCCGCTGACCGTGGGGTGGACCGGCGCGACCGCTCCGGTGGCGGGCACGCAGGTGTACCTGACCGGTCCGAACACCTACGTCGAGCTCGACCCGCGGCGGCCGAAGGCGGCCGGCAAGCTGCGCGCGGTCGCGGTCTGCGCGACCGGCAAGGGTCTGCGGCCGTCGGTCAAGGTCGCGCAGAACGGAACGAGCGTGAGCTGTGGGGCCAAGCTCACGCTCGGGCTCGCCGCCACGGAGAGCTGGCCGTACATCGAGGAGCCGATCGTCGTCGGTCCTTCGGGCGCGAACGGCTGGACCGCCGCGGCCGGCGCCCGGCCGCGCCCGACGGCGATCTGCGTGGCGCGCTCGGCCTTCAAGAACATCAAGACGGTCCGCCGGACCGGCACGTTCGACGCCGGCTCGGCGACGGCGACGCTCAGCGCGTCGTGCGGGGGCGCCGGCCGCGTCCTCGCCTGGGGCTACGAGGCCGCGCCGATCGCGGGCAACACGTGGCGCTCCGCCGAGTCGTCCTCCGCGCGGTCGGTCCCGTTCGTCGGCGATGCGACGCCGACGGCCGGCGCCAAGGGCTTCAAGATCACGCTGCGGACGGCGGACAACGCCCCGGCCACGGCGTCAGCGCCGGTGGCGCTGAGCGTCCGCTGCGGCGTTCCCGCGGGCGGCTAGCATCGGCGCGGCGATGACGCTGCCGCGCGTGCCGCTCTCGATCCTCGACCTGGCCCACATCGGGCCGGGCGAGACCGCGCGCGAGAGCTTCGCGACCAGCGTCGCCGCCGCGCAGCTGGCCGAGCGGCTCGGGTACGCGCGCGTCTGGTACGCCGAGCACCACAACATGGCGACGATCGCGTCGTCGGCGACCAGCGTGCTGATCGCGCACGTCGGCGCGCACACGAGCACGATCCGGCTCGGCGCCGGCGGCGTGATGCTGCCCAACCACGCGCCGCTGGTGATCGCCGAGCAGTACGGCACGCTGGCGGCGATGTACCCGGACCGGATCGACCTCGGCCTCGGCCGCGCGCCCGGCTCCGACCAGAACACGCTGCGCGCGCTGCGCCGCGACCCGCTGTCGGCGGACGCGTTCCCGCAGGACGTCCTCGAGCTGCAGGGCTACCTGACCGGGGCGAGCCTGATCGACGGCGTCGACGCCGTCCCGGGCAAGGGCTCCAACGTCCCGCTGTACATCCTCGGCTCCTCGCTGTTCGGCGCCAAGCTCGCCGCCGCGCTCGGCCTGCCGTACGCGTTCGCCTCGCACTTCGCGCCGGCCGCGCTGGAGCCGGCGCTGGCCGCCTATCGCGCCGACTTCCGCCCGTCCGCGCAGCTCGAGCGTCCGTACGCGATGGTGGGCGTCAACGTCCTGGCGGCGGACAGCGAGGAGGCGGCCCGGGCGCAGCTGCAGAGCGTCCGCCGCGCCCGCGCGGTCGGCATCTTCGCCCGCCAGCTCGGGCTCGGCTCCGGCGCGGATGTCGACGACGAGCGGGCGGACGAGATCCTGGCCGCGGGCGCCGCGCCGCACGTCGACCAGATGCTGGTCCACACCGCGATCGGCACGCCGGACGCCGTCCGCGCCCACCTCGCCGGCTTCCTCGAGCTGACGGGCGCCGACGAGCTGATCACCGTGCACGCCGCGCCGGGCCGCGCCGCCCGGCTGCGCTCGATCGAGCTGCTCGCCGAAGCGATGGCCTAGGCGCAACTGCGGTCACGTCGGCCAGAGCCGCGCGATGCGGTTGGCCTGGACGCCATAGATGTACGGGCCCGGACGACGACTTTGCGCGACGATGCGATGCCGGTTCTTGACGAGCCGCTCGGCTTGCTCGGCACCGCGCAGCTGGGCGTTGGTGAGGCAGAACGCGCGCACCGCGCTCGCGACGAGCGCCGCACGCTCCGCGGGCCTGCGCCGAATGGCGTCGTCCTTCATGAGCACGATCCATCCGTGGCGGCCGACGTCCTCGAGCCAGACTTCGTCTTTCAGACGCTGGCCTGCCAGCTCGCCGTAGACCTCGGCCATCGTGTGAACGGTCAGTCCCGCCGCACGAAGCGCCCGTGGAACCTGATGGCGGCCGAGACTGCGATCGATGAAGAACTCGAAGGCGTCGGCCATCGTCCGCGGCTACGCGACCGGACGAGACGCCGCGATGGTCACGCGGCGGTGCGGGTGGCGACGCGGATGACGTCCTCAACCTGGCTCGCCGCCACGTCGAAGTCGGCAGCGATGTCGGCGACGGTGTCACCGGCCAGGAACCGATCGACGAGGTCTTCCACGCGCGCGCCGGCGCCGGTGACGATCGGCATACCGAACGCGACCTCCGGGTTGACGATCACGCGCGCCTCGGAATAGCTCGGAAGCTCGAGCTCGTTCGCCCAGCCGTCGGTGCCGTAGGAGATGCGTCGCAGGTAGTCGCGCACGAGATCGGAGAACTGACGCTGGCCGGTGCGCACTACGACCAGGTCGAGGAGGTCCTTCTCGTCGCGCTGCTCGGCGTAGTCGAAGAGAACCTCGGCGCCGTCGGTGAACATGCGCTGCGACGCGAGCGCGTACGCGATCCCGATCTCACGGCGCAGAACGTCGACGGCTGGGCGGATGCGCTGCAGAGGGACACCGGCACGGCGGAAGGCAGCGAGAACGTAGGCCTCGGCGAAACCAATGAACGGCACGGTCGCCTGCGCGCCTCGGCGCGGGAGGACCGTGATCAACGCCGAGCGCCCGGCATGGCTGGCCCACTGATGGACGGTCGATTTGGGAACACCGAGGTATCCAGCGGCCTCGCGCAGCGTGAAGATCGGATGCGCTACGCGTAGGTCGTCGGCTGGAATCGTGCGGACTATCTGTGGCTGGGCCGTCGTCGTGCTCCGTGAGAACCGTGGTGGTGTACCAGATGCTACGCGCACTCGCGGCGGGTTCACGGGACGCTGGCGTAGGATGCGCGGGTGGACGTCATCCCGAAACGGGCCTACGAGCCCGCCGAGCCCGACGACGGCTACCGCGTCCTGGTCGACCACGTGTGGCCGCGCGGCGTCTCGCGCGAGCGGGCGCGGCTGGACGAGTGGGCGCGCGAGCTGGCGCCCAGCGACGACCTGCGCCGCTGGTTCGATCACGTCCCCGAGCGGTTCCCCGAGTTCCGCACGCGGTACCTCGAGGAGCTGAGCGCGCACGCCGACAAGCTGGCCGAGCTGCGCGACCGGGCGGCGCACGGCCGCGTGACGATCGTCTACGCGGCGCGCGACGAGCAGCACAACAACGCGGTCGTGGTGGCCGAAGCGGTCCGGGGATGACCGGCGGCGAGCCCCAGGGGGTGCTGACCCCGATCACCGAGGCGGCGATCTTCCTCACGCTGACCGTGAACCCGGGCGGCGAGGCCGCGACGCGTGACCTGCTCGCGGACGTCAACGGGCTGCGGCGGTCGGTCGGGTTCCGGATCCCGGAGGCCGACCTGACGTGCGTCGCCGGCGTCGGCGCCGCCGTCTGGGGCCGGCTGTTCGGCGTCCCGCGCCCCGCCGGCCTGCACCCGTTCCGGCCGCTGGACGGCGCCGCCCACCACGCGCCGGCCACGCCCGGCGACCTGTGGTTCCACGTCCGCGCGCACCGGCTGGACCTGTGCTTCGAGCTCGCCCAGCTGCTCGTCGACCGGCTCGACGGGCACGCGCGCGTGGTCGACGAGGTGCACGGCTTCCGGTCCTTCGACCAGCGCGACCTGCTCGGGTTCGTCGACGGCACCGAGAACCCCGAGGGCCGCGAGGCGCCGGCCGCGGTGCTGGTCGGCGAGGAGGACGCGGCGTACGCCGGCGGCAGCTACGTGATCGTGCAGAAGTACCTGCACGACCTGCGGGGCTGGAACGCGCTCAGCGTCGAGGAGCAGGAGCTCGCGATGGGCCGCACGAAGCTCAACGACGTCGAGCTGCCGGACGACCGCAAGCCGCCGGACTCGCACGTCGCGCTCAACACGATCGTGGACGCCGACGGTGAGGAGCGCCAGATCATGCGCTTCAACATGCCGTTCGGCAGCATCGGCGCGGGCGAGTTCGGCACGTACTTCGTCGGCTACGCGGCCGACCCGGCCGTCACGGAGGAGATGCTCCGGAACATGTTCCTCGGCAAGCCGCCGGCCACCCACGACCGGATCCTCGACTTCTCGACCGCGGTCACCGGCGCGCTGTTCTTCATTCCCACGGTCGAGTTCCTCGACGACCCGCCGGCGCCCGCGGCGACGACGCGCGACGGCTCGCTCTCGATCGGCAGCCTCAAGCGCTGACGCCGCGCCGCGGCGCGGGCACGACCATCGGCGCGCCGGACGCCGGGCACGACACGACCAGGCAGGCGAGCCCGAAGACCGCTTCGACCAGCTCCGCGGTGACGATCGCGGCCGGCGCGCCCTCGGCCACGATCGCGCCGTCGCGCATGAAGATCAGGTGCGTCGCGTACCGGCAGGCGTGATTGAGGTCGTGCAGGACGGCCACCAGCGTCCGGCCCTGCGCGTGCAGCGACGCGCACAGGTCGAGCACCTCCACCTGGTGCGCGATGTCGAGGAACGTGATCGGCTCGTCGAGCAGCAGCAGCGGCGTCTCCTGCGCCAGCGCCATCGCGATCCAGACGCGCTGGCGCTGCCCGCCCGACAGCTCGTCGACGAGCCGGTCGGCGAGGTCGGCGATCCGCGTCCGCTCCAGCGCCGCGCGCACCGCCCGCTCGTCCTCGCGCGACCACTGCCGCAGCAGCCGCTGGTACGGGTGCCGCCCGCGCGCGACCAGGTCGACGACCGTGATCCCGTCGGGCGCGATCGACGTCTGCGGCAGCAGCCCGAGCCGGCGTGCGACCCGCTTGGTCGGCAGCGACGAGATCTCCGCGCCGTCGAGCAGCACGTGGCCGGCGCGCGGCTTGAGCATCCGCACCAGCGCGCGCAGCAGGGTCGACTTGCCGCACGCGTTCGGGCCGACGATCGCCGTGAAGCCGCCGTCCGGGATCGCGACCGTCAGGTCCTCGGCGACGACGCGCCGGTCGTAGGCCAGCGTCACCGCGTCCGCCCGCAGCGAGCTCATCCGCGTCGCCATTCCCACGTCAGCAGCCACGCCAGGTAGAGCCCGCCGAACGCGCCGGTCAGCACGCCGGCCGGGAGGCTGAGCCGCTGGCCCACGACGTCGGCGGCGAGCGTCAGCGCCGCGCCCAGCAGCGCCGCGCACACCAGCGGGAGGCCGGCCGTGCGCGCGATGCGGCGCGCGATCTGCGGCGCGGTCAGCGCGACGAACCCGATCGGCCCGACCGCGACCGTCGCGACCGACACCAGCGCGACCGCCAGGCCGACGAGCGCCAGCCGCGCCCGCTCGACGCGCACGCCGAGCGCGTGCGCCGCGTCGTCGCCCAGCTCGAGCGCGCGCAGCACACGCGCGGCCGGCACCGCCAGCGGCGCCAGCACGGCCAGCGCGAGCGCGAGCGGCAGCGCGTCCTCCCACGTGCGCCCGTTGAGCGAGCCGAGCAGCCAGCGCGTCGCCTCCTGGGCGTCCTCGATCCGCGCCCGGGCGAGCAGGTACTGGACGATCGACAGCAGCAGGAAGCTGATCGCGATCCCGATCAGCACGATCCGGTAGCTCGACGTCCCGCCGTGCCGGAACGCCAGCGCGTACACGGCCAGCGCCGTGACCGCGCCGCCCGCGAGCGCGCCCGCCGACACGACCGCGCCGGACCCGCCGAGGATCGTGATCACGATCAGCGCCCCGACCGAGGCGCCCTGGGGGAAGCCGACGATGTCCGGGGACCCGAGCGGGTTGCGCGTGAGCGACTGGAAGAGCGCGCCGGAGAGCCCGAGCGCGCCGCCCACCAGCAGCGCGCACGCGACCCGCGGCGCCCGCAGCTCGCGCACGATCAGCTCGGCGCCCGGGTCGGCGGCGCCGAGCAGCGCGCCCACCACGGTGCCGGGCGCGAGCGGGAAGTCGCCCGTGCCGATCGCGACCACCGCGAGCGCGAGCACGGCGCCCGTCAGCCCGGCGGCCGCGACCAGCGGCCGCGCGCGCACGCGCAGCGAGACCGCGTTCCCGAGCCGGACGGTCACAGCGCCGCGATCCGCTTCCGGCGTACGAGCGCGATGAACAGCGGCGTGCCGATCACGGCCATCATCACCCCGGCCTGCAGCTCGCCGGGTCGTACGAGCACGCGCCCGATCACGTCGGCGACCAGCATCAGCGCGGCGCCCAGGAGCGCGGAGTAGCTCAGCACCCAGCGCTGGTCGGGGCCGCACAGCGCGCGCGCCGCGTGCGGCACCGTCAGCCCGAGGAAGTACATCGGCCCGGCCGCCGCCGTGGCGGCGCCGCACAGCAGCGTGACCGCGACCGCGCCGCCGATCCGCGTGCGTCCGACGCGGGCGCCGAGCGCGCGGGCCGCCTCGTCGCCGAGCGCGAGCGCGTTGAGCCCGCGGGCGAGCGCCAGCGCCAGCACGATCCCGAGCGCGATGAACGGCGCGACCGCCTCCAGCTGCGTCCGGTCGCGCCCGCTGAGCGAGCCGACCGCCCAGAAGTCGTACCGCTGCAGCAGCCGCTGGTCGGTCAACGCGACGCCGTAGATGATCGCGGTCAGCGCCGCGGTGATCGCGACGCCGGCGAGCGCCAGGCGCACGGGCGTCGCGCCGCCGCGGCCCGCGCTGCCGATCGCGTACACCGCGGTTGACGCGATCGCGGCGCCGGCGAACGCGAACCAGACCGACGAGGCGGCGCCGGCGAGGCCGAGCGCGAGCGCGACCACCACCGCGGTGGACGCGCCGGCGTTGACGCCGAGCAGCCCGGGATCGGCAAGCGGGTTGCGCGTGAGCGCCTGCATCAGCGCGCCGCCGACGCCGAGCGCGGCGCCGACCGCGATCCCGAGCAGCGTGCGCGGCACGCGCAGGCCGCGGACGATCGCGTCGTCGGGCGTCGAGCCGCCGTGCAGCAGCGCGTGGACGACGTCGCCGGGCGGGATCGACCGCGCGCCGATAGCGAGGCTCGCCAGCGCCGCGCACGCGAGCACGCCGGCCGCGATCACGAGACCGGCACCGCGCGTCAAGCGCGTACCTCGTCGCCGCGTCACGGTCGGGTTCATGACCGTGTAAAGCTCCATGGCGTTCGGCGACCCTAACACGACGCGTGCCGCTGTTAGGATTGCCTAATACATGCGCCTGAGCCTGGTTCCCTTCCTGGCCGCCGCGCTGCTGTCGGCTGCGTGCGGCACCACCGAGAACACCGCTTCCCCCGGACGGAGCGCCGGAAACGCCGAGCCTGGCGCGTTCCCGGTCACGATCAAGCACGAGTTCGGATCGACGACGATCGAGCGGGCGCCCCAGCGCGTCGTCGTCGTGGGCCTGCGCGAGCAGGACGCGCTGCTGGCGCTCGGCGTCGTGCCGGTCGCCACCACCGAGTGGTACGGCAACCATCCGGGCGCGATCTTCCCGTGGGCGAAGGCCGCGCTCGGCGACGCGAAGCTCCCGGCCGTGCTCAAGAACACCGACGGCATCGAGATCGAGCGCGTCGCCGCGCAGCGGCCCGACCTGATCCTCGGCATCTACTCCGGCATGACCAAGAAGGAGTACGACGCGCTGTCGAAGCTCGCGCCGGTCGTCGCGCACCCGAAGGGCGAGGTCGACTACGGCTCGTCGTGGCAGGAGGAGACCGAGATCGCCGGCCAGGCGGTCGGCGAGCCCAAGCGGGCCCACGAGCTGGTGGCGAAGACCGAGCAGCTGATCGCCGACGCGGCCGCCGCGCACCCCGAGTTCAAGGGCCAGACCGCCGCGAACGTCTCCGACTACCAGGGCATCTTCGTCTACGGGCCCCAGGACGTCCGGACGCGCATGCTCGAGGACCTCGGCTTCACGTATCCACAGGCGCTGCGCGACGCGTTCCCGAACGAGTTCGGCGGGCAGCTGTCCGACGAGAAGGTGGACGCGATCGACGTCGGCACGCTCGTGTGGTTCGCCGACGGCGATCGGACGGTGAAGCAGCTCGGGGCCAACCCGGTGTACGCCAAGCTGCGCGTGCACAAGGAGGGGCGCGACGTGTTCATCGGCCCCAAGGACCGCGTCTACGAGGCGACGTCGTTCCCGTCGGTGCTCAGCATGCCCGGGCTGCTGAAGGAGCTCGTGCCGCGGCTGGCCGCGGCCGCCGACGGCGACCCCGGCACGCCGACGGACGAGCGTTAGTCGTTGGCGCCGTCCGGCTCGTCGCCGTCGTCGCTCAGCAGGCGGCCGATCATCCGCAGCACGCTGGCGGTGGCGCCGAAGTCGATGAACATGACCGGCGCAAGCACCCACCAGCGGTCCACCGCGCCGACCACGACGACCGCGATCACGACGAGCAGGACCGCGCCGAGGAACATCATCAGCGCGATCGAGCCCCGATCCGGCTCCATGTGGTTATTTTCAACAAACACAGTGTAAAAAACCATACTCCTCGCCTCACACGGGCGCGAGCGCAGCGTCGTTTGCCGGACGGAGGACCACGACCTCGCCGGGCGCGTGCTCGAGCAGCCACGCGACGTCCGCCGCACTGAGCCCGTCGGAGTGCGCGGTCGCCGCGGCCACGACGATGCGGTCGTAGCGCTCCTGCTCGAGCAGCTGCCGCAGCGCGTGGCGCACCGTCCGGCCCGGGCCGATGCGCTCGTCGACCGCCACGCCCGCCGCGGCCGCGCGGCGCTCGATCGCCTCCTGCAGCTCGAACGCGCGCGTGCACTGGCCCGGGATCGGCGCGTCCAGCGGCAGCGTGAGCGGGACGGGGGCGAGGTAGGCCGGGACCAGCGTCGCATGCTCCACGCGGGCGTTGCGCAGCGCGGCGTCGAGCGCCGCCGGCGACAGCTGCGTACCGACGTACGGGAACAGGATCCGCCGCTTGGAGGGCGTGACCGCGCGCCGGCGGCGCACCAGCACCAGCAGCAGCGCCGCCACGACGCCCACGAGCCCGCCCAGCAGCGCCTCGATCATCGCTCGCACCCCGAGCGGTCGGCGACGATCCGTACGTCGACGCCGGGCAGCGCGCGCAGGAGCCGGTCGGTCAGCGGCTCCCCGAGCCGGCGCAGCCCCCGCCGCGGCGCCGGCGCACCCATCAGCACGTAGGTCGAGCGCCGCTCGCGCGCCACGCGCGCCGCCACGGCGACCACGTCCTCGCCCTGCTCGACCAGCACGTGCGCGCCGAGCAGCGCCCCGAGCCGCCGGAACGCGCCGACCTGCTCGCGCTCGGCGGCCGACGGCGAAGGTCCCAGCACGATCAGCACGTCGAGCTCCGCGCCGAGCCGCTGGGCCGAGCGCCACGCGCGCCGCACGATCCGCTGCGCCTCCGGGTGCGGGCTGACGAGCGCCAGCAGCCGCTCGCCGACCGCGCGGTCCAGCCGGCGCGACGGCAGCTCGCGCTGGCGCCGCGCCTCGACGTCCTCGGCCACCTGGCGCAGCGCGATCTCGCGCAGCGCCTCCAGGTTCTCGACGCGGAAGAAGCCGTTGAGCGCCGCCGGGACGCGCTCGGCCGCGTACACCTTGCCCGCCCGCAGGCGCTCGATCAGCGCCGCCGGCGTCAGGTCCACCAGCACGACCTCGTCGGCGCCCGCCAGCACGCGGTCCGGGAACGTCTCGCGCACGCGCACGCCGGTCAGCTCCGCGACCTGGTCGTTGAGCGACTCCAGGTGCTGGACGTTGACCGTCGAGAACACGTCGATGCCGGCGGCGAGCACGTCGGCCACGTCCTCGTAGCGCTTGCCATGCTCGAGGCCCGGCGCGTTGGTGTGCGCCAGCTCGTCGATCAGGCACACCGCCGGGGCGCGTACCAGCACCGCCGGCAGGTCGAGCTCGCGCACCGCGACGTCGCGGTGGCGCACGGTCCGGGGCGGGATCTGCTCCAGCCCCGCCGCCTGCGCCTCGGTCTCGGCGCGCCCGTGCGGCTCCAGGTAGCCGATCACGACGTCGCGTCCCGCGTCCCGCTCGCCCCGCCCCTCCGCGAGCATGCGGAACGTCTTGCCGACGCCCGCGGCCATACCGAGGAAGACCTTGTGGTGACCGGTCACGCCCCCAGGAGGTTGTGGACGACGAGGTCGATCAGCTTGATCCCGGCGAACGGCGCGATCAGGCCGCCGAGCCCGTAGATCAGCAGGTTGCGCCGCAGCAGCGCGGTCGCGCCGACTGGCCGGTAGCGGACGCCGCGCAGCGCCAGCGGGACCAGCAGCGGGATGATCTGCGCGTTGAAGACGATCGCCGAGACGATCGCCGACTGCGGCGTGCCGAGGTGCATGACGTTCAGGCCGTCGAGCGCGCCGCCGTAGGTGGACGCGAAGATCGCCGGCAGGATCGCGAAGTACTTGGCGACGTCGTTGGCGAGCGAGAACGTGGTCAGCGCGCCGCGCGTGATCAGCAGCTGCTTGCCCACTTCGACGATCTCGATCAGCTTGGTCGGGTTGGAGTCGAGGTCGACCATGTTGCCGGCTTCGCGCGCCGCCTGGGTGCCGGTGTTCATCGCGACGCCGACGTCGGCCTGCGCGAGCGCGGGCGCGTCGTTGGTGCCGTCACCGGTCATCGCCACCAGCCGGCCGCCGGCCTGCTGGGCGCGGATCAGCTCCAGCTTGGCCTCCGGGGTCGCTTCGGCCAGGAAGTCGTCGACGCCCGCCTCGGCGGCGATCTTGGCCGCCGTGAGCGGGTTGTCGCCCGTGACCATGATCGTGCGGATGCCCATCCGGCGCAGGCGGTCGAAGCGCTCGCGCATGCCCTCCTTGACCACGTCGGAGAGCTCGATCACGCCCAGCACCTGGCTGTCGCGGGCCACGGCCAGCGGCGTCGACCCGGCGCGCGCGATGCGGTCGAGCGCCGCCGCCAACTCCGGCGGCGTCTCCCCGCCCTCCTCGTGCACGAACCGGATCACCGCGTCGCCCGCGCCCTTGCGCAGGCGCGAGCCGTTGAGGTCCACGCCGCTCATCCGCGTCTGCGCGCTGAACGGGACGAACCGGGCGTCGAGCGCGTCGAACGCGTGCTCGCGGATCCCGTAGCGCTTGGCCAGCACGACGATCGAGCGGCCTTCCGGCGTCTCGTCGGCCAGCGACGCGTACTGCGCGGCCTCGGCCAGCTCGGCCTCGGTGACGCCCGGCATCGGCTCCAGCGCGGCCGCCTGCCGGTTGCCGAGCGTGATCGTGCCGGTCTTGTCCAGCAGCAGCACGTCGACGTCGCCGGACGCTTCGACCGCCCGGCCGCTGAGCGCGAGCACGTTGCGGCGCACCAACCGGTCCATGCCGGCGATGCCGATCGCGCTCAGCAGCGCCCCGATCGTGGTCGGGATCAGCGCCACCAGCAGCGCGACCAGCATCGTGAGCGGCACGTTGGTGCCGGCGTAGTGCGCGAACGGGCGCAGCGTCACGACCACGGCCAGGAAGATGATCGTCATTCCGGCGAGCAGGATCGAGAGCGCGATCTCGTTCGGGGTCTTGCGCCGGTCGGCGCCCTCGACGAGCGTGATCATCCGGTCCAGGAACGACTCGCCGGGCTCCTGGGTGATCTCGATCACGATCCGGTCCGAGAGCACGCGCGTGCCGCCGGTGACCGCGCTGCGGTCGCCGCCGGACTCGCGGATCACCGGCGCCGACTCGCCGGTGATCGCCGACTCGTCGACGGACGCGATGCCTTCGATCACGGTGCCGTCGCCGGGGATCACCTCGCCGGCGGCGACGACGACCACGTCGCCGCGGTGCAGCTCGGCGGCGGGCACGTCGCCGCCGTCGCGCAGATGGGCGACGGTGTCGGCGCGCATGGCGCGCAGCGCGCGCGCCTGCGCCTGCCCGCGGCCTTCCGCCAGCGCTTCGGCGTAGTTGCCGAACAGCACCGTCAGCCACAGCCAGATCGCGATCGTCAGCGGGAACCAGCCGGGCCCGGCGATCCAGCTGACCGTGGTGATCGCGGCGCCGATCTCGACCACGAACATCACCGGGTTGCGGATCATGTGCCGCGGGTCGAGCTTGAGCAGGGCGGCCTTCATCGCAGCGCCTGGTTGAGCTCATTGACGTTGACGAACGATCCGAACGCGGACCGGTGCGCGTCGATCAGCGCGAGCACACGCGCCAGCGGGAGGTGCCGGCGCGCGGCGACGCGGTGGGCCTGGATGCGCGCGTTGGCGACCGAGATGTCCGGGTCCACGCCCGACGCCGACGTCGTGACCGCGTCGGAGGGGATGTCCTGCGCGCGCAGGCCGGGCGTGTAGGGCCGCTCGCGCTGCAGGTACGCGCGCACGTAGCCGCGCAGCTGCGCGGCCAGCGCCTTCTGGTTCGGGCCCTGGTTGTCGAAGAACGTCGCGTCGGGCGCGTAGCCGGTGACCGACGGGCGGCTCTGGAACAGGCTCAGGTCCTTGGAGTAGTCGCGGCCGATCAGGCTCGCTTGGCCGTCGGCCCGGTGGGGGAGGACGAGCTGCGCCGCGCCGGTCAGCGCGAGCGGGTAGGCGAGCCCGAGCACGAGCGTCAGGGCGAGGGCGGCGATCACGGCACGGCGAAGCTCACGCATGGCCTAGAAGAGCTGGTGGGTCATGCCCTGGACCACCGGTCCGAGCAGCAGGGCGGGGACGAAGGTGAGCAGCGCGACGAGCACGATCACGCCGATCAGCACGACGACGAACGTCGCCGAGTCGGTCTGGAACGTGCCGGCGCCGGCCGGCGCCACGCGCTGATGCGAGAGCGAGCCGGCGATCGCGAGCACCGCCAGCAGCGGGACGAAGCGGCCGAGCAGCATCGTGAAGCCGCCGAGCAGGTTCGCGAACACGATCCCGTACGCCGGGCCGTTCGCCGGCTGCACGAAGCCGGTGTAGCCGGCGAACGCGGAGCCGTTGTTGTTGGCCTGCGACGTGTACGCGTAGAGGGCCTCGGAGAAGCCCTGCGGGCCGGAGGTGGACATCGACACCAGGCCCCATTTGGTGAGCGAGAGCGCGGTCGTGACGAGCACCAGCAGGGGGACGCCGATCGTGCCGAGCACGGTCAGCTCGATCTCGTGGGCGCCGATCTTCTTGCCCAGGAGCTCCGGCGTGCGCCCGACCATCAGGCCGCACAGGAACACGGCGAGGAGCACGAACATCAGCATCGTGGTCAGGCCCGAGCCGACGCCGCCGAAGATCACCTCGCCGGTCTGCATCTGGGCCATCGGCACCAGGCCGCCGATGCCGCTCAGCGCTTCCATCGCGCCGTTGACGGCGCCGCAGGACGCCGCGGTCGTGACCACGACGAACAGGGCGGTGCCGACGGTGCCGAAGCGCTCCTCCTTGCCCTCCAGGTTCGCGCCCGTGATGCCGGCGGCGTGCATCGCGGGCGTCGGGTGCCCCTCGGCGACGTACACGACGGCCACGGCGACGACGAACAGCGTCAGCATCGCGGCGTACAGCGCCCAGCCCTGGCGGCGGTTGCCGACCATCCGGCCGTAGGTCGACGTCAGCGCCGCCGGGATCGCCAGGATCAGCACCAGCTCGAAGAAGTTCGAGAGCGCGCTCGGGTTCTCGAACGGGTGCGCGGAGTTGACGTTGAAGAAGCCGCCGCCGTTGGTGCCGAGCAGCTTGATCGCCTCCTGCGAGCCGACCGGGAGGTCGATCGACTGCGGCACGCCCATGACGATCAGCACCGCGGCCGACACGAGCGAGAGCGGCAGCAGCACGTACACCACCGCCCGCACCAGGTCCTGGTAGAAGTTGCCGAGCGCGCCGCCCGAGCGGGCGGCGAAGCCGCGGATGACCGCGATCGCGACCGCGAGCCCGACGCCGGCCGACACGAAGTTCTGCACCGTCAGCCCGGCCATCTGCGAGAAGTTCGAGAGCGTCGTCTCGCCCGCGTAGTACTGCCAGTTCGTGTTGGTGACGAACGAGGCGGTCGTGTTGAACGCGAGGTCCCAGGGCGGCGAGCCGAACCCGCGCGGGTTGAACGGGTGCAGGCTCTGGGTCTGCAGGATCAGGTACAGCAGCGCGAAGAAGACGGCGCTGGAGACGAGCACCGAGCGCGCGTAGCGCTTCCAGTCCTGCGGCTCGCAGCCGCGCGTCAGGCGCTCGACGGCGGCGATCGCGATCTCGCCGCTGAACACGCGGGCGATGTAGCCGCCGAGCAGCGGCGTGATCGCGGTCAGCAGCGCGACGTAGAGCACGATCTCGAGCACATCGCCGACGCTAGGCGCGGCGCCGTCAAGCTCGCGTGCAGATCGCGCCGGGGCGCATCAAGATCTCGTGAAGGCGGCTCAGACGAAGCGGTAGCCGACGCCCGGGTCGGTCTGCACGTGGGCGGGCCCGATCTTGCGCCGCAGGTTCGCGACGTGCGTGCGCAGGACCGCGGTGTCGGACGCGTACTCCAGGCCCCAGACCTCGACCAGCAGCGAACGGTGCGTGAGCAGCCGGCCGCGGTGGCGGGCGAGCGTGCGCAGCAGGTCGAACTCGATCGGCGTCAGGTGCACGGGCGCGCCGTCGACCCGCACCGTGCGCGCGGCGAAGTCGATCTCCAGGCCGTCCGCGCGCACGACCGGCTCGTCCGCCTCCTTGGCGACGCGCCGCAGCGCGGCCTGCAGGCGCGCGACCAGCTCGCGCGGGCCGAACGGCTTGGTCACGTAGTCGTCGGCGCCGGCCTCCAGCGCGCGCACCTTCTCGTCCTCGTCGCCGACGGCGGAGAGCACGATGATCGGCATCTCGCTCCACTCGCGCAGCCGGCGCGTGACCTCGACGCCGTCGCCGTCGGGCAGCACCAGGTCGACGATCGCGGCGTCCGGCGGGCGGACCGCGGCGCGGTCGAGCGCCTCCTCGGCGGTGGCCGCGGGGATCGCCTCGAAGCCGGCCTCGCGCAGCACGACGCGCAGCGCGCGCAGGATCTGCGGCTCGTCGTCGCAGACCAGGATGCGCGTCATGCCGGCACCGGCGTGTGGGCCGCGAGCGGCAGCTCGATCACGAACGAGCTGCCCTGGCCGGGCAGGGACTCGACGCGCACGCGGCCGCCGTTGGCCTCGACGAAGCCGCGCACGATCGCCAGGCCGAGGCCGGAGCCCTGGCCCGGCGCCTGGGGCGCGCGGTAGAACGGCGAGAAGATCCGCTCCTGCTCGGCGGGCGGGATGCCGGGGCCCTGGTCCACGACGCGGATCATCACGCGTCCGCCGGTCACGCGCGCCCGGACCGACACGGGCGCGCCGCCGCCGTAGCGCAGCGCGTTGTCGATCAGGTTCGCGAGCGCGCGGCGCAGCTGGGCCGCGTCCGCGCGCACCAGCGGCAGGTCGCGGTCGATGCTCAACCGCACGCGGTCGGGCGCGCCGGTGTCGTCGGCGGCGGCCCGGATCACCTCGTCCAGCGAGCACCAGTCCTCGCGCGGCGCGGCGGTGCCGGCCTGCAGGCGCGAGAGGTCGATCAGCTGGTCGATCAGGCGCGAGAGCCGGCGGGTCTCGGTGGCGATCGCGTCGGCCAGCTCGACGCGCTCAGCGGGCTCCAGCGCGGGCGAGCCGAGCGCTTCGCTGGCCGCCCGGATCGCGGTCAGCGGCGAGCGCAGGTCGTGCGAGACGGAGCGCAGCACCGCGGTCTTGACCTCGTCGCTGCGGCGCAGCGCGTCGGTCTCGACCACTTCGCGGGTCAGCCGCTCGCGCTCGAGCGCGGCCGCCAGCAGCGGCTCGAGCGCGGGGGCGATCCGGTCGCGCGCGGTCGGCGCGGCCGCGGCCGGGACGAGCAGCGTCGCGTGGTCGCCGAGGGCGATCGCGGCGCGGCGGTCGTCGCCCTTGACGCGGTTGAGCACGATCGCGGCCGAGTCGGTCTCGAGCACGTCCGCGATCCGCTTGGCGGCGGGCGCGAGCGCCGCGCGCAGGTCGAGCGTACCCAGCAGCAGCCGCGCCAGCTCGGCCGCCAGGTCGGCCTCGCCGCGGCGCTTCTCGGCCTCCGCGGCGCGTGCGCGCGCGGCCTGCGAGAGGGTGGACGCGATGACGGCGACCACCAGGAAGACGCCGAGCCCGAACCAGTTCTGCGCCTCGGCGATCGTGAATTGCCCGGTGGGGGCGATGTGGAAGAAGTTGAACGCGACGGCCGCGGCGACGCTGGTGGCCAGGCCCAGCCACAGGCCCCACACGCTCGCCACGAGCAGGACCGGCAGCAGGTACAGCACGCCGAGCGAGACCGGCGGCGCGATCTCCTTGAGCGGGTACAGCGCGAGCGTCGTGAGCGCAAGCGACGCCGTGGCGACGGCGATCCCGATGGCGCGCTGGCCGGCGGACATGGGACGAGCTTAGGCTGAGCCGGCGCTTAGGCTCCGCTGTGCCGGCCGTTAGCGGTCTCTCCGGCGTCTCTTACGCGGGGACGTCTGACTGTTGGGCATGACGTTTCTCCGCCCCCGGCTGCTCGTCGCCGTCGCCGCGCTCGCGGCCGCGGCGGGCGCGGCCGCATTGCATTTCGGCTCCTCCGCGCAGGCCGGCGAGGTGTCCTCGTCCGCGCATGATCTGATCGCCCAGGACGGCTCGCAGCCGCAGACCATGGAGCAGTTCCTGACCGCGGTCACGCAGGACGTCGACTCCTACTGGACGCAGGTGTTCGCCGACCAGGGTCTCGGCGAGCCGCGCGTCGCCTACAAGTGGATCCCGGCCGGCCAGACCGCCGCCAGCGCCTGCGGCGACGACAGCGGCACGCTCGGCGACAGCGCCGCCGCGTACTGCCCCGGCGACGACACGATCTACATCTCCGAGAAGTTCGCGACCGACATCTACGACGGCGCGCTCGATCATGCGCTGCCGGGCAGCTCGCAGGGCTACGGGAAGACCATGGGCGACTTCGCGGTCGCGTACATCGTCGCGCACGAGTACGGCCACGAGATCCAGGACGAGCTCGGCGTGTTCGACCGCGGCCTGCCGACGATGGACTACGAGCTGCAGGCCGACTGCTACGCCGGCACCTGGGCGCACAGCGCGTACGAGGAGAACCGGCTCGAGGACGGCGACGTCCAGGAGGCGATCGACGCGGCGCTGGCCGTCGGCGACTTCGATTCCAGCAACCCGGCCCACCACGGCACGCCGGAGCAGCGCGCGGAGGCGTGGCAGCAGGGCTTCGACGCCGGCGATCCCTCCGCCTGCAACCGGTACCTGCAGGCATAATCGGGCGCGCCGATGGCGCCCGAGTCCGGTGACACCGCCCGCCTCTATCACCGGCTCACGTCGTACGAGGCCGAGCGGGAGTGGCCGCTGCCGGTGCCCGACCCGCGCGTGCTGCAGGACTTCGTGGCGAGCGACCCGGCGCGCGTGCCGGCGCCCTGCAAGGCGTACCCGCCGGGGCTGCCGGTCCGCCTGCTCCCGCGCGAATGGCCGGTGCCGGCGGCCCCGGCGACCGCCGTCCTCGCGGGGCGGCCGGCGCCGCCCTCCGCCGCGGGTCCGCCCGGCGCCGCGCGCGCCTCCGCGGCCCTCTCCCTCCCCGAGCTCGCGCGGATCCTTCATCTCTCCGCGGGCGTCGTCCGGGCCAGTGAGCGGCACGGCCGGCGCTGGCTGTTCCGCGCCGCGGGCTCGGCGGGCGGGCGCTTCCCGCTCGAGGTGCACGTCAGCGCGCGCGGCGTCCCCGGGCTCGACGACGGCGTGCACTGGTACGACCCGGTCGACCACGCCCTCGTCCGCATCGGCCCGCCCGCGGGCGGCGACGCGACCGCGCTCGTCGTCACCGGCGTCCCCTGGCGGACGGGCTGGAAGTACGCCGAGCGCGGCTTCCGCCACGTCTACTGGGACGCGGGCACGATGCTGGCGCAGACGCTCGCGCTGGCCGCGTCCGCGGGGCTCGCGCCGCGGCTGTGGACACGCTTCGACGACGCCGCGCTCGCGCGCCTGGTCGGCGCCGACGGCGTCGGCGAGTTCCCGGTCGCCGTGCTCGGGCTCGCTCCGGGCGCCCCCGCGCTCGTCCCCTCCGGCGACGCCGTCCCGGCGATCCACGACCCGGACGCGATCGAGTTCCCGCTCGTCACGCGCGCCCAGCGCGCGGGCGCGAGCCACGCGCTCGGCGCCCCGTGGCCGGCGGCGGCGATCGCCGGCGGCGAGCCCGGCGCGGCGGTCGCCGGCGGCGGTGCGGCCGCGGACCGTGCGCCCCTCTCGCCGCCCCCGTCCGCGGACCTCGACACGGTCATCCTGCGCCGCGGCTCGACGCGGCGGCTGGACGCGACCGCGAGCCTCCCGCGCGAAGCCTTCGACTTCCTCACCCGCACCGCGCTCGGCCCCGCTCGCGTGCCGCACTTCCTCGCCGTCCACGCCGTCGACACGCTCGCGCCCGGCCTCTACCGCTGGCCGGACCTCGACCGCCCGCGCAGAGCCGGCGACCTCCGCGAGCGGCTCTATCGCGTGTGCTGGGACCAGGAGCTCGGCCGCGACGCCAGCTTCGTGGCGATCGCCGCCGCCGACCTCGCGCGCATCGACGACGCCGGCTACCGCGACGCGCAGCTCGAGGCCGGCCTGGTCGAGGGCCGCCTGCACCTCGCGGCCTACGCGCTGGGCCTCGGCGCGTCCGGCATGACGTTCCTGGACGCCGAGATCGAGCCGTTGCTGGGCGAGCCGCTGGCCGGGCTGCTCTTCACGTGCGTGGGCGTCCCCACCTACCGCCACAAGGCCGGCGGCCGCCCGGGCGAGCCCGTGACCGTCGCACTCCCCTAGTCGAGCACCGCGCGGACGATCGACCCCGCCGCGTCCCCCGCCTGCGCGAGCACCCGCCCGGACGGCGCGTAGATCGCCGAATGCCCCGCCGTCGCCGCGTAGCCCCCGCCCGTCGGCCCCGCGAAGCTCGCGAACGCCACGTACGCGCCGCACGCGCGCGCGATCCGCTCCGCCCGCACCCCCAGCTCGTCGCGCTCGTCGACCCCGTGCACGAGCCCGGCGACGTACAGGTCGACCCCGAGCGCCGCCGTCGCCCGCACGTGCGCGTCGACCCCCGTGTCCTTGCAGATCCCCACGCCCACCCGCCAGCCGTCGACGTCCAGCACGACCGGCCCCGGCCCGGGAGCGAAGCGCACCGCCTCGGCCTCGCCCAAGAAGCACTTGCGGTACGCGACCGTGACGCCGTCGCCGGACACCCGCAGCGTCGCGATCGAGCCGTCGACCGGCGCGCCGGCGAGCGCCACGCAGCCGGCCGCCGCGCACGCGTCCACCAGCGCTCCCAACGAGTCGAGCGCGACCTCCGGCGCGTCCAGCTCGTACCCGGTCAGCGACAGCTCCGGGAACACCACCAGCCGCGCGTCCGCCTCTCGCACCGCCCGCACGTGCGCGGCGATTCCCGGCGACGGCTGCGCGACGGCGACTCTCATGCGTCCGGACGGTAGCGTGAGGGCCATGCGGATCAGCGTGCTCGGGCCGCTTGAGGTCGAGCGGGACGGATGTCCGCTCGCGGTCGGCGGCGGCCGCCTGCGCGCGCTGCTCGCCTGCCTCGCCCTCGAAGCCGGCAAGCCCGTCTCCACGGGCCGCCTCGTCGACGCCCTCTGGGAGGACGAGCTGCCCGCCGACCAGGTGCACGCGCTGCAGTCGCTCGTCTCCCGCCTGCGCCGTGCGCTCGGCGACGGCGCGCTGGTCGCCCCCGCGCCCGGCGGCTACCGGCTCGACGTCGACCCGGACGCGGTCGACGCGCTGCGCTTCGAGCGTCTCGTCGAGGACCGCGCGCTCGACGACGCGCTCGCGCTCTGGCGCGGTCCGGCGCTCGCCGACGTGCTCGACTACCGGTTCGCGCAGGCGGCCGCGGCGCGGCTCGATGACCTGCGCGTGACGGCGCAGGCGGACCGCATCGACGTCGAGCTCGCGCGCGGCCACGGCGACCGGCTGGTCGCGGAGCTGGAAGCGCTCGCCGCTGCGCACCCGCTGCACGAGCGGATCGCCGCGCAGCTGATCCGCTCGCTCTACGCCGCCGGCCGCCAGGCCGACGCGCTCGCCGCCTACGAGCGCGTGCGCACGCTGCTCAGCGAGGAGATGGGGGTGCCGCCGTCGCCCGAGCTCCAGCAGGCGCACATGGCCGTCCTCAACGCCGAGACGACGACGCCCGGCGGCCGTTCGAACCTCCCCGCGCCGGTCACCAGCTTCGTCGGCCGCGAGCGCGAGATCGCCCAGATCGGCGAGCTGCTCGAGCGCGGCCGGCTGGTGACGCTGCTCGGCCCCGGCGGCGCGGGCAAGACCCGGCTGGCGCGCGAGTCCACGGCGCGCCGGGTGGACGAGGTCGCCGACGGCGTCTGGCTGGTCGAGCTGGCGCCGGTCACGGCCGAGGTCGAGATCGTGCCCGCGGTGCTGGGCGCGCTCGGCCTGCGCGAGGCGGTGCTGGGGGACCGCGCGACGCTCGGCGTCCGCGACGGCCTCGAGCGCCTGCTCGACGTGCTCGCCGCGCGCGAGGCGATCCTCGTCCTGGACAACTGCGAGCATCTGATCGCGCCGGTCGCGGAGCTGGTCGACCGCCTGCTGCGCGCCTGCCCGCGGCTGCGGATCGTCGCCACCTCGCGCGAGGCGCTGGCGATCGACGGCGAGAGCCTGGTCGCGGTCGCCCCGCTCGCGCCCGACCCGGCGGTCGAGCTGTTCGCCGACCGCGCGAGCGCCGCCCGCGAGGGCTTCGTGGTCGACGCCGCGGCGCGCGAGATCTGCCGCCGCCTCGACGGCCTTCCGCTGGCGCTGGAGCTGGCCGCGGCGCGGCTGCGGACGATGACGGCGTCCGAGCTCGCCGAGCGGCTCGACGACCGCTTCCGCCTGCTCACCGGCGGCAGCCGCACCGCGCTCCCGCGCCACCGCACGCTGCGCGCCGTGGTCGACTGGAGCTGGGACCTGCTGGACGAGCACGAGCGCACGCTCGCGCGCCGGCTGGCCGTGTTCAGCGCCGGCGCGACCGTCGAGAGCGCCTCCGCGGTGCTCGGCGAGGACGCGCTCGACGGGCTCGCGGCACTGGCCGAGCGCTCGCTGCTGCAGGTCGTCCCCGGCTCGCGCCCGACGCGCTACCGCATGCTCGAGACGATCCGCGAGTACGGCCTGGAGAAGCTGCACGAGGCCGGCGAGCTGCAGGCCACGCGCGACGCGCACGCCGCGTACTTCGCCGGACTGGTCGCGCGCGCCGAGCCGCAGCTGCGGCGCGCCGACCAGCGCCGCTGGTTCGAGCTGCTCCAGGACGAGCGCGAGAACGTGATCGCCGCGCTGCGCCACCTCGGCGATGCCGGCGACGCGCGCCGCGCGGTCAAGCTGGCGGTCGACCTGCTCTGGTACTGGCTGCTGTCGGGCAGCCAGGAGGAGGCGCTGGCGTGGCTGACGTTCGCGCTCGCCGTGCCGGGAGAGGCGGACCCGGACGATCGCGCGATCGCGGAGTCCGTCCGCGCGCTCGACGGCTTCGACGAGATCGCCGACGAGGCCGAGGTGCGCGCGGCGTTCGCGGAGATCGACGCGCGCATCCTCCGCATCGACGACGGCGCGCGGCCGCTGGTCGCGCTGGCCAAGGTCGTGCTGGCGATCTTCGCGGAGGAGCCGGAGCGGGAGGCGGAGGCGCGCCGGTGCGCGCTGGCGCACCCGGACCCGTGGGTGCGCGCCGGCGTGCACCTGCTGCTCGCCGGCACCGCCGAGAACCAGGGCGACGTCGAGACGATGGGCGTCGAGCTCGCCCACGCGCACGGGGACTTCGAAGCGCTCGGGGACGGCTGGGGCGTCGCGATGGCGCAGTTCATCGACTCCGGCCGGCTGCAGGTGGCGGGCGACCTGGAGCGCGCCGAGACGGCGCTGGAGCGCGCGCGGGCGGCGCTCGAGCAGCTCAGCCCGGAGACCGCGGCCGGCATGCTCGACCTGCGCGTGGCGGAGATCCGGCTGCGGCGCGGCGACCTGGCGGGCGCGCGCGAGTTCGCCGACCGGGCCCGCTCACGGCGCGACCTGGGCACCGACGAGACCGCGTTCGCACTGGCGACGCTGGCGCGGATCGACTGGCTCAGCGGCGACGTCGAGTCCGCGCGGCGGGAGCTGGCGGACGCGCGCGAGCGGCTGGACCGGCGCGGCCCGATCATGCCCCGCCAGCGCCACGGCGAGGCGGTGGTGGAGGGGCTGCGGGCCGCGATCGCCGCCGAGGACGGCGACCTCGAGACCGCCGACCGGCTGCTGGCCGGCGCGTACGACGCGGCGCTCGGCACCACCGACATGCCGGTCATCGCGGCGGTCGCGGTGGCGGGGGCGTGCGTCGCCGCGCGGCGCGGCGACAGCGAGACGGCGGCCGCGCTGCTGAGCGCGGCCGCCGCGGTGCGGGGGGCGGAGGATCCGACGAATCCCGAGATCCTGCGGCTGGGCATCGCCGCCGCGCCGCCGGTCTCGCGCGAGGCGGCGCTGGCGTACTTGTCGGAGCGGCTGTCACGTCCGGCGCCCGTAAGCCCGTAGCGCCAGCGGGACGAACACCACCAGCAGGATCCCCATCCAGGCCAGCGTCCACAGCAGGTCCGACTGGACCGGGCCGCCGAGGAGCAGGCCGCGGAGCGCGCCGATCAGGTGCGTGAACGGGTTGACCGTGGTGAAGGACTGCAGCCAGCCCGGCATCGTGTCGATCGGGACGAACGTGCTGGTGCCGAACGTGAGCGGGAACATCGCCAGGAACGTGATGCCCTGCACCGCGCCCGGCGTGCGGGCGATCATGCCGATGAAGACGCTGACCCAGCTCAGGCACAGCGCGAAGGCGACGGCGAGCGCGGCGGCACCGAGCACCTCCAGCGGGCCGGTCGCGGCGCGGAAGCCGATCACGTAGCCGAACCCGAGCGTCACCACGCACAGCAGCGTGTAGCGGACGATGTCGGCCAGCACGGCGCCGACCAGCGGCGCGGAGCGCGCGATCGGCAGGCTGCGGAAGCGGTCGAAGACGCCCTTGTCGATGTCGGTGTTGAGGTTCACGCCGATCGCGACGGCGCCGAACGCGATCGTCTGGGCCAGGATGCCCGGGAGCAGGAACTGCAGGTAGTCGTGCTGGGAGCCGTGCGCGATCGCGCCGCCGAAGATGTACGTGAACAGCGCGATGAAGATGATCGGCTGCAGCGTCACGTCGATCAGCGCCTCGGGCGTGCGCAGCACGCCGATCAGGTTGCGCTTGGCGAGCGTGGCGCTGTGGCGCAGCAGCCGCAGCGGGCGGCGCCGCGGCGCCGCGGGGGTCTGGAGGGCGATGGCGCTCATGCGGGGATCTCCTCGGGGGCGGCCGGGGTGCTCACGGTCCGGCCGGTCAGGTTGAAGAAGACTTCGTCGAGGCTCGGCAGGTGCAGGGAGAGCTCCGTGACGGCGATGCCGGCCTCGGTCAGGCGGTAGACGGCGTCGGCGAGCACGTCGTCGCCGGCGACGGGGACGCTCGCGGCGCCTCGGGTGACGTCGGGGCTCGCGCCGGCCAGCTCGCCGATCAGCGTCGCGGTCTCCGCGAGCCGCTCGGGGTCCTGCGGGCGGACCATCAGCGTCTGGCCGCCGACGATCCGCTTGAGGCCGTCCGGCGTGTCGTGCGCGATCACGGTGCCGTGGTCGATCACGGTGATCTCGTCGGCCAGCGCGTCCGCCTCGTCCAGGTACTGGGTGGTGAGCAGGACGGTCGAGCCGTCGCCGACGAGGCTGCGGACGACGCCCCACATGTCCTCGCGCTTGCTCGGGTCCAGGCCGGTCGTGGGCTCGTCGAGGAAGATCACCGACGGGCGGCCGACGAGGCTGGCGGCGAGGTCGAGGCGGCGGCGCATGCCGCCCGAGTAGGTCTTGGCGGGGCGGTTGGCGGCCTCGGTCAGGTCGAACCACTCGAGCAACTCCTGCGCGCGGGTGCGCGCCTGCTTGGCGGAGAGGTCGAGCAGGCGGCCGATCAGCTCGAGGTTCTGGGTGCCGGTCAGCAGCTCGTCGACCGACGCGTACTGGCCGGTCAGCCCGATCGTCTCGCGCACGCGGGCGGCGTCCTTGACGACGTCGAACTCGCCGATCCGGGCGCTGCCCGCGTCGGGCGCGAGCAGGGTGGCGAGGATGCGCACGGCGGTGGTCTTGCCGGCGCCGTTGGGCCCGAGGACGCCGAGCACGCTGCCGGGCTTGGCCGCGAGGTCGACGCCGTCCAGGGCCTGGGTCGCTCCGAAGCGCTTCCGGAGTCCTTGGGCTTCGATCATGTACTCCATGCCGGCAGCATCGGCCGGGGCGCTCGCAGCACGTTCGCAGATCGCTCACAGGGCGCTGCCATCCTGTGGCTCGCGTGCGTATGAGCGTCCTGACCGCCGGTGCCGTGCTCGCGCTCGCGTGGGCGGGCTGTGGCGGCTCGTCCTCGCCGTCAGCCGCCACGCCCACGCCGTCGGCCGCGGCGACGCCGTGCACGGACGTGGCGAAGCCGTTCGGCTCCCCGCCGCCCGGTGGCTTCGCGTTCAAGAAGGTCGACGAGGCCACGCGCGCGAAGACCGTCGCGGCGCTGCACCTCGACGAGGCGGGCGGGAAGGTCCAGATGCGCGCGGCGCAGCGCGCCGGCCTCACGCTCGGGACCGTCGTGCGCGTGCCGAGCTCCAAGCCGGACGCCTACGCGCTGGAGCTCTTGCGCGCGGCCGAGCAGGCGGGCGCGGAGATCCAGCGCGGGTCCACCTACGCCGTGCTGCCGCTGCAGGGCGGCTCCGCGGTCGCGGTCGGCGTCCGCGGCTGCGCGACGCTGCTCGTCAACGCCCCGGACCCCACGGCCGTCCCCTTCATCGCGGACGCCGTCTTCGGCGCCTGACGCGCCGCGGCGAGACGCGAGCGTCGGCGTGGCCGCGGCGGGGGCGCGTGTCGGCGTGGCCGCGGCGAGTGGCGCGTTTCTCGCCGCATGCGCCGGAAAGTGACCACTCGTGGCGCGCGCCGAGCGCGAACGCGCCAGCTCGGCTGTGCGTCAGAACGCCGGCGCGTCGTCGCCCACGTCGCCTTCCCTAACGCTCCACCTCGACCAATTCGTTTGGCGAGGCAAGGAATCCGAAGTATTGCTGGACATCGATTCTCTCATTTGAGATAAGTCTGAGTGTCGGAGGAGATCTAACGGAGGAGAGCCGTTACTCATGCGCACCCTCAGGTCCGCACTGCTCGCGCTCGTCGTCGTCCTCATCGCCGCACCCGCGTCGGCTCTCGCCGACACGGTGGTGATCGACTCGGTCGATGCGCCGCAGCCGGCGTTCGTCCCGGCGAACGTCACGATCCACGTCGGCGACGCGGTGCGCTTCGAGTTCGACGGGGCGACCACCACCCACACGGTGACGTCCACCAGCGCGAACTGGTCGATCAACGAGACCAAGGACCCGGGCAGCGCGCCGATCACGCGCACGTTCGACAGCGCCGGGACGTTCACGTTCCTGTGCAGCGTACACACCGGCATGACCGGCTCGGTCACGGTCACCGACGGCCCCGTGAACACGCTCGAGAAGGTGCTCGTCTTCTCCAAGACCGCGGGCTTCCGCCACGACTCGATCCCGCAGGGCATCGCCGCCATCCAGGAGCTCGGCGCCCAGAACGGCTTCGCGGTGACCACCACCGAGGACGCGGCCCAGTTCACCGACGCGAACCTCGCCACCTACGACGTCGTGGTCTTCCTCTCCACCACGGGCGACGTGCTCGACGACGCCCAGCAGACCGCGTTCGAGCACTACATCCAGGCCGGCGGCGGCTACGTCGGCATCCACGCGGCCACCGATACCGAGTACACCTGGCCCTGGTACGGCCAGATGCTCGGCGCGTACTTCCGCAACCACCCGGCCGGAACCCCGACCGCGACGGTCAAGGTCGAGGACCCGAACGAGCCCTCCACGACCGGCCTCCCGGCCTCCTGGACGCGCACGGACGAGTGGTACAACTTCCAGCCGCCGACGAACCCCGTCGTCAACGGGGGCGGCAACGACTACAGCCCGCGCGACAGCGGCGTCAAGGTCCTGCTGACCGTCGACGAGTCGACCTACGGCGAGGACGACGGCAACAGCACCGACGACGACCACCCGGTCTCCTGGTGCTCGAACTTCGACGGCGGCCGCGTCTGGTACACGGCGATGGGCCACACGCAGTCGTCGTTCTCCGAGCCCGAGTTCCGCGCGCACCTGCTCGGCGGCATCAAGACCGCCGCGGGCGTCGTGAACGCCGACTGCGGACCGGCCCGCCAGGCGCCGCCCGCCGCGAGCGACTTCGAGCTGCGCACGCTCGACGACGACACCGAGAGCCCGATGGAGCTCGCCGTCGCCAAGGACGGCCGCGTGTTCTACGTCGAGCGCATCACCGGCGAGGTCAACGTCATCAAGCCCGACGGCACCGTCCTGACCGCGGGCGTGATCCCGGTCTCGAGCGTCCAGGAGAACGGCCTGCTCGGCATCGCGCTGGACCCGGACTTCGCGACCAACCACAACCTGTTCGTCACCTACACGCCGCTGCCGAACTCCTCCACGGAGACCCGCATCTCGCGCTTCACGGTCGTCGGCGACCGGCTCGACATGGCCTCCGAGCGCGTGATCTTCCAGATGCAGAACCAGCGCACGGAGTGCTGCCACTCGTCCGGCTCGCTGGCCTTCGACAAGGACGGCAACCTCTACCTGTCGACGGGCGACAACACGAACCCGTTCGCCTCCGACGGCTTCAACCCGATCGACGAGCGCCCCGGCCACGAGTTCTGGGACGCCCAGCGCACGTCGGCCAACACGAACTCCTACAGCGGCAAGATCCTCCGCATCACGCCGCTGGCGAACCCGACCGGAGCGGGCGTCGGCGCCGGGTACACGATCCCGCCGGGCAACCTGTTCGCGCCCGGCACGGAGAAGACCCGGCCCGAGATCTTCGCGATGGGCTTCCGCAACCCGTTCCGGATCACCGTCGACCCGTACTCGGGGAAGATCCTGATGGGCGACTACGGCCCGGACGCGAGCGCGACGAACCCCAACCGCGGCCCGCAGGGCAGCGTCGAGTACAACATCGTCGAGCCGGGCTTCTACGGCTGGCCCTACTGCATCCGCGACAACGTCGCGTACAACGACTACGACTTCGCCACCGGCGCGATCGGCCCGAAGTTCAACTGCAACGCCCCGGTCAACGACTCGCCCAACAACACGGGCCTGACGAACCTCCCGCCGGCCAAGCCCGCCACGATGTGGATGGGCTACTCGGAGACCGACCCGCGCTTCCCGGCGCTGGGCGGCGGCGGCGCCCCGACCGGCGGCCCGCGCTACCGCTACGACCCGGACCTGCAGTCCGACACCAAGTTCCCGCCGTTCTATGACAAGCAGTGGTTCATCGGCGAGTGGAACAACGGCTGGATCAAGACCGCGACGCTCAACGCCGACACGACCGCGGCGACCAACGTGGCGGCGACGCCGTGGATGACCACGTTCCACCGCCCGCACGAGATGGAGTTCGGGCCTGACGGCTCGCTCTACGTGATCGACTGGGGCACCGGCTTCAACGGCAACAACCTCGACTCGGGGATCTACAAGATCGACTACGTCAAGGGCGCGCGGCGGCCGATCGCGCACGCGTCCGCCGACAAGACGGACGGCCCGACGCCGCTGGCGGTGCAGTTCTCCAGCGCCGGGTCGGTCGACCCCGAGGGCACGTCGCTCACCTACGCCTGGGACTTCGACGGCGACGGCACGACCGACTCGACCGAGCCCAACCCGTCGCACACCTACACGACCGCGGGCAACTTCCGCGTGCTGCTGACCGTCACCGACCAGGACGGGATGACCGGCACGGACTCGCTCTTGGTCGTCGCCGGCAACACGCGCCCGACGGTCAAGCTCGAGCTCCCGCACGACGGCCAGTTCGCCGACTTCGGCGACAAGGTCCCGTACCGGATCACCGTCACCGACCCCGAGGACGGGACGATCGACTGCCAGAACGTCACGCTGAGCATCCAGCTCGGCCACGACGAGCACGCGCACGGCCTCGGCGCCAAGCAGGGCTGCGAGGGCACGTTCGAGACCCTCTCGGACTCGGGCCACGACGCGAGCATGAACATCTTCACGTCGATCGTCGCCACCTACACCGACAAGGGCGGCGGCTCCGCCCAGGCGCTGACGGGCCTGGACGACGCCGTCCTGCACACGCGCCGCAAGCGCGCCGAGCACTTCACCGGCACCGGCCGCGTGCCCGGCTCGACCGCGACCGGCGATCCCGGCGTGCAGAAGGAGGCCACGGCCGACGCCGGCGGCGGCAACAACGTCGGGTTCATCGAGAACGGCGACTACGTGTACTTCGACCGGATGAACTTCCAGGACATCGGCTCGATCGACTTCCGCGTCGCCTCGGCGGGCGTGGGCGGCAAGATCGAGCTGCGCCTGGACGAGCCGACCGCGCCGACGTTCGCGTCGGTCGACGTCACCCCGACCGGCGCCTGGCAGACCTGGAAGACGGTCTCCACCACGCTGGCGAACCCGCCCTCCGGCACGCACCGCCTCTACGTCGTGTTCACGAACGCGACCAGCGGCGACGGGCTGATGAACCTCAACTGGTTCCAGGTCCACGGCAAGGGCGCGGCGATCTCCGCTCCGCCCGAGGTGTCCGCGACCGCCACGCCGGAGACCGGCCAGGCGCCGCTGACCGTGAAGTTCGACGCGACCGCGACCGATCCTGAGGGCGAAGCGCTCACGTACGCGTGGGACTTCGGCGTCGCCGGCACGACGACCGACACGTCGACCGACGAGGACCCGACGTACACGTACACCAACCCGGGCACGTACACGGCCAAGGTGACCGTGACCGACGCGGCCGGCATCAAGGCGTCCGCGACGGTCGGCGTGCGCGTCACCGGCGCGCCCAGCCAGTGCCCGCACAACGCGCGCTCGGACGAGTTCGATGGCAGCGCACTCGACCTGCAGCGCTGGACGGTCCGGCGCAGCTTCGACAACTTCCAGGTCCGCAACGGGCGCCTGGAGGTGCCGATCGACAACGGCTCGCTCTACCAGGCCGGCACGAGCGCCGGGAACATCATCACCCAGCCGGTCCCGTCCGGCGAGTGGACCGTGACCGCCAAGGTCCAGGCCGAGGCGCTCGACGAGAACTACCAGCAGGCGGGCCTGCGCGTGTACTCCGACGACGACAACTGGGCGTCGGTGCACATGATCTCGGCCGGCGGCAACCGCCAGTTCGAGTTCATCTATGAGGCCGCCGGCAACCCGCGCAACGGCGCCGCCGACAACAGCGGCGCACTGCCCGCGGACGCCCCGCTGTCCTACTACGTCCGGATCCACTCGGACGGGACGAACCTGACCGCGGCCTACTCGTTCGACGGCGACACGTTCACGCCCGTCGGCCAGCCGGCGCCGCTGAGCACGTTCGTCAACCCGCAGATCGGCCCGGTCGCGCTGTCGGACACCGCGCCGAGCAAGCCGATGGCGTACTTCGACTGGATCCGGTTCGACCCGGACGAGGGCGCGGCGACCAGCGCGATCCTCGACGAGTTCAACGGCACCGACGTCGCGACGCCGCCCTGGGAGGTCGTGCGCCGCGACCAGGCGCTGACCGTCTCCGGCGGCGCGCTGCACGTCCCGGCGCAGCAGGGCGACGTATACGGCGACGTCAACACGGCCAAGAACCTCGTCCTGCGCGCGGCGCCGAACGGGGCCTGGACGGCGACCACCAAGGTCGGCTTCGAGGGCAACGCCACCTACCACCAGGCCGGGCTGATCGCGTACGCCGACGACGACAACTTCGTCAAGCTCGGGCGGCTCGCGGTCGACGAGACCGGCGGGGAGAAGTTCGAGTTCATCCTCGAGACGGCCGGGACGCCGCGCAACGACGCGGCGGACTCGACCGCGAACGTGCCGGCGGACTTCCCGCGCGACTACTACCTGCGGATCGCCTCCGACGGCACGACCATCACCGGCGCGTACTCGACCGACGGGTCCACGTGGACGCCGGTCGGCCGCCCGGCGCCGCTGCCCGCGGGCGCGCGGATCGGCATGTTCGCGTTCAGCAACGCGGCGGCCACTGCGCCGGTCGCGGACTTCGACTGGTTCCGGCTGGAAGGGCCGGCCGCGCCGTCCGGCCCGAGCTACGACGACGAGTTCGACGGCGGCTCGCTGGACAAGACGCGCTGGAACGCGATCGTGCGCGACAACCCGGCGGCCTACCAGGTCGCCGGCGGCAACCTGACCATCACCACGGAGCTCGGCGACATCTACACGGGTGACACCGACCCGCCGCCGAACAACTTCATCCTGCAGTCCGCCGACCACGCGGGTGCGGACTGGACGATCGAGACCAAGCTGTCGGGCACGCTCTCCGACGGCTACGCGCAGGGCGGCCTGATCGCGTACGTGGACGGCGACAACTACGTCAAGCTCGACGCGATCTCCGACGTCGGCAACCAGGCGGTCAACCGGATCGAGCTGCGCTCGGAGGTTGGCGGCGCGATCCAGGATCCGCAGAACAACGTCGACGTGCCCGCGGGCACGAAGGACATCTGGCTGCGGCTGACCAAGACCGGCACGTCCTACGCGGGCCAGCTGTCCTTCGACGGGACCACCTGGACCGACATGGCGGCGGTGCCGAACGCGATGAGCGCGCCGGCGTTCGGGCTGTTCGCGTTCGGGCCGCAGGCGGCGGGCGTCGGCGACGCGGTGTCGTTCGACTACTTCTGGCTCGACGGGCAGGACCCGCCGCGCTGCGACCAGTGCTCCGGCCCGGGCGACGAGTTCGACGGGGCCTCGCTGGACGCGTCGAAGTGGAACGCGATCGTGCGGCCCGACGACACCAAGGTCAAGGTGCAGGACGGCAAGCTGCAGGTCACCACCGTCCTCGGTGACATCTACACCGACAGCGACCCGGCCGGCACCCGCAACTTCCTGTTGCAGACGGCCGATCACGTGGGGTCCGAGGACTACGTGCTCGAGACCAAGGTCGACGTGACGCAGCTCAACGGCGGCTACGCCCAGGGCGGCATCCTGGTCCGCACCGACGACGACAACTACGTCAAGCTCGACGCGATCTCCGACGTCGACAACCCGAAGTTCAACCGGATCGAGCTGCGCTCCGAGCAGAACGGCGCGATCCAGGAGCCGCAGCCGCAGGTGACGTCCGGCCTGCCGGCCACGGTCACCGACGTGTGGCTGCGGCTGACCAAGACCGGCACGTCGTACGCCGGCGAGTACTCGTTCGACGGGTCGACCTGGACGGCGCTGTCGGCGCCGGTCACGAACACGCAGACCAACGCGGCGTTCGGCCTGTTCACGCTCGGCGTGCAGATCGCCGATCGGGTCGTCGGCTTCGAGTACTTCAAGGTCAACGGCTCGACCGGCTGCCCGCCGGACGAGACCAACCACGCGCCGGCGATCTCGGCGGTCGGCGCGACGCCGGCCACCGGTTTCGCGCCGCTGCCGGTGCAGTTCAGCGTCACCGCGTCCGACGCGGACGACGACGAGCTGACCTACAGCTGGGACTTCGGCGACGACGGGACCTCGAGCGCGGCGGCGCCCTCGCACACCTACACGGCCGCGGGCAGCTACACCGCCCGGGTGACGGTGTCCGACGGGAAGGACGAGGTCTCGCGCACGGTGCCGGTGAGCGTGCTCGGGGCGGACGATCCGAACGCGCGGTTCCGCGTGCTCGTCTTCTCCAAGACGACGGGCTTCCGGCACGACTCGATCCCGGCCGGCATCGCCGCGATCAAGCAGCTCGGGACGCAGCACCAGTTCCAGGTCGACGCGTCCGAGGACGCCGCGCTGTTCCGCGACGACGCGCTCGCGCACTACGACGCGGTGATCTGGCTCTCGACCACGGGCGACCCGCTCAACGACACCCAGCAGGCGGCGTTCGAGCGCTACATCCGCGGTGGCGGCGGCTACGTGGGCGTCCACGCGGCGGCCGACACCGAGTACACGTGGACGTGGTACGGCAAGCTGGTCGGGGCGTACTTCCGCAACCACCCGGCCGGGACGCCGACCGCGACGGTGCGGATCGACGACGCCCAGCACCACTCGACCGTGGGTCTGCCGAACCCGTGGGAGCGCGTGGACGAGTGGTACAACTACCAGCGCCCGGACGAGAACGCGGTCGTGGGCGGCGGCGGTGACGACTACTCGCCGCGCACGGGCGGGGTGCACGTGCTGGCCACGGTCGACGAGTCGACCTACGGCGAGGACGACGGCAACGCGACCGACGACGACCATCCGATCTCGTGGTGCCAGCGCTACGACGGCGGCCGCTCGTGGTACACGGGCATGGGGCACACGCAGGCGTCGTTCGCGGAGGCGCCGTTCCTGACGCACCTGCTGGGCGGCATCGAGGTCGCGGCCGGTGCGGCCGAGGACGCGGCGTGCGGGATCGTCGAGTCCGGCAACCACGCGCCGACCGTGACCGCGTCGCGCAACCCGTCCGGTGACGTCACGCCGGGCGACCCGGTGGCGTTCATGGCGGTGGCGGAGGACGCGGACGGCGACCCGCTGACGTACAAGTGGGACTTCGGCGACGGCGGCACCGCGACCACCAAGGACGCGCTGCACGCGTACACCGAGGTCGGCATGTACACGGCGAAGGTGACGGTGTCCGACGGGCACGGTGCCAGCGGGTCGGCGTCGCTGACCGTGCTCGTGATGCCGGCCGGCTCGGGCAGCGTCGACATCGGCGTCGGCGGGGTCGTGCCCGGCGTGCTCGGGCTCGACATCGCCGGCTCGGCGAACTTCGGCGCGTTCGCGCCGGGGGTCACGCGCGACTACACCGCGTCGCTGGCGGCGACGGTGACGTCGTCCGCGACCGCCGCCGAGCTGACCGTGCGCGATCCGAGCGCGGCCGCGACCGGCCACCTGGTCAACGGCACGGCGTCGCTGGCGTCGCCGCTGCAGGTGCGGGCGACCGACGAGGCGCATCCGGACACGACGTTCGCGCCGCTGCCGTCGAGCCCGACCGCGCGGCTGAGCCTGCTGCCGTTCCCGGCGCCGGTCAGCACGCACGCGGTGACGATCGGCTTCAAGCAGTCGATCGCGGCGACCGAGTCGCTGCTCGTGGGCGGCTACGGGAAGACGGTCGTGTTCACGCTCTCGGCGACGACGCCGTAGGCGTGGCGGCGCATTCCCGCCCGGTCGTCGTACGGCGGCCGGGCGGGTAGCGTTGTCCAGGATGCGTGTCGCGATCGCCGGTGGTGGGCTCGGCGGCCTGGCGGCCGCGCTGTTCCTGCAGCGGGCGGGCGTGCGTGACGTGCGCGTGTACGAGCGGCAGCTCGCGCTGGAGGAGATCGGCGCGGGGGTCCAGATCGCGCCGAACGCGTTCCGGCTGCTGGCCCGGCTCGGGCTGGCGCGCGAGCTGCGGCACGTCGGCGTGCCGTTCGAGGTGCCGTGGGAGTTCCGGCGCTGGGAGGACGGGCGCGTGCTGTTCTCCCAGGCGTTCGGCGCGGCGGGCGAGGCGCGCTACGGCGCGCCGTACCTGGCGATCCACCGCGCGGACCTGTTGTCCGTGCTCGCCGACGCGATCCCACCGGGCGTGATCGTGACGGGCGCCCGCGTCGTCGGCGTCGAGCCCGCCCCTGCCGCGTCCGCCGCGGCGCCGCGCCCGGCGTCCGCGCCGCCCGCCGCCCGCGACCCTCGGCGCGGCCCCGTGCGGCTCCGCTTCGCCCACGGCGGCCTCTCCGCGCCGTTCGACGCGGTCGTCGGCGCGGATGGGATCCACTCGGTCCTGCGCTCGCTCGTGCACGGCGACGAGGCGCCCGCGTTCACCGGGCTGGCCGCGTACCGCGCGCTCGTCCCCGCGGCCGAGGCGCCGGACTTCGCCCGCCGGCCGGTCTGCTCGATCTGGCTCGGGCCGCGGCGCCACTTCGTCCACTACCCGGTCTCCGGTGGGCGGCGCGTCAACCTCGTCACCGCGAACCCGGCCGGCGACTGGCGCGAGGAGTCGTGGACCGCGCCCGGCCGCGTCGAGGACTTCCGAGCCGAGTACGCGGGCTGGGACGCGCGCGTGCTCGCGCTGATCGAGGCCGCGCGCGAGACCCGCCGCTACGCGTTCTACGCCCGCGAGCCGATCACGCGCTGGGCGGCCGGCCGCGTCGCGCTGCTCGGCGACGCCGCGCACCCGATGCTCCCGTTCTTCGCCCAGGGCGCCGGGCAGGCGATCGAGGACGCGGCCGTGCTCGCACAGTGCCTCGCGGGCGCGGTGGACGTCGAGGCCGCGCTGCGCCGCTACGAGGCGATCCGCGCCCCGCGCGCGACCCGCGTGCAGCGCATGAGCGGCGAGCGCCGCGAGCACCACCACATGCCGGACGGTCCCGAGCAGGTCGCGCGCGACGCCGCGCTCGCGTCCCAGGACCCGCTCGGCCACAACGCGTGGCTGTACGGGCACGATGTTGAGACGGAATTGGAACGTTTGCGTGTAGATCTGTAACGGCGCTCCCCGCGATCCTCCGGGAGTGCGCGACGAAACGCCCCACCGAGCGAGACAAACGTCGCCCGATGCGGCGATCGCGCGGCTCGCGGCGCGGCAGCACGGGATCGTGTCGCTCGCGCAACTGGCCGCGCTCGGACTCGATCGGCGCGTGGTGGCGCGGCGCGTGCGCGCTGGGCGGTTGCACCGCGTGTACCGGGGCGTGTACGCGGTCGGGCACGCCGGGCTCTCGCGCGAGGGAACGTGGCTGGCGGCCGTGCTCGCGTCCGGCGTCGGCGCCGGGTTGAGCCGGCGCGCGGCGGGCGAGCTGTGGCGGATCACGCGCCGGCGCGTGCCGTTCCCGGAGGTCGTGGTGCCGTGCGGGCGACGGCGCCAGGGCGCGATTCGGGCGCACGCGTCAGGGTCGCTGATCCCGTCCGACGTGCTCGTTCACCGCGGCATCCCCGTGACGACCGTCGCGCGCACGATCGTCGACCTCGGGGACGTGAGCACGCCGCACCAGGTCGCGCACGCGATCCACGAGGCGGCGTTCCGCAAGCGCTTCAATCTCGCCGCGACGCGGGCGGTGCTCGCGCGGGCGACGAGCCGGCGCGGCGTCACGGTGGTCGCACGGGCGCTGGAGCTCCACCTCGCCGGCTGCCCCGGCACGCGCAGCGATCTGGAGGACGCGTTCCTGGCGCTGCTGCCCGCGCCGCTCCCGGAGCCGCGCGTGAACTCGATCGTGCTCGACCTCGAAGTCGACTTCCTCTGGCCGGACCGGCGGCTGGCGGTGGAGGTCGACGGGCCGGGCCACCGGCGCCCGGCGGCGCGGCGCGACGACGCGCGCAAGGACGCCGTGCTGCGCGCCGCGGGCTACACGGTCCTGCGGTTCACCGACCGTGACCTCCGGTACGGCGCGGACGGCGTCGCGCGGGCGGTTCAGGCCAGCCACGCCCGCAGCCGCTCGGCGACCGCGGGGTGATCGAGCAGCGCCAGATGGTGCGCGGCGCCGAGCTCGAGCCCGTCGTGGAACGCGACCCGGCCTGACGCGCTGGGGGCGAGCACGAGCAGGTCACCGACCAGCCGCCCGAGGGGATGCGTCGGCGAGCGCGTCACGGTCGCGGCGACGAAGCAGTAGGTGACGCCCGGGAGCGGCGGGACCTCGGCGAGCGCGCGGGCGCGGAGCGCGTCCGGGTCCTGGCCGTGCCAGTCGGCGTCGACCAGCGCCCCGTGGCGCAGGTCGCGGATGCCCGCGCTGCGGCGGCGCAGGAAGCGCGCGAACGGCCGCGTCTCCGGCAGTGCGTGCAGCGCGGCGCTGAGCGCGTGCACGCCCTGCTCGAGCGGCGCGCCGGCGTGCGGCGTCCCGAGCGTGACGACGTGCTTGACGCGGCGTGTCCACTCGCCGCCCGCGTGGCACGCGCTGAGCGCGACCAGGCCGCCCATCGAGTGCCCGACGAGCGAGATCCGCTCGACCGGGACCGGCCAGTCGCGCACGAGCTCGTCGAGCAGCACCGCCAGCGCCGCGCCGTTCTCGGACACGTGGCGGCCGCTGTTGTAGCGGACGAAGACGGACGTGGCGCCGGCGAGCTGCGCGGCGTAGCCCGACCGCCCCCACGCGTACTCGGTCTCCCCGAGCCCGTGCAGGAACACGACCACGTGCGGGCCGACGGGCCCGGCGACGCGCCGCACGCCCGTCTCGAGCGCGAGCGGGTTCCCCTCGGCGGCGAGCCGGTCGCCGACGAGCGCGTTGAGCGCGGCGAGGAAGACCGCGCCGCGCGGCGTGTCCGAGAGGGGAGTGGGGGCGGCGCGAGGCGTGGCCGCGGCCGGGTGAGACGCGGGGGCAGAGGGTGACGTGGCGGCGGGGCGAGGCGTGGCGGCGAGGGGTGACGTGGCGGCCGGGCGAGTCGGCGCGGCCGCGCGGCGCGCGGCGGCGACGCGCCACGCCGCGCCCGCGGCGCTCGCACCCATCCACAGGCCGACGCCGACGCTCGCGTACGCGACCCGCGTGACGCCGTCGTGCACCGCGCGCACCGGCGCCGCCGAAGCGCCGAGGGCGCCGAACACCCGTCCCGCGATCGCGGAATGGACATCGCCGATCCCCGCCGGCACCGCGGCGAGCTCGTCCGCGACGAGCCGGGTGAGGGCGCGCGCCTCGTGGCTCATCCCAGCTGTTGTACCACCGTGCCGGTCGCCACCAGCCGCCCGTCCGGCTCGGTCACCCGCACTTCGCTGAACACGAGCGAGCGCCCGCGCCGCACCACGACGGCGTGCGCGGTCAGATCCCGCCCGCGCGCCGCCGCGACGTAGCGCACGTCAAGCGTGACGGTCGAGCCGCGCAGCGACGTCGCCTCCTCATCGCTCGCCCACGTCGCCGCCATCCCCGCCGTGTCCACCAGCGACGCGATCGCGCCGCCGTGCACGACGTCCTCCAGCGTCGCCAGTGACGGCTGGAACGGCAGCTCCAGCGTCGCCTCGTCGTCGCCCAGCGACACCACGCGCATCCCGAGCAGCGCCACCAGCGGCGACGAGGGAATGAACGACGCGATGACCGAGCGCCGCGAGGCCATCAGGCGTCGCTCGACTGCGCCCAGATGTTGATGCCCGCCTCGACCGCGTACCGGTCGATCTCCGCCAGCTCCGACGCGCTGAACGACAGATTGTCCAGCGCCTGCACGTTGGTCTCCAGCTGCGTCACGCTCGACGCCCCGATCAGCGCCGACGTCACCCGCGGATCGCGCAGCACCCACGCCAGCGCCATCTGCGCCAGCGCCTGCCCGCGCCGCGCCGCGATCTCGTTGAGCGCGCGCACCCGCGCCATGTTCTCCTCGCTGATGAAGTCCTTCTTCAGGTAGAAGTCCTTCGCCGCGCGCGAGTCGGCGGGGATGCCGCCGAGGTAGCGGTCGGTGAGCATCCCCTGCGCGAGCGGCGAGAACGCGATGATCCCCACGCCCTCCTCGTCGCACGTGTCCAGCACCTCGGGCTCGATCCACCGGTTCAGGAGCGAGTAGGACGGCTGGTGGATCAGGATCGGCGTGCCCAGCGCCCGCGCGATCTCGACCGCCTCCTGCGTCCGCTCCGCGCTGTAGGAGCTGATCCCGACGTACAACGCGCGCCCCGACCGCACCGCGGTGTCCAGCGCGCCGATCGTCTCCTCCAGCGGCGTCTCGGGGTCGAACCGGTGCGAGTAGAAGATGTCGACGTAGTCGAGCCCCATCCGCTCCAGGCTCTGGTCGAGCGACGCCAGCAGGTACTTGCGCGAGCCCCACTCGCCGTACGGCCCGGGCCACATGTCGTAGCCGGCCTTGGTCGAGACGATCAGCTCGTCCCGGTACGGCCGCAGGTCCTCGCGCATGATCCGCCCGAAGTTCGACTCCGCCGACCCGTAGGGCGGGCCGTAGTTGTTGGCGAGATCGATGTGCGTGATGCCGAGGTCGAACGCGCGCCGGATGATCGCGCGCTGATTCTGGAGCGGCGTGTCGTCGCCGAAGCGGTTCCACAGCCCGAGGCTGATCGCGGGCAGCTTGATGCCGCTGCGCCCGCAGCGGCGGTAGGGCATCGATTCGTAGCGGTCCTCAGCGGCGACGTAGGTCATGCGGGGATTGTGACCACCTGCCCCCGCCGCGCCAGCCCGCCGCGACCACGTGCATCGCCGCGAGCCCCTGCCACGGCGCGAACCGCTCCAGGAACGCCTCGAACTCCGCCTCCCCGACGCTCCCCGTGCGCACCCCGATCACACGCGCGTACGCGTTGCGCATCCCGACGTCACGCCGCAGCGGCACGTCGTAGACACCGCGTCCGAACAGGTTCAGGTGCGCGAGCGTCCACTCGCCGACCCCCGGGACCGCCGCCAGCGCGCGCTGGTCGGCGGCACCCGGATCGATCCGCCCCAACGCGACCTCCCGCGCCACCCGCGCCAGCGTGCGCGCCCGCACCGGCGCCAGGCCGGCGGCCTCCAACGCCGCGGTATTCGCCAGCGCCGCGGGCGGCGGCGCGACCCACGCCCCCGACGGATGCCGTGTCCCGAACCGCCGCGTCAGCGCCCAGACGATGTTCCCGGCCTGCTGCGTGTCGATCAGCTGCTCGACGATCGCCCACGCGAGCGCCTCGAGCGCCTCCGGCTTACGCAGCACGCGCAGCGCCGGCCGCGCCCGCAGCAGCCGCCCGAGCACGGGGTCGGCCCGGTGCGCGCGGTGAAACGGCGCCAGGTCGTCGTCGAGCGCGAGCACGAACCGCATTCGCTCCAGCGCGAACCGCGCCGCCGCCTCAGTGTGCGCCTGCGCACGCAGCAGCACCTCGTCGCCCCGCCACGCCGCCTCGGCCAGCACGACCGCGTCCCCCACCCGGATCGCCCGCCGCGCCACGTTTCCGGACAGACGCAGCAGCCCGCCGGGCCCCGGGGAGCGCGGCGGCTCGCTCGGCCAGGCCGGCTCCACGGTCTCATCCAGGGTCATAAGGTTCGGGTCTATGGCCAGCATGGAAGCAGTCGGCGAGCCCCTCTCCGCGGGGGCGTTCTCGCTCGAGCTCAACCAGGACCAGCGCGACGTCCGCGAGTGGGTCCACGGCTTCGCCGCCAACGTGGTCCGCCCCGCGGCGGCGGAGTGGGACGAGCGCGAGGAGACGCCCTGGCCGCTGATCCAGGAAGCGGCGAAGATCGGGCTCTACTCGTTCGAGGCGCTCGCCCAGTTCTACGCCGATGAGAGCGGCCTGATGCTGCCGATCGTCAACGAGGAGCTGTTCTGGGGCGACGCCGGCATCGGCATGGCGATCATGGGCACGACGCTGGCCGTGGCCGCGATCTTCTCGACCGGCACCGGCGAGCAGTTCGGCGAGTGGGTGCCGCAGTGCTACGGCACGCCGGAGGACCCGCAGGTCGCCGCGTTCTGCGTCTCCGAGCCCGACGCGGGCAGCGACGTGTCGAGCCTGCGCACCCGCGCCCGCTACGACGAGGCGACCGACGAGTGGGTCATCAACGGCCAGAAGGCGTGGGCGACCAACGGCGGCATCGCGAACGTGCACGTGGTCGTCGCCTCCGTCGACCCGGAGCTCGGCGCGCGCGGCCAGGCCGGCTTCATCATCCCGCCCGGTACGAAGGGCCTCACGCCGGGGATGAAGGTCAAGAAGCACGGCCTGCGCGCGTCGCACACCGCCGACGTCTTCCTCGATGACGTGCGGATCCCGGTCCGGCTCGTGCTCGGTGGCAAGGAGAAGCTCGACGAGCGGCTCGCGCGCGCACGCGAGGGCGCGCGCGGGAAGCAGCAGGCGGCGATGCAGACGTTCGAGGCGACGCGACCGGCGGTCGGCGCGCAGGCGATCGGCATCGCCCGCGCCGCGTACGAGTACGCGCTCGACTACGCCAAGGAGCGCACCCAGTTCGGCCGCCGCATCATCGAGAACCAGGCGATCGCGTTCGCGCTGGCGGACATGCGGATGGAGATCGACGCCGCCCGCCTGCTGGTCTGGCGCGCGTCCTGGATGGGCCGCACCGGCCGCCGCTTCACCGCCGCCGAAGGCTCGATGAGCAAGCTCAAGGCCGGCGAGGTCGCGGTCTGGGCGACCGAGCGCGCGATCCAGATCCTCGGCGGCAACGGCTACGCGCGCGAGTTCCCGGTCGAGCGGATGCACCGCGACGCGAAGATCTACACGATCTTCGAGGGGACCTCGGAGATCCAGCGGCTCGTGATCAGCCGCGCGATCTCGGGCCTGCAGATTCGCTGAGCGATCAGCGGGATTCGACGTTCATAGTGGCGTGCGATTGCGGATTGCTAACGGAATGTCAGAGCAAAAACAGTGACGCGAAGATGAGTACGAGATAGGGTTCCGCGTTAACGAGGGTTCCCTGAGGGCACAGGGATGTCATATCCCTTGGGCTTTGCTCTAAAGATGATCGGCGCTGACTAGTTCTACGGAACCGCTCGGCGACGCCTATGCCGTTCATGGAAGGGAAATGGCTGTTGCGACGCGGTTCCTTCGGCGTGCCCCGATGTTGGGTGTTCTCGTCTACGCCACGGTTGTGGTTGGTCAGTGGACCTATGGCGTCAGCTGCCGACTCCACGCAACTGGCGTATCAGCCCGTTCGGACACGGCCACCTGAGCAAGCTTGGCGGCGAGCGATTCTTCGGACGCGCAAGCCCGACGCGGCCCGCAAGCCGACTGCCTCACTACCATCACCGTGGGTCTGGCGGCATCGGTCGGCACCGTCCTTGGGAGCGAAAGCGAAAGTGAGGCCTCCGATCATCACGATTGACCGTGAGGGCTGGCTCTCGGTCTTCGCGTCAGTCGGTGAGGCCGAAGCGTGGCTCGAGGCGCCAGATGTCGAGGACGATGAGTATCTGGCGTTCGATGCCGACGGGGCCGTACTCGACCTCACGGTAGAACGGCAGGTCCAGGTACCTTGGCATCGGCGGCTTCGCCACCAAGATCCGGTGCGGGTGTCGGGCTCGAAGCGGCCACCGGACCCTGGGGCGTTGACGGCGATGCTGTTCGAAGCCGTCTCGAGCGCCGAACCGAACGCGGTGCGGTCGGTCGACCGCGAACCGCTTTCCGGGTTGGTCGCGGAGGCGCAGCGGTACGCGGCACGAGGGTTCAATCTTCGCGCGCGCGGCGCACAGCGGCCGATCGTGTAACCGGTTAAACGCCGAGGGCCCCGGCACTGCCGGGGCCCTCGACTTACAGTTTCGCCCTCCGTCCTCGCAAGCTCGGACGTCGGACGACGTTACCTCTACGGCGTCGTCGTCGACAGCGTGAAGGTCAGGGTCTTGCTGTAGGTGCCGGTGCGCAGCGCGTCGCTGGCGCCGATGGCCTGGCGGAACCCGATCGTGACCGCGTCGTTGGCCGTCGGGCCGCTGTACGTGAGCAGGTTCGTGGGCGCGCCCGTCTCCGAGAGCGCCGCGTAGCTCGCGCTCGGGTTGGCGCCGTTGGTGGCGCGAGCCTCCAGAGCGGACGGCAGCGAGAACGTGCCGTTGACCAGGTGGCCGGTGGCCGTGGAGCTCGGGTCGGCGACCGTGAGGGCCGCGTCACCCGCGCTCGACGTGACCGACCCGACGACCGAGGCCTCGTAGGCGTTGGCGATGCCCGGCACGAACGCGCCGAAGCTGGCGCCCTGCGCCGGGAGGCTCAGCGACAGCGTCGCCGGCACGGTGCCGCCGACGGGACCCTCGGCGACGAACGACGAGGTGCTGGTGCCGTAGAGCGGGATCTTCTCCATCGAGTCGTCGGAGTTCGACGCGAACGACAGGACGGCGCTGGAGAACGTGTTGATCCGCGACGGCTTGTAGCCGACGGTGATCGTGCAGGTCGCGCCCGGCGCCAGCGTCTTGTTCTGGCAGTCCTGGCTGACGACGGCGAAGTCCGCCGCCGTGGTCGCCCCGCCGTTCTCGGCGATCGCCGAGATCGTCGGCGCAGCGTTGGTGATGACCAGCGGCGCGTCGCCGATGTTCTTGACCGTGATCGGCTTGGCGTTGTTCGCCGCGCTCGTGCCGGCCGGGACCGAGTCGAACGCGGTCGGCGGCGCGTACGCGACGGCCTCAGCGGCGCCACGCAGGTTGGTGAAGCTGGTGTCGGCCGACGTGAACGGGTTGAAGCCGCCGTTGTTGCCGGGCGTCACCGGGTCGTACTCGTAGAGGTACCAGCGGACCCAGTTCTTCGCGTTGGCGAAGATCGGCCCGAAGTTGATGTCGCCGTTGCCGAGCTCGCGCAGGCTGGACGTGCCCGAGCTGGGCTTCGGGTCGACGACGTCCTTGACGTGGAAGCTGATGATCCGCTGACGGTAGGTCGGGTTGCCGACCAGCGCCACGATGTCGGCCGCGTTGGCGCCGGAGACGCCGGAGACGGCCCAGCCGAGGTCGATCTGCGCCTTGACGTAACGCGGATCGGTGTGGTCCATCAGGAACTGCCAGCGCGACACCGTCACGCCGTTCTCGGTGATCTTCGTGCTGAACGACGACGCGTGGTTGTGGAAGTACGCGGGGCCGACGCCGGCCTCGACCGAGCGCTTGCCCAGACGGTTCAGCAGCGCCGCGTCGTTGAGCGCGGTCGTCAGGTTGCTGTTGCTGGCGTTCGGCGGATCGGCGGCGCCGATCACTTCCTGGCCGAGGATCTTCGCGGCCTGGATGTCGAAGCTCCAGCCGTTCTCGTTCAGGTTGCCGTGACGCGAGACGAAGCGCAGGCCGTACTGGTCGCCCAGGGCACGCAGCGCCTGCAGTTCCGCCGTCTTGAGCGTCTGCGTCGCGCTGGTCGACGGGAACGGGTTGCCCGGGTAGCCGTAGAGCTCCACGTTGCGCACGTTCTTGGACGCCAGGTACGCGAACACGCGCTCCAGGCGCGCGCCCGACGTCGACGGCGCGGGCGGCGCGACGCAGTTGGGCGTCGGGTCCCCGGTCGTCGGGCAGGTGATCTCACCTGCACCGCTCGAGATGTACTGGCTCCAGTCGTAGAGCTGGACGCCCATCTGGCCGCTGGGCGCACCGGCGCCCAGGTCCGGATGCTGAGCCTGTGCCGTCCCGGCACATGCCAGAATCGCGCCCGTAGCCGCGAGCGCGGCCCCGACGCGGACCTTCCAGAATCCCTCCAATGCCTTCCTCCTCCCCGGCTTCGAGCAGCCGGACTCGACCCTCAAAAGTCTTGCGGATTCATACCAAAATGACGTTGAACCGGCAATCTTTCGTCTACGGATTGGTCAAAACATGGCGTTGATGGATCTCGACGCAACCGAAGTCCGCGTGCTCGGTTGCTTGATCGAGAAGCAAAAGACCACGCCGGACGCCTATCCGCTGACGCTCAACGCCCTGCGCCTGGCCTGCAACCAGAGCACCAACCGCGACCCGGTCGTGGCCTACGACGAAGAGACGATCCGGGGCGCGCTGCACCATCTCGGCCGGCGCCGGCTGACCCGGCTCGCCAGCGGCCATTCCAGCCGCGTCGCCAAGTACCGGCACCTGCTCGAGGAGGAGCTCGGGCTCGACGGCGCCGAGCAGTCGGTGCTCGCGGTGCTGATGCTCCGCGGGGAGCAGACGCCCGGCGAGCTCAAGCAGCGCGCCGAGCGAATGCAGCCGTTCGCGGGCCTGGACGAGCTGCACGAGGTGCTGACGCGGCTGATCGATCGCGAGCTGGTCGCGCAGCTCGCACGCCGGCCCGGGCAGAAGGAGGACCGCTTCCGCCACCGCCTGTCCGAGGACGTCGAGGAGACGGAGGCCCCCGTCGCGCACGCGCCCGCGCCCGCGGCCGTGGTTCCGCCGCCGCCGCGGCGCGATGACCGGCTGGACCGGCTGGAGCGCGAAGTCGCCGAGCTGCGCGAGGAACTGCGCACGTTGCGGGCCGAGCTCGGAGCCTGAACCCCCGGTCAGGACGCAGCACTCAGGAAGACGGTATGGTCGCGCGGTGCTTCTCCTGGCCGTCGGCTCCTGGGTCTGGGTCGGGGCGATCTCCGCGCTCGTCGCGCTCCTGGTCGCCGCGCTCGCGCGCAGCTCCTAGTCGCGGTGTCACCCACGCTTGTGCGGGTGGCTTGAACGGCAAGCACTGAGGACGGAGGCGGTTTGCGGCGCCTGGGCCGGGTCGGGTCTGGCCATGGTGCACCCTCGCGGCCCGGTCTCGGGATACCGTCGAGGTACGGGCACCGGAGAGGGTGGGTGAGCGGTAGCGGTCGTCCGTCGTGCTGGCTGGCCCGTACCGATCAGGTTCGAGCGTTTGCGTTGGCGCGTTGGTGGGGGTGTGTCCGGAAACTCGCCTGACAGGCGACCGAGCGGCCACACCCCACCGCGGACGGTCGATCGCTCGCGTACGCCGATCACGGCAGCTCAACCCGGCCGGGGGTGTCCGTGCCAGCCCGTAGCTGTCGGTATCCCGGCACGGCGCCGGCCGTGCAGTGG
>DATMGH010000059.1:0-27547 GCA_035555675.1 Solirubrobacter sp. | reverse complement strand
GGGTCGTGCGGCGCGGTCGTGTGGCGGGGCCGACCGGTCGTGTGGTGCGGTCGTGTGGCCGGGCCGGCAAGGTTGTGTGGTGCGGTCGTGTGGCGGGGTCGGCGGGTCGTGTGGTGCGGTCGGGTGGCGGGGCGGTGGGTTGTGTGGTGCGGTCGGGTGGCCGGGCTGGCGGGTCGTGCGGCGGAGCGGCCGGTCGGTGCCCCGCCTTGATCGGGCCTGCCGTGCGGCTCGGCGCGCGGCCTCGGGAGGGGGGGTGCACCGATCTACTGTCGCCTCAGGCAAGTAGATTGCGGCACCCCCCGGCGGGAGTGGCGTGGTTCGGACTCCGGGTGCCTCGGCACTCCGCGTTTCGGGGCCTCGGCGCGTCGCGCTTCGCACACGCCGGCGCCGCACGCCGACGCTCCGCCGCATCTCGCACCCTCCGCCCGCACCTCGCACGCTTCGCCCGCGCGCGGCCACACCGCTCGTCGCGGCACCCAGCGGGGGTGTGTTCGGAAAGTCGCCTGACAGGCGAGTTTGCGGACACACCCCCGCCATCTCGCGCCGAGCCGACGATGACGATGCGGCGCGACACCCCGCGGGACGATGAGCGCAGCGGGGCGACCCTCGCAAAGGAGGGTCGCCCCGTGCAACCCCTCCTACGCCAGGACGGCTGACAGCTCGCCGGACCGGATCAGCTCCACGACACTGGCGATGTCGTGGTCCATCCGCCGGTCGGCGTCGAGGAACGCGACGCGCGCGCGGACCAGTGCGTGCGCTTCGCGGGCCTTCGGGCTCGCGTGCTCCACCCCGCGCAGGTCCAGAGCCTGCACGATTGCGATGAGGTGGATGGCGGCGATGTGCTGCAGGATCTCCACGATCGTCCGCGCGTCCCGTGCGGCGATCGTCCCCATGGAGACCTTGTCCTGGTTGTGGGCCTCGGTCGAGCGCGAGTGAATGCTCGCCGGGTTACACAGCTTCAACGCCTCGGCGGTCAACGCCGAGCACGAGAGCTGCATCCCTTTGAAGCCGTGATGCAGGCCGGCTTCAGGGCTTGTGGAGTCGAAGTACGGGATCAGGTTGGGCGTCAGCCCCGCGTTGAACTTCTCGTCGACGATCAGCTCGAGCTGACGGTCGAGCAGGTCGCACATGTTCGCCAGCGCGATCTTGAGCGCGTCCATCGCCTGCGCCATGTGGCTGCCGTAGAAGTTGCCTCCGCTCTGCACGCGCCCGAGGCCGGCGTCGAACAGCGGGTTGTCGTCGGACGAGTTGATCTCGATCGCGACCCACTTCTCGGCCCACTCGAGCGTGTCGCGCAGCGCGCCCGTGATGTGCGGGGCGCAGCGGATCGAGTACTTGTCCTGCACCGACCGCTCGAGCTCCCGGAACCCGGCGCCGTCGAGCGGGACGATGTCCTCCGCGTCGTGCGTCAGCGCCGAGCCCTCGAGCAGCATCCGCACGTTCGCGGCGCTCTCGATGATCCCCGGGTGCGGCTTGGCCTCGAACAGGAACGCGTTGAAGTGGCCGTGGTTGCCCATCAGCGCCTGCGACGCCATCGCCGTGCAGAGGTCGGCGACGAACGCCAGCTCCCGCGCGTCGTGCACGGCGAGCGTCGCGAACGCGCTCATGAACGACGTGCCGTTGGTCATCGCGAGGCCTTCCTTGGCCTCCAGCTCGAACGGCTCGAGGCCAAGGTCGGCGAGGACGTCGGCCGCCTCGCGCACCTCGCCCTCGTAGAGCACCTCGGTCTCGCCGGCCAGCGCGCGGCCGACGTAGGAGAGCGGGATCAGGTCACCGCTCGCGCCGCAGGAGCCGCGCTCCGGGATCAGCGGCAGGATGTCGTGATTGAGCAGCGTCAGCAGCCGCTCGATCAGCTCCCGCCGGACGCCGCTGTTGCCCTTGGCGAGGCAGTTCGCGCGGTAGAGCATCGTCGCGCGGGTGATCTCGGGCGAGGCGATCTGCCCGGTGCCGGCGCCCAGGAACCGCAGCATGTTCTGCTGCAGCCGGGCGGCCTTCTCGGGCGCGATCTGCCGGTGCGCGCTGTCCCCGAACCCGGTGGTGACGCCGTAGATCGGGATCTCGCGGTCGATCAGGTCGTGCTTGAGCGTGCGGGTGGCCTCGACACGCCGCGCCGCTTCCGGTGAAAGCACCGCGCGGCCACCTTCGCGAGCGAACGTCACGGCCTCGTCGATGGTGAGCGACCGGCCGTCGAGATCGACGTGAACTCCGGTCGGCTGTTGCAGCAGGTCCGCCATGTGACGAACGTAGCGCTCTGTACGGACATCGCAACGAAATTGGTGGTTTTGACCAGATATGTCCAGCGCAAGCGGTTTGCGGCTGGTCAACCTGACCACCACTAACGTGTGGAACATGGAGCGCACCAGCCTGGTGGACCTGCTGGCCCGTGAGGGCTTCGTCGCGGCCGAGGAAGAGGCTGCCGAGCTGCTCGCCGCGGCCGCCGGCGACGAGGCGCGCCTGCGCGCGCTGGTCGAGCGGCGGCTGACCGGCGAGCCGCTCGCCTGGATCACCGGCACGGTCGAGTTCTGCGGGCTGACTCTGCAGGTGCACCCGGACGTCTACGTCCCGCGCTGGCACACCGAGCTGGTCGCGGAGGAGGCGGCGCGGCGACTGCCGGAGCGCGGCGTGGCGATCGACGTCTGCACCGGCTGCGGGGCGATCGCCGCGACGCTGATGGCGCGCCGGCCGCACGCGCGCGTGCTCGCGGCGGACCTCGACCCGAAGGCCGTGGCGAATGCCCGCGCGAACGGCGTGGACGCGCGGGTCGGGGACCTGTTCGAGCCGTGGGTGGGAGGGGCCGGAGAGCCGCGCGGGGGAGAGACGCGCGGGAGCGGCGGCGGCGAGGCGCGGGGTGGCCGCGAGCCGCGGGGCGACGAGACGCGGGCCGCCGAGGGCGGCGAGGCGCGGGGCGACGAGACGCGGGGCGGCGAGGGCGGCGAGGCGCGCGGGAGCGGCGGTAGCGAGGCGCGGGCCGGCGCGGGCCGCGAGGCGCGGGGTGGTGGCGGCGAGGGGCGGGGCGACGAGACGCGGGGCGCCGAGGGCGGCGAGGCGCGGGGCGGCGGGGTGCTCGCGGACGTGGTCGTCGCGGTCGTGCCCTACGTGCCGACGCGCGCGCTGCCGTTCCTGCAGCGCGACACGTTCCGCTTCGAGACCGCGCTCGCGTACGACGGCGGCGAGGACGGGCTGGACATCCTCCGCCGCGTGATCCGTGAGGCGCCGCTGCGACCCGGCGGCACGCTGGTGCTCGAGATCGGGGGTGCGCAGGCCGGCCAGCTCGACGCCGACCTGCGCGCCGGCTACGAGGACGTGGCCGAGCTCGTGGACGAGTACGGGGACGTGCGCGGGGTCTCGGCGTCGAAGTCCGACCGCACCGCCTCGAAGTAGCTGTTGCAGGCGTCGCAGCGCCACTGGGCGGTGATGATCTGCCCGCCCCACTGGCTGACCTGCGAGACGTCCGACGAGGAGCAGAACGGGCAGTTCATCGGCGCCGCTCCGGGTCCCAGTCGGTGAAGTCGAGTGCGGGCAGCTCGATCGTCACGCCCTCGCCCGCCAGCAGCGCGACCAGCCAGTCGCGCACGAGCGCCCGCTGGTGCGCGGCGGTCCAGCGCACCTCGCCCGCCTCCAGCGCGGCGGCGTACGCGGGATCGTCGTCGGGCCCGATCCAGCGCCCCGCCTGCTCCCAGGTCTCCAGCAGCCGCGCCACGAACGCGTCGCGCTGCGGGCCCCGGCACAGGCGCCTCGCCCACGCCTCGCCGTGCACCCGGTGCGAGCCCTCCTCCTGGAGGATCTTCTTCGCGCGCGCGGCCATCTGCTCGACGCTCGACCCGTCGCACGCGGCGACGAAGGTCGTCAGCACGCCGTCGACCAGCAGGTTCGCGGCGATGAACGCGTTCCAGTCCGGCAGCTCGGAGTCCAGCAGCGCCAGCCGGTGGTCGCCGCCGGACACCTCGTCGGTCGCGGTCCCGAGCGCCTTCAGCACCGGGTAGGTCGAGCGCGCGTGCCCGAGCTCGTCCTGCGCCATCGCGGCCGCGGCGACCGCGGACTCGAGCGTCGGCGCGGACACGGCCCACTCGGCGTAGCGACGGCCGAGCGCCGCCTTGTTGTCGGCCAGCGAGCGCACGAGCGACGCCATCGCGGTTCCGGTGACGGTACTCATGGCTTGATGGCCTCTCGAATCGCGGAACGGGGGACGATGATCATGTGGATCCAGGGCTGCTCGTCGTAGATCGAGCGGGCGGAGACGAGCGCGAGATCCTCGTCGGACTCGGTGACCGTGCCGACGTGGTGCAGCGGCTCCTCGTAGGCCTTGCGGGCGAAGACCTCCCAGATCATGCGACGATCCCCAGCGACCGCATCGTCTCGCGCGCCTCTTCGCGGATCATCGCGCGCGTCCACACCGGGTCCCAGACGACCTCGATCCGGACCTCGTCCACGTCGGGCTCCTGCAGCAGGCGTTCGCGGATGTCGTCCTCGATGAAGTCCATCGCCGGGCAGCCCATCGCGGTGAACGTGAGCTTGAGGTCGACCGTGCCCGCGTCCCAGGCGATCGCCACGATCAGCCCCATGCCGACGACCGAGATCGGGATCTCCGGATCCTCGACGTCGCGCAGCGCGACCCAGAGCCGCGCCTCGACCTCCTGCGCCGGCGTCAGCGGCCCAGCCGCCGCGGCGGTACGCGCCGCCGCCTCCCGGGTGACCAGCGCGCTCATCCCCGGTACCCCTTCTGCAGCTTCGCCACGTAGGTCTCGTTCATCGGCCCGCGCCCCTTCCAGCGCACCAGGACCTCGTCCCACGTGATCTCCTCGCCCCAGCGCTTCGCTTCGGCATCGAACGCGCGCGGGAACGGCGTATCGATCACGTACCGCTCGCCGTCGAAGTGCGCCGGCACCGAAAGTCCGACCTCCTCCATGAACGGGACGACGTGCCCCATCCACTCCTGGCGCAGCTCGTCGTTGGACTTGCCCTTGAAGCCGTACTCGAGCTGGATCCCGTGCTTCTTGCGCGCGTCCGGCAGCCCGAACCACTCGAGCGTGAGGATGAACATCCAGTCCAGCGCCTCCTGCAGGCGCTGCTTGTCGACCGGGTCGGCCGCGAGCTTCTTGACCCACGTGCGCCCGTGGCGCAGGTGGAACGTCTCCTCCTTGTCGACCTTGGCCAGCGCGCGCTTCCAGGGGCCGAACGTGGAGTGCTGGTGGACGTCCGACAACAACACGAACCCGGCCTGGTCGTAGAGCGCGTTCGCGAGCACCAGCTCGTACCAGGAGTCCAGTGGGACGTCGAACGCGTACGGGTACTTGAACGCGCTCGGGTCGCGCTCGTAGATCAGCGCGCGCATGTCGACGCCGAGGTCGCCGAGCAGGCGGTAGCCGATGTGCGCGTGCGCGAGCTCGTCCTGGATGATCGACACCGCCGAGCCGAAGTTGTTGAGCGCCGGCGCGTACTCGGCCGCGCGCAGGTACGCGGGCGCGGACACGAGCTCGGTGTCCGCGGACACGGTGAGGATGCGCCGGATCCCCTTCAGGTACTCCGGCGACATGTGCTGCAGCCCCTCGACCAGCTTGCCCGCGGCGAGGTGTGCTCGGACCTCGTCTTCGGTGCGAGGTGCGAGTTCCTCGACGGTGGCGGTCATGCCTCTCCTCACGTGTGACAACTTGTTGACGAACGCCAAGGTAACGTCTATTTTAGGCAGCGTCAAGCGCGTAGGCGAGGAGAACCTGTGAGCATTCAGACGCTGATCGAGCACGGCCCGTTCATCGCGGGCGTGGCCGAGGCGCTGTCCGGCGAGCACCGTGAGATCACGAATCCGGGCACGGGTGAGGTCGTCGCGCGCGTCAGCTCCGCGAGCCCCGCGGACGCCGACCGCGCCGTGCAGGCGGCGCGCGCCGCGTTCGCGGACTGGGCTCGCCTGGGCTACGCCGATCGCGGCCGGATCATCCACGCGTGCGCGGAGGCGTTCGAGGCGCACGTGGACGAGCTCACACCGATCCTCGTCGCCGAGCAGGGCAAGACGATCCGCGAGGCCAAGATCGAGCTGCGCAAGGCCGCCGACACGCTCGAGCACTACGCCGGGCTCGCCCGTCAGGTCCGCGGGGTGACCGTCCACAACGTCGATCCGGGCGTCGACGGGCGCGTGATCCGCCGCCCGCTCGGCGTCGTCGCCGCGATCGTCCCGTGGAACTTCCCGACGACGCTGCTGTGCAACAAGCTCGGCCCGGCCTGGCTGACCGGCAACACGGTCGTGGCCAAGCCGGCGGACACCACGCCGCTGACGACGCTGCGGCTGGCGGAGATCTTCCACGAGGCGGGCCTGCCCGCCGGCGTCTTCAACGTGCTGCCGGGCAAGGGCAGCATCGCCGGCGACGCGCTCGTGCGCCACCCGCTGGTGCGCAAGGTCGCGTTCACGGGCAGCACGCCGATCGGCGAGCAGGTCGCCGCGATCGCGGCCGCCGGCTCCAAGCGCGTGACGCTCGAGCTGGGCGGGTCGGACCCGATGATCGTCTGCGACGACGCGGACCTCAAGGCCGCCGCGTCCGCCGCCGCGATGGGCCGCTTCTACAACTGCGGCCAGGCCTGCCTGGCGATCAAGCGGCTGTACGTGTTCGAGTCCGTGGCCGACGAGGTCATCGAAGCGGTCGCGGCCAAGGCCAAGCGCCTGCGCGTCGGCGTCGGCTCGGACCCCGACAGCCAGATCGGGCCGCTGCACACCGAGGGCCAGCGCGCCGAGCTCGAGCGTCAGATCGCGGAGTCCGGCGGCGAGGTCCTGGCGGGCGGGCACCGCATCGACGGTCCCGGCTGGTTCCACGAGCCGACGGTCGTGCTCGAGCCCGGCAAGGACTCCCCGATGGCCGTGGAGGAGGTCTTCGGCCCCGCGCTGCCGATCTGGCGGGTGCGCGACCTGGACGAGGCGATCGAGCTCGCGAACGCGTCGCCGTTCGGGCTCGGGTCGAGCGTCTGGACGCGCGACCTCGACCGCGCCGAGCGCGCCGCCGCCGAGCTGGACTGCGGCTACACGTGGATCAACTCGCGCACGAAGGTCTACGACGAGCTGCCCTTCGGCGGCCTCAAGGCGTCCGGGTACGGCAAGGAGCACGGCTCGGAAGCGCTCGATTACTACACCGACCTCAAGTCGGTGGTCGTCAAGCGCGCGCTGTAGCGTCTCGGCGATGCGGTTCAGTGAGGGGAGAAGGAGGAGCGGATGACGGTCGTACAGCCACGGTTGGCCCCACCGCGGATCGTCGGGGAGGACCTGCCCGACGGCAGCCGCGTCCTGCGCTCGGAGATGGCGCTCGAGCCCTACGAGCCGAGCCTCGGCGTCTTATTGCGGCACTGGGCCGCGGAAGCTCCCGACCGGGTGTTCCTGGCCGAGCGCGAAGGCGACGGCGACTGGATCGAGCTCACCTGGGGTGAGGCGAACCGCAAGGCGAGCGCGATCGCGCAGGCCCTGCTGGACCGCGACCTCGGCCCGGAGCGGCCGCTGATGATCCTGTCGGGCAACGCGATCGACCACGCGCTGCTCACCCTCGGCGGCTTCCTGGCCGGCGTGCCGGTCGTGCCCGTCTCGCCCGCGTACTCGCTGATGAGCCAGGACTACGGCAAGGTCAAGCACATCGCCGCGCTGGTCAAGCCCGGGCTCGTCTACGCCGCGGACGCCGGACCGTTCGGCGGCGTGCTCTCGACGATCGACTTCGGCGGCGCCGAGATCGTGCTCTCCAAGGGCACCGGCGCGACCGCGCTCTCGGAGCTGCTCGACACGGCGCCCACGGCCGCGGTCGACGCGGCGCTGGCCGCCGTCGGCCCGGACAGCATCGCCAAGGTCCTGTTCACGTCCGGCTCGACCGCGCTGCCCAAGGGCGTGCTCAACACGCACGGGATGCTGTGCGCCAACCAGCAGTCGCTGGCCCAGATCTGGCCGTTCACCGAGGACACGCCGCCGGTGCTGGTCGACTGGCTGCCGTGGAACCACACGTTCGGCGGCAACCACAACTTCAACCTGGTGCTCAAGCGCGGCGGCACGATGTACATCGACGCGGGCCGCCCGGCGCCGCCGCTGATCGGCATCAGCGTGCGCAACCTGACCGAGATCGCGCCCACGATCTACTTCAACGTGCCCGCGGGCTACGGCGCGCTGCTGCCGTTCCTCGAGCGCGACGCGGAACTGCGCGCGCGCTTCTTCGAGCGCCTGGACCTGATCTTCTACGCCGCCGCCGCGCTGCCGCAGGACCTGTGGACGCGGCTGGAGAACGTCGCGCGCTCCGAGCGCGGCGAGCCGGTGATGATGACGTCGTCCTGGGGCCTGACCGAGACGTCGCCGCTGGCCACCGCGGCGCACTTCCCGATCGACCGCGCGGGCGTGATCGGCGTGCCGGTGCCGGGCGTGGAGCTCAAGCTGGCGCCGGTCGACGACAAGTTCGAGATGCGCATCAAGGGCCCGAACGTCACGCCCGGCTACCTCGGGCAGCCGGAGGCGACGCGGCTGGCGTTCGACGAGGACGGCTGGTACCGGACCGGCGACGCGGGGCGGATGGAGGACCCGGACGACCCGAACCGGGGCGTCGTGTTCGACGGCCGCGTGGTCGAGGACTTCAAGCTCATGACCGGCACGTTCGTGTCCGTCGGCAACCTGCGGGTGGCGGCGCTGGCCGCGGCCTCGCCGCTGCTGATGGACGCGGTCGTCTGCGGGCACGACCGCGACTACGTCGCGCTGCTGGCCTGGCCGCAGGTGGCGGCGGCGCGCGAGCTCGCGGGCGACCCCGAGGCCACGCCGGAGCAGCTCGTCCGCTCGCCGGAGGTCGCGGCGTTCCTGCGCGAGCGCTTCGCCGAGTACAACCGCCAGCACCCGGCGTCCTCGACCCGGATCGACCGCGTGCTGCTGCTGGCCGAGCCGCCTTCGCTGGACGCCAACGAGATCACCGACAAGGGCTACGTCAACCAGCGCGCGGCGCTGCAGCGGCGCGCGGTGCACGTCGCGGCGCTGTTCGCGGACGCGCCGGGTGAAGAGGTGATCATCTGCCGGTAGGCATGCCGCCCGCGTCGGGGGCGCTCGTCGCCGAGGACGCCTGCCTGGACGGCGTGCTCGGCTTCGAGGTCGTCTCGATCTCCGACGGCGAGGCGGTCGGCCGCTTCCGCATCCAGGACCGCGTGCGCCAGCGGTTCGGGCTCGTGCACGGCGGCGCGTACGCGGCGCTGGCCGAGATGCTCGCGACCGAGGCGACCGTGGCCCGCGTGCACGCGGACGGGTTCGCCGCGATGGGCATGTCCAACGACACCAGCTTCCTGAAGCCGGCGCGCGGCGAGTGGATCACCGCGCGCGCTCGCGCGCGCCACCGCGGGCGCACGACCTGGGTGTGGGAGGTCGACCACTGCGACGACGAGCAGCGGCTGGTGGCGACCAGCCGGGTCACGATCGCGGTGCGCCCGCGGGCGTGACGCGCCTGGGCTGGGCGGCCGGCCGTCGCCTCCGCCTTGGACGGGACGGCGCGCAGGGTCAGCCGGGCAAGCGGGCTCAGAACGAGAACTTGTGAATGAGCGTCCCATCGGGTCGAAGGAGCTCAAGCGTCGCGTCCCTGCTCAAGGTCCCGGGCCGCCCAGCCACCGCAAAAGCGCCTTCGGCGCCCTGGAGGCTCTCCGGCGCGGCCGTCGGCGCGACCGACACTGTTTCGGTGCGGCCATCGCGCCACGTCACGCGCACCCGCGTCGAACTGGACGCTGTGAGGCCATAGATGACCGACTGCGTGACGTCCAAGTCGTGTTCGCTTTGCCCCTCGTGGGCGAGCCCGATCCCACCGAAGTCGGCGAGGTTCTCTGCGATGTCACCGCACGAGCCCGCGGCGTCGGCGGCGTTGAGTCGGTGAAAGCCCTTCCGGCCCGCACGGCCCACATACCCGTCTTTGACGAGACCCGCGGCCACGCAGACCAGCCCGCGACGCGTCTGGTACGTGATGAGGCCGACTTGCGGGATCTCCGAAGTGGGCGACGCCTCCTTACCGGGATCAGGTATTGGTGCGACCGCCGCGACCTTCTCGCTGTCCGGCGGACCACTGAACTCGTCCCAGGGTTGCGTGGCGGCCAGGGCGGGCACGGCGACGGCAGCCACGACGACCGGGATGAGCGCGGCCGGCCGCATGAATCGGCGCGACCGTCGACCACGCGGGGCTATGAGCCCGCGTTCTGCCCTGCGGAGTTCCTCACCGAGCCGATCGAAGAACTGATTATTCATCGTGCACCCCCAGGTTGGCCCGCAGCGCCTTCAGTGCTCGACTCACCCGCATCCGCACGACCGACGGCGAGCACTTGAGCTCACGCGCGATGTCTGCGTACTCGCGCTCATGCAGCACTCGAGCCTGAAGGGCCGCGAACTGATCCGCCGGCAACCGGCGTGCCAACGCCAGAGCTTCATCGGTCCTCCGCGCCGTCTCCTCGATGCGCTCGAGCGCTGCGTCATCGAGTACGACCGGCTCCATCCGAAGCCGGAGCCGGGCCGAGTCCTCGACCTGGCCGCGGCGATAGCTGTCGACAAGCTTGCGCTGGGCGATGACGAACAGCCACGCCAGCGGAACGTCGGGCAATGAACGCTCAGGATCATGGACCGCCGCCAGGGCCGCCGCGAATGTCTCGGCGGTCAGATCCGCAGCGAGCTCGGGTTCTTTGACCCGCCGAGCGTGGAACGCCAGCACCGCGTCGCGGTGACGACAGTAGAACGCATCGAAGCCACCGTGTCCGGCCCGGCTGGCAGCCAGAAGGGCAACGTCGCTTCTGCGCTCGCTCAAATGTCCCACATCATTAAAGACGCATGAGCCCGCCTGGTGTAACTGGATTCGGATCGAATCCCGGCCGGTCAGCGCAGGCGCGCGACCGCGGTGCCGACCTTGGCGTTGCCGAGCCCGCCGACGTCGAACGGCATCTGGCCGGGCCGGCGCTGCTGGGAGTAGCCGACCTTGACCTCGACGCGGCCGGCGCAGCGGTACGGCACGTAGATCGTGTAGTCGAGGACCGCGCCGGCGGTCACGTCCTTCGTGATCGGGCCGAACCCGATGGGGCCGCAGCGCAGGCCGTGCGGGCGGGTCTCCCACCGGACGGTGTAGAACGAGCGCGTGTCGGCCGCGACGCGCGCGCGGAACGTCACGGTCACCTTCCGCTGCGCCGGCGCGTGCTCGACGTCGCCCAGGTGCTCGCGGCGCGTGCCGACGTGCAGGCGGACCGGCGTCGCCAGCTGCTCGCGGGTGACGGTCTCGAGCTTCGGCGCCACGAAGCCCTTCAGCGGGCAGCCGGCGTGCCGGGGGCGCGTGCCGACCTGGCAGGTCGTGCCGTCGCGGTACTCGACGGTCCGCAACCCGCTCGCCGGCGTCGCGCTGGGCACGAAGTACCCGACGTTGCGGCGCGTCGGCTCCAGCCCGCGCACGACGAGATAGGCGCCCTCGGGGCCCTTGACCGGCTCGCGGACGACCGCGCCGTCGGCGTCGCGGTACGTCACCGCCACGGCGTCGGGACCGAGCAGCCCGTAGAAGATCGTGCGCAGCGAACCGGGCGGGCAGAGCGGCCGGTGGTCGTCGTCGATGGGGCGGGGCTTGCAGCCGAGCGCGTCGCCGCTGGCCGGGAGCCCGACGGCGCTGAGCGCGATGAAGACGTGGCCGGCGCCGTCGGCCTGCTGGCAGTCGGTCTGCTGGAGGATCTCGGCGCCGCGCTCGTGGAACCGCCCGTCGTCGGCGAACGCGCCGTCCTGGCCGAGGACGCCGAGCGTGCCGTCGACGAGCCGGCCGATCTGCACGCAGCCGAGCCCGCGCGACGTCTTGACCATCCGCAGCGCCCACGGCGGGCCGCCGGCCGGGTCCTGCGCGCGCACGTCGAGCAGCTGGCCGGGGCCGACGAGCACGCCGAGCCCGCGCTTCGGGCTCAGGTGCAGGTCGGGCGGGTTCTTGACCGGCTCGCCGGAGAGGATCCCGGTCGTCGCCGCCACCGCGACCGTCGCGGCGCACAGCGGCACCAGCCCGAGCAGCAGGCCGGAGCGCCACCAGCGGCGCCGCGGGCGCACGTCGCCGGCAGCGGTCGCGATCCGCTCGATCTCGCGTTCCAGCTCGTCCAGGACTCTCATGGCTCCATCACCGATCGCAGGTCCAAGGCCGCCGCCAGCGCCCGCAGCCCGCGCGACACGCGGGCCCGTGCGGTGGCTTCCGTGATGCCCAGCGCGTGTGCGACCTCCGGGTACGGCCGCTCCTCGACCACGCGCAGGCGCAGCGCCTCGCGCTGGTCGCCGCCGAGCCGCTGGAGCTCCTCGGCCAGCGCCGCGCGCAGCGGCGCCAGCCCGGCGCGGCGCTCGATCTCCTCCGCCTCGCCGTCGGTCAGCCGCGGCGTCTGCAGGCCGATCGCGTCGCGCGCCCGGCGGTCCAGCTCCCCCTTCTTGAGGTACCGCGCGATCTGGCGCCTGGCGATCGTGAGCAGCCACGCCCGCGCTTCCTCGCGGCTGCTTCCGCGAAAGCCCCGGCGGCCGCGGAACGCCTGCGCGAACGTCTCCGCGCACAGGTCGACCGCGGTCTCGGGGTCGAGCACGCGCCGCGCGCAGTAGCGCAGCACGAACTCGGACTCGCGCCGGTACAGCGCGACGAACCCCTCCGGGGTGGTCAGCGGCATCACTACGAGAGAGTGGCGCCCTCCCGCGATCCTGTGACCGGGCTCAGATGCGGTCCAGCGACAGCCCCATGACCTGCGCGATCACCTCGAGCCGGCGCATCAGCCCGCCGGTGGCCAGGATCACGTGGTGCGACGGCAGGTGCTCGACGAACCGCGGCCCGTCGTCCACGCGCAGGATCGCCCCGTTGAGCACGTCGGAGTCCTCGTAGCGGATGTAGCGCTCGAGGTTCGCCGGGCTGACGACCAGCGTGTCCATCGTGCTCGCGAGCTTGACGATCGTCGTCGGGCCCTCCGGCAGCCGGGCGTCGAGCGCGTGCGCGTGCTCGTCCACGATCGGCAGCACGCGCGGGCGCACGCTCCAGCTCGTCGCGAACGACTGCGGGACGACGCCGAAGTACCCGCAGTGCCCGGCCAGGACGTGATGCTCGGGCTCGTCGACCTCCGGGAAGTACGGGATCCGCTCGTGCTTGAGCGCGGCGTCCCCGATCAGGAACGGGTAGAGGTTGGTCATCATCACCGGCACGTCGAGGCTCTTGTGCACGATGAACTCGGTGAGCATCGACAGCAGGTCGGCCTCGCAGCCCCACATCAGCCCGCGTTCCTCGAACAGCAGGTTCCAGGCGAGACACGGCGTGGTGTCCGAGAACGCCGACTCGTTGAGGCAGTTGATGCCGGCGGCGATCACGCCGTCGGTCTCGTCGAGCTCGTCGCCCAGCGCGACGTACATGCGCAGCGCCGCCGCCTTGGCCGTGTCGGTCAGCCCCTCCTCGCGCACGCGCCCGGCGAAGACGTTCCCGACGGCCGCGACACGCTCGTCCGGCACCGCCCGCGCGCGCTCGCCCAGCGCACGGAAGCTGCGCTGGTCGATCGTGACGCCGAACGCGTCGGTCATGCGGGCCACGGCCTCGCTCTCCCACCAGAAGAACCGCTTGAAGATCTCGGGCTGCATGCCCTCGCCCGGGTTGTCCTGGTAGGTCAGCAGGCGCGACCGGCGCAGCGACGCCTTGACGCCGAGCGCGCGGCAGATGTCGTGCGCCTCCAGCAGCGAGGTGGGGGCGACCGTGGCCACGCCGCGCCGGCGCAGGTGGTCGCGGATCTCCCAGTCCCACATCGAGACCGTGCCGAACTCGGACGTGATGATCAGGATCGGGACCTCGATCGCGGCGAACGCGTCGAGCATCCGGTAGGCGAGCCCGTTGAGGTCCGGGACGACGACCGCGCTCACGCCGGCGGGGACCGCGTCGGAGATCGGCGCCGGGTCGAGCCACTCGACGAGTGGCCCGAGCTTGGCGTGCAGGTGCTCGAGCTGCGCGCTGAACGACGGTGTCGGCGTGCGCTCCAGGTGCACCGGCAGCAGCCGCGGCGTGACCAGCTCGATGCGTGGCGTCATCTAGATCACCGGCTCCGAGCGGTCGACGGCGACGCGCGCGCCGGACGCGGCGGACTCGTGGACCGCGGCGGCCACGCGGGCGGCCTGCAGCCCGTCGCGGAAGCTGGCGGCGTGCGGCGTCACCGTGTCGTCCCCCGCGATCGCGCGCAGGAAGTGGGCCCACATGTTGATGTGCCCGTGCTCCCAGCCGAGCACGTGCGCGCTCGGCCACCACTCGGTCATCAGCGCGTGGTCGGCCTCGGTCACCAGCACCTCGGTGAAGCCCGCCGTACGCCCGCCCGGCTTGAACACGCGCAGGACGTTCGGGTGCTCGAGGTCCCAGGCGACCGCGCCGGCCGAGCCGTTGATCTCCCACGCCAGGTGGTTCTTGCGGCCGGGCGAGACGAGCGAGGCGTCGATCGTCGTCACCGGGCCGTCCACCATCCAGGCCAGCAGGCTCACGGTGTCGATCGGCTCCGCGGGCACGCCGCGGACGAGCCGGTCGGGCCCGGTGACCGGGCTGGTGATCGCGGCCGTGACCGTGTCGATCTCGCCCAGCAGATAGCGCGCCTGGTCGACCGCGTGGCAGCCGATCAGGTCCAGCGCGCCGACGCCGGAGGGCAGCTCGACGGCCGGGTCGGTGCGCCACTCCTGCGAGTAGCGGAACCGGGCCTGGTGGATCGTGCCCAGCTCCCCGGCCCGCAGCATCTCCCACGCCAGGCGGACGGCCGGGAAGAACCGGTAGTTGAAGCACGTGAGGTGCTGGACGCCGGCGCGCTCGGCGGCGACGTACAGGCGCTCGGCGTCGGCCGCGGTGCTCGCGAGCGGCTTCTCGCACATGACGTGCTTGCCGGCCGCGATCGCCGCCAGCGTCGGCTCGACGTGCTGGTCGTCGGGCCCGACGTTGTCGAAGACGTCGACCGCCGGGTCGTTGACGAGGTCGCGCCAGTCGGTCGTGTAGCGCGCGAAGCCGAACCGCGTGGCCGCCTCGCGCACGGACGCCTCGGTGCGGCCGGCGATGCCGGCCAGCTCGGGCCGGGCGGCGCTCGGCCAGAAGACGTAGGGCAGCGTGCGCAGCGCGTTCGTGTGCGCACGGCCCATGAAGCCGTAGCCGAGCAGGCCGACGCCGAGCGCGCGGCGCTCGTCGGCGGGAGCGGGGATCAGCGCCATCGTCTTCAGCCCTCGATCTCGGCCAGCGCCGAGCGCAGGAAGGCCAGGCTCTCGGCCACCAGCTCGGTCTCCGGGCGCCCGGCGAACTGCGGGGCGATCAGGTCGAGCTCGATGCCGAGGCCGCCGTCGAAGCCGCCGTCGCGCAGCGCGCGGATCACGCCGACCATGTCGATGATGCCCTGGCCGGCGGGCGCCGACGGCCAGAACGTGAAGCGCTCCAGCGGCGTGCCGCGGCTGCCGTCGACCGTGATGTCCTTCGTGTGGGTGGAGACCGTGTACGGCGCGAGCCGGGTGGCGGCCTCGACCGGGTCCTCGAAGAGCCGCAGCGCGTTCCCGGTGTCGAAGTTGACCTTCAGGAACTCGCTGTCGACGCCCTCGACGATCTCCAGGATCTCCTGCGACGTGAAGTCGATGTGGTTCTCGAGCGCGATCAGCACGCCCTCGGCTTCGGCGGCCTGCGCGGCCCGCTTGAGCATCTTGATCGAGTTCTGGACCTGCGGGGCGTGCGGCTCGTTGACGTGGATCATGCTGCCGGACACGATCCGCATCACCTTGGCACCGACGGCGGGCGCGCGCGGGATCATGCGGATCAGCGCCTCGAGCTCCTCGTGGTCGGAGCCGGCGTGCAGGCCGTCCGGATGGCCCCAGCCGATCACCCGCTCGATCCCGGCGGCGTCGAGCGCGCTCGCCAGCTCCCGGCACAGGCCGTCGTCGAACGCGTCGTAGAACAACGTCTCGAGCGCGACCTCCGCGACGCCCTGCTCGATCGCGTACGGCACGAAGTCCTCGAGCATGCTCCACTTGATGCCCGGGTCGGTCTGCAACCCCTCGTAGACCTCGCCGAAGTAGCGGTGAAAGCTGTAGCTGTCGATGCCGAGCTTCATTGATCTCCTCCTTGGTTGCGCTCGGCCAGCGCGCCGAGCCGATGCCGCGCCGAACGGTCGAGGTCGATCCCGTAGACCTCGGCGATGACGGCGCTCCAGCCGTTGATGAAGTACTGCCAGCCGTCCACCACGGTCAGCGCGCGCGCGGACGCCTGCGCCCGGGCCTGGACCAGGAAGTCGAGCTCGCCGCGGTAGTTGAGCTCCCACACGAGCGCGCGCTCGGGGAAGTGCGCGCGGTCGCTCAGCGGCGAGCCCGGGATGTCCTTGCCCATCCCGGTCGCGTTGATCACGAGCGAGCCCGCGGGCAGCGCGCCGAGCAGCGCGTCGCTCGGACCGTCCGCGAGCGCGTAGCGGACGCGGTCGGCGACGCCGAGCCGCTCGTGGAACGCGCGCAGCGAGTCCAGCCGCCGCTGCGAGCGGTCCGTGACCGTCAGGCGCGCGGGCACGTCGCCGGCCCGCCGCAGCAGGCACTCGCTGATCGCGAGCGCGGCGCCGCCGGCGCCCAGGCACAGCACCTCGGCGTCGCTGCCCGCCCAGTGGCCTTCGGGGACGAACTCCGCGAGCGACTGGGCGGCGGTGATCGGGTCCTTGGCGTAGGCCTGCAGCGGGCCGCCGCGCTTGGAGATGCACGACGTCTCGCCGGTCGCCGCGGCGTGCGGGTCGATCACGTCGAAGAGGTCGTGCGCCGCCTCGAACAGGTTGAGCTTGTGCGCCGTGACCAGCGCGCCCGCGACCTCCGGGTCGTCGCGCAGCTCCTCGACCACGCGCCGGTAGACGGCGGCGGGCGCGTTGAGCTCGACGTCGCAGCCGCCGATCTCGGCGTCGTCGAGCCCGAGGTGCGCCGCCCAGCGCGGGAACAGCCGCATGATCGACGACTGGCCGGTGGTGACCCCCACGAAGACGAGCCGCCGCGTCATGCCACCGCCCCCAGCGCGGCGACGTAGGCGCGGGCGCGGCGGGTGATCTCGGCGGGATCGCCGTCGGCCAGCAGGTCCGAGCCGGCGCCGACCGCGAACGCGCCGGCGGCGAACCAGTCCGCGACGTTGCCCGGGTTCACGCCGCCCGTCGGAACGAACTGCACGTCGGGGAACGGCCCGCGCAGCGCCTTCAGGTGCCCGACGCCGCCGAGGCTCGCGGGGAACAGCTTCAGCACGGGCGAGTACGCGCGCGCCGCGGCGACCTCGGTCGGCGTCAGCACGCCGGGCAGGTAGGCCAGGCCGGCATCCACGGCCAGCTGCGCGATCGCCGGGTCCAGATGCGGGCTGACCGCGAAGGCGGCCCCGGCGTCGATCGACTCCCGCAGCTGCGCGGTGGAGATCACGGTGCCGGCGCCGACGAGCAGCTCGGGCAGCTCCGCGCGCAGGCGCGCGATCGCGGCGGCCGCGTCCGGTGTCGTGTAGGTGATCTCGACCGCGGTCACGCCGCCGGCGAGCAGCGCGTGCCCGGCGCTGACGGCGTCGGCGGCGCTGGGCGCGCGCACGACGGCGATCAGGCGCGCGTCGGCCAGGGGTTGGAGGCTCATACGGGTTCCTTGGGGGCGTGGACGAGGTGATCGGGGCGCCGCCCGGCCAGCACGGCCAGGCACGCGTCGACGGCGCCGCGGCCCATGGCGTCGGCCGCCTGGTCGGTGTGCGCGCCCATGTGCGGGGTGACGAGCACGTCCGGGCGGCCGAGCAGCGGGTGCCCGGGCGGCGGCGGCTCGGTCGCGAGCGCGTCGAGCGCGACGCCAGCGAGCCGGCCCGTCTCCAGCGCGGCCAGCAGCGCGGCCTCGTCGATCAGCTCGGCGCGCGCCGTGTTGACCAGCAGCGCGCCGGGCGCGAGCCGCGCCAGGAAGACGGCGTCGACGAGCCCGCGGGTCTCGGCGGTGAGCGGAGCGTGCAGCGAGACGAAGTCGGCGCCGGTCAGCACGTCGGCGAGGTCCCGCCGCTCGACCCCGGGGTGCTCGGGCGCGTACGGGTCGGCGGCGACGACGCGGCAGCCGAACGCCAGCGCGCGGTCGGCGACCAGCCGGCCGATCGCGCCCAGGCCGACCAGCGCCAGCGTCTTGCCCGCCAGGCCGAGGCCGACGACCCGCGGCCACTCGCCGGCCGCCACCCGGGTCAGCGAGTCCGGGACGCGCCGCGCCAGCGCCAGCAGCAGGCCGAGCGTGAGCTCGGCCACGGCGGCGCTGTTCGCGCCGGGCGTGTTGGTCACCAGCACGCCGAGCTCGCGCGCGGCGCCGAGGTCGACGTTGTCGACGCCGACGCCGTAGCGGGCGACGATCCGCAGGTGGGGCGCGCCGGCCAGCAGCGCGCGGTCGATCGCCTCGACCCCCGCGATGTACGCGTCGGCCTCGGCGAGGGCGGCGGCGACCTCGTCGCGGGCGTCGCCCGGAACCGCCAGGACGCGGTCGAAGGCCGCGTGCAGCTCGTCCCAGAGCGCCGGGTCGTGGGCGCCGAACGAGCGCGGCGTGACGAGCACGCTAGGCATCGAGGCCCTCCAGCCGGCGCAGGACGTTGCCGCCGAGCAGCGCGTCGCGTGCCGCCGCAGGCGCGCCGATGGCGTCCAGCCGCGCGGCGATCGACCCGGGCAGCGCCAGCAGGCCCTCGGGGTGGCCGCTGAAGCGCCACAGCTCGCGGTCGGCCAGGTCGAGCCCGAGCGCGAGGCGCTCGGCGTGCCCGGCGTCGAGCATCGCCGCGATCAGCGGCCAGACGTTCGCGTCCGGGTCGTACTTGGGCCGCAGGAAGGTGTCGTAGCCGAGCAGGTAGCCGGCGGCGGCGAGCTCGGCGTGCAGCGCGTGATCCGGGTGCTTGTCGACGTGGCTGAGCATGACCTGCCGCGGTGGCAGGCCGGCGGCGTCGAGCAGCCGCCGCAGCGCGTCGAGCCCCTCGCCGCGCTCGGTGTGGATCAGCAGCATCGCGCCCGTCGCCAGCGCCGCTCGTGCCGCCGCGCCCAGCAGCCGCGGGACGTCGCAGGCCTCCGGGTCGGCGGGCACCGCGGCCTTGACGAACCCGGCGGGGCCCTCCTGCAGCTCGCGCGTGAAGAACGCTTCGACGGCGTCGGCGTCCTGCGCCCAGATCCCGGGCTCGGCGTAGTAGCGGCGCAGGTGGAAGCCGGTGGCGGCGACGATCGCGACGCCGCTGCGCTCCGACAGCGCGACCAGCCGCTCGACGTCGCGGCCGGTGTCCGGCGGCTGGCAGTCCACCAGCGCGACCCCGCCCGCGACCGCGAACGCGGTCAGGTCACCCGCGATGCCCTCGAAGTCGTCGAGCACGGGCGAGAGCCGGACGCCGGTGGGGGCGATCCAGCTGTGCCCGTGGGACTCGACGACGCCGGACAGCGCCACCGGGCCGGTGACGGAGACGACGCTCACACGATGACGGCCTGGCCGTCGCGCTCCAGGACGGCCTGCTTGAAGCCGTCGGTCTCGATCGAGCCGTAGTCGTGGCCGGCGTCCCCGGGGTACACGGCGAGGAAGACGAACGGCTCGCTGCCGGTGTTGACCGTGCGGTGCGCCCACAGCGGCGGCACGTACGCGACGGTGCCGGCCTGCATGGGCGTCGCGGCGACCTCGCCGTCCTCGGTCTCCAGCAGCAGGTAGCCCTCACCCTGCAGCCCGAAGTAGACCTCGGCGCGGTCGCGGACCTCGTGGAAGTGGCCCTTGGTCATGTAGTACTCGTCGCCGACGCGGCCGGGGTACAGGACGGTCGTGCACGTGAACAGCTCGCCGAGCTGCTCGGGCACGTCGTACTGGAAGACCTCGTAGATCAGCGGGTCGCCGGCGGCCAGCAGCGCGGCTTCGGCGTCGGCGTCGCGGTACATCCCGCGCATGTGGCTGAGCTTGCGGGTCACGGTGCTGGTGGCGGGCTCGAGGTTGCCCGCGGCCTGCACGACCGCGGCGAAGGGCTGGGTCAACACGGCTGCTCCTGGAACGGTTCGAAGACGACTTTCAGCGCGCTGCCACCCGCGGCCGCGGCGAACGCCGCGTCCGCCTGCTCGAGGCCGAAGCGCTCGGAGACGAACGGGCCCGGGTCGATCCGCCCCTCGGCCACCAGCGCGACCGCGCGCCGGCAGTCGGACAGGTCGTTGGCGGTCGTGCCGGTGACGAGCAGCTCGCGGTAGTGGATGAGGTTGGTGTCCAGCGCGACGACGGACCGGTCCTTGGCCAGGCCGCCGAAGAAGTTGATCCGCCCGCCCTGGGCGGCCAGCTCGACCGCCTGCGTCTGCACCGCCGGGACGGGCGCGGCGGTGATGATCACGTCGGCGCCGCGCGCGCCGACCACGTCGCGCAGGTCCTGCGCCTGGGGGTCGACCACGGTGATCGCGGGGTCGAACTCGAGCACGCGCGCGCGCCGGTCGGCCGACGGCTCGGACACGATCACCTGCGCGGCGCCCAGCGAGCGCGCGACGAGGGCGTGCAGGAGCCCGATCGGCCCGGCGCCGAAGATCAGCGCGACGTCACCTTCCCCGGTGCGCGTGGCGCGCTGGCCGCGGACGACGCACGCGAGCGGCTCGATGACCGACATCGCGGCCGGGTCGGCGTCGGCGGGCAGCGCCAGGAGGTTGCCGGCCGGCGCGGCCACGTACTGCGCCATGCCGCCGTCGCGGGTGATGCCGAACGCGCCGATCTCGAGGTTGGGGGCCAGGAACATCCGCGCGCCCGGCTCGAGCTCCACGCCGTCCCCGGTCGCGGCGATCTCGCCGGCGATCTCGTGGCCCGGGACGCGCACCGTGCCGTCCGGGTACGCCGAGTGCCCGCCGCCGTGGATCCGCAGATCGGTCCCGCAGATCCCGCAGGCGAGCACCTTCAGCAGGACCTCGCCGGGCCCGGGCTCCGGGATCGGCCGGTCCTCGACGCGCAGGTCGCGCGGCCCGTGGTAGACGAGCGCCTTCACGCGCCCTCCACCTCGTCGAGCCGCACGGGCCGCTCCTGCATCCAGGACCGGTTGGCGGCGACGACGGCCTGGACCGCGCGGCGGCCGTCGAGGCCGGTGACCTCCGCCTCGCCACCGCCGCGGACGGCGTCCACGAACGCCCGCATCTCGGCCATGTAGGCGAGCGGGAAGCGGTCCGGCCACGTCTTGTGCACCGGGCGGTTGCCGCCCTTGGCCCGGTCGACGGCCATCAGCAGCGGGCTGCCGCTGACCTCGCCGATCACCAGCAGCCCCTTGGTGCCGAGGATCTCGACGCGCGCGTCGTAGCCGTACTCGGCGGGGCAGGCGCCGTCGACCGTGCCGAGTGCGCCGTCGGCGAAGCGCAGCGAGACGACCGCGTTGTCGTAGAAGTGCTCGGCGGTGACGCCGAAGCGCTCGCCCTTGCGGTTGGCGACCTCGGTGTAGACGCGCTCGATGTCGCTGCCCGCCAGCCAGCGCACGGAGTCGAAGTCGTGCGAGTTGACCTCGGCCAGCATGCCGTTGGACAGCGCGATGTCGTGCGCCCAGGCGGGCGGGAGGCCGGGCCCGCGGGTCAGCGACTTGATCACCATGACGTCGCCGATCTCGCCGGCCTCGACGCGCGCGTGCGCCTCGGCGAACTCGGGCTGGTAGCGGCGGACGAACCCGACCTGCAGGATCACGCCCGCGCGCTCGGCGGCGGCGATGATGTCGTCGCACTCGGCGAGCGTCAGCGCGAGCGGCTTCTCGATGAACACGTGCGCGCCGTGCTCGGCGGCGGTGACGGCGAGGTCGCGGTGGCCGAAGGTGGGGGTGGCGATCGCGACCGCGTCGAGCCGGTGCTCGGCCAGCGCGGCCGCCAGGTCGCCGGACGCCGCGGCGCCGAGCTCGGCGGCCAACTCGCGGGCGCGCCCGAGGTCGGGGTCGATCACGCACGCGACTTCGGCGTCAGGCGTGTGGCCGTGGATGTTGCGGGCGTGCACGGCGCCGGCACGCCCGGCGCCGACGACGCCGATGCGCGTGGGGGTCATGAAGCAGGCTCCAGGTCGGTGATCAGGTGCTCGACGGTCGCGGCGTAGCGCGGCCAGAGGTCGGAGTAGGTGGCGTGCGCGGCCGCGTCGGGCGCGCGCGTGCCGGTGGGCGCGCAGGCCGCGGCGGCCGCCAAGTCTTCGAGCGCGCCCGCGCCGGCGGCGGCGATCAGCGCGCAGCCGTAGGCGCCCAGCTCCTCGCGCGCGACGCGGCCGACGGGCACGCCGAGCGCGTCGCCCTTGATCGCGTTCCAGGTCGCGCTGCGAGCGCCGCCGCCGATGCTGCGCAGCGACGCGGGGGCGAAGCCCGGATGCGCCGCGCGCATCGCCTCGAGGTAGCCGCGGTACTCGAACGCGACCGCTTCCAGCACGGCCCGCGTCAGATGGCCGCGCTCGTGGCGGAAGCGCAGCCCGAGCCAGGCGCCGCTCGCGTCCGGCGCGGCGGGCAGGATGCGGCCGTCGAGGTGCGGGACGAAGAACAGCCCCTCGGCGCCGGCGGGCACGTCCGCGGCCTCCGCGATCAGCGCCTCCAGGCGCTCGCGCTCGTCCGCGCCGGGCGCGCCCAGCACGCGCGTCAGCCACGGCAGGCACAGGCCGGCGCCGCCGACGTAGGACAGCGTCAGGAACTGGCCGGGCAGCGCGCCGCGCATCGTGATCAGGCGGCCGGCCGGGTCGGCGGCGAAGCCGGGGACGGCGCCGAGCAGCACGGCGGCGGTCCCGGCGGTGTCGAGCAGCTCGCCGGGCGCGACGATCCCGGCGCCGAGCGCGCCGGACGCGGTGTCGCCCGCGCCGGCGAACACCGGGAGATCGGCGGGCAGCCCGCAGCGGTCGGCGGCCTCGCGCGTCAGCGCGCCGACCCGGTCGGTCGGCGTGACGATCCGCGGCAGCTGCGTTTCCTCGACGCCGAACGCGTCCAGGAGATCGGGCGCCCAGGTGCCGTTGCGGACGTCGGCCAGGCCGGTGAAGTGCAGATAGGTCTCGTCGATGAACGCGTCCGCGCTCGTCCCGCCGCACAGCCGCAGCGCCGCGTACGCGGCCGGCTGCACCCACCTCGCCGTGCGCGCGTACGTCTCGTGCTCGTGCTCGCGCCACCACAGCAGCTTCGGCAGGTGGTCGACCATCGGCGGGCACCCGGTGCGCTCGATCAGCCGCTGGCCGTGCGCGCGTACGGCGCCGAGCTGGTCGCCGCAGCGGGCGTCGAGCCAGGAGTCGTATGGCGTCGTCGGCAGGCCGTCGCGGTCGAGCCCCATGACCCCGGCCATCTGGCCGCCGATCGCCAGGCCGGCGATCGGGCCCGGCGCCTGGGCGACCGCCGCGCGGATCGCGGCTTCGACGCTGGCGAGCAGCTCCGCCGGGTCCTGGACGACGGCGTCGTCGGTGCGGATCAGCCGCGTCGGGACGTGCGCGTCGCCGACGACGGCGCCGGTGGCCGGGTCGACCACGCTGGCGCGGGTGCCGGTCGTGCCCAGGTCGACGCCGAGGGCGAGCGGGGCGGTGGGTGTCGGCGATGTCCCGGACAACTTGTAATTACAGGATGACAAGTTGTTCCGCGGGTGTCAACCGTGATGCCGGCGGAGGACCTCGACCTCGAAGCGGCTGCGGTCCCCGCGGTGCCAGGCGATGAAGTACTCGACCACGCGGCCGCTCGCCACGTAGCCGCGGCTGCGCAGCACGAGCACGGGCGCGCCGGGGTCGATGCCGAGCTGCTCGCCGTACTCCTCGCCGGCGAGCGCGGCCTCGATCGTCCGCCGGCCGCGCTCGAGCACGATGCCGAGCTCGGCCTCGAGCGTCGCGTAGAGCGAGCGGTGGCGCATGTCGAAGGCCAGCAGGCCCTCGCACAGGTCGGCCGGCAGGAACGTCGAGGTGAACACCCACGGCACGCCGCCGACCGAGCGCAGGCGGTCGAGCCGGACGACCGGCGCGCCCGGCTGCAGGTCGAGCATCTCGGCGACGTGCGGTGAGGCCTCCTGCAGCTCGAACACGCGGATCTGGTTCTCCAGCCGTTCCCCGCGGGCCTGGACCTCCTCGGCGAGGCCGGTCATGCGCTGCGCGAGGTGCTCGTCGACCTTCGGCGGCGCCACGAAGGAGCCGCGGCCCTTGTAGCGCTCGATCAGCCCGTGGCTCTCGAGCTCGCCCAGCGCCTGGCGCACCACCGTGCGGCTGACGTCGTAGCGGTCGCACAGCTGCGCCTCGCTCGGCAGCCGGTCGCCGGCGGTCAGCTCCCCGTCGCGGATCGCCCGCTCGAGGATGTCCGTCAGCTGCGCGTAGAACGGGACGGACGAGGACTTGTCGATGGTTCGCATGGGCAACCTGTAACTACAGGATGCCAGGCTAGCGCGGCGTGAACACGATCCGGCCGGGCGCGCTCCAGGCCGCTTCGACGTCGCGCAGCGGGCGCGGGACGGCGTCGATCGTGAACGCGCCCGCCGTCAGCTGGGCGGCCAGCGCCGGCAGCTCGGCGACCATCTCGGCCGTGCCGATCGATCCCTGGCCGCTGCCCAGGATGCGGAGGTTCGCGGCGCGCAGCGCGGCCGACGGGAGCTGCAGATCGGGCCCGGCCACCGCGCCGATCTGGATCCAGTCGAGCGGCCGCGCGCGCTCGCGCCGGTGCGTGACCAGGGTGCGGATCGCGAGCGCCGCGGGCTCGCCCCAGAGGTAGTCGAGCACGACGTCGACGTCGGCCGCCGGGGCGAGGCCGGCCTCCGTGAGGTCCGGGCGGGCGGCGCCGCGCACCTCGGCGGCGCCGAGGTGCGCCGCGACCTGGAGTGCGAGCCGGCCGGCGTTGCCCGCCGCGCCGAGGACGAGCACCGACTGTCCCGGCTGGAAGTCGATCCGCTTGCGCAGCGCCAGCCAGGACGACATCGCGGGGTTCATCGCGGCGGCGATCGCGATCACGTCGCTGTCCGCGGGCAGGGGGACCGCGCGGCGCCGGTCGATCACGGTCTGCTCGGCCATCGAGCCGTGTGGCGTGTCCAGCAGCACGAAGTAGACGAGCTCGCCGTCGGGCGTGCGGCCGACGCCGTCGACGCCGGGGATCAGCGGCAGCTCGCCGGTGCTCGTGTAGTGCGAGCCGTTGGCGCTCGAGCGCACGCGCGGGTGCAGGCCGGCGGCGAGCACGTCGACGAGGACCTCGTGCTCGCCGCTCGGCACGGGCGTCTCGACGGGCTCGTAGCGGGGTGGGCGGTCGAAGGAGTGAACGACCGCGGCGTAGTTGGTTCGTGTCACGAACCAATACGATACCGGTCATGCACGCCCACGAGCTCGACGCGATCGTCCAGCTGTCGTTCGCGGTCCAGGCCCTGCTGTCGGACCTCGCGACCGAGCACGAGCTCTCGCTCACGCAGCTCCGGCTGCTGGCGATCCTGCGCGACCGCGAGCCGCCGATGCTCGACCTCGCCCGCCTCCTGAGGCTGGAGAAGTCGAGCGCGTCCGGGTTGATCGACCGGGCGGTGCGCCGCGGCCTGGTCGAGCGCGTCGCCGCGCCGCACGACGGCCGCGTGACGCTCGTGCGGCTGACCGCCGAGGGCCGGCGGCTGAGCGAGCGGCTCGAGGCGCGGGCCTACGACGGGCTGGAGCGGCTGCTCGACCCGCTTCCGGCGCCCGAGCGCGCGCGGCTGGCCGCGCTGGCCGGCGCCGCGATCGGCTAACGCAGCCGCAGGCGGTAGAGCCGGTGGTCGAGCTCGACGACGGTCGTCTCGGTCTCGAAGGCGAAGCCGGTGGCCTCGATCACGGCGATGGCGCGCGCGTTGACCGGCTCGCAGAACGCGACGACGGACTCGAGGCCGCGGATCGTGGGCGCGTGCAGCAGCGCGAGCTCGACCATCTCCCGCGCGTACCCGCGGCCTCGCGGACGACCTGGCCGCGATCCTCACCGCCGAGCAGGGCAAGCCGCTCGCCGAGGCCCCGCGGCGAGATCCTCTACGGCGCGTCCTTCATCGAGTGGTACGCCGAGGAGGGCAAGCGCGCGTACGGCGAGGTGATCCCGTCGCCCTCGCCCGGCCGCGCGCTGCTGACGCTGCGCGGCCCGGTGGGCGTCTGCGCCGCGATCACGCCCTGGAACTTCCCGTCGGCGATGATCACCCGCAAGGTCGCGCCGGCGCTCGCCGCCGGCTGCACGATCGTCGTCAAGCCGGCGCCGGCGACGCCGCTGTCGGCGCTCGCGCTGGCCGAGCTGGCCGACCGCGCGGGGATCCCGGGCGGCGTGCTGAACGTCGTCTGCGGCCCGGCCGAGGAGATCGGGACCGAGCTGGTCGAGTCCCCGGTCGTCCGCAAGCTGTCCTTCACCGGCTCGACCGCGGTCGGGCGGCTGCTGATGGCGAAGGCCGCCGGCACGGTCAAGCGCGTCTCGCTCGAGCTGGGCGGCAACGCGCCGCTGATCGTGTTCGACGACGCCGACCTGGACGCCGCCGTCGAGGGCGCGATGGCCTCCAAGTTCCGCAACGCGGGCCAGACGTGTGTGTGCGCAAACCGGATACTTGTTCAAAACGGCGTGCACGACGAGTTCGTCGCCCGCTTCGCCGAGGCGGCCGCCGCGCTGCGCGTCGGCCGGGGCGTCGACGAGGGCGTCGAGCAGGGCCCGCTGATCGACGCGAACGCGCTGCGGATCGCGCAGGAGGAGACATTCGGCCCGGTCGCCCCGGTCTTCGCGTTCGCGACTGAGGAGGAGGCGATCGCGCTCGCCAACCGCACCGAGTCCGGCCTCGCCGCCTACCTGTTCACGCGCGACGTCGGGCGGCTCTGGCGGGTCGGTCAGCGGCTCGAGTTCGGCGTGATCGGCGCCAACACCGGCCTGGTCTCCTACGAGGGCGCGCCGTTCGGCGGCGTCAAGCAGTCGGGCCTCGGCCGCGAGGGCTCGCGCCACGGGCTCGACGACTACCTGGAGATCAAGTACCTCTGCCTGGACGGGCTGGCGGCGTAAGGGGTGTGGCCGCCAGGTCGCCTGTCAGGCGAGTTTCCGGACACACCCCCCTAGGAAAGGACGTCGGCGAGCGCCTCGTGGCCGCCGAAGCGCGCCCACCCGAGCGCGTCGCCGCCGTGCAGCTCGTCGGTGAGGCGCGGGTCGGCGCCGGCGTCCAGCAGCGCGAGGACCGCGGCGCGGTGGCCGGACTGCGCGGCGAGGTGCAGCGCGGTGACGCCCTGGCCGTGGGTCGGCCCGCCGAAGGTGCCGCGCCGGTTCGGGTCGGCGCCGAGGTCGACCAGGGCGCGGATCGCGGCCGTGCGGCCGTTCGCCGCCGCCCACGCGAGCGGGGTGCCGCGGTAGACGTCGGCGTCGACCCCGGCGCCGCGCTCCGCCAAGGCGCGGATCGCCGCCACGCGGTCGGCCTTGGCGGCCCAGACGAGGGCTTCGTCGAGCACCTCCTGCGGGTCGTCGCCGGGACGCCAGGCCGGGAAGCCGCCGTGCGGGCGGTAGAAGGCACGGTGGGCCCCGGCCTGCGGGGTGCCGGCGAGCTCGTCGATCAGCTCCACGTCGCCGAGGCCGGCGGCGACGCGCAGGTTGCGCGGCTCGCGGCCGAGCAGGTCCGTCACCTGGCGGTGGCCCCAGAACAGCGCCGCGATCAGCGGCGTGCCGCCGTCGCCGCGGGCGCTGAGGTCGGTGCGGGCGCC
>DATMGH010000058.1:0-51277 GCA_035555675.1 Solirubrobacter sp. | reverse complement strand
CGTCGCGCTCCTGCTGGGTCTTGGCCCGGCGCGCCTGCTCGAGCGTCGAGTCCCACTCCCGGCTCTTGAAGCCGAACGTGTTGTTGGTCCCGTAGGAGGCCACGAAGTACGTGCCGATCCACGTCGGGTCGCTGAGGATGTTCCCCTCGCTGTAGATCACCGCGTCGTAGTTGCCCTCGTTGTAGGCGGCGAAGAAGTCGGCGCTGCCGGCGATGTTGCGCAGCTTCACCTTGATGCCGACCTGGCCGAGCATCGCCTGCAGCACGGGCGCGAGCTGGTCGACCGCCGGGCCGGGCCGCACCGCGCTGTAAAGGATCTCCAGGTCGAAGCCGTGGGGGTACCCCGCCTGGGCGAGCAGCGTGCGCGCCTTGGCCGGGTCGTAGGCGATCGCCTGATCGGCCGGCGGCTGCGGCACCTGCAGGAACTGGGTGAAGCCGAACCGCGCGGGCTCGGCGAACCCGCGGTAGACCGGCTCGATCAGCGCATCGCGGTCGATCGCGAGCGAGATCGCCTGCCGCACGCGCAGGTCCTTGAGCCGCTTGTCGGCGAGGTTGAGCACGAGGAAGTCGCGGTTGGTGGACACGCACGACGTGACCTGGGCGTTCGGGCTGTCGCCGAGCTGCTGGTACTGGTCGTAGGAGAGCCGGGCCGCGTACTGCGCGTCGCCGGACTGCAGCAGCTGCATCCGCACCGCGGCGTCGGGCACCGCGCGCAGCACCAGCCGCCCGACGTTGCCGTGCGGCAGCGTGGAGTTCGGGTTCGGCGTCAGCACGATCTCGCTGCCGGGGGTGAAGCTCTCCAGCTTCCACGCGCCGAAGTCGGCGATGTGCGTCGAGAGCCACTTCGACGCCCACGGGTCGTCGCCGGTGGCGTGCTTGCGGGCCTCGGTGCTGTCGAAGATCGGCATCGTGTTGTTGCCGAGCAGCGGGACCGCGAAGGCGAACGGCTCCGTGAGGTGGAACGCGACCGTGCGCGGGTCGACGACCGTCACCATGTGCTTGACGTCGAAGCGTCCGATCTCGCTCAGCGTCGGCGGCATGAACGGCGCCAGCGCCAGCGAGCGCTCGACGCTCCACTTGACGTCCTCGGCCGACAGCCGGTGGCCGTACTGGCTGCCGGTGTCGCGCAGCTTGAGCGTGATCGTGAGGCCGTCGTCGGACACGGTCCAGGACTCCGCGAGCTGCCCGGTGACGTCGGCGTTGGTCGGGACCTGCTTGCAGCCGCGGTCGGGGAGCTTGGCGACGTCGTAGTCGATCAGCGTCGACTTGCGGGCGACCAGCTGCCAGCGGGTGGCGTCGCCGCTGAACGGGAAGGCGTCGAGGCTGTCCGGTACGTCCGGGACGGCGTATACGAACGTCTTCGAGCTCGTGCCGCCGCGGCTCGGCTCGTCGGCGGCGCCGCAGCCGGCTACCGCGAGCAGCCCGGTCGCGACGAGGACGAGTCTGACGCAGTGACGTGCTCTCACCGGTGCCTCCAGGGGTGGGGTTCCGACATGCCGGCTTCAGCCGATCCGGACGCGGGGATCGAGCGCCATCACCACGACGTCGAGCGCGAGGTAGACGAACAGCGTGAGGATCCCGACGAATAGGACGAAGCCTTGGATCACGGGGATGTCGCCCTTGAGGACGCCGTCGAGCGCCCAGGCGCCGACCCCCGGCCACGCGAACACCGTCTCGATGATCGCGACGCCGCCCAGCAGCGAGCCGAACAGCAGTGCCGCGTACGTGAGGATCGGCGTCCGCGCCGAGTGGAACGCGTAGCCGATCGCGGTGCCCTCGCGCAGCCCGATCGCCCGCGCGAACTCGACGTGCGGCGACGCGAGCGACTGCGTCATCGAGCTGCGGACCGTCTTGGCGAAGTAGGACGAGAAGAAGATCCCGAGCGTGAGCACGGGGAGGACCGCGTGCCCCATGATCGAGCGCACCGCGTCCCAGTTGCCGCTCAGCACCGCGTCGAGCGCGAGCGATCCCGTGATCTGCTCCGGGCGCACCGTGTCGGTCCCGAGCGCGCCGATCGGCGGCGGCGCGGCGTGCAGGTGGAAGTAGAAGATCAGGATCAGCAGCAGCCCGATGAAGAAGTCGGGGATCGACTGGGTCGACGTGATCACCAGCGACGCCACGCGGTCCGGCATCCGGCGGCGGAAGTACGCCGCCACGCCGCCGAGCACGGTCCCGATCAGCACCGCGGCGGCGATCCCCGGGAGGATCAGCACGAGCGAGTTCGGCAGCAGCGAGAGGATCTGGGTGCGCACCGGCTGCCCGGTCGAGAACGACTCGCCGAGGTCGCCGTGCAGCACGGCGCCCAGGTAGGACAGGTAGCGGTCCAGCCACGGCTGGTCGAGCCCGAGCTGCGCGTGCACCTTGGCCACCTGGTCGGGCGTGGCGTGGTCGCCCAGGATCAGGTACGCGGGGTCGCCGGGGACCAGCGACACCAGCAGGAACGACAGCGTCACGAGCACGATCAGCGCCGGCGGGATCACCAGCAGCCGCTTGAAGATGAACGGCCAGAGCGGGTTCGTCCGCTTGGCGGGCGCCGCGATCGCGGTCATGACGTGCCTCCCAGGGCAGCGGCGGTGGCGGGCAGCGCTTCGCCTGCGCGCAGACAGGCGGCGAGGTGACCGTCCCCGACGGCGCTGAGCGCGATCGGCGCCGCCTCGCACTCGGGGATCGCCAGCGGGCAGCGGCCCACGAGCGGGCAGCCCGGCGGCAGCTGGGTCGGGTTCGGGATGTCGCCTCGCAGCGGGTAGTGCGGCGGGCGCTCGTCCGGGTCGACCGAGAGCGTCGCGGACAGCAGCGCCTGCGTGTACGGGTGCTTGGGCGCCTCGATCACCTGCTGGGTGGTGCCGAGCTCGACGATCCGGCCGAGGTACATGACCGCCGTGCGGCGGCAGAAGTAGCGGACGGTCTGGATGTCGTGCGAGATGAACAGGTACGCGAGCCCGAGCGTCTCCTGCAGGTCGGCCAGCAGCTCGAGCATCGCGGCCCGGACCGTCAGGTCCAGCGAGGACGTCGGCTCGTCGAGGACCACGAACCGGGGCCGGGCGACGATCGCGCGTGCGATCCCGACGCGCTGCTGCTGGCCGCCGCTGAGGTCGCCCGGGTGGCGGTCGGCGAACGCCGCCGGCAGCCGGACCGCCTCGAGCGCTTCCAACACGCGCGTGCGGCGCTCCGCGCGCCCGAGGGCGGGGGAGAAGTTGATCAGCGGCTCGGCCACGATCGCGGCGATCGTCAGCCGCGGGTCCAGCGACTCGAACGGCTCCTGGAAGACGATCTGGAACTCCGAGCGGGCGCGGCGCAGCGCGCGCGGCGCCAGCCCGCCGAGCTCGCGCCCGGCGAACGTGACCGTGCCGGCGTCGGGCTCCAGCAGGCGGATCGCAAGCCGCCCGACCGTCGACTTGCCCGAGCCGCTCTCGCCGATCAGGCCGACCGTCTCGCCCTCCTCGATCTCGAGGTCGACGCCGTTGACGGCGTAGACGGTCCGGCCACCGGGGCTCGTGAACGTCTTCGTGATCCCCTCAAGCTTGAGCAGCGACACGCGCCGTTCCCTCCTCGAGCGCCGGGTGATGGCAGCTGACCTCGCGCTCGCGCACGCGCTCGACCTCCGGGGCGACCGCGCCGCAGACCTCCGACGCCCGCTCGCAGCGCGCGGCGTACGGGCAGCCGCCCGGGTAGTCGACGAGGTCCGGAAGCGTCCCGCCGAGCCCCTTGATGCGCTGGCCGGGCCGTGGCACGGCGCGCAGCAGCGCGGCCGTGTACGGGTGGCGCGGGCGCCGGAAGACGTCCCGGACCGGGCCCTTCTCGACGACCTTGCCGGCGTACATGACCACGACCGCGTCGCAGTACTGGGCCACGACGCCAAGGTCGTGCGTGACCAGCAGCATCGACCGGTCGCCGCCCGCCAGCAGCCGCCGGATCAGGTCGAGGATCTGGCGCTGCACGGTCACGTCGAGCGCGGTCGTCGGCTCGTCGGCGATCAGCAGCGCGGGGTCGAACGCCATCGCCATCGCGATCAGGACGCGCTGGGCCATGCCGCCCGAGAGCTGGTGCGCGTACCCGCGCAGGACGCGCTCCGGCCCGGCGATCCCGGTCTCCTGGAGCTTGCGCAGCGCGAGCTCGCGGATCTCCGGGCGCTTGGCGCGCGGCCGGTGCGCCCAGACCAGGTTGGCGAACTGCTCCTCGATCGAGAGCACCGGGTTCAGCGACGCGAACGGCTGCTGGCCGACGAACCCGATCCGGGCGCCGAGCACCCGGCGCAGCTCGCGCCGGCGCATCGCCAGCAGATCGTGGCCCTCGAACAGCGCCTGGCCGCCGGTCACCCGCCCGGGCGGCCGGATCAGGCCGATCACCGAGCGGACGGTCACGGACTTCCCGCAGCCCGACTCGCCGACGACGCCGACCATCCGCCCGGCCGGGACGTCGAAGGACACGCCGTTGACGGCGTGGACGGTGCCGCGCCGCGTGTTGAAGACGGTGCTGACCTCGCGCAGCTCCAGCATCAGTGCCGACCCCCGGACGGGTAGAAGATGTGCTCGAGCCCGTCGGCGATCAGGTTGAAGCTCATGACGGCGATGAAGACCGCGACGCCGGGGAAGACCGCGATCCACCACTGGCCCTGCGCCATGCTCTGGGCGCCGGCCTGGATCATCGAGCCCCACGTCGGCTCCGGCGGCGAGAAGCCGAGCCCGAGGAAGTTCAGCGCCGCGATCACGATGATCGAGTTGGCCGCCACCAGCGAGCACTGCACGAGCACGATCCCGTACGCGTTGCGCAGGATGTGGTTGACCAGCACTCGCGCCGGCGAGCACCCGGTGGCGATCGCCGCCTCGACGAAGCGGACCTCGCGCAGGCTGATCGCCTCGCTGCGGACGAGCCGCGTGAAGCGCGGCACGTTGACGATCGCGATCGCCAGGATGATCACCACCGAGCCCTGACCGGCGAGCTGGACGATCACGATCGCGAGCACGACGGTCGGAAGCGCCTGGAAGACGTCGACGCCGCGCATGAAGCGCTCGCCCCAGCGGCCGGACGCGGCGAACAGGCCGAGCGGCACGCCGAGCGCGACCGAGAACAGCGTGGCCGCGATCGCGAGCGGGATGTCGCGCCGGGCGGAGAAGATCGTGCGCGAGAAGACGTCGAAGCCGACGCGGTCGGTCCCGAACCAGTGCGCGTGGCTCGGCGGCTGGAGCGTGCTGGCGATGTCCGGCGTGAGCGGGTCGACGCCGAGCGGCGCGAAGTACGCCGCGCCGAGCATCGCCAGCAGGATCACGACGCCCGCGACCAGGCCGACGTTGCGGCCGGTGGCGCGCGCGAGCGCCTTCAGGCGCCCGGCGCCCACCCGCTCGGGACGCACGTGGGCGTCGGCGACGACCGTCACGGCGCGCCCCAGGTCGCGAGCAGGGTCTCGAGCGTGCAGTGGTCGTGGCGGGCGCGCAGCACCAGCAGCGCGGCCTCGTCGAGCGCGGCGTCGTTGCTGGCCACGCAGTCCTCGATCAGCACCGTGTAGAAGTCGCGCTGGGCGGCGTCGCGGATCGTGGTCTCGACGCAGCCGGGCGTGGCCGTGCCGACGACGGCGACGGTCTCGATCCCCGCCGCGCGCAGGATCAGCTCGAGGTCGGTGCCCAGGAACGCGCTCGGCCGGCGCTTGGTGATCACCGTCTCACCGGGCGCGGGCGCGCACTCGGCGCAGAACTCGGTCTCCCACGTGCCCTCGACGCTGAGCTCGGACGGGTCGACGTCGGAGATCAGCGCGAGCGACCGCCGCCAGGCCGGCGAGCTGCTCGCGCCGCCCGGGAGGTTCGCCACCCGCACGTGGACGAGCAGCGCGCCCGCCGCGCGGGCGGCCGCGATCGCGGCGCCGCAGCGGGGCGCGATCGCCGCGACCCGGGAGACGGCCTGCCCGGCGCGGCCCATCGCTCCGCCCGCCTCGCACGCCCCGCGCTGCATGTCGATCACGAGCAGCGCGCAGCGGCGCGGCTCGAGCAGCTCGGCGAGCGACTCGAGCGGCGGCTGCGTGTCGGCGATCCGCGCCATCTAGCCCTTCGAGAGATCGGAGGGCACGACTTCGCCCTGGGGGCGGGCCTGGTAGCCGCTGAGGCTCGAGCGCATCGGCACCACCGAGGCCTGGTCGACCAGGAACACGATCGAGACGTCGTCGACGGAGATCTGCGACAGCTGGGCCAGGAGCTTCTGCTGCTCAGGGCCGACGGTCAGCGCCTTCGCGTCGGCGAGCGTCTTGTCGAACTGCTTGCTCGAGTAGCCGAACGTGTTGTCGTTGCCGCCGGTCTTGAGGAACGTCGAGGCGGAGTACGTCGGGTCGCTCAGCGGGCTGCCTTCGCTGTAGAGCACCGCTTCGTAGTTGCCTTCGCTGTAGCTCTTGTAGAAGTCGGTGCCGCCGGCGACGTTGCGCAGCTTCACCTTGATCCCGACCTTGGCCAGCATCGACTGGATCACCGGCGCGGACTGCATCACCACCGAGCCGGGGCGGACCGCGCTGTAGAGCAGGTTCAGCTGGAAGCCGTCCGGGTAGCCGGCCGCGGCGAGCAGCTGCTTGGCCTTCTCCGGGTCGTACTGGAGCTGGCCGCTCTCCGCGGGCTTCGGGAAGTCGATGAACTGCGACAGGCCGTAGCGGGCCGGCGCGCCGTAGCCCTGGTAGGCGGAGTCGACGAGCGCCTGGCGGTCGATCGCGAGCGAGATCGCGCGCCGGACGTCCGGCTTCGACAGCGCGGGCTCTTTGTGGTTGAGGATCAGGTAGTCACGGTTCGGCGAGACGCACTTCTGCACCTTCACGCCGTCCACCGTGGTGAGCTGCTTGTACTCGTCGTAGGACAGGCGGGCGGTGATGTCCGCGTCGCCGGCCGTCAGCAGCTGCGTCCGCACCGACGAGTCGGGCACCGCGCGCATCACGACCCGGTCGACGTTGCCGCGCGTGAGCGTGTAGTTCGGGTTGCGCTTGAGGATGATCTCGCTGCCGGGCGTGAAGCTCTCGAGCTGCCACGGGCCGAAGTCGGCCGTGTGCGTCGCCATCCACTTGGTCGCCCACGGGTCCTTGGCGGTGGCGTGCTTGCGCGCCTCGGTGCTGTCCCAGACCGTCAGGAGGTTGTTGGTGAGCAGCGCGACCTCGAACGAGAACGGCTGCTTGATGTTGATCCTGACCGTGTGCGGGTCGACCACGTTCACGAAGTCGTCGAGGTCGTAGTGACCGTTGGCGCCGAGCGTGTTCGCCATGAACGACCCGAGCGCCAGGATGCGCGCGAAGCTCCACTTGACGTCCTCCGCGGTGAGCGGATTGCCGTAGGCGCTGCGCGTGTCGTGCAGCTTGAGCGTGATCGAGCTGCGATCCGGGCTCACGGTGTAGGACTCGGCGAGGTTGCCGCGCACGTCGGCGCTGGAGGCCACCTTCCCGCAGCCGGCGTCCTGGAGCTTGGACGTGTCGTAGTCAATCAGCTGCGAGTTGAGCGTGATGTTCAGCCAGCGCGTGCCGTCGCCGCCGTACGGAAACGAGTCGAGGATCTCGGGCACGGCCGGGACGGCGTAGACGAGCGTCCCACCGGACTTCGCGGTCCCGGCGGCGGCGTTCTTGGTGCCGCCGGAGCTCTCGTCGCTGCCTGAGAACGCCAGCAGCGCGACTCCGGCTACGCAGGCCACCAGCACGAGGGCCACCAGCGCACGGGTGATCGGCTTACGGGGCATCGCGACCTCTCCAACCTGGGATGGGGACGGGTGGTCGGCGGCGCCGCGAGCGGTTCGCGGAACGCAGCCGACGGCTCGTTGACCGGCACCACGATCCGCCAGGGCAGCGGTGGCGGCAATCGTAAAAAGCACGAACGTCGCCTGGGGGCCTCTGAGCACCCACAGTTGTCGCTGCCGCGGGCCCGCCGGACGCTTGGGCTCAAACCAACAGGAGGGCGCGCATGAGCTCCGTGCTGATCCGCGGCGGCCGCGTCGTGACGGCGGCCGGCGAGTACGACGCCGATGTGCTCGTCGAGCACGGGCGGATCACGGCGATCGGCGAGGCGCTCGCGTCCGCCGGAACGGTGATCGATGCGGAGGGCCTGCTCGTCATGCCGGGCGGCGTCGACCCGCACACCCACATCGACCTCGACGAGGCCAGCTGGACGACGGCCGACGACTTCACGGTCGCGACCGCCGCCGCCGCGGCCGGCGGCACCACCTGCGTGGTCGACTTCGCGATGCAGGAGCCGGGGCGGTCATTCCCGGACACGCTCGCGAAGTGGCACGGCAAGCTGGAGCGCACCCCGCCGCTGGTGGACGTCGGCTTCCACGTCGCCGTCACCGACCTGCGGCGCGGCGGGACGCTCTCCGACCTCGCCGAGCTGGCCGCTCAGGGCGTGACCAGCTTCAAGCTGTTCATGGCCTACAAGGGCGACGTGATGGTCGACGACGAGACGCTCTTCCGGACGCTCGAGGTCGGCCGCCGCGAGGGCTGCCTGACGCTGGTGCACGCCGAGAACGGCGACGTGATCGACGTGCTCGTCAAGCGCGCGCTCGCCGCCGGGCACGTGGAGCCGCGCTGGCACGCCGCCACGCGCCCGCCGCTGACCGAGGCCGAGGCGACCGCGCGGGCGATCACGCTCGCGCGGCTGGCCGGAGCGCCGCTCTACGTGGTGCACGTGTCCTGCCGCGAGGCGCTCGAGCCGATCGTCGCGGCCCGGCGTGCGGGCGCGGCCGTCTGGGGCGAGACGTGCCCGCAGTACCTGGTGATCGACGAGGCGGCGCTCGACCGCGAGGACGGCGCCAAGTACGTCTTCACGCCGCCGCCGCGGACGCTGGCCGACCGCGAGGCGCTGTGGCGGGCGCTGGCGCGCCGGGAGCTGCAGTCGGTCGGGAGCGACCACTGCCCGTACCAGTACGCGACCGAGAAGGCGCCGGCCGCGGACTTCTCGCTGATGCCGAACGGCGCGCCGGGGATCGAGCACCGGATGCAGGTGCTGTGGGAGCTCGGCGTGCGCGCCGAGCGGCTGACCGCGAGCGATCTCGTCGATCTCTGCTCGACCACGCCGGCGCGCCTGTTCGGCCTGTACCCGCGCAAGGGGACGATCGCGGTCGGCAGCGACGCCGACCTGGTGCTGTGGGATCCGGAGCGCGAGGTCGAGATCTCGGCCGCGACGCACCGCTCGCGCGCGGACTACTCGATCTACGAGGGGCTGCGCGTGCACGGCGGCGCGCGGACCGTGCTCGTACGCGGCCGCGTGGTCGTCGACGACGGCGACGTGGTGGGCGATCCGGGGGACGGGCGCTTCGTTGCGCGCGACCGCGTGCCGGCCGGAAAATCGGCGCCGCAGCGCGAAATCACTCCGACGGGATGAGACACCGTCATCCCCACGTGATAGACGGTGGGCGACGAATCCCACCTCTCGGAGGACTACCGCATGCTGTTGGCCGCTGATTACCCGTTTTTGAACATCCTCTGGTCGATGATCATCTTCTTCGCCTGGGTCGCGTGGATCTGGGTGCTGATCGTGATCGTGGGCGACCTGTTCCGCCGTCATGACACGTCCGGATGGATCAAGGCGCTGTGGCTGATCTTCATGATCGTCCTGCCGTTCATCGGCGTGTTGACGTACCTGATCGTCAACGGCCACGGCATGGCCGAGCGCAGCGCCAAGCAGGCGGCCGTCGCGCAGGAGCAGTTCGCCAGCTACGTGCAGTCGGTCGCCAACCAGGGCGGCGGCAGCGGCGGCGGCGCGGCGAGCGAGCTCGAGAAGGCCAAGGGGCTGCTCGACAGCGGCGCGATCACGCAGGCCGAGTACGACGCGCTGAAGGCGAAGCTGCTCGCCTAGAGGCCGGGTGGCGTGGGCGGCCGGCCGGGCCGGTCGCCTACAGGTGCTCGAGCGCCGCGCGCGCGTCGTTGGCGATCACCGGCTCGGGGTCGCCGCTGGCGCGGTGCAGCGCGGCGACCGGGTCGATCGTCGCGCCGGCGAGCGGGACGAACGCGGATAGGGACGCGACCGCCTCCATGCGCTCAGCCGGCTGGTCCGAGGCCAGCGCGGCCTCGATGCGCGGCCAGCCGGACGCGTCGCCGAGCAGCGCGAGCGCGCGGGCGGCGCGGATCGGCGCGTCGGCGAAGAACGCGCCCTCGACTTCGGCGCGCAGGATCGGGAGCGCGGCGGCGGGGTCCCCGAGGCGCCCGAGCGCGAGCGCGGCTTCCACGCGCACCCGCGCCGCGCCGTCGTCGCGCGCCGCGGCCGCGAGCCCGGCGCGTGCGTCGTCGCCGCCGGCGAGCCCCGCGCGCGCGTCGTCGTCGCCGCCGGCGAGCCCCGCGCGCGCGTCGCCGCCGAGCGCCGCCCGCGCGTCGTCGCCGAGCCGCCCCAGCAGGAACGCCGCCTCGGCCCGCACGCCCTGGTGCTCGTCGCCGTGCAGCGCCCGCAGCAGGCCGGCGACGTCCTCGTAGCCGCGCTCGGCGAGCCGCGCCTGCGACGCGCGCTCGCGCGCCGCATCGGCGTCAGCCGCGCCGGTCATCGCGCCGCCCGCCGCCGCCGCGCCCGTCGCTCGAGCCCGCACCGCCGCGTCGCCCTCACCACTTCTTCGCCGCCGCGGCCGCTTCGATGCCCGCGACGCGGCTCGCGTAGGAGCTCTTGCCGTCCGCGTACGCGCGGTCCTCGCCGCCCGTGCCGTACCAGGCCCAGCCGTCGGCTTCGATCTTCCCCCGCATCGTCTCCAGGTGCGCCTTGACGTCGGCCTCGACGCTGCCCGCGCTGACCGTCTGCGCGCTCAGCCACGTGCGCGCGGTCGGGAGGTAGAGCGTGGCACGGCCGATGTCGTCGGAAGCGTGGAAGTTCTCGTGCTTGCGCGTGAGGTCCTCGGCCCAGTACGTGCTGCGCGTCGGGCGGCCGGTGCCGTCCGGGCGCAGGTCGTCGGCGATCGCCTTCCACGTCGCCGACGTGACGACCGCGTCCGCCGCGGACGGCACGTTCGTGCGCCCGAGGCTGTGGACGCCCCACGTGATGTCCAGGAACACGCGCGCGTTGACGTCCACCGTCTTGGTCGCCGGGCGGTGCGTCCACTTGATGTTGTCGATCTTGTACTTGACCTTCTCGACGCCGAACTCGCCCGCGCCCGGGGCGGACGCGTCCTCGGTGAGCTGCGAGCCGATCGAGATCGCGTGGTTGATCGCGTCGCCCTTCCCGGCACCGGCGCCACGGGCGGGCGCCTGACGGTGCGCGACGTCCAGCGTGACGTGCGGGCTCACGCGCACGTCCCCGCCGAGCGCCGGCAGCGCGCGGCCGAGGCGGCTGAGCGGCGCGTCGCAGCCGCCCGTCGTGATCTCCTCGCCCTCGATCGCTTCGATCTCGCCGCTCTGCTCCTCGGTCTCCTCGCCGGCCGGCCCCTCGGAGCCCGGCGCGGCGGCGGACGCCGTCGCGGGCGCGGCGGGCGCCGGCCCGGTCGGTTCCGACGGCTCGGCGTGATCGCCCTTGAGCAGGCGCGCGACGGCGGCGTTGCCCGCGGTGCGCTGCAGCGCCAGCACGCGTCCGATCGCGCCCGCGGGCACCGGATTCGCCTGCTCGATCGCCGGCACCAGGACGGCGCTCTCGGCGGCGGCGGCGACATCGCGCTCGGGCACGTGCCGACTCAAACAGCTCCCGCGGCCCGAGTCAAGCGAGCGGGATCAGCGCGCGCACGGTCGTGCCGCGCCCGGCTTCCGAGGCGACCTCGAGCCGCCCGTCGAGCGCGGCGATCCGGTCGCTGAGCCCGCGCAGCCCGGAGCCGTTGGCCGGGTCGGCGCCGCCGACGCCGTCGTCGACTACCTCCACGATCAGGCGCGTGCCGTCGCAGCGCACGTCCACTCGCGCGTGGGTCGCCTGCGCGTAGCGGGCGACGTTCGTGATCGCCTCGGCGACCACGAAGTAGCTGGCGGCCTCGACGCGCTCCGGCAGCCGCTCGGTCGGCAGCGCGTTGAGCTCGATCGGCAGCGGCATCCGCGCCGCCAGCGCCTGCAGCGCGAAGCCGAGCCCGCGGTCCGAGAGCACGGCGGGGTGGATGCCGCGGGCCAGCTCGCGCAGCTCGCGGATCGCTTCGTCGAGGTCGCGCGAGGCGTCGTCGAGCAGCGCCTTCGCGCCGTCGGCATCGTCGTCGACCCGGCGCCGCGCCAGCCGCAGCCCGAGCGCCAGCGCCACGAGCCGCTGCTGCGCGCCGTCGTGCAGGTCGCGCTCGATCCGGCGCCGGGCGGCGTCGGCGCTCTCGACGATCCGGGCGCGCGACGCGCGCAGCTCGGAGACCGTGGCCCGCAGCTCGGCGGTCAGCCGCTCGTTCTCCAGCGCGAGCGCGGCGGCGCCGCCGACGGCGTGCACCAGCTCGGGCTGCTCCGCCAGCGACGGGTCGTGCAGCAGCAGCGCGACCGGGCGGCCGTCGCGCTCGACGGTCGTACGCGCCGCGGGGTCACGTGGCGGCGTGACCGGCTCGCCGCCCGCGTCGACCCACTCGCCACGCTCGGGCAGCCAGTAGGCGAGCGCCAGCGACGGGTCGCCGAGCGCCTCACCGAGCGCCTGCTGCAGCGTCCGCGAGTCGCGCCCGCCGCCGAGCTGCGCGATCAGCTCGCCGACCGCGTTCGCGCCCGCCACGCGGCTGCGCAGCAGCCCGGCCAGGAACGCGAACGGGACGCCGGCGAGCGCGACCACGCGCGCCCGCTCGAGCGTCTCCTGCGTCCCCGGCGCCACGTCGAGCACGCCGAGCACCGACCAGACGGCGTAGAGCGCGAGCACCAACCCGCCGCTCGCGTAGACCAGCGTGAGCGCGCGCCGCTGCGGGCGGGTCGCGCCGCGCCAGCGCCGCGCGACCACCACGCCCAGGCCGGCGATCAGGACCACGACCAGCGCGAGCCGCGTGCGCGAGAGCACGTCGAACAGGTCCGGCTTGGCGTCGATCAGCAGCGGGTTGGCGGGCAGCCCGAACGCCGCGGTGTCCTCGAGCACCATGCAGACCCACCAGCCCGCGCTGGCGACCGCGTACATCGCGGCGGTCAGTGCGACGTCCGTGCGGGTCGCCAGCCGCCCGGACGGGAACGCGAGCAGGATGTGGAACAGGATCGCGTACGGCACGGCGATCAGCGCGAGGCCGACCGTGAACGGCCACGACGCGGTGGACGCGATCAGCCCGGACAGGCAGTACGCGAACCCCATCGCCACCAGCAGTGCGCCGAAACGGTTCTCGGGGCGCCGCTGCCAGGCGCGCAGGCCGGTGCCGATCGACGCCCCGCCGATCAGCGGCGCGAACACCGCGATCAGGTCGCGGTGGTGCCCACCGACGCTGTCGATCGCCACCGCGAGCGGGACGACGCAGGCGACGAGACCGAGTGCGGCGAGGCCCCCCAGCACCCGCCGCGGGCTGGAAGCAGCAGGCGACACAGGCGCAGACCAGCCTAGCCGCGCTCCCACCGCGCCCGGGTGCGTCCGCCCGACCTGCAGACGACGGGCATCGACACGTTCACGGCTCCGGGGCCGCGGCGCGGAACGCGCTCGGCGTCACGCCGAGCGCGCGGCGGAACACGGTCGCAAAGTACTGGCTGGAGGCGAAGCCGCACGCGTGCGCGACCGCGGTGACCGACGCGTCGGTCTCCGCGAGCGCCCGCGCCGCCCGCTCCACGCGCACCGCGGTCAGGTACGCCGCGGGCGTGCGGTTCGTGATCCGCTCGCAGTAGTGCGTGAAGCGCGTGCGGCGCAGGCCGCACTCGGCCGCCAGCGCGTCCAGCGTCCAGGGCTCGCCGGCGCGCTCCGGCAGCTGCTCGAGCAGGAACGTGGCGACGGCGCGCTCGGTGCTCGACAGCGACGCGTCCAGCGGCGGGTCGCGCCGCTCCAGCAGCTCGCCGACCGCGAGCAGCAGCTCGCAGATGCGCGCGCCGACCCAGCGCGTGCGTCCCTGCGCGACCGTGTCCCCGAGGCGGCGGAACGCGTCCGCGACCGCCTCGTCGCCCGGCCACACCGGATGCTCGTTCCCGCGCAGCAGCTCGGTCAGCCGCGACAGGTCGCCGGCGGTCGCGCGCAGCCAGGCCGGCCAGCGCCACGGCTGGTCCGGGCGCCGCACGCCGACGTCGACGACCAGCCAGTGCAGCCGGCCCGGCGTCACGTCCGGCGCGCCGACCCGGTGACGCTGCCACGGGCGCGTGATCGTCAGGTCGCCCGCGCGCAGCGTCGTCGGCACCGCGTCGGTCGCGAACGGCAGCCGGCCCCGCTCGAGCCACGTCAGCTCGATGCCCTCGTTGCGGTGCCAGTCCAGGCCCCAGCGCTGCTCGCGCCCGGCGTCCCAGAAGCCGACGGTGCGCACGCCGGGCAGCGCCCGCGCGCCCAGCCGCGCGCCCGGGTACGCGCCGCGCGCGAGCGCCGCCATCTCCAGCTCGCCGCGCTGCACCGCGGCGCTCAGCGGCGCGCAGTGGTCGGCGACGTAGACGTCGCCGGGCGCGGTGTAGACGGCCGGGCGCATGTGTGAGATCTACCACCGGCACCGGCCGGACGACAACTGCGGGCGGCCGCCCTAGCGTCGCGAGGCATGTTCACGATCGCACTCAACATGGAGTTCTGCCGTTCCGCGGACAAGAGCTTCGAGCAGGGCGTGGAGATCGCCGCCGGGCTCGGCTACGAGCACATCGAGCCGATGGTGCACACCGGCTGGGGGCTGCTCAGCGAGGTCGGGTACTTCCACTCGTTCTCGCTCGAGGAGGACCCGCTGCTGATGCGCGACATCTGCGCGCGCCACGGCGTCGACGTCGTCTCGATCTCGGGGCACAGCCCGCTGATGAAGCCGGAGGCGGCGGTGCCGCGGCTCACGCGCTCGATCCTGCTCGCCGACTTCCTCGGCGCCCGCTGGGTCAACACGGACGAGATGCTCAAGCCGGACTGGCTCGACGACGACGCGTTCGCGCACGAGATCATGCGCTACACGCTCACGCGCGCGGACCAGGTCGCGCGCCGCCACGGCGTCGACGTCTGCATCGAGCCGCACGGCGTCTACACGAAAACGGCCGCCGGCCTGCGGCGGATCGTCGAGCTCGTGCCCTCCGAGCGCATCGGCGTCAACTGGGACACCGGCAACTCGTTCCTGGCCGGGCAGGAGGATCCGTACGAGGCGCTCGAGGCGGTCCAGGACCTGGTCCGCCACGTGCACGCCAAGGACATCTCGATCGAGCACGCCGAGCGCGAGCGCGGCACCGTCACCGGCACGCCGGTCGGGTGCGCGTGCGGCGACGGCGTCGTCGACTGGGAGCGCGTGCTGCACATCCTGCGCGGCCGCGACCTCGTGCTCAGCGTGGAGTGCGGCACGATCGAGGAGGCGGAGCGGTCGCTCGCGTTTCTCCGGCCCCTCGTCAGTTGAGTAGCCTCCGGGCGTGGACCAGGACTTCGTGCTCGGCGAGTCCTTCGCGGCGATCCTGACGGAGACGACGCAGTCGCTGGTCTGCGTGCTCGACGCCCAGGCCCGGATCCTGCTCTTCAACGACGCGTGCGAGCGCGCGACCGGCTACCGGCGCGAGGAGGTCCTGGGCCGCGACGCGCGCGACTTCGTGATCCCGTCGGAGGAGCGCGAGGCGTTCCAGGACTTCATCTCCTACGTCTTCCGCACCGGCGCGCCGAGCCCGCAGGTCGGCCACTGGCGCACGAAAGAGGGTGGGCGGCGCCTGATCGCGTGGTCGAACCGGCCGATGGCCGGCGACGACGGCGCGTTGGCGGCGCTGGTGACCACCGGCATCGACCTGACCGACCGCGAGCCGCACCGCGAGCACACCGACCAGGCGCTGCGCGGCGACCCGGCGGCCAAGCTGGTCGAGGTCTCGCGGCTGGCGTCCGAGCAGCGCGCACTGCGCCGCGTCGCGACCCTGGTCGCCGCCGAGGTCAGCCCCGAGCGCGTGTTCTCGGCCGTCTCGGAGGAGTGCGCGCGCGTGCTCGGCGTCAACGCGTCCGCGGTGATGCGCTACGAGGACGACGGGAGCGTGCGGATCGTCGGGCGCCACAACACCGACGGCGTCGACGTGCTGCGCGTCGGCGACCGGCTGCCGACCGAAGAGGACTCGGCGGTCGGCCGCGTCCTGCGCACCGGTGCGGCCGCGCGCGTCGACGACTGGGGCTCGCGCCGCGAGGGCGCGATCGCCGACGTGGTCTTCCGGGTCGGCTACCGCTCGTCGGCGGCGGCGCCGATCGTGGTCGGCGGCCGGTTGTGGGGCACGGTCACGATCGCCGGCGAGGACCCGCTGCCGGCCGACAGCGAGAGCCGGCTGGCGGCGTTCTGCGAGCTGGTCTCGCTGGCGGTCGCGAGCGCGCAGGCGCGCGCGGACCTGATCTCCTCGCGCGCGCGGCTGGTCGAGGCGTCCGACGAGGAGCGCCGGCGGCTGGAGCGCAACCTGCACGACGGCGCGCAGCAGCACCTCGTGTCGGTGGCGGTCAAGCTGCGCGTCGCGCGCTCCCAGCTGTCCACGCAGCCGGACCTCGTGGGGCGGCTGCTCGACGAAGCGCTGGAGGAGCTCGGCACCGGGCTGGAGGAGCTGCGCGAGATCGCCCGCGGCCTGCACCCGGCGATCCTGGCCGAGCACGGCCTCGCTCGCACGCTCGAGGTCCTGGCCGGCCGGCTGCCGGTCGAGGTCGGCCTGGAGCTGCCGGAGGGGCGGCTGCCGCCGGCGCTGGAGGCGACGCTCTACTACATCGTCTCCGAGGCGCTGACCAACGTCGCCCGCCACGCGGGCGCCGCGCGCGCCGAGGTGACCGTGCGGCGCGACGGGCGGATGCTGCGCTGCGCGATCTCCGACGACGGCCGGGGCGGCGCGGACCCGGACCGCGGCACCGGGATCGCCGGGTTGCGCGACCGCGCCGAGGCGGCGGGCGGGTCGCTGACGGTGGTCAGCCTGCCCGGGCGGGGGACGATCGTGTCCGTCGCGCTGCCGCTGGCGTGAAAACGCATGTCATTCCTTGAACGGATTTGTCGACGATTCATCGGATGACAAGGCCCGGTTGTCACTGGCGATTTCGCAGATTGCGCCTCACGCCGTGCACATACATGGGGTCGATCGACGAACTTGTCATTGGGGGTGAAAGATTCTTCGTAATCCCTTGCAATGAAATGAAAGGAATTCGTTGACGGAGCCGCCGAACTGCGTTAGCGTCAGCGCGGGTCCGGGCCGACCTGTTGTGACGAGAGGGTCTTGGGTCGCGCTCGGCCAGCCGGTCGCCAGCACTTCGGAGGAGGGAACGGATGCACCTTGCTTTGACGGCTCGGCCGTCGAATGGTCGGTCCGCGGACGCGGGGAGGCGCGCACGAGCACGACGCGCGCTCAGGCCCGTGTCCGCGTTGTTCGTCGCACTCGCGGCGGTACTCGCCTTGGGCGCCGGCCCGGCGCTCGCCAACGCCGGGAAGGTGCTCGTGTTCACCGGCACCGGCGGCACGCCGAACGCCAGCAGCGCCGACGCGGTGACGGCGATCACCGCGCTCGGGGCAGCCAACGACTTCACGGTCGACTCGACCGCCGACAAGGCGAAGATCAGCGCCGACAATCTCGCCAACTACCGCGCCGTGGTGTTCGTCAACTCGGCCGGCGACGCGCTCGACGCGGCCGGCGAGACCGCGCTGCAGGACTACGTCAACGGCGGCGGCGGCTGGGTCGGCATCGGCGAGACCGCGCTGCTCGAGCAGGGCGGCGCCGCGTTCTTCAACACGCTGACCGGCCTGACCGGCGCGCGCATCACCGGCAGCGGCGCCTCCAGCGCCGCCGACGTCGAGTTCCTCGACCGCGTGCACCCGGCGACCCGCCAGCTCCCGCTGCTGGCCAAGAACCAGACCGAGACCTGGTACACGTGGGCCACCAACCCGACCGGCACCGTCCATACGGTCGCGCGCGTTCGCGGCAACAGCTCGGTGCTGGATGGCTCGTCGGTGCCCAACGACGCGGTCTCGCGCTTCACCGGCACGACCGCGACGATGCAGCCGCAGCTCGAGCGCCCCGCCTCCTGGTGCCGCGACCTCCAGCAGGGCCGCTCGTTCTACACCGAGCTCGGCAGCACGTCCGACAGCCTCGCCAACGCCGACATCCGCAAGCACCTGCTGGGCGCGATCCAGTGGGCGGCCGGCATGGTCCGCGGCGGCTGCAAGGCCACGATCAACTCGAACTACGTCTCGACGCGGCTGACGCCGCAGAACCCCGCCGGCTCGAACCAGTACTTCGGCGAGATGACGAAGTCCGCGCTGGCCGACGACGGCCGCGTCTTCTACGGCGGCCGCGCGATCTGCTCGAGCACGTACGTCCAGATCCGCGACTGGGACCAGGCCAACACCGGCCTCGGCTGCGGCACGATCCACGTCTGGGACCCGCGCGTCCCCGGCTCCAACGACCAGAACCCGGCGAAGATCAGCATGGTCGCCAACCTCTCGGTCTTCGGCGCGCACGGCAGCACGCCCGAGTACGGGCAGACGTCCACCACAGAGTCCGGCCTGGTCGGCATGGTCCTCGACCCCGACTTCACCAAGGGCCGCCCGTACATCTACGTCCAGTACTACCCGTACTGGGGTGGCGAGCAGGGCAAGGACGCCGAGCCGCGGCTCGGCCCGGGCTTTGACCGCCGCTCCTACAAGGGCGAGAAGCGCATCTCGCGCTTCACGTACGACGACGCGACGAAGTCGCTCGTGGCCGGCTCGGAGAAAGTGATCTTCAGCTACATGTCGCAGGTCTACAGCTGCTGCCACAACGGCGCCGGCATGGCCTTCGACTCCAAGGGCAATCTGTACGTCACCAACGGCGACAGCACGCCGAACGGCACCAGCGCCAACGGCGCCAACAACCAGTCCAACAACAACAACGGCGGCTACGTCAACCCGGACCCGCACTTCACGCTGCCGTGCCCGGGCGCCGGCGCGACGACGCACTGCGGCGACGTCGACCCGGCTGACCGGCCGGCCGACACCGGGCCGCTGATCTCCTACGGCGACGCGCGCAGCACGTCCGGCAACACCAACGTCTACGAGGGCAAGATCATCCGCATCAAGCCGCTCGCCGACCCGGGCAGCGAGCCGGGCATCGGCAAGACGTACACGATCCCCACCACCGACGCACCGAACGGCCCGAACCTGTTCGCGCCCGACAGCGAGGCGGTGACCAGCGGCAAGGCCAAGCCGGAGATCTTCGCGATGGGCGTGCGGTCGAACTACACGATCCACATCGACAAGAAGACCGACGCGATCACCACGGCCTGGATCGGCCCGGACATGGGCTCCGAGAACCCGCAGTGGGGCCCGGCCAAGACCGAGAACGCCACGATGATGAACTCCGCGGGCAACTGGGGCTGGCCGTACTGCCAGGCCGGCAACCGCTGGAGCTACCGCGCCAAGCTGCCGAACCGCAACGGCGGCGAGCCCGCCCCGTTCGGTCACCCGAACACCGTCGGCGGCGGCGCCGACGGGCAGACCGGCGGCTACTTCGACTGCCGCGGCCCGATCGTCAACGACTCGCCGTACAACACCGGCCTCGAGACGATCCCCGCGCCGAAGCCGGTCAACATCTGGTACGGCCCGCAGGGCGGCTGCTACAGCTACAAGAAGAACGCCAACGGCATCGGCCTGTACTCGTCGACGAACTCGTCGGCGGACACCGCCCGGCTGTGCCCGTGGATCATCGGCGGCAGCCAGGCGCCGATCGACGGTGGCATCTACCGCAGGCCAGCGGGGGACAACAAGACGGACGCGTGGCCGTCCTACTGGGACGGGCGCTGGTTCATGGTCGACTTCGCCCAGGCGAACGCGACCCGCCACGCGCTGCTGATGGACCCGGCGACGCAGTTCCAGGGCGGCCAGCCGGTCGCCGCGGACTCGCTGTACGGCATCGTCTCGACGTCGATCATCGGCAACACGCGCCCGGTGTTCATGGACTTCGGGGCGGACGGCGCGCTGTACGTCGGCTCCTACGGCGGCGGCTACTACGTGTTCAACAACTCGCTGATGGGCATCTGGCGGTTCTCGTACGTCGGCGGCCCGGACACGCCGGGTCCCGACCCGAAGGCCAGCGTCCCGGCGTCCGGCAGCACCGTGACGTTCGACATCGGCAAGTCCGGCGGCGTCTCCTACACGTGGGACTTCGGCGACGGCTCGCCGGCGGTCACCACGCAGGACGCGTCCGTCTCGCACACGTACCGCAGCGGCGGCAGCAAGACGGCCACGCTGACGGTCAACTACGCGGACGGCGACAAGGCGTCGGCGGACGTCGTGGCGGCGGACGTGCCGGCGCCCCTGTTCGTCGAGCAGACCCAGCAGGTCGGCGCCACGGTGCCGCTCGCGCTGTCGCTCACGCTCGGCGCTCCGGCGACGTTCGGCGGCCTTACGCCGGCGATCGACCGCGACTACGACGCGTTCACCACGGCGCACGTGCTGGCCACCAGCGGCGACGCGGCGCTGACCGTCGCTGACCCGTCGGACACGGCGACCGGCCGCCTCACCAACGGCGCGTACGCGCTGACCTCACCGCTCCAGGTCAAGGCCTCGAGCACGGTCGGCACGGCGGGCGCCGCGTTCGCGAACGTCGGCGGCTCCGCCAGCCCGACGTCGCTCGTGACGTACGCGCGGGCCGCCAACGACCCGAGCGTGACGCTGGCCTTCAAGCAGCACGTCGCCGCCGGTGACGCGCTGCGAGCGGGTCAGTACAGCAAGACGCTCACGTTCACGCTCTCGACGACCACGCCGTAGAGCACTCCCGCGGCGGCCGCCTCCGGGCGGCCGCCGCGGCGTCGCACCCACGTACAAGCCAAAGCTTTCGATGGAGGGTCAATCGTGTTGGGACTGAGGAGGAGGTTCCTGTGTTGGGACTGAGGAGGAGGCTGCCAAGGCTGGCCGGTCTCGCCGCGCTCGTGCTCACGTGCGCGCTGCCCGCGACGGCGTCCGCCGCGCCAGGCACGATCAAAGCGGTCGACGACATCGACCTGGGCTCGCTGTTCACGGACGCGTCGCAGAGCGACCTGCGCGACAACAGCGTGACCGTCAACCCCGGCGAGAAGGTGACCTTCCGGTACGACGCGGGCGGCACCAACGCGCACAACGTCGCGTTCAACGAGGTCGGCCCGCAGCCGACGAACTGCGTCCAGCTGACGGGGCTCGCGATCTTCGCCGCGCCGCCGATCGCCGGTCCGGGCCTGCCGCCCGAGTGGACCGGCGAGTGCGTGTTCCCGACGCCGGGGACGTACGGGTTCTACTGCACGGTCCATCCGTTCATGGTCGGCACGGTCGTCGTGGCCGACGCGGCGAACCAGCCGCCGACGGTCACCGCGACGCGGACGCCGGCCGGCGACGTGCCGCGCGGCACCCCGGTGGCCTTCACCGCGGTCGGGTCAGACCCTGACGGCGACACGCTCACCTACACCTGGGACTTCGGCGACGGGCTGACCGGCGAGGGCGCCACGCCGTCACACAGCTACGACCTGGCCGGCAGCTACGACGCCAAGGTCACGGTCGCCGACGGCAAGGGCGGCACCGCGTCCTTCACCGTGCCGGTGACCGTCACCCAGCCCAACCGCGACCCGGTCGTGACCGCCGCGAGCACCCCGGCCGAGGGCAACGTCAACACCGACTTCGCGTTCAGCGCGACCGCGTCGGACGCGGACGGGGACACGCTGACCTACGCGTGGGACTTCGGCGACGGCGCCACGGCGACCTCCGCCAACCCGACGCACAAGTACGCGACCTCGGGCGCCTATAACGCCAAGGTCACGGTCAGCGACGGCAAGGGCGGCAGCGCGACCGCGACGGCGCTGGCGACCGTCTACCCGACGTCCTGCACGCCGGGCGTCTACCGCGACAACTTCGACGGCAACGAGCTCGGCGCGGGCTGGTCGGTCGTCCGGCGCGACGCCGGCCTGATCGTCAGCGACGGCACGGTGAAGATCCCGTCCCAGGCCGGCGATCTCTACCAGACGGCCAACAACGCCAAGAACCTGGTGTTGCGCACCGCGCCGTCGGGTGCCTTCACGATCGTGGCCAAGATCAACCACAAGGGCCTCGTGCAGTACCAGCAGGGCGGCATCATCGTCTACGGCGACGATGACAACTACGTCAAGCTGGACCGCACGGCGACCAACACGGCCGCGAACGCGAACACCGAGTTCTTCGAGTTCGTCCAGGAGGTCGCCGGGACTCCCCGCAACCAGAACTCCGACCACGGCCCCGTCCTGGCCGCGGACTATCCGAACGACTTCTACCTGCGGATGGTCTGGGACGGCACCAACCTCGTCGGCTCGCAGTCGACGGACCTGACGAATTGGACGACGGTCGGGCGCTCCTCGACGGCGATGCCGGCGAACGCCAAGATCGGCATCTTCGCGCTCTCCAACGCGGCGGAGACGGTCGTCACGCCGGTGTTCGACTGGTTCGAGGTCTCCGGGGCGAACGTCCCGGCGATCCCGGGCTGCGTCAACGCGCCGAACGAGAACCCGGTGATCACGTCCGCGACGCGCACGCCGTCCGGCGACGTCGACACCAACACCGACGTGAGCTTCGCCGCCAGCGCCACCGACGCCGACGGTGACTCGCTCACCTACGCGTGGGACTTCGGCGACAGCTCGACGTCGACGCAGCAGAACCCGACCAAGCGCTACACGGCGCCGGGCACGTACGACGTCAAGCTCACCGTGTCCGACGGCAAGGGCGGCACCGCCACCCAGACCCTCAACGTCGTGGTGGCGCAGGGCAACCGCGCCCCGACCGTGACCGCGGGCCGCACGCCGGCCGGCAACGTCGCGCCGGGCACGGAGATCGCGTTCACCGCCACCGGCGCCGACGCGGACGGCGACGCGCTCACGTACGCGTGGGACTTCGGCGACTCGACGACGTCGACGCAGCAGAACCCGGCGCACACCTACGCCGACGCGGGCATCTACACCGCCAAGGTGACGGTGTCCGACGGCAAGGGCGGGACCGGCTCGGCGCAGGTGACGGTCAACGTCTCCGGCCCGAACCAGGACCCGACGGTGACCGCGTCGCGCACCCCGACCGGGAACACCCGCGTGGGCGTCCCGGTCGCGTTCAGCGCGACCGGCACGGACGCCGACGGCGACGCGCTCACGTACGCGTGGGACTTCGGCGACTCGACGACGTCGACGCAGCAGAACCCGACGCACGCGTTCGCCTCCGCGGCGACGTACACGGTCCGCGTGACCGTGTCCGACGGCAAGGGCGGCACCGGCTCGGCCACGCTGAGCGTGGTCGTGCAGGCCAACCGCAACCCGACCATCTCGACCGCCACGGCCACCCCGAGCGACGGCATCGCCCCGCTCGCGGTCCAGTTCAACGCCACGGCGACCGATCCGGACGGCCACGCGGTCACCTACGCGTGGGACCTCGACGGTGACGGCACGTTCGAGACCAGCGGCGCCACCGCGTCGTACACCTACACCACGGGCGGCGGCTACTCGCCGGTGCTGCGAGTGACCGACGGCTTCGGCGGTCAGGCCACGCGCACGCTCACCGTCAACGCGTTCGCCCAGACCCTGGACCCGAACGCGCGCTACCACGTGCTCGTCTTCTCCAAGACGGCCGCGTTCCGCCACTCGGCGATCCCGAACGCGCTGGCGGCGATCCGCAAGCTCGGTCAGGAGAACAACTTCACGGTCGACGCGACCGAGGACGCCTCGCTGTTCACGGACGCGTTCCTGTCTCGCTACGACCTGGTGGTGTTCAACTCGACCACGGGCGACGTGCTCAACGACGACCAGCAGGCCGCGTTCGAGCGCTTCATCCAGGCCGGCAACGGTTACGCCGGCATCCACTCGGCGACGGACACCGAGTACGGCTGGCCCTGGTACGGCCGCCTGACGGGCGCGTACTTCCGCAATCACCCGAACGGCACGCCCACCGCGACCGTCGTCGTCGAGGACGCGACGAAGGTCTCGACGTCCCACCTGCCGGCGCGCTGGACGCGCGTCGACGAGTGGTACAACTTCCAGGGCATCACGAACCCGGTGGTCAACGGGGGCGGGACTGACGTCAGCCCGCGCACGCAGACGCCGATCCACGTGCTGCTGACGGTGGACGAGTCCACGTACGCCGAGGCGGACGGCAGCGACGGCGTCGACGACGACCACCCGATCGCGTGGTGCAAGCGCTACGACGGCGGCCGGATGTTCTACACGGCGCTCGGCCACACGGAGGCGTCCTACACGGACGCCAACTTCCTCAAGCACCTGCTCGGCGGCATGGACACCGCGGCCGGCCAGGTGATCGACGCCGACTGCGGCGTGGACAAGGTCGAGAACCCGAGCGTGCAGGTCGACGGGACGGTCAGCGCCGACGTCCCGCTGCTGCTCGCCCTTGACGTCGGTGGCCCCGCCTCGTTCGGCGCGATCGCGCCGGGTGTGGCGGCCGATTACAGCGCGTCGGTGCCCGCAACGGTCACGAGCACGGCCGGTGACGCCCTGCTGTCGGTCAGCGATCCGGACTCGGTCAACCCGGGCAAGCTGATCAACGGCACGTACGTGCTCGAGCAGGCGCTCCAGGCGCGCGCCACCAACGCGGCCAACCCCGACACGGCGTTCGCGCCGGTGCCGGGTGCGGCCAGCCCGCTCACGCTCCTCACCTGGCCCGGCGCAGTCAGCGCGAGCCAGGTCACGATCGGGTTCAAGCAGTCCGTGGGGGCCGGAGAGTCGCTCCGCGCCGGCAACTACGGCAAGACCCTGACGTTCACGCTGTCGACCACGACGCCGTGACGTAGGGATCGCGAAGGGCCGCGGCGCGGTGCGCGCCGCGGCCCTTTCGCGTTCAGCGCTTGACCGCGCGCCAGGCCAGCGGCGTCAGCAGCCCGGCGAACAGCGCCTTGACGACGCCGCCCACGATGAAGATCGTGAAGCCGTAGTGGATCGCGTCGGCCCAGGACATGTCGGTCGCCGCGTGCAGCCACGGCACGCCGATCCCGAAGATCGCCAGCTGGCCCGCGGCGAAGCAGGCGATCGCGGTCAGGCGGTGGCGGTCGGCGCCGTGCTCGGCCGCGTACCCGACGAGCCAGGCGGCGAGCACGAAGCCGACCAGGTAGCCGCCGGTCGCGCCCCACAGGACGTCGACCCCGTGCGCGCCGTCGGCGTAGATCGGCAGCACGAAGCCGAGCAGCATGTAGAGCAGCTGCGACAGCGCGCCGCGGCGGGCGCCGAGCGCCGCGCCGGCGAGCACGACGCCGAGCGTCTGCCCGGTCACCGGGACCGGGGACGGTGGGACGTGGACGGCGATCTGGGCCCCGAGCGCGGTCAGCCCCGCGCCGCCGGCGACGAGCAGCGCGTCGCGCAGCGGCAGGGCATCGGCGAGGACCAGCGGGCGGCGGTCGAGTGCGGCTGAGGTCATGGCGGCGACTTCCAGGACGAGTGGTGGGTGGACGGGACGGCGAGGCCGTCGGCGGCGGGCGAGGATATCCGTGCCGAGCGGTAGGATCGCCCGGCTCCCGTGCTGGGGAACCCGGTGGAAATCCGGGACTGTCGCGCAGCGGTGAGGGGGACGAGCGGATCGCAGGTCCACTGAGCTTTCGAGCTTGGGAAGGAGATCCGGGAGGTCGAGCCCGAGTCCGAACACCCGACGTGAGCGCCACGCCTCGCGCAAAGGCGGCCGCTCCGGCTCACCGTCGGTCCTGGTCGCCCCGACCCAGGAAACGACGATGTCCATACGCACGCTGCTCGCGGCGCTCGCCGCGGTTCCGCTGTTGTCCACCCCCGCCTTCGCGGAGGTCGCGACGCCGTACGTGCGCGTCGAGGGGGTGGCGGCGACGCTGTTCGAAGGGCCGCTGCGCGCGGACGGGCACGCGCTCCGCGGCGCGTCGGACACCGTCACGCGGGTGTGCGACGGCACCAACGCGGGCCGCAACGAGCTGCCGGGCCCGACGCCGACCTCGCTCGCGGTCGACGGCATGACCCTGGCCGGGACGGACTTCGACGGCACCTGGTACGGCGGGTTCGACGACTACTTCATCACGCGGTTCGGGCCGGACGCCGAGACCGGCACGCAGTGGTGGGGCGTGCTGCTCGACGGCGCGCTGACGCCGTACGGCGGCTGCCAGGTGAAGGCGCCGACGGGCAGCGAGGCGCTCTGGACCTGGGACGCGTTCAGCGGCCGCCCGTACCTGCGGCTGGACCCGCCCGGGCCGCTCAACCCGCCGGGCCGGCCCGGCTTCGCGCCCGCGGCCTCGGCGAGCGTGGCGCTCGGCCGGCCGATCGTCCTGCGCGTGCGCCGGTACGCGGGCGACGGGGGAGAGGACGCCGGGCCCGCCGCGGGCGTCACGGTCGCGCCGGTCCAGACCGCGGCCAACGGGTTCCAGACGGTCCGGGTCGGCGATCCCGCGGCGCGCGTCACCGACGCGCTCGGCGAGGTCGAGCTGACGTTCGCCGCGTCCGGCTGGCACCGCGTGAAGGCCGAGCGGCCCGGGTTCGTGCGGTCCAACCGGCTCGACGTCTGCGTCCCCGCGCCGGGGGACGACGGCTGCGGCCCCCTGCCCGCGGACGCGGCCGTGCGCGAGGCCGCCCCCACGCCGACCGCCACCGCGACGCCGACGGCGTCACCGACCGCGACCGCGTCGCCGACGGCCACGGCCTCACCGACCGCCACGGCTTCACCGACCACGACGGCCTCGCCGACCGCCACGGCTTCACCGACCACGACGGCCTCGCCGACGACCACGGCGTCGCCGAGCCCGACCGCGTCACCGACCGCGGCGCCGACGGCGACGGCGCCGCCCATCGCCACCGTCTCGCCGGCGCCCGCGCCGATCGTGACGCCGGCGGCGACCGCCGCGCCCGCGTCGGCCGGGCGCGTGCGGTTGGCGTCGGCGCGCGTCACGTCCGCGCGCGGGCGGCTCGGCGTGCGCTTCGTCACCGCGGGCGCCCCGGCGGAGCGCTGGGCGGTCACGGCCACGCCGCTCGGCGTCCGTGCCGCCGCGGTCACGCGCCGGACCGCCGACTTCTCGCTGCCCGCGGGCCGCGAGTACGCGCTCCGGCTCGACGTCGCCGACGCGCTCGGCACCGCCGTGCGGTCCGAGCTCGGCCGCGCGATCGTGCCGCTCGACGACCGCGCGCCGGGCGTGCGCCGCAGCGGCCGGACCGCGCGCGGCGACGGCCGCGGCGCGTGGCGCGGCACGCGCACCCGCCTGAGCCGCGGCGCCCGCGTCAGCGCGCGGCTCGGCGCGGGCCGCGTGCTCGTCGTCGCCGGCCCGCGCAGCCACGGCACGATCGAGGTGCGCGCGGGCGCGAAGCGGCGCCGCGTCGCGGTCCGCCGCGGCAGCGACGTCGTGCGCGCGCTCGCGCGTTCGCGTCCCGGCCGCGTGACGGTGACCGTGACCGCGGGCACGGTCGAGCTCGACGGCCTCGCCGCCGGCGCCTGAGCGCCGCCCGCAACTACGCGCCGTCGTTCAGATGACTCCACTCAAGGACTCATGACCACCTCATCCGGCTCCTGATAGAGCTCAGCCGGACGGGTCCGTCCGGAAAGTATTCCAGGGCGAGCCGGGGTCTGACATCGGGAACCGCCGTGGTTCGGCGGTCGGGTCAAATGAAGGAGGGAACGATGCAACGACGTGCGCGCCGTCTCACGACGGTGGCGGTCGGCTTGCTCACCGCGGGCGCGTTGGCGCCCGGCGCCGCCACGGCCGCGACGAACGTGACCGTCGCGCTCGGGTTCAGGCCCGACGTGGTCTCCGCCCCCTACTACGTCGCCCAGGACATGGGCTACTACAAGCAGGCCGGGCTGAGCGTCAAGCTCAACTACGACAAGCTGCCCAACCAGCCGCAGGCCGTGGCGGACGGGAAGAAGTTCCAGTTCGGCTCCGCGAGCGGCGACACCGCGCTGCTCGGCGCCTCCAAGGGCGCGGCCGTGCAGCTCGTCGCGCAACAGTACGAGCAGTACCCGGTCGGCGCCATGTGGCTGGCCGAGGGCGGCCCGAAGATCACCAAGCCGGCCGACCTGAAGGGCAAGAAGATCGGCATCTCGGTGCCGGGCAGCTCGACCGACTACGGCCTCAGCGCCCTGCTGCAGGCGGGGCACCTCAAGCGCTCCGACGTCAAGGTCGTCGCGATCGGCTTCGCCGAGACCGAAGCGCTGATCAACCACCAGATCGACGTCGCGATGACGTTCACCGACAACGAGCCGGTGCAGGCTCGGGCGCTCGGCCACCCCGTGCACGTGATGCGCGTGGCCGCCTACAAGAACCTGGTCTCGACCGGCGTCATCGCCGGCCGCAAGCTGATCAAGGCCAACCCCAAGCTGGTCACGGCGTTCGTGAAGGCCACGATGCGCGGCGAGAAGTACACGCTCCAGCACCCGGACGCGGCGCTGAAGATCGCGCTCAAGCGCCTGCCGGAGGTCATCACCGACAAGCAGATCGCGACCCAGAAGGAGATCCTCAACGCGCGCCTGAGCTATCAGCGCCCGGCCGCGGGCCATCCGGTCGGCTGGTCGAACCCGAAGTCGTGGCCGGTCACGCTGGACTTCCTGCAGTCGATCGGCTCGATCCCGAAGAAGGGGGCGCCGTCGGTGCACAACGTCTTCACGAACACGTTCACCGACCAGGCGAACGTGAGGATGTAAGTGGCGAGCACGCCGTTGGTCGTCGACGAGACGCGGGTCGCCGGCTTCACCCAGCCGGTCCGCGAACAGCGGCGCAGCGGCGTGCGCCGTCGTCGTCCGGCGGGCACGGGCGGGTGGCGTTCACTCGCCATCAGCACCGTGTCCGTGCTCGCCGGGCTCGGCCTGTGGGCGCTGATCTACCGGCTCCACGTGGTCGCGGACTACTCGCTGCCGTCGCCGTGGGCGGTGGCGCACGAGTGGCGGGTGCTGGCCCAGCGCGGCATCATCTGGCACCACCTGTGGGCGACGCTGCGGGAAGCGCTGCTCGGCTTCTTGCTGGCGCTGGCCGGGTCGGCCGTGCTCGCCTACCCGCTGGCCAAGTCGCGCGTGTTCGCGAGCGTCCTGTCCCCGTACATCGCGGCCACCCAGGCGATGCCGATGCTCGCGCTGGCGCCGCTGCTCGTCGTCTGGTTCGGGCTCGGGCTGTTCTCGCACGTGCTGATCTGCGCCGTGATCGTCTTCTTCCCGCTGCTGGTGAACATCGCCGTCGGGCTCACCGAGGTGGATCGCACGCTGGTCAACGCGGCCGCGACCGAGGGCGCCGGGCGCTGGACGACGCTGATCCGGATCGAGCTGCCGCTGGCGGCCCGGCCGATCCTCGCCGGGGTGCGGATGGGCGCCACGCTGGCGTTCACCGGCGCGATCGTGGCCGAGTTCGTGGCCGCGAGCGAAGGGCTCGGCTACCTGATGGAGTTCGCGCGCGGCCAGTACGACGCGCCGCTGCTGTTCGCCGCGGCGCTGACGATCGTCCTGGTCGCGGTCATCGCCTACGTCCTGATCGGCGTGCTCGAGTATGTCCTCATCGACTGGGAGTAGGCCCGCGGTCCGCGCCCAGCCGCCGGTCGAGACGCCGCCGCGCGGGCTCGCTCGGATCGCGGCGGCGCGGCGGGCGCTGCCCGAGAACGTCCGCATCCTGGCGCTGGTGTCGCTGGCCAACGACTCGGCGAGCGAGCTCGCGTACCCGGTCGTCCCGCTCTTCCTCGCGGTCACGCTGGGCGCGCCGATCGCGCTGATCGGGTTGATCGAGGGCATCGCGGAGGCGATGGCGCTCGGCTTCCGGCTGATCTCGGGCTGGCTGTCGGACCGCGCGGCGACCGAGCCGCGGCGGCGCCCGTGGATCATGGCCGGCTACGGCCTCTCGACGTTCGCGCGCGCCGGCGTGGCCGCCGCGCCCGCGTGGGGCTACGTGCTCGGCGCGAAGATCGCCGACCGCATCGGCAAGGGCACGCGCGGGGCGCCGCGCGACGCGCTGATCCGGGACTCGACGCCCAAGGAGCTGGTCGGCTCGGCCTTCGGCTATCACCGCTCGGCGGACACGATCGGCGCGATCGTCGGGCCGCTGGTGGCCGCCGTGATGCTGGCCGCCGGCTGCTCGCTGCGGACGATCCTGTGGGTGGCCGTGGTGCCCGGCGTGGTGACGCTGGTGCTGATCGGACGCATCCGGGAGGCACGGCCCTCCGGGGTCAGCGCCAAGAAGAAGCACGCGCCGGAGCTGGCCGGCGCGCGGGCGCTGCCGGGCTCGTTCTGGAGCGTGATGCTGATCTGGGTCGTGTTCTCGCTCGGCAACTCGAGCGACGCGTTCCTGCTGCTGCGCGCGCACGACCTCGGGCTGGCGACGCTGCTGACCGTGCTCGCGTACGCGGGCTACAACCTCGTCTTCGCGGGCCTCTCCTGGCCGCTGGGCGCGCTGTCGGACCGCCTCTCGCGCGCCGCGATCTTCGCGCTCGGCATGGTCGTGTTCACGCTCGTCTACGTCGGCTTCGCCCTGGCGCCCGGCACCTGGGCGGTGTGGCCGCTGTTCGCGTTCTACGGCGTCTACGTGGCCGCCACCGAGGGCGTCGGCCGCGCGTGGATCGCCGACCACGTGTCCGAAGGCCACGTCGGGACGGCCTACGGCGTCTTCTACGCCGCGACGGCGGCCGCCGCCCTGGTGGCGAGCATCGCCGCGGGCGTGCTCTGGACGTACGTCTCGCCGTCCGCGCCGTTCTGGCTGGGCGCGGCCACGGCGGCCGCGGCCGCGGTCCTGCTGGGCGTCCGCGCGCTGAGCCGCGAGCTCTCGCCGCGGCTGGCCCAGGCGACGCTGGCGAGCCTGCTGGTCGCGACCGTCGCCGTCGCCGCCGTCGAGCACCACCGGCTCGGTGACCTGTTCCGCCACCGCGGCGAGGCCGAGGTCCCCGTCGTCTCGACCCGCCCGTGCTCGGACATCGGCGCCGCCCGGGTCACGCCGGACCTCCCGGCCGGCTTCCCGGTCCTGCCCGGCGTCGCGTACACCGACAACGACGCGACGTGGTCCACCCACGGCTACCTCGAGCGCAGCATCCGCGCCACGCACGACGACTACGTGCGCGCGCTGGAGGGCGCCGGCTATCGGGTCACGCGCTCGGAGGTCGACCCGTGGGACGCCGAGCTGGCCTTCGCCGGCCGCGGGCGGACGGGCGACGTCGAGATCTTCCAGGAATGCCGCTCGCGCACGTGGATCCACGTCCAGGTGCGTTGACCCATCTCCACACCATGACCCGACGCCCCGTGTAATCGGATCGAGCCTGCCGGACATTTCTGCCCGTGGGAGCCAAACTGGACTTCGAAGCGCTCTACACGCGGCACGCCGGCGCGGTGCGGGGCTACGCGATGCGCCGGTGCGATCCCGAAACCGCCGACGACGTCGTCGCCGACGTCTTCCTGGTCGCCTGGCGGCGCCGGGAAGCGATGCCGGAGGAGCCGCTGCCGTGGCTGCTCGGGACCGCGCGACACGTGTTGGCCAATCACGCTCGCGGCCAGAGCCGCCGTGGGCGCCTGCTCGCTCGGCTCGCGGCCGAGCCGAGCAGGGTCGTCACGCCCGCACCCGCGGAGGGGCCGGACTCGGCCCGTCTGCAGGCGGCGCTGGCGAGCTTGGACGAGCGAGACCGCGAGCTGCTGTTGCTGATGGCCTGGGAAGGGCTCGAGCCGCGCGAGGCCGCGCAGGTCCTCGGCCTGCGCCCGAACACCCTGGCCGTCCGCTTCCACCGCGCGCGCCGTCGCCTGTCCGCCGCGCTCGAGGCCCAGAAGCCCGATGACGGCTCCGAGCGCGCACCCATCGTCTACGTGGAGATCCCCCAGTGAGTAACGACGCGTTCGAGCTGCTGCGAGCAGCCAATCCGTTGCCCGACGATCCACCGCCGCTGCCGATCGCACCGCTGCTGGATCGTGTCGGCGACCTGTCGCCGGAGCCGCCCGCTCCGCGGCGCCGGCGGTCCGGCAAAAGACGCTCCAGGGTCCGGTTCGCCGTCGGCGGCGCGGCCGCGGTCGTGGTGCCCGCGGCGATCGTGGCGTTCTCGCTCACCGGCTCGACGCTGACGTCGAGCTCGGCGACCACCTCGGCCAACGACGTCGTCGCGCCGGAGCACGAGGTCGCCACCCAGGGCGCCACGCCGGACGAGCTGATGGACCTCAAGGAGAGCTCGAACGCCACGGTGACCACGGCGATGGTCAAGCGCCAGCAGGCGCAGGCCGCCGCGGTCGACCCGGCCGCCAACGGCATCGCCTGGCACCAGCTCGGCCCGTACAACGTGGGTGGCCGCGTCGTCGACGTCGTCGCCGACCGCTTCACGCCCAACAGCGCCTTCGCGGCCGTCTCCGGCGGCGGCATCTGGAAGACGACCGACGGCGGCAGCAACTGGAGCTTCATCTGGAAGAACGATCTCGTCCAGACGATGGGGGCGTTCGCCCAGGCGCCCAACGGCGACCTGTGGGTCGGCACCGGCGAGGCCAACCCGCCCGGCGGCGGCCTGACCTACTTCGGCGACGGCGTCTACAAGTCGACCGACAACGGCGCCAACTGGACGAAGGTGGGCCTGGACGACAGCGCGGCGATCGGCCGCATCGCGGTCGACCCGACGAACTCCGACCGCGTCTTCGTCGCGGCCTCGGGCCACATCGCCCGCAGCGTGCACGACCGCGGCCTGTACCGCACGACCGACGGCGGCAAGACGTGGCAGCTCGTGCTCGCTCCGCCGAACGCCACCACCGGCGCGGTCGACGTCGCGATCAACCCGCAGAACCCGCAGATCGTCTACGCCTCGCTGTGGGACCACGTCCGCAACAACGGCCGCCGCACCTTCGGCGGCGTCGGCTCCGGCCTGTTCCGGTCCAAGGACGGCGGCGACACGTGGGAGCGGCTGGAGAACATCGTGGACCCGCTGCCGTCCTACGACACGGCACAGTCCGGCCTGAAGTCCGACCCGACGCTCGGCCGCATCGGCTTCGCGCTCGCGCCGTCGAACCCGAACCGCATGTACGTCGTGTTCGGCGATCAGACGGGCCCGGACAAGGGCTCCTACCGTTCCGACGACGGCGGCGACACGTTCCACCTGATGGGCCGCTCGTACGCCGCGTCCGGCGGCTATCAGTGGTGGTTCGGCCGCATCTGGGTCGACCCGGACGATCAGAACCATCTCTTCAACGCCGACGTGTCGCTGCGCACGTCGATCGACGGCGGCACGACCTGGACCGCGATCAGCGCGCCGCACGCCGACCAGCACGGCATGGACTGGGACCCGTCGACCCTCGACGGCAACCCGGCGACGCCGAGCCGCGTGTTCCTCGGCAACGACGGCGGCATGTACCGCTCGGAGAACAGCGGCGTCAACGGCTCGTGGGTGAAGGCCTCCAACCAGCCGTGGAACCAGAGCTACCACCTGGCGATCTCGATGCAGGACTCGCAGCGCCAGACCACCGGCCTGCAGGACAACGGCAGCGTCAAGTCCTGGCTGCCGACGGCACCGCACCCGACCGACCCGGAGCTGAAGACCTCCTGGAACACGTCGGGCGGCGGTGACGGTCACTGGAACGTCATCGACCCGACCGACGACACCTACTACTACACGTGCTCGCAGGCCTCCGGCGGCGGCACGCACAGCTGCTCGGGCAAGCACGACACCGCCACCGGGACGACGAACTTCACCGTCGCCCAGGTCGGCGCGCGCGGCACCAACCGCTACACGACGGACGCGCCGATCGTGATGGACCCGAACGTCCCGCCCAAGAACGCCGACGGCACCCAGCCGCCGAACGCGCTCTACATGGGCGGCGCGATGATCGGGCGCTCGCTGGACCGCGGCCCGACGATGACGCCGATCTCGCCGGCGCCGCTGCCGCAGAGCGACTACACCGACCCCGATCCGTCGCTGCCGGGCCACGTGCCCGCCGACGAGCTCGATACCGGGCTCTACGGCAACCTGTACGGCGCGACCACGGCGATCGCGCCCGCCAAGTCGGCGACGCCGGTCCCGTACGCGCAGGTGATCTACGCCGGCACCGACACCGGCAAGGTGTGGAAGACCAGCGACGCCGGCGGCCACTGGACGCAGATGCAGGGCCTGCCGACCCGCTGGGTCAACGCGATCATCGCCGACGCGGACAACGCCGACCACGCGTACGTCGCGTTCTCGGGCTACCGCGAGGGTGACGACGCCGCGAACGTCTGGGAGACGCTCGACGGCGGCGCGACGTGGCACAACGTCTCGCAGAACCTGCCCAACGGACCGGTCGAGATGCTCGAGTACAGCGCGCAGAACGACGTGCTGTTCGCGGCCACGGACGTCGGCGTCTTCGTCCACAAGGACGGCGACAGCGCCTGGTACAAGATCAGCGTCGGCCTGCCGAACGTCCCGGTGCTCGACGTCAAGCTCTCGGCCGACGGCAAGAGCCTGTTCGCGGCGACCTTCGGGCGCTCGATCTGGAAGCTCGACCTGTCCACGGACGCGGTCGACGGCGGCGGCACCGGCGGGAGCGGCGGCGCGAGCGGCACGGTGCCGGCGACGCTGGCGCTGACGCTCGGCGCGCCCGCCTCCTTCGGCGCCTTCACGCCCGGCCTGGAGCAGGACTACACGGCGTCGACGACGGCCAACGTGATCTCCACGGCGGGCGACGCGACGCTGTCGGTGACCGATCCGTCCACGGACGCGCCGGGCCATCTCTCCAACGGCACGTTCTCGCTGCCTTCGGCGCTGCAGGCCTCGGCCTCCTCGCCGGCGGGCACGGGGGGCGCGCCGGCCGCGGTCAGTGGGAACCCGCTGACGCTGCTGACCTACGGCGGTCCGGTCTCCAACGACCCGGCCCGGATCGACTTCGGTCAGCACATCGGCGCCAACGATCCGCTGCGCACCGGCAGCTACTCGAAGACGCTGACGTTCACGCTGTCGACGACGAACCCGTGAGGTAACCGGGGCCCAGGCGCTCATCCTCGAGCGCCTGGGCCTTCGGCAGGTCCAGGACGACCGCGTCGTGCTCGATCAGCACGATGCGGTCGGCGGCCGCTCGGGCGAGCGTGAGCTTCTCGTCGGCGATCACCACGGTCAGGCCGCGCAGCGCGTCGGCGACCGCCTGCACCGCGGGCGGCGCGAGGCCCGCGGACGGGTCGTCGAGGATCAGCAGGTCGGGCTCCCCGATCAGCGCCCGGGCGATCACCAGCAGCTGCTGCTCGCCGCCGGAGAGCGTCCCGGCGGGTTGGGCGGCGCGCTCGCGCAGGCGGGGGAAGCGGGCGTAGACGCGCTCGAGCCGCCCGTCCTTCGGCCGGCGGTAGGCGCCGACCCTCAGGTTCTCGTCGACGGTGAGACTGGCGAACACGCGCCGGCCGGCGGGCACGTAGCCGACCCGGCCGGCGTGGCCCGCGGCCAGCTCCCGCGCCATGCGCGCCGGGCCGCCGTCGTGGCCGACCAGCGCGACGATCTCGTCCGGGCGGATCATGCGCCGAGGTACACCTCCTGCACGTTCGGGTCGGCGATCACGGCCGCCGGCGGCCCGGTCGCGATCACGCGACCGTCGTCGATCACCGTGACGGTGTCGGCGATCGCGGCCACGAGTCGCAGGTCGTGCTCGACGACGAGGATCGCGCGGCCCTCGTCGGCGAGCTCGCGCAGCACGGGCGCGAGCACGGTGGCGGGCAGGATCACGCCCGGCTCGTCGAACGCCAGCACCGGCGCGCCGGTGGCGACGACGCGCGCGACGGGCAGCAGATCGTCGGTCAGGTCGAGCACGTGCTGGGCGCGCGCGGCGTGGTCGGTCTCCGGCGCCAGGCCGACGGCGTCCAGCACGGCCTGCAGCGGCACGCGATCGCTCGCCCGCAGCGCCAGCTCGACCTGGGCGCGGGGCGCGAGCGAGGGCAGGTCGGCGACGCGCTGGAACGTGCGCGCGACCGGGCCGCCCTCGAGCCGGCCGCGGGCGTCCAGCTCGCCCGCGAGCACGCGCAGCGCCGTCGTCTTGCCGCTGCCGTTCGGGCCGATCAGCGCGTGGATCTCGCCGGGCACGAGCTCGATGTCGAAGCCGCGCAGGATCTCGCGGCCGCCGAGCGACACGTGCAACCCATGGGCGACGAGCCCGCGCGGGGCGACCGGCGGCGCGGGAGCGGGCGCGACCGCCGGAAGCGCCCGCGCGCGGCGCTCGGGCACGAAGTGGCGCAGCGCGACGGCGGCGAGCAGCAGCGCCGCGGTCAGGACGGCACCCGCGGCGGGGTCCTCGAGCTGCGCGGCGGCGCGCGGGACGGCGACGATGACCACGACCGCCAGCGCGACGTTGCGGCCGCCGGCGATCGCCGCGGCGAGCAGCTGCAGGGCGAGCAGGGGGGAGACGTCGGCGGGCGCGGCGACGCCGAGCGCGACCGCGATGCCGGCGCCCGCCGCGGCGCCGGTGGCGCCCGCGAGCGCGAGCAGCCCGGCGCGGCGCCGCAGCACCGGCACGCGGAGCGCGGCGGCGAGCTCCGGGTCGTCGCGCAGCGCGAGCGCGTCCTGGCCGGCCGGGCCGCGCCGGACGCGCGCGACCAGCACGGAGACGGCCGCGCACAGCACCGCCGCGGCGATCAGGTGCACGCGCGCGGTCAGGGTGACGGAGACGCCGAACGGCGTCTCCACGTGGTCGACGACCGGTCGCGTCAATCCCTGGGCGCCGCCGGAGAGCGCGGGGAAGCCGAGCAGCGCGCTGTACGCGAGCCAGGCCAGTGCCCACGTCGACAGCGCGACGAACGGGGGCTCGGCGCGGCCCACGAGCGCGCCGGTGGCCGCGCCCGCCAGCGCGCCGAGCACGACGGCCAGCGTCACCGCACCGCCGATCGGCAGCCCCGCCCGTTCGAGCTGCAGCGCGCCGACCCCGCCCACCGCCACGAACGCGCTCCCCGCGAGCACGGGCATGCCCGCCAGCGAGACCGCGGGCAGCAGCCCGAGCACGGCGACCAGCAGGTAGAGGTCGCGGGCGGCCTCGGTCACGTGGCGAGCAGGCCGCGCGGGCGCAGCGCGGCGACGAGGGCGAGCAGGGCGAGCACGACGACGTCGGCCCACGTCGGGCCGAGCGCGGGTGACGCGAGGATGAAGGCCTCGAGCACGCCGACCAGCAGGCCGCCGAGCAGCGCGTGGCGCAGCGAGCCGAGCCGCAGCAGCAGCGCGGCGGTCATCCCCTTCAGGCCGAGCAGGACGCCGTCCTGCGGGCCGATCGGCGCCCCGGGGGCGATCAGCAGCCCGGCGCAGCCGGCCAGCGCGCCCGCGAGCAGGAACGCGACCAGCACGATGCGCTCCGTCGGGATCCCGAGCAGCGCGGCGGCGCCGGCGTCGTCGGAGACCGCGCGCATCACCGCGCCCGCGCCGGTCACCTCCAGGATCCGCTCGACCGTGACGCCGACGGCGAGCCCGACGGCCAGCACCTCGAGCGCCCGGACCGGCACGGTGATCCCGCCGCCGAGGGCGATCGTCCCCGGCGCTCCCAGCGGGTCCGGCAGCGCGTACGCCTGCTGCGCGAACGGCAGCCCGAGCAGCTCGCGCACCGCCAGCCCGGCCGCGAGGCCGCCCGCGACCCAGCCGAGCACGTCGCCGGACGGCCGGATCAGGAAGCCGGGGACGTCGCTGACCCGCGGCAGGAACGGCCGCAGCGCGAACGCGTAGACCGCGACCGACAGCAGCGCACCGGCCGCGACGGCGACGGCGGCGAACGCCAGCCCCGCACCGAGCCCGAACGGCGCCGCCACCGGCATCGTCCCCAGCACCGCCAGCACGGCGACGAACACGGCGCCGGTCACGATGTCCCCGTGCGCGAACGCGAGCACCCGGGTGAGCCGGTGCACGAGCGTGAAGCCGAGCGCGATCAGTCCGTAGGCGGCGCCCGCGGCCAAGCCGGTCACGAGCGCCTGGACTGCGACCGGCCCGCTCACCTCAGCCGACCGTGTACCGGACGCGCAGCTTCCCCGAGCAGAGGTTGATCACCTGGACGTCGACGGTGTGCGGCCCCGAGAGGTGCGCTTCGGCCTCGGTGCCGGCCTCCTGGTCGGTCGCGAGCTTCTGGTAGCCGGCGCCGGTGAGCTGGTCGACGACCGCGTCGCGCGTGGCGGGCAGCCGCTGCGCGTCGCCGGCGATCGCCGCGAAGTACTGCGTCGTCTTGCCGAACGGGCCCTGCGACTCGTAGACGTGCGCGCCGTCGAGGATCGGCAGGTCGGCGGGCGGGGACAGCGTGGGGGCGCCGGTGAGGTCGCCCACCGAGGCGCAGTCCTGGGACGCCTCCGGCGCGACGGCGGCGGGCGTCGCCTGCGGGTCGCCGGCGCCGTCGTCGCCGCCGCAGCCGGCGGCGAGCGGCAGCATCAGCGCAGCGAGCACCATGGCGGCCAGCGCGGCCGGTCGAGCTGTCATCCAGAAACCCCTCCGAGACCCAGGTCCTCCCGCCATCATGACGGGTCGTGAAGGCACTCGGACCGGCCGTTCTCATCTGCGCCCTGCTCGCCGGTTGCGGCGGCGGCGACACCGTGCCGGTCGTGGTCAGCGCGCCCGTCTCCACCGAGCCGTGGATCGCGGCGTCGATCAAGCAGGGCGCGCAGCTCGCGGTGGACGAGATCAACGCCCAGGGCGGCTTCAGCCTGAAGACCGGCAAGCGGAAGGCCAAGCTCGTCGTGCTCGACAACGCGTCCTCGCCGGCCACGGCGCTGGCCAACGCGCGCGAGGCGGTGAGCCGGCACGCGGCCGTGCTGCTGACCGACGGGACCGGCGCGCGCGCCGTCGGCGACGTCACCGACGCGGCCAAGCTGCCGGCGTTCATCCTGTTCGACGGCGGCCCCGCGCTGGTCGACCCCGCCCGGCACCCGAGCGTCTTCCGGCTCGCCCCGGCCGACGCGATCATGACGCGCCGCCTGGCCGACTACATCGCCAACGCGCGGCCGAAGGTCGCGCTGCTCACCGACGACAGCGAGTACGGCACGCAGGGGCGGGCCGCGCTGACCAGCGCGTTGTCCACCGACGAGGTCCAGGTCGTCTCCGACCAGACGATCCCGCGCCGCGCCGAGGACCTCGCGCCCCAGCTCCTCGCGGCCCGGCGCGCCGGCGCCGACCGCGTGGTCGTGTGGGCGAGCGCCACCGACGTCGCGGCCACGCTCGAAGCCGTCCACACGGCCGGCTGGAACGTCCCGGTGCTGTCCGGCCAGACCGGTGAGGACCCGCTGGTCCGCCAGCGGCTCGTCGCCCACCCCGACGACCTGAAGGCCCTGCGCTTCGTCTCCGGGCGCATCACCGCCGAGGTCGGCCCCAAGCCGTTCAACGCGTACCGCGCCCGCTTCGAGCGGGCGCTCGGCAAGGCCAAGGTCGGCGTCAAGCAGGACGGCCGGGACGTCATCCAACCGCCGGACTGGGCCATGTACCCGTACGACGCCGTGAACCTGACCGCCGAGGCGATCGCCGAGGCCGGCACGCTCGGCGCGCCGCTGCTGCAGACCCTCAACGACGGCGCCCGGATCGTCGGCGCCAACGGCGATCAGCGCGGCTACAGCGCCGACTACCACGAGGGCGTCTCGCCGCAGGACATGTACTTCGCGCGCTTCGACGGCTTCGTCTTCGTCCCCGTGGACGACGACCCGCTCTCGGGCGCGCTCCCGAGGATCGACCAACTCGGCTGAACGCGTTTGACGAAACGCGACGCCGGCGGGTTAGGGTTACCTAACTTCCAGTTCTCGGCACGTCGCGAGGTCCGCCATGAGTTCGTCGTCCGCAGGTTGCCAGCACGCCAGCGAGCCCGCCGCCGCAGCGGCGGTGGACGAGGCGGCCCTGGCCGTCTCGTTCGCCACCGCGCCGGACCCGGCGGCGCGCACCGGCGTCCTGCTCGTCAACCACGGGTCGAAGTCGGCCACCTGGCGGCGCATGCTGCTGGCCGTGCACGCCGAGGTCGCCGGCGAGCTGCTCGCGCTGCCCGGCGTCGCTCAGGTCCGGACCGCGTTCATGGAGTACACCGAGCCGTCGATCGCCAGCCAGCTGCGCGCGTTCGACGCGGACGGCATCGAGCGGGTGATCGTGGTGCCGCTGCTGCTGACGATCAGCGACCACACGTTCGACGACATCCCGACGATCTGCGGCCTGGCGTCCGATCCGGAGCGGATCGCGAGCCTGCGCGAGGACCGGATCGAGATCTACGCCGCCCGCGCGGAGCTGCGTTTCGCGCCGCTGCTGGACTTCTCGGGGCTGGTCCGGACCAACCTGGCCGGGCGGATCCGCGCGCTGGTCGGCCGCGAGGTGGGCGATCCGGCGCGCCGGCTGGAGACCGGCCTGGTGCTGGTCGGCTACGGCAGCGCGGAGTTCGACGACGACTGGAACCGCTTCTTCGCCGAGACGCGCGCGTTCGCGGAGACCGAGCTGGGCATCGCCGCGTCCGCGCACGCGTGGTGCGGGCACATCGTCAGCTACCGGCGCAAGCCGATCATGGACCGGATCGAGGATCTGCTGGGCCGGACCGACCGGGTCCTGGTCGTCGCGCTGCTAGTCGCGTACGACCCGATGTTCCAGGAGCGCATCATCGGGCGGGCGGTGGCCCGCTGCAGCGCTCCCGAGCGCGTGCTCTACCGCGCCGACTCGATCCTCCCGGAGCCGGCGGTCGGGCGCTGGGTGGTCGACATCGCGCGCCGCACGCTGGCGATGGAGGAGCGGATGCTCACCCGTGCCTAGGCCGCGGCCACGTACGCGATCGTCTGCGGCCCCTCGGGCAGCACGCACACCGACGCGTCCGCGCCCTCGGCCGCGACGATCGCCGCGATGTCCCGCGTCTGCGCCAGGTGCGCCGAGCGCAGCTCCGCGTCGCTCAGGTAGGACGTGTGCATCACGACCCGCGCGTGGTCCTGGATGTTCGCCTGGATCTGCACCTGCCACTGGTCGGGCGTGACGTGGTCGGACGCGGCGATCTCGTCCAGGAACGCGCGCGGCGACCGCGACGCCTCCAGCAGCGACCGGTACTCGCCGTGCCCGGGGAACCCGTCGCGGCACTCGGCGGCGCACACGATCAACCCGCCCGGCCGCACGATCTTGGCCGCCGCCGACATGCCCTTGACCGCCTGGTAGAGGTTCTGGTCGAGCGGATAGCCGGAGTTGCTGGTCACGACGACGTCGAACGCGGCCGGCACCGCCTGCATCGCGAACGCGCGCGCGGCCGAGCACGCCGCCGCGTGCATCTCGGCCAGCGAGCCCGCGAACGCCGAGATCACCCGCTGCTCGCGGTTGAGCAGCACGTCGAAGGAGAAGTGGGGCGGCGCGGCCGCGCACGCCGCCCGGATGTCGGCGTGGACGGGGTTGTCCTCGAGCACGCCCCAGGTCGCCCGCGGGTCGCCGATCCGCGTGGCGTCGTGCAGCACCAGCACGGTCTCCAGCCCGGCGAGCCCGGGCGTGACCAGCTTCGGCCCGCCGCTGAACCCGGCGAAGAAGTGCGGCTCGACGAACCCGGTCGTGATCCGCAGGTCGGCCTGCACCCACTCGCGGTTGACCCAGACCGGCACGCCGTTGCCGTGCACGCCCAGGTACTCGAGCGTGCCCTTGTCGCGCGCGTCGTGGTTGACCACCCGCACGCGGGAGACCACGTCGTCGCCGAGCATCGCGCGCAGCTCGGCGTCCGTGTTGCCGCGGTGCGTGCCGGTGGCGACCAGGATCACGATGTCGTCGTCGGGCACGCCGAGCTCGTCCAGCACGGCCGGGATCATCAGGTCCCGCGGCTGGGCGCGCGTGCCGTCGCACATCGAGATCGCGACCTTCATCCCGGGCCGGGCGAGCTCGCGCAGCGGCGGGCCGGCGACCGGCGCGCGCAGGGCCGCGTGGAGCACCGCCCGCTGATCGGAGGCCCCGGCGTGATAGGAAGGCTCCACCACTGTCGTTCGCTTGTCCGGCAGCTCGACTTCGAGCCCGCCTACTCCATAGGCCAGCTGTACCTTCATCGCTCCGCAACTTACACTGCACCAGAAGAATGTGGATCGGCCCCCTGATCGCGCTGGCCCTCGCTCACCCGGTGCCGTTCCGCACGGTCGCGGCCGGGAGCGGTGAAGCCAGCGCCTACCGCACGCCGTCCACGCTGGTGGTCAAGGACGCGCGCCGCTGGAAGGCGGTCTGGGGCAAGCTCGAGCCGGGCCGCAAGCTCCCCAAGGCCGACTTCGCGCGGCACATGCTGCTGGTCGTCACCCAGGGCGAGCGCCGCAGCGGCGGGTACTCGATCGACGTCACGAAGATCGGCGACTCCGGCCGCGCGCTCAGCGTCGCGGCCGACTCGAACGCGCCGGGCGCCGGCTGCATCACGCCGAGCGTGATCACCGCGCCCTACGAGGTCGTGCGCGTGCGCCGGCTCGACCGCGCCGCCCGCACCCACCGGACCGCCAAGGTCACCGACTGCGACCATCAGGCGCCATGAGCGCCTATTCGATCGTCAACGCCGACGACGTCGAAGATCACTACGCCGGCACCGACGTGCCGGGCGAGTTCCGCCGCCTCACGCCCGCGCTGCACGGCGACCAGGTGGCGCTGACGCTGATCCGCGTCCCGCCGCACTCGGACTTCGAGCAGGGGACGGGCCACTACCACGAGGAGCTCGAGGAGGTCTACCTCGTCACCCGGGGCACGCTGACGTTCCGGACCGGCGACGACGTGCACCGGCTCGGCCCGGGCACCGCGGTCCGCGTCGCCCCGAGCACGCCGCGCTCGCACCGCAACGAGGGCGACGAGCCGGTCGAGCTGTGGGCGATCTCCAGGCAGCTCGGCCGTCACGACGCGACCAAGATCGACGCGTTCTGGGACGCGTCGCCGGACGCCGCGCGGACCCGCTAGCGCATCAGCACGACGTCGAGCTGCTCGCCGGTGAGCGGCTCGACCGGCAGGGCCGGGCCGTCCGCGCGCAACCCGTCGAGCACCAGCGCCAGATAGCGGCGCCACAGCTCGGGGTCGACGTCGCGCGCGCGGTCCATCACGACGCCGAGCATCAGGTGGATCAGCGGCGCGTCCGCCGGCGCGGCGTCGGCGCGCACGACGCCCGCGGCCTGCGCACGCGTGAACAGCTCGGCGACCGTGGCCCGCAGCCGGTCGCGGATCGTCACCAGGCACGGCCCGCCGTGCGCGTTGGACGCCAGCAGCTCCTTGAGCCCGCGGTCGTGCGCCTGCAGCTCGCACCCGCGCTCGAAGAACTGGACGATCGCGCGCCACGGGTCCGGCTCCGCGCGCGCTTGCGCGGCGACGTCCGCCAGCGCCTGCATGCGCCGCTCAAACAGCGCGTCGATCAGCACTTCCTTGTTCGGGAAGCGCCGGTAGACGGTGCCCACGCCGACGCCCGCGTGGTGCGCGACGTCGTCCAGCGTCACGCACAGCCCCCGCTCGCTGAACAGCTCTCCGGCGGCGGCCAGGATGCGCTGGCGGTTGAGCTCGGCGTCGCGGCGGAGGGGGCGCTCCGTGGTGGGCATGCGTCACAGAGTAGCGGAAACCGGAGGAGTGATCTCCGGTTCCTTGCTATGTTGAGGTCACTCCTCCCCTTACGCCCCAGAAAGCTCCTCTCTTGAACCCACCCAATCCCCACCACGCTCGCCGCTGGGCGATCCTGGCGGTGCTCGGCATCGCGCAGCTGATGGTCATCCTCGACGCGACGATCGTGAACATCGCGCTCCCGAGCGCCCAGCGCGGGCTCGGCTTCTCCGACGAGTCCCGGCAGTGGATCATCACCGCGTACGCGCTCGCGTTCGGCAGCCTGCTGCTGCTCGGCGGCCGCATCGGCGACCTCTTCGGCCGCAAGCGCACGTTCATCGCCGGCCTGCTCGGCTTCGCCGCCGCGTCGGCGATCGGCGGCGCCGCCGGTACGTTCGGCGTGCTCGTCGCCGCCCGCGCGGGCCAGGGCGTCTTCGGCGCGCTGCTCGCGCCGGCCGCGCTCGGCCTGCTCACCACCACCTTCACCGCGCCGCACGAGCGCGCCAAGGCGTTCGGCATCTTCGGCGCGATCGCCGGCGGCGGCGCCGCGATCGGCCTGCTGCTCGGCGGCATCCTGACCGAGTACGCCTCCTGGCGCTGGTGCCTGTACGTGAACCTGCTGATCGCCGTCCCGGCCGCGTTCGCCGCGTTCAGCCTGCTGCACACGATCGTCCCGGCGCAGCGGCCGAAGCTCGACCTCCCCGGCACGCTGACCGCCTCGACCGGCCTGTTCGCGCTCGTCTACGGCTTCTCGCACGCCGAGACCACGAGCTGGGGCTCGCCGCTGACGATCGGCATGCTCGCCGCCTCAGCGATCCTGCTGACCGCGTTCGTGCTGATCCAGCTGCGCAGCCCGCACCCGCTGCTGCCCCTGCGGATCGTGCTCGACCGCGGCCGCGGCGGCGCGTACCTGGCGATGGCCACGGCGGGCGCCGGCATGTTCGGCGTGTTCCTGTTCCTGACCTTCTACCTGCAGAACACGCTCGGCTTCTCGCCGATCCAGACCGGCTTCGCGTTCCTGCCGATGTCGGCGGCGATCATCGCCACGTCGACCACGACGACCACGCGCGTGCTGCCGCGCACCGGCGCCCGCCCGCTGGTGATCACCGGCATGACGCTGGCCGCGCTGGCGATGGCGTTCTTCGCCCAGATCGGCGTCGACTCGAGCTACGCCGCGCACGTCCTGCCGGGCCTGGTGACGATGGGCGTCGGCATGGGCCTGGTGTTCTCGCCCGCGTTCAGCACGGCCACGATCGGCGTGGCGCACAGCGACGCCGGCGTCGCCTCGGCGATGGTGAACACCAGCCAGCAGGTCGGCGGCTCGATCGGCACCGCGCTGCTCTCGACGCTGGCCGGCAGCGCCGTGACCAACTACGTCGCCGAGCACGGGGCGAGCCCCGCCGCCGCGGTGCACGGGTACACGACCGCGTTCTGGGTGTCCGCGGCGATCTTCGCCGTCGGCGCCGTGATCGCGGGCGTCGTGCTGCGCAGCGGTGCGCCGCAGCCGGCGCCGGCCCCGGTGCTCGAGCCGGCTACCGCTTGAGCCCCGCGCCCGAGCGGTCCGGGCACGCGAGCAGCGAAGCGGCGACGAGATCGCGCTGGGAACGGCGCGACTCGTCGCCCTGCGGCGACGGCGCGTGCGCGGGCCGCGGGATTTCGCGGACCTGCGGTGTGGTGTGTGAGTGGTGCGAGGTGACCAGCCTGGCGTCCATGATCGCGGCACCGTAGACCACTTCCGCATTGTCGTCAACCGAAGTCGCGAATCTTTGGCCGAACGTTTGTCCAAAGTTAACGTCCTAGGCTTGAACGCCGTGGCCGGAACCTTGATCGCACGTGCGCTGCACAAGGCGTACGGGGCGGCGCCCATCCTCGCCGGTGTGTCCCTCACCGTCGCGCCGGGCGACGTGCTCGGCGTCGTCGGCCCCAACGGCGCCGGCAAGTCGACGCTGCTGCGGCTGCTGGCCGGCGTCGAGCGGCCGGACCAGGGCGACGTGCGGCTGACGACGGGCGTCGCCGGCTACCTGCCGCAGGAGGCCGACCGCGCGCCCGGCGAGCGGCTGCAGGACTACCTGGCGCGCCGCACGGGCGTCGCCGCCGCCGACGCGCGCGTGCAGGCGGCCGCGCAGGCGCTGGCCGACGGCGGGCCGGATCACTACAGCGAGGCGTTCGACGCCTGGCTGCACCTCGGCGGGGCGGACCTCGAGCAGCGCGCGGAGACCGTCCTGCGCGACCTCGACCTGGACCCGCGGCTGCTCGACGAGGAGACCGCGACGCTGTCCGGCGGGCAGGCGGCGCGCGCCGCGCTGGCCGCGATCCTGCTCAGCCGCTTCGACGTGCTGGCGCTCGACGAGCCCACCAACGACCTCGACTTCGACGGCCTGGAACGGCTCGAGCGCTTCGTCGCCGAGCGTCCCGGCGGCGCCGTGATCGTCTCCCACGACCGCGCGTTCCTGGAGCGCACGGTCACGCGCGTGCTCGAGCTCGACGAGATCGCGCACACCGCCGCCGAGTACGGCGGCGGCTGGGCCGGCTACCAGGAGCTGCGCGCGACCGCGGCCCGCCACGCCGAGGAGCGCTACGACAGCTACGCGGCCGAGCGCTCGCGGCTGACCGACCGGGTCAACCGCCAGCGCAAGTGGGCGGAGACCGGCGTCAAGCGCGCCAAGGGGTCAGACCCCGACAAGAGCGTCGTCGCCTGGCGCACCGAGCGCAGCGAGAAGCAGGCCTCGAAGGTGCGCGCGTCCGAGAAGGCGCTCGACCGTCTGGAGGCCGTCGACAAGCCGTGGCGGCGCTGGGAGCTGCAGCTGCGCTTCGGCGGCGGCGAGCGCTCCGGCGACGTCACCGCGCGGCTGCGCGGCGCGGTGATCGAGCGCGGCGCGTTCCGGCTCGGCCCGGTCGACCTCGAGCTGGCGTGGGGCGAGCGGGTCGCGCTCGTCGGGCCGAACGGCTCCGGCAAGACGACGCTGGTCGACGCGCTGATCGGGCGCCTGCCGCTGGCGGCCGGGGAACGCTGGGTCGGGCCCGGCGTGCGCGTCGGCACGCTCGATCAGGCGCGCGGGCGCTTCGAGGGCCCGCTGCTGGATGCGTTCGTCGAGCAGAGCGGGATGAGCCAGCAGGAGGCGCGCTCGCTGCTGGCCAAGTTCGGCCTCGACCGCGACGCGGTCGCGCGCGCCACCGACAGCCTGTCACCCGGCGAGCGCACGCGCGCGAACCTCGCGCTGCTGATGGCCTCGGGCGCGAACTGGCTGGTGCTCGACGAGCCGACCAACCACCTCGACCTGCCGGCGATCGAGCAGCTCGAGACCGCGCTCGCGGCCTACGACGGCACGCTGCTGCTGGTCACGCACGACCGGCGGCTGCTGGAGGCGGTCGAGCTGGACCGGACGATCTCGCTTCAGGCCGGCACCGGCGCGAGCTCGCCCGCCAGCCTGCACACGAGCGCGTCGAGCTCCGGGTAGCGGTCCGGCTCCCAGTCGGCGACCAGCTCGCGCAGGCCCTCGGTGCGGGCCGCGACCAGCCGTTCGCGCAGCGCGGCGCCCGACGGCGTGACGTGCTGCCCGGCCACGAGGCCGGCGTCGCGCAGCTCGCCCATCGCCGCGGCCAGGCGGTCCGTCCGCACCTGCGGCAGCTCGGCCAGGTCGGCGACCGTCGGCGCGTCGGCGGATCCCAGCCGCACCAGCGCCCAGGACGCGCCCGGGGAGAGGTCGACGCCCGCGCGGGCCACCACCTCGGCCATGAACTCCAGCGTGCGCTCGCGGCCGGCCGCGCGGCTGAGCTCGCGCGTCAGCTCGCGCATCGAGTCGGTGTCCACGGGCGCGCCGAGCCCTTCCGTGACGCCGGTCTCGACGGTCCGGCGCAGCGGCCGCTCCGGGATCATCCAGGTGAGCAGGAACGCCAGTGCCATCACCGCCGCGGCGACGATGAACACGAGCTGGATCGCGTCCGTGAACGCGGCCGGGCCGGTGCGGCCGTCCAGCCGGCCGGTGAACACGGCGCCCAGCGCCGCGGTGCCGAACGAGCCGCCGATCGACCGGAACAGGGTCGCGCCGGACGTGGCGACGCCGAGCATGTCGTAGTCGACCGCGTTCTGGACGGCCAGGACGAGCACCTGCATGACCATGCCGAGGCCGAGCCCGAGCACCAGCATGTGCAGCGCGGCGACGCCCGGCGCCGTGGTCGCCTCCAGCGAGGACAGCAGCCACAGCCCGAGCGCGGCGACGGCGGTGCCGAGGATCGGGAACAGCTTGTAGCGGCCGGTGCGGGTGATGATCTGGCCGGACGCGATCGACGTCACCAGCAGCCCGGCCATCACCGGCAGCAGCTGCAGGCCGGACGCGGTGGGGGAGAGGCCGCGCACGGTCTGCTGGAACAGCGGCAGGTACGTGAGCGCGCCGAACAGGCCGAAGCCGACCACGAGCCCGACCGCGCTGGTGACCACGAACACGCGGTTGCGGAACAGCGCGGGCGGCAGGATCGGCTCCGCGGCGCGGCGCTCCACGAACGCGAACGCGACCAGGCAGGCGACGCCGAGCACGGCCAGCCCCGCGATCTCGCCGGACACCCACGGGTACGTGGTCCCGCCGAACGTCGTCAGCAGGATGATCGCGCTCAGGCCCGCCGCCAGCAGCGCCGTTCCGGCGTAGTCGATCGCGTGGCGGCGGCGCTCGCCCGCGCTCGGGAGCACGAGGGCGAGCACGATCAGCGCGATGACGCCGAGCGGCAGGTTGACGTAGAAGATCGAGCGCCAGGAGATGTGCGTGGTCATGAACCCGCCGAGCAGCGGGCCGGCGATGCTGGAGACGCCGAAGACCGCGCCGAACAGGCCCGAGTAGCGGCCGCGCTCGGCGGGCGAGACGACGTCGCCGATCGCGGCCTGCGCGCTGACCATCAGCCCGCCGCCGCCGAGCCCCTGCAGCGCGCGGAACAGGATCAGCTCGGTCATGCCCTGCGCGAGGCCGCACAGCGCCGACCCGGCCAGGAACAGCACGAGCGCGCCCTGCAGCACGATCTTGCGGCCGAACTGGTCGCCGAGCTTGCCGTACAGCGGCGTGACCGCGGTCACCGCCAGCAGGTACGCGGTCACGACCCAGGAGATGTGCTCGAGGCCGCCGAGATCGGTGACGATCGTCGGCAGCGCGGTCGAGACGATCGTCTGGTCCAGCGACGCCAGCAGCATCACCAGCATCAGGCTGCCGATGACGAACCGCACCCGGCGGCGGTCGGCGGCCATCACTCGTCCGCCACCGTGATGCCGGCGGCGCGCGCGAGCAGCGGCGCGATCCCGGCGAGCTGGACGGAGTCGATCGTGGTGCCGCGCAGGCCGCCGACCGGGTCGAGCTCGGACCCGCGCAGGTCGACGCGCAGCATGCGCGCGTTGGTGAAGTCGGTGGCGATCAGCTTGCAGCCGTCGAAGCGGACGGCGCGCAGCGCGGCCTCGGCGAAGTCGGCCTCGTCGAGCGCGCAGCCGTCGAACGTGACGTCGCGCAGCGTGGCGCCGCGGAACATCGCCAGCGAGAGCCGGCAGGCGCGGAACGTCACGTTGCGCAGGTCGGCCTGGATCAGCCGCAGGCCGGCCAGCCGGCAGTCGGAGAACTCGACCTGGCGCAGCTGGGCGCCGGACCAGTCCCCGCCGGACGCTTCGAGCCGCTGCGCGACGACGTCGGTCAGCGTCAGCGAGCGCAGCCGGGCGCCGGTCAGCTCGACGCGTTCCAGCCGCGCGTGCCGGAACGCGCCCGCCGGAGCGTTGACATCCTCGAACACGCCGGTCACGGTCGTGTCCTCGATCTCGAAGCGCGCGGTGAGCTCCACGGCACAGAACCTTGCCTGATGTCGGTGAGTGATGTCGATCTTGGGCGCGCCCGTTCGTGTAGAGGGTGCACACGATGTTCGATCGGAGGCTTCGATGCCGCAGTACCTGCTCAACGTGATCCAGCCCGACGGCCCGACCCCGCCGCCCGAGGTGCTCGATCCGATCATGCGCGACCTGGAGACGCTGCGGGCCGACCTGGCCGCCGCCGGGGCGCTCGTGCTCAACGCCGGGCTGCATCCGGCGTCCAGCGCGACCGTGGTGCGCCATCGCGACGGCGACGTGCTGCTGACCGACGGGCCGTTCGTCGAGGCCAGCGAGCACATCGGCGGGTTCACGATCGTCGAGGCGTCCGATCTCGACGCGGCGCTGCACTGGGCCGGTCGGCTGGCGCAGGCGACGACCCTGCCGATCGAGGTTCGCCCGATCGCGTGAACGAGGACGTCGAACGGTCCAGGGGCGCGGACGCCGGGCGTTCCCGCCGCGCCGACGTCGAGCGCGTCTTCCGCGAGCACTACGGCCGCGCGGTCGCGGTGCTCGTGCGCCGGCTCGGGGACATCGACGCGGCCGAGGAGGCCGTGCAGGACGCGTTCGCCGAGGCGGTGCGCCGCTGGCCGGCGGAAGGCCTGCCGCCGAGCCCGGCGGGCTGGATCATCACCACGGCCCGCAACCGCGCGATCGATCGCCTCCGCCGCGAAGCGACCCGCGACGCCCGCCACCGCGAGGCCGCGTACTTAAAGGGGCCTGGCACCTTTATGTACGAAGGGACGCCGGACGCCGGTCAGGACGGGGCCGCGAACTTAAATGGACCTGGCACCTTTAGGTACGCGACGGGTGACGACGGCGTCGAGGATGAGCGTCTGCGGCTGGTCTTCACGTGTTGCCATCCGGCGCTCGCGCCCGCCGCGCAGGTCGCGCTCACGCTGCGGCTGCTCGGTGGGTTGAGCACGCCGGAGATCGCCAGCGCGTTCTTGGTCTCCGAGCCGGCGATGGCGCAGCGGATCGTGCGCGCCAAGGGCAAGATCCGGGACGCGCGGATCCCGTACCGCGTGCCGTCGGCGGCGGAGCTGCCGGCGCGGCTGAACGCGGTGCTCACGGTCGTGTACCTGATCTTCACCGAGGGGCACACGGCCAGCGGCGGCGGCGCGCTGGTACGGGCGGACCTGTGTGTGGAGGCGATCCGGCTCGGCCGCGCGCTGGCCGAGCTGCTCCCCGACGAGCCCGAGGTGCTCGGCCTGCTCGCCCTGATGCTGCTGCTGGACGCGCGGCGGGCGGCGCGGGTGGGCGCCGACGGCGAGCTCGTCCCGCTGCGTGACCAGGACCGCGCGCTGTGGGACGCCGAGCGCATCGCCGAAGGCCGCACGCTCCTGCGCCCCACGCAGCCCGGCCCGTACCAGCTGCAAGCGGCGATCGCGGCCGCGCACTGCGAGGGGGCGGTGGGCGAGGCGGCGAGGCCGGGCGGTGAGGCTGGGCGGGAGCAGGCGGCGAGCGTGCGCGGCGAGGCCGGGCGGGACCAGGCGGCGAGCGCGCGCCGCCACCCCCCCGCGCCCGACTGGCGCCGCATCGTGGCCCTCTACGACGCGCTGCTCGCGGTCGCGCCGACGCCTGTCGTGGCGCTCAATCGCGCGGTCGCGGTGGCCGAGGTCGAGGGTCCGGCGGCGGCGCTGGCGCTCGTCGACGCGCTCGACCTCGACCGCTACCACCTGTTCCACGCGGTGCGCGCCGACCTGCTCGAGCGGCTCGGCCGCGACGCCGAGGCCGGGGCCGCGTGGGCGGCCGCGATCGAGCGCGCCGGCAACGCCGCCGAGCGCGACTTCCTGCGCCGCCGCCGGGCTACCGGATCCTGAGCCGCACTTCGACGCGCGCGGGGCGCGCCGGCGCCGTGAGCGAGAGGAAGTCGCGCACGGTGCCGCCGTGCGCGCAGAAGGGGCAGGCCAGCGGGTCGCGCACCGCGAGCGGACGCTCGCCGGGCGCGACCGGCGCGTCGCAGTGCGGGCAGGCGAGCGTGCCGACCGCGATCAGGCCCGCGTGCCCGGGCCGGATCTCCTCGTGCCCGATCCCGTCGCGCTCGAAGGCCATCGAACCCAGCATAGGGAGCCGCCGCCCCCGCGCCGCGCCGCGAGTCGCGCGGCAGGGCCGAGCACGCGGCGGGCGGAGCGCGCGGCGGGCGGAGCGCGCGGCGGGCGGAGCGCGCGGCGGGCGGAGCGCGCGGCGGGCGGAGCGCG
>DATMGH010000057.1:0-31095 GCA_035555675.1 Solirubrobacter sp. | reverse complement strand
CGCCCACGCCAGATCGATGTCCCCGCCGCCGGCCAGCCACCCGGCCAAGCAGGCCGCGAACCCGGTGAGCGCGGTGGCGACCGCGGCCCAGGCAGCGGTTCCGGTGCGCGGCGGCTTCATCGTCGTCGTGCCATCGGGGCGACAGATGATGACGAGGCGGTCCGACGTCCCGCGCCGGGCATCGATCCGGAGCCTCTAGGGTGCGGGCGATGCACAGGACGTCGCTCCTCCGAGGGCTGGCGGGCGTCGCCGGGGCGGCGCTGCTGCTCTTCACCGCGTGGGGCGTGCTGTTCGTGTTCCTGGTCGGCGCCATCGCCGCTCAGGCGCCCGACCCGTTCGTCGAGAACGGCGACCCGTGCTGCGGCCACCCGGATACGTGGAGCGAGGTCGTCGTGGGCGTCGGCTGGACCCTCGGCTACGCGCTCGCGGACGCGCTGCTCGTCTGCGTCGGCGTCGCGCTCGTGGTGTGGGCGACGCGCGGCCGCTGGCCCCGGGTGACGCGGCTCGCCTACGTCCCGGTCGCCGGGGTCGGCGCCGTGGCGGCGATCCTCGCGGTCGTCCTCATCCCGCAGCTCGGCGAGGGCCGGACGCCACCGGACTGCGACACGTTCGCGTTCAGCCGGAGCGGCTGGCGCTCCACCGACGAGGACGCGCAGAAGAGCAACGCGTACGGCATCGCCCACTGCCGCCTGGTCGAGGGCCGGACGATGGCCGAGGTCCGCGACCTGCTCGGCCGGCCGTCGACGAGCGGGCAGACGGGCGAGCGGACGTACTGGAGCTACTTGTGGCTGTACGTCTTCTTCGAGCACGGCCGCGCCGTCGACGCGCACGCCGGCGCCTCATAGCCGCCGCGCCTTCAACAATGAAGTGAAAGAGGTTCCGTAGAGCGGAATTCACTGCCTGATGCCTTGACAAGGTGCCCGCACGCTTGACAAGTTCCACTGAGCAGAAGTTGAGTTCTGCGTTTGAGGAGGAGCCGATGACCCCTGAGCACATCCCGGCCATGCGTGCCGTCGTCAAGGTCCTGGAGTCCGAGGGCGTGGACACCGCGTTCGGCATCCCGGGCGCGTCGATCCTGCCCCTCTACGACGCGCTGCGGGAGAGCTCGATCCGCCACCTCGTCGTCCGCCACGAGGAGGCGGCCACGCACGCCGCCGACGGCTACAGCCGCGCCTCGGGGCGCATCGGCGTCGCGATCGGGACCAGCGGGCCGGCGGGGACGAACATGGTCACCGGGCTCTACACCGCGATGGCGGACTCGGTCCCGATTCTCACGATCACGGGCCAGGTGCCGGTCGCGCAGCTCTCGCGAGAAGGCTTCCAGGCGGTCGACATCGCCGAGATCGTCAAGCCGGTGGTCAAGCAGAGCTACCTCGTCACCGAGGCCGCGCAGCTGCCGTGGGTGTTCCGCGCTGCGTTCCGGGTCATGCGCGAGGGCCGGCCGGGCCCGGTGCACATCGACCTGCCGCTCGATGTCCAGCTCACCGAGATCCTCTACGACGCCGGCGCCGGCGCGCCGCTGCCCGTCGCGCGCACCGCGCCCGAGCCGGCGGCGATCGAGCGCGCGCTCGACCTGCTGCTGGGCGCTGAGCGCCCGCTGCTGATGCCGGGCGGCGGCGTGATCGGCTCTGGCGCCTCAGCACTGCTGGTCGAGCTGGCGGAGCTGCTGCAGATCCCGGTCCTACCGACGCTGATGGGCTGGGGCGCGATCCCGGACGATCACCCGCTCTACGCGGGCCTCGCGGGGATCCAGACGCAGACGCGCGCCGGCAACCGCGCGCTGCTGGAGTCCGACCTCGTGCTGGCCGTCGGCGCGCGCTTCGCCGAGCGCCACACCGGCGACCTCGCCGTCTACCGGGGCGAGCGCCGGTTCATCCACATCGACGTCGAGCCGACGCAGATCGGCCGCATCTTCGCCCCCGATCTCGGCATCGTCGCCGATGCGCGGCTTGCTCTCGAAGCGCTGGTCGAGGGCGCCCGCCGCCGCGGCCAGCGCGGCCCGACCGGCTGGTCGCGCGCGGTGCCGGAGCGTCGCGCCGAGCTCGCGCGCCGCACCGACTACGACGACGTCCCGATCAAGCCCCAGCGCGTCTTCCAGGAGATCAACGCGGCGTTCGGGCCCGAGACCGTGTTCGTCACCGCGATCGGCCTCTACCAGATCTGGTCCGGGCAGTTCCAGCGCGTCTTCCGCCCGCGCCACTACCTCATCTGCGGGCAGGCGGGACCGCTCGGTTGGGAGGTCCCGGCGTGCATCGGCGTCAAGCTGGCCCGCCCGGAAGCGCCCGTGGTGGGCATCGTCGGCGACTACTCGTTCCAGTTCCTGATGGAGGAGGTCGCGGTCGCGTGCCAGTACGACATCCCCTTCGTGCTGGTGATGCTCAACAACGCCTACCTCGGGCTGATCCGCCAGAGCGAGATCAAGTACGGGATGAACGTGGAGGTCGACATCGCCTACGACGACGCCTACGGGATCGACCACGTGACGGTCATGGAGGGGATGGGCGCCTACGGGCGCCGCGTGAAACGCCCGGAGGAGATCCGCGCCGCACTGGACTGGGCGGTCGCGACCGCCGAAGCCAAGCGCCGGCCGGTGCTCGTCGAGGTGCTGATCGAGCGCGAGGCCAACGCCGCGATGGGGACCGCGATCGACGCCATCGCCGAGTTCGAGCCGATCGCCGCGGAGGTCTGATCGATGCCGCGCTTCGCCGCCAACCTCACCATGCTCTTCACCGAGCACCCGTTCCTCGACCGGTTCGGCCACGCCGCCGCCGCGGGCTTCACCCATGTGGAGCTCCAGTTCCCGTACGACTTCACGCCGGTGGAGGTCCGCGCGCGGATCGAAGAGCACGGCCTCGAGCTGGAGCTCTTCAACCTCCCGGCGGGCGACTGGGCGGCCGGCGACCGCGGGATCGCCGCCGACCCCGCGCGCGTGCGCGAGTTCCGGGACGGCGTCGAGCGCGGGCTCGAGTACGCGCAGGCGCTCGGTGTCGGGCGCCTGAACTGCCTCGCCGGCCGCACCGGCGACCACGCCACGCTCGCCGCCAACGTGCGCTTCGCCGCCGAGCGGTTCGCTCAGGCCGGCCGCACGCTGCTGGTCGAGCACGTCAATACCCGCGACGTCCCGGGCTTTCTGCTTCCGACCACGGATGCCGTGCTGGCGCTGCTGGACGAGGTCGGCGACGAGCGGGTCAAGCTCCAGTTCGACGTCTACCACGCGCAGGTCATGGAGGGCGACCTCGTCAACCGCCTGCGGGCGCTGCTGCCGCGGATCGGCCACGTGCAGATCGCCGACAACCCGGGCCGTCACCAACCGGGGACGGGCGAGATCGACTTCGGCTTCGTGCTCGCCGAGCTCGACGCGATCGGCTACGAGGGCGTCGTCGGCCTCGAGTACGTGCCCGAGCCGGACACGCTCGCTTCGCTCGCGTTCCTCGACCGGATCGAGGCCTAGATGGAACGGATCGGCTTCGTCGGGCTCGGCATCATGGGCGCGCCGATGGCGCGCAACCTCGTCGCCGCCGGCTACGAGCTCACCTTCCACAACCGCAGCCGGCGCGAGCTCGACGGCGCCACGGGGGTGGGCACGGCGCGGGCGGTCGCAGAGCGCAGCGACATCGTCATCACGATGCTGCCCGACTCCCCCGACGTCGAGGATGTCGTGCTGGGAGCCGACGGCGTGGCCGAGGGTCTGCGGTCCGGCGGGCTGCTCGTGGACATGTCGACCGTGGCGCCCGCGACCGCCCGCCGCGTGCACGCGGCGCTCGCCGAGCGCGGGGTCGACGCGCTCGACGCGCCGGTCTCGGGCGGCGAGGCGGCAGCGTGCTCGGGCGAGCTGTCGATCATGGTCGGCGGCAGTGAGCAGGCCGTCGAGCGGGCACGGCCCTTGTTCGACGTGCTCGGCAAGGCCACGACGTACGTCGGTCCGCCCGGCGCCGGCCAGGTGACCAAGGCCGCCAACCAGGTCGTGGTCGCACTGACGATCCAGGCCGTCGCCGAGGCGCTGCTGCTCGCTCGGGCCTCGGGAGTGGATCCCGCGCGTGTTCGCGAGGCGCTGCTCGGCGGGTTCGCGCAGTCGAAGGTCCTCGAGGCGCACGGGCAGCGGATGCTCGACGGCGCGTTCGATCCCGGATTTCGTGCTGCCCTGCACCGCAAGGACCTCGGCATCGCGCTGCAGTCCGCGCGCGAGCAGCACGTGCCGCTGCTGGCCACGGCGCAGGCGGCGGAGCTCTTCAACGCGCTGATCGCCCAGGGCGACGGCGATCGCGACCACTCCGCGCTCGCCCTGGTCTACGAGCGGATGCTGCGATGACGCTGCTCGCCGACCTCGCTCGCTGCGTACCGGCCGAGCGGCTCCTGACGGGCACGGCGCAGCGCGCCGCGTTCGCGTCCGACGCGCTGACGTCGTTCCGCGCCGCGCCGCTCGCGGTGGTGCTCGCGGAGTCCGGCGAGGAGGTGGTCGAGGCCGTGCGTGCGTGCCACCGCCACCGGGTGCCGTTCGTCCCGCGCGGCAGCGGGACGTCGCTCTCGGGCGGGTCGCTGCCGGTCGAGGGCGGCGTGGTGATCGCGCTCAACCGCCTCAACCGCGTGCTCGCGATCGACCGCGAGTCGCGCACCGCGCGGGTGCAGCCCGGCACGATCAACGCCGCGGTCAGCGCGGCCGCGGCGCCGCACGGGCTCCGCTACGCGCCCGACCCGTCGAGCCAGTCGGTGTGCACGATCGGAGGCAACGTCGCGTTCAACTCCGGCGGCGCGCACTGCCTGCGTCAGGGCATGACGTCCAACCACGTGCTCGGGCTCCGGGTCGTGCTGCCCGACGGCGAGCTGGTCGAGCTCGGCGGCGGGAGCCTCGAGGTCGCGGGACCGGACTGGGTGGGGACGTTCGTCGGCTCGGAGGGGCTCTTCGGGATCGCGCTCGAGGTCACGCTGCGGCTGCTGCCGCAGGCTGAATCGGTGCGCACCGTGCTGGCCGCGTATCCCGGCCTCGAGGCCGCCGGGGACGCCGTCTCGCGGATCGTCGCCTCCGGCCTGCTGCCGGTGGCGATGGAGATCATGGACGCTCTGGCGATCGAGGCCGCCGAGGCGTCGGTCAAGCCGGGCTACCCGGACGCGCCGGCGCTGCTGATCGTCGAGATCGAGGGCGAGCGCGAGGTGGTCGAGGCGGACGCGAAGACGCTCGACGCGCTGATCGCCGACTCGGGCGCGAGCGAAGTGCGCGCGACCGCCGACGGCGCGGAGCGGGCGCTGATCTGGAAGGGGCGCAAGAGCGCGTTCTCCGCCGTCGGCTGGCTGGCGCCGGACTACATCGTCCAGGACGGGGTCGTGCCCCGGACGCGGCTGGGCGCGGCGCTGTCGGAGATCGAGCGGCTGAGCGCGGCGTGCGGTCTCCGCGTCGCCAACGTCTTCCACGCGGGCGACGGCAACCTGCACCCGCTGATCCTCTTCGACGGCGCGCAACCGGGGGCGCTGCGCGTCGCTGAGGAGCTCGCCCACGAGATCCTGCGCATGTGCGTGCGCTTCGGCGGCGCGATCACGGGCGAGCACGGCGTGGGGATGGAGAAGCGCGAGGCGCTGGCCGAGCTGACCGCGCCCGAGGACCTCGCGCTGATGCACCGGCTGCGGCGCGCGGTCGACCCGCTCGAGCTGGCCAACCGGGGCAAGATGCTGGAGGTCGCCGCATGACGCTCGCCGCCGACCCGATCGACACCGTGCGCGAGGCGCTGCTCGACGGCGGCGGCGTGCCCGTCGCCGGCGGCACCAAGCCGGCGCTGACGGGAGCGCTCGACGTCTCCGGCCTGCGCGGCATTCTCGAGTACGACCCGGCCGAGCTGACCCTCACCGCGCTCGCGGGCACGCCGCTGCGCGAGATCGTGACCGCGCTCGCCGAGCACCGCCAGTACCTCCCGTTCGACCCGCCGTTCGTCGACGCCGGCGCGACCCTCGGCGGCACGGTCGCCGCCGGGCTCTCGGGCTCGGGCAGCCACCGTCACGGCGGCCTGCGCGACTTCATCCTCGGCGTGCGCTTCCTCGACGGCACGGGCCGGCTCGTCGGCGGAGGCGGCAAGGTGGTCAAGAACGCCGCCGGGTTCGATCTCCCGAAGCTGATGGTGGGCAGCCTCGGCCGGCTCGGCGTGCTCGTGCAGGTGAGCGTGAAGGTGTTCCCGCTGCCGGAGGCGTGGGGGACGTTGCGGGTGCAGGCGAGCGACGTGCGCGACGCGGTCGCGCTGATGGGCCGCCTCGCCACCGCGCCCTTCGAGCTCGAGGCGCTCGACCTCGATCCGCCCGGGACACTGCTGCTGCGGCTCTCCGGCCCGCGCGCGACGCTCGAGCCGCGGCTGCGGGCGCTCGCGCGCTTCATCGACCGGCCGGCGACGGTCGAGGACGAGGCGGTCTGGCACGGCGCCCGTGAGCTGGACTCGGCGTCGCTGGCCAAGGTCGCGCTCACGCCGCACGCGCTGGCAGGGCTCGACGACGCCCTCGGCGCGTTCCCGCGTCGGTACGCGCGCGGCGGGCACCTGGCCTGGGTGGCCGCGCCGCCGGGCGAGCTCGACGCGCTGCTGCGCGAGCGCGGCCTCGGCGGCGTGCTGCTGCGCGGGAGCGGCGGGCCGCTGCTGGGCGTCCGCCGCGGCGGCGCGTTCGCCGCCCGCATCCGCGCCGCGCTCGATCCCGACGGCCGCTTCCCGGAGATCTGAGATGCAGCATCGCATCCCGCTCGAGTCCTTGCCGCCGCAGGGCGCCGCGATGGCGGACGCCGTCTCGTCCTGCGTGCACTGCGGCTTCTGCCTGCCGACCTGTCCGACCTACGCGACCCTGGGGGAGGAGATGGACTCCCCGCGCGGGCGCATCTTCCTGATCAAGGAGGTGCTCGAGGGCTCGCTGGAGCTCGAGGCGGCGCTGCCGTTCGTGGACAACTGCCTCGGCTGCCAGGCGTGCGAGACCGCGTGCCCGTCGGGCGTCCGCTACGGCGAGCTGATCACGCCCTTCCGCGCGCTGGCGGAGGCGCAGCGGGATCGGACGCCGCTGGACCGCGCGCGGCGCTTGCTCCTGCACCGGACCATGCCCTACCCGCGGCGCTTCCGCGCGGCGGTGCGCCTCGGCCGCGCGGCCCGTCCCCTGCGCGCGCTCACGCCGGCGAAGCTGCGCCCGATGCTCGACCTGCTGCCCGCCACGGTTCCGCGCTCCGAGCCGCTGCCGGCCATGTACCCGGCGCGCGGGGAGCGGCGGGCGCGGGTGGCGCTGCTGGCCGGCTGCGCGCAGCAGGTGCTCGAGCCTGACATCGGCTGGGCGACACTGCGCGTGCTGGCCGCCAACGGCGTCGAGACCGTCGTCCCCGCGGCCCAGGGCTGCTGCGGCGCGCTCGCCCTGCACGCGGGCGAGGCCGAGCTGGCCAAGCCGCACGCGCGCCGCAGTCTGTCCGCGTTCCCCGAGGACGTCGACGCGATCGTGACCAACGCCGCCGGCTGCGGCTCGGCGATGCGGGAGTACCCGCTGGTGTTCGCCGGTGAGCCCGAGGAAGAGCGCGCTCGGGCGTTCGCGGACCGCGTGCTCGACGTCAGCGTGTTCCTGGCGCGGCTCGGCCCGCTCGCTCCGCCGCCGCTGGACGCGCCGCTGACCGTCGCCTACCAGGACGCGTGCCACCTCGCCCATGCCCAGCGTGTGCGCGAGGAGCCGCGCGCCCTGTTGCGAGCGATCGAGGGCGTCACGCTCGTCGAGCCCGCGGAATGGGAGCTGTGCTGCGGCTCGGCCGGCACCTACAACCTCGAGCGTCCGGAGGTCGCCGCCGAGCTGGGCGAGCGCAAGGCGAGCAACCTGCGCGCGACCGCGGCGGACGTGATCGCTTCGGCCAACATCGGCTGCATGACCCAGCTGCGCGCCCACCTCGGCACGGACACGCCGGTGCTGCACGTCATGCAGGTGCTCGACCGTGCCCATCGGTCTGCACTTTCGTCCGGTTGCGCCTGAAAGCCATATGATACGGTCGAATTCCGGCAAGCGGAAACCGAATTGATGGATCCATGGACACGGACGACATGATCTCCCAGGACCGCGAGCAGACCCCGGCGGACGACGGTCGCTCGCGCGGAACGGTGCAGTCGGTGGTGCGGAGCCTGCGGCTCCTCGAGGAGATCGCGGCGTCCGCGGAGATCGGGCTGATCGAGCTCACGCGCCGGACGGGCCTGAGCCCCAGCACGACGCACCGCCTGCTCGCGACGCTGATCGAGTGCGGCTACGTGGTGCAGGGCCCGAGCTCGAACCGCTACCGGCTCGGGCACCGCGTCGCGGCGCTCTCGGGATCGATCGACGACCGCCTCGCGCGCCTGCGGGCGGCCGCGCAGCCCGCGATGATCAAGCTGCGGGACGCCCACGACGAGACGGTCAACCTGAGCGTGCTGGACGGGCTCAACCTGGTCTATGTCGACCAGCTGGGCAGCTCGCGCGCGGTGCGGATGTTCACCCGCATCGGCAGCCACGTGCCCGCATACGCCACCGGCTCCGGCAAGGCCATGCTGGCGTTCTCGTCGGATGCGCTGCAGGAGGAGCTCTATGCGGCCGAGCCGTACGAGCAGTTCGCGCCCAACACGATCACCGCGGCCGAGCGCCTGCGCGAGGAGCTCACGCGCATCCGCAGTCGCGGCTACGCGCTCGACCGCGAGGAGTACGACGAGGGCGTCGTCTGTGTCGCGGCGCCGATCTTCAATCACGCCGGAGGGCTGGGCGCGCTGAGCGTCTCCGGGCCCGCGTCGCGCATGTACCGCATGGATCTCTCGCTGATCGGCGAGCAGGTCGCCGCGTATGGGCTCGAAATCTCGCGCGAGCTCGGCTACGTCGCTTGACAAGCGGACCGCTGCGGGCTAGCGTCCAGAGCGCCGGGAATCAGTTTCCGTATATCGGAACTTAGTCTCGGGAAGAGGTCTCGTGCCCTGGGTTTAGAGAGAGCCCGGGCTCAGGAGCGGGGTCCGTGTCGCACCTTCCCCGCCTGAGAAGTCGAGGAAGGAGAGCCGATGTACAAGCAGGTGCTTGACCCTGTCGGCGGGTCGCTGTTCGCGAGCGCGATCTTCGCGCTGGCGCCCCTCGCCGCTCTGTTCGTCCTGCTCGGGGGGCTGCGGCTGAGAGCGCCGGTGGCGGCGCTGCTGTCTTTGCTGGTATCGATCCTGGTCGCGATCATCGTGTACTCGATGCCGCTCGGGCAGACGCTGGACGCCGGCCTCGAAGGCGCGGCGTTCGGGCTCTTCCCGATCATGTGGATCGTCTGGAACGCGATCTGGATCTACAACATGACCGAGGACTCCGGTCACTTCGCCGTGCTGCGCCGGTCGATCGCCTCGATCTCGGACGACCAGCGCATCCAGGCCGTGATCATCGCGTTCTCCTTCGGCGCGCTGCTGGAGGCGCTGGCCGGCTTCGGGACGCCGGTGGCGATCACGTCCGTGATGCTCGTCGGGCTGGGGTTCAAGCCCATGAAGGCGGCGTCGGTGGCGCTGGTCGCGAACACCGCGCCCGTGGCTTTCGGCGCGATCGCGATCCCGATCGTCACGCTTTCCGGGCTGACGGAGATCCCGAAGGAGGACCTGGGCGCGATGGTCGGCCGCCAGACGCCGTTCCTCGCGCTGCTCGTGCCGCTGATCCTGGTCGGCATGGTCGACGGACGCCGGGGCATCAAGGCCGTCTGGCCGGTGGCGATGGTCGGCGGCCTTGCCTTCGCGATCGGCCAGTTCGGCTGCTCGAACTTCGTTTCTGTCGAACTGACCGACATCGTCGCCTCGCTGCTGTCGATCGCCGCGATGGTCGTGTTCCTGCGCGCCTGGCAGCCGGCCAACCCCGTGCTGGCGCCGAAATCCGACCTTTCCCCACAGCCGGTGATCGCCGGTGCGTCGGCGTACGACCCGGCCTTCGAGGGGCGCTTCCGGCGCCGGGAGGGCAAGGACGCCGACTCGCGCCGCGACGTCGTGCTGGCCTACACGCCCTACATCATCATCGTGATCGTCTTCGCGCTCGCGCAGTGGGGGCCGATCAAGGACGCGATCGCCCACGGCTCCGCCGCGTTCACCTGGCCCGGGCTGAACATCCTCACGCCGTCGGGCGATCCCGCCGGGGCGGCGACCTACAAGTTCAACTGGCTGCCGGCCGCCGGCACGCTGCTGCTCATCTGCGGCCTCCTGACGATGCTCGTGCTGCGTGTCTCGCCGGCGCGTGCGGTGCGCTCGTACGGACGCATGCTCAGCCAGCTCAAGTGGGCGACGCTCACCGTCGCGGCGGTGCTCGCGCTGGCCTACGTGATGAACCTCTCGGCGCAGACCTTGACGATCGGCAACTGGATCGCCGGCGCCGGCGGCGTGCTCGCGCTGTTCTCGCCGATCATCGGCTGGATCGGCACCGCGGTCACCGGCTCCGACACGTCCTCGAACTCGCTCTTCGGCGTGCTGCAGGTGAGCGCGGCCAAATCGGCGGGGCTCGATCCGACGCTGCTGGCCGCTTCCAACTCCTCGGGCGGCGTGCTGGGGAAGATGATCTCGCCCCAGAACCTCGCGATCGGCGCCGCGGCCGTGGGCCTCAACGGCAAGGAGGGCGAGCTGTTCAGGCGGGTGATCGGCTGGAGCCTGCTGATGCTCGCGTTCATGTGCGTGCTCGCCTATCTGCAGTCGACCTCGCTGCTGTCGTGGATGGTTCCGTGAACTAGCTCGGCCGGGCAGGCGCTACACCGAATCGAGCGTCCTCTGGCGCGCGGCCATGCCGCGCGCCTTTGGTCGTTGTCGCGACGCGGAATCGGGTTCCCGAATTGCTCGCTGAGTACCCCTTGCGCGATCGGAATTCATGGGGTAGCGTCCAGTTTGGGTCTGGAACTGAAGTTCCGAACAGCGGAACTCGTTCATATCCATCGTGTCCACCCACAAGGGGGAGAGCGCAAATGCGAGAGTTTGCGACAGGCGCCGGTGGTCTCAGGCGGCGTACGACGACACTGGCGGTGGTGGTCGCGGCGGCGGTGGCGACGCTCGGCGGGGTGCTGGCGCAGTCGGCCGACGCGAAGGTTCGGCCGAAGGCGCACGGGGCGCAGGCGGAAGTGCTGCCGGCGGCCACGATCGCGGCGCGCCAGCACTTCTTCGGCATCGACAACGTGGACCCGGCCACCGGTGCCGTCCGCAAGGACCGCGTCCTGATGTCGTGGGCGGGCGTCGCGACGTTCGCGGCCTCGTTCAACGGCCACGTCGTGATGCTCGACACGTGGATCCCGCGCGGCCCGTCGACCACCTGGAACCACTCGCTCCAGTACGTCGGCACGACCCCGGACGAGGTCAAGGCGCTCAAGCCCGAGGCGTACTTCATCGGGCACATGCACGGCGATCACGCGGGCGACTCGCCGGGCCTGATCGTCGCCAACCCGGACATGCCGGTCTACGGCGACCAGAGCCACTGCGACGACCTCAAGGCCGAGGTCAAGACGCTGGACCCGACCGTCACGTTCAACTGCTTCGCGGTCTTCCCGCCTGTGCAGGTCGTCAACGGGCGGCCCGTCCCCGAGTCCTTCGGGATGGTCGACCGCCTGCCCGCCAACACCCTGCCGGGCGTGAGCATCACCGCGGTCATGCATCCGCACTCGCTTCGTCCGACGGACCCCGTGGCCGACCCGCCGTTCGACACCATGCAGGCGACCAAGCGCCCGTGCGTCGCGTTCACGCAGTACCCGCCGGACCCGAACGACCCGCCGTCCTTCGGCTCGCCGGCGAGCGGCATCATCGAGATCGCGTGGCAGTTCCGGATCGGCGACTTCTCCCTCGTCTGGGCCGACTCCAACGGTCCTGACGTCGGCGGTCGCGACGCGCAGGCGTGGGCGAGCGTCCCGCCGACCGACGTCCTCTTCGGGGCGATCGCGGTGTCCGGGCGCAGCGTCCTCAACGAGGGCCTGTCGCAGATCCGGCCGAAGATCTTCGCTCCGATCCACCACGACCCGTGCGCGAACGACGTGTACAAGGAGGTCCGCGACCAGCTCGCGACGATCCCGGCCAGCTCACGGCCGCGGTTGCTGTACCTCTCCGACCCGGCCGACTACCTGAAGCCGATCGCGTTCGACCCGAGCGCCAAGGCGTGGAAGCAGGACGGTCCGAGCGGACAGAGCGCCCGTACGGAAGCGCCGTCGACCGCGACCATGCAGCTCGCCGACGCGGCCCCGGCCGCCGCTCCGCAGTCGGCATCGTCCGCCCCGAGCGCCGCGAGCGCCCCGGCGAAGTCCACCAAGCCGGCGGTCACGAAGCTCACCGTCGCGATCGCCAAGGCGAAGGGCTCGAAGCTCTCGCTGAGGATCCGCGGCATGAAGTCGGCCGGCAAGCTCAAGGCCGCGCTCACCCGCAACCACGTCTCCCTCGGCTCGGCCTCGCGCACGCTCAAGCGCGCGAGCACCGTGACGCTGAAGGTGAAGCTCTCCACTCATGCCCGGCGACTGCTGGCCGCGCACCGCTCCCTGAAGGCGTCACTGAAGCTCACCTACACGGCCACCGGGGCAGACGCGCTCCGCGTGAGCCGCAACGTCACCATCAGGCGCTGACGGCTCCGCGGCCGCCCGCGCGCCCGTCTGCACGGGCGCCGGGCGGCCGTGGCCCTCAGAGAAGCCGGCTCCCGGTCGTCTCCACGCGACCAACATCGCGCGCACGCCGTCCTCTGAGGCGCGGGCGGATCGTCCGCCGGCGCCGGATGTCAGGCCGGGAAGCGTTGGTTGCCGATGGTGGACAGCAGCGCGAGCGCCTGGGCGTCGGCCGTTTCGGGTGCCGCGGTGTAGACGATGAGCTTGAGCGAGGAGTCGTCGACGCGCAGGACGTCGCAGTCGACGGTGAACGCGCCGACTTCGGGGTGATCGACGAGCTTGCGGCGCGTCCCGCTGGTGGCGAGCTCGGCGCGGGACCAGCGCTCGGCGAAGTCCGAGCTGGTGTCCAGCAGCTCATCGACCAGCGCACGGACGGCTTCCCGGCGGGGCGACGTCGTCAGTGAGCGGCGCAGCTCGGCGACGATCCGGGCGCGGAAGTCGTCGTGGTGACCGTCGACGTCGCGGACGCGTAGATCCCCGCCGAGGAACATCGTGCGCGCGTAGTTGGTGCCGACCAGCTCCTCGCCGAGGACCGCGAGCGCGAGGCGGTTGGCGTGCACGACGGTGTAGCAGTCGTCCGAGACGTGGACCGGAGTGTCGTCGAGCCGATCGAGGATGCGCAGGATGCTCGGCGTCAGGTGCGGCAACACGTGCGAGGCACCCGGCGCATGACCGGCCAGCGCCAGCAGATGATCGCGCTCAGCGTCGCTGAGCCGCAGCGCCCGCGCCAGCGGCCCGATCACCGCGGCCGACGGATGCGCCGCGCGCCCCTGCTCCAGCCGGGCCAGGTATTCGACCGACAGCCCGGCCAGCTCGGCGACCTCCTGCCGTCGCAACCCGGGCGCCCGGCGCCGTCCGCCCGCCGACAACCCCGCCTCCTCCGGCGAGAGCCGATCACGCCACGCGCGCAGGCAGGTGGCGAGGTCGTCGTCCATGCCATCCAGTGTGGCAACGCGAGCGCCGCCCAGGATCGCCCTGCGAGTACCCGCATACGCCAACCCCTTGTGACGAGAGACCTGCAGCGAGACCGTGAACCCATGTCCACGATCCTCATCACCGGAGCCAACCAGGGCCTGGGCCACGAGACCGCCCGCCGTCTCATCGCCGCGGGCCACGACGTCTGGATCGGCGCCCGTGACGAAGCGGCCGGCCGCGCCGCGGCCGACGAGCTGGGCGGCCGCTTCGTCGCACTCGATGTGACCGACGACGCCTCGGTCGCTGCGGCCCGCGACACCATCGCGACCCAGGTCGGCCACCTCGACGTCCTCGTCAACAACGCCGGCATCAGCGCCTCGCGCCGCGCCGTCCTCGACACCCAGCCCGACGAGCTGGCGGACATCCTGCAGACCAACGTGATCGGGCCGGTCCGCACCACGCTCGCCTTCCGCGATCTGCTCAACGCCTCGGACAATCCGGTCGTCGTCAACGTCTCCAGCAGCCTCGCCTCGCTGACCGAGACGACAACGCCGGGATCGCCGCGAGCCGCCTACGACGGCCTCGACTACCCGGCTTCCAAGACGGCGCTCAACATGGTCACCATCAAGCTCGCCAACGCCCTGCCGCGCTACCGCGTCAACTCGGTCGCGCCCGGCTTCACCGCCACTGCGCTGAACGACTTCGCCGGCCACCGCACCGTCCAGGAGGGCGCCGAGGTCATCGTCCAGGCTGCCACCCTCGCTCCCGACGGACCGACCGCGAGCTTCTTCGACGATCAAGGCCCCGTGGCCTGGTGAAGCGCACGAGAGCGCGGCCAACCGGCGTCTAATCGCGGCGGTGGCACGGCAACTGCGCTGCTCGTCCTCATCCCCTCACTCTGCCGCTGGCAGGCGCTCGGCGACGGTGTTCCTGCACTTTGCCGGGTAGGCGAATCCATGCTGCAGCGCATCGACAGGTCCAGGACAGCGGCGGCTGGCGTCGGACAGTGACCGAGGGCGAAGCCGCACCGCCGATGCCGTCGCACCAGGGGTCGGGGTACGGTTGGCCCGTGGACGTCGAAGCCCTGATCCGGGAAACCGCCGCCATCGTCGCGACCGGCTATGCGTCGCTCGACGTCTCCAACGCCGCGGGCTGCTGCTCGACTCGCGTTACGAAGGCGAGGCGTGGCAGCTGATGCCGCTCGCGCTCGAGCTGACCACGGTCCACGAGTACGTGGAGCGTGACGGAGAGCAGCGCGAGCTCGGCCCGCCGGACTTCGACCCGGGCGAGCGAGGCCAGCGCGAAGTGCGAGGCGCTCAACGACGCGCTGGAGGCCGCGGATGACGGCTGGGTGCGCGTCGAGGACTACTTTCTGGCGCTTGCGCGCGAGCTGCACGCTCGGCTGGGCGTGCCGGTGCTCGCGCACGAGATCGAGATGCCGATCGCCGAGCAGCTCCGCCGTCAGCAACCCGCGGCACCGGCGGGCGACCCGTTCGCCGGGCTGGACGTGATCCTGTCCACGCGCATCGACGAGCACCGCCACGCTGGGCTCTTCGTGCGCGACGGCATGATCTTCGGCTCGGCGCACTTGCCGGACGTGAGCGACGCCTGGCTGGTCGAGCGGGCGACCACCGAGATCGGCCGCAGCCCGCAGGTGCTCGCCGGCGGGCTCCCGCGCGGCGCGGTCAGCGCCGAGGTCCGGGACCGCAAGGGCGTCTGGCACGCGGCGATCACGATCCCAGGGATGTGGCTGTGCGTGCTCCCACAGCGCAGCGGCCAGACGGACCCGGAGGTGCGGTTCCGCGACCTCGCCGGCAATCCCCCGCCGCACCATGAAGACGACGTCTCGGCCGGGGTGCCGCTCGAGGACCCGTCCGACGCCGTCTGGGCGCAGGCCGCGGCGGTGCTGTCGGGCGCGCGGGTGCCCGTGCTGTGGCCGCGGCAGGTGAGCGGGCGGCCGGACCTCTACGCGTGGGAGGGCGAGGCCGGCGCGGCGACCGCGCTGGGCTTGGCCGGCGGCGGCCATCGCGTGTGGATCGCGCCCTCGGCACCCGACCCGCGGCAGCTGTTCGAGCAGCATCTCGTGCGCGACTGGCACTACGGCGCCGAGACCGCGGCGGCACGCGCGCAACAGGTCCCGATCACGACGCTCGAAGGCAGCATCGACGGAACGCCGGTCACGCTCGACCTCGTCGCCCCGCAGGAGTGGTGGATCCGCGACGAGGGCTGGGTCGCGATCGCTCACGCCGACCGATATGCCGTCGCCATCACGGGCTACGACAAACCACCGGAGCGCCTCGACCTCGAGCAGCTCAGATGAGTGCGCGCAGACGCCCGGGGGCGCACGCTCGAGGTGGAGCAAGCCGCGCCGGACGAGGGACTCGGCGAGAGTGTCTCGATGAGGAGGTCGCGTTCTTCCACCGCCACGCCGCGCGACGAAGGTAGGTACAAGCCTCTCCTCGGCGGCGACAGCGATCCTCGAGAGTCTTTCCAGGCATCTCGACGTTCGCGGTCGCCGCAGAGCAGGCACCGCCCGCCGCTGCTTTCGCGTGAAAGCGGCAACGCGCGGGCGCGGGCGCTGTACCGCTTCGCGAGGGGTCCGACGAGATTGTGGGAGTCTCCTACGGTCGATCTAGGCGCGTTGAACGATGCGGTGCTGTAGCGCAGGTAGTCCGTCGAAGGCGCGCTCGTCGGTCGTGAGCAGCAGTCGGCCGCGGGCGACGGCGGTAGCCGCGACCTGTAGGTCGTGGGCTCCGCGAGGCGTGCCTGATCGCCGGGTGTGGGCGAGCAGGGTGGCGTGATGTCGAGCGACTTCGACGTCGAACGGGAGGACGTCAAAGGTTGCGAGGATCGCGTCGACACTGGCCTTGCGAGCTGCCCGGCGTGTGCCGTCGGCGAGTTCGACGCCGACGAGCAGCTCTGAGGCCGTGATCGCGGCGATTGCGATGTCGGCGTCGTCTGGGAGCGTCTCGGGTGGGATGGTCTGGCCGCGCTCGATGGCGATGAGCACGCCGGTGTCGACGATCAGTCGTTCCACGGGTCGTTGACCGGGGCCTCGCCGGCGAATCGGCGCAGGTCGCGCAGGTCGTCGGCCCACTGGTCATCCGGTGGGTGCTCCGCGAGGATGCGACGGAGATCGGCGCCGGTGCCGTTGCGTGCGGGCGCGATGGTGGCGACGACGCGGCCGCGGCGAACGACCGTGAAGGTCTCGCCCCGATGCTCGACGGCGTCGAGGACGTCGGCGAACCGCTTGGACGCTTCTGTCGCGCTGATCTCGCTCACGAATCTGATTATCGGATATCTGGCATCGATTTCAAGTTCGCAAGCGCTCCGACGCTCCAATGCATCCGGTGCGGCTTTCCTCGAGTTCCTCGACCTCCAGGCTCTCTCCAGGGCCTCCGCACACCCGCTGGCCCAGCCCTTCATCCCTGGAACGAAATCCGACCACCGTCACTCACCAACGCTCTTCCGGTGGGTGCGGGTGGTCGAATTTTGAGGAAGGGCCTCCTTTGGCTGGGCCAGCGGGTCTTGCGGCGTTCCTACTCGTTCGCCCCACGAACGAGTAGGCGAACGACTAGAAGCGGCCAGGGAGGGGAGAGGAGCCGGGCGAATCGAGCGTCGCGGCGCGCAACGGATCGGGCTCGGCCGCGGCGAACGCGGCGGCGACGAGTTGGGCGTCCTCGGCACGGGGAGTAGTGCATTGTGCGGGATACGGTGGCGCTTGCCGGCGCGGCGCATGATCCCGTGGAGCACTGTCAACAACTTGATCTTGGTCCGGTTGCTCATCGCGAGCCCGGCCTTGAAGACCTCGACGTTCTCGGCGCCGTCAGGTCCTCGACCTTCGTGTCGCCGAACGCCGGAACCACATGCACCCGGATGATCGACTCGTAGTCGCGGAGCGTGGTCGGCTTTCTCTGCTGGTCGCCTCGCAGCCACTCCATGTAGTCCGCGCACTCCTGCGCGATCGTCTCTCCGGTCCGGATCATTCCCGGGCAACGTGCCCAGACGAGCCTGGTCGAGTACATGGCGCGGCCGAGCCTTCGTGAAGAAGTCGTCCGGGCCGTCCGCGACCGGTCCAGGCCGGACCGACCGTCCCCTGGACTTGCCCGCGGGGAGAGGTCCCGAAGGGCGCCCACGGCTTGAAACGATCGATGCCCGTTGCACCACGAGGGCAAAGAAAAAGCCCTGCTTTACAGGGCTTTCACGATGCCGGAGGAGGGACTCGAACCCCCGACACGCGGATTATGATTCGGGCCGGTTCACCTCACAGTGAGCACGCACACGTGTCAAGTGCCGTATCGGTGATGCTCTGCGACGTCAGATCACGTCAGTTTGGGGGGAAGTTTGGGGGGACCTGGCGGCCGATGCAGCGCCGCCCCGATTGGCCGTCGACGCGCGCGACTTCGGCGACGGCATGAGTCGGTAACTACGGCGCTAGGTCCTCGCTATGCCGCGAGAATCGTGGAGACGGGAAGCAGAGCCTCACCCGTTTGCGCTGCATGCCGATACTTCCGCTGGAGAAGCTCGACAAGGTCAATCCGACCTTCAAGCACGGCATACAGGTCGGTCCCGTCCATCAGGATCATCGCGGTGCCCTTTCCGGAATGCTTGGTTACCGCGGTCTCCTCGAAGCCGTTAATCGAGACGAACAAGCCGAGGGTGTTCTCGATCTTGTCTGCGATCTTCGCCGCGAACACATCGAGGTCCGCCCGTGGGGTCGCTTTCGCGTGCCACTTCGCCTCCAGCAGGAAGTTCAGGGACTCCAACACAAAGGCGCCGTCGATCTGCTCGCCCTCGATGCGAAACGCGGCTCGCGGGTCAAGGTCGAAAAGGACGAATAGGTCTCGCAGCAGAGACTCGAACGCATAGCCGCGCGCTCGGGCATCCGCCATCTGAACAAGGTTTAGATACCGGTCTTTGAGCTCTTCCAATCTGGTGTTGAACGCCCGCGTTTCCTTTGCTTTGTCTCGCGCCTTCTGGATCTCCTCGCGCGCCTGCTCGCGCGCAAGCATCTCTTGCTCGTAAGGCCTCACGACCTCGCGAAGGTGAGCTACGGCTTCCGTGGCCTCCCGGATCAGCCTCTGAGCATCCTCATGGCGACGGAGCTTCGGAAACTGATTCATCGCGGCGACGTCGACCATCAGCTGGACCAAAGCGTCGTGGTATCGCTCTGGTCTCTGCACCATTCGATCCACCACCGTGTCGACGATGGACCACTTGTAGTCGTCCCAATTGACCCCTTCAAGCACACGCGAATCGTTGATTGCCGAGGAGAGATAGCTGCGAAGGTCGCGCTTGAACCAGAACGCGGCGGTGAGCGCGTCCTTGAGCGCCTGGACAGCATTCGGGGAAACTCGCTGAGTGGTCGCCATCGGTTCCCCGGAACTTATCGCTTGCTCCGGCGTGACGGGAGTCGATTCTTTGCCAAGCGGACCGCAGCGTGCGCGTACGGTCGCCGCGCGTCCATCCAGTGTGTGTCTCGTAGCCCGAGCCTATCCATGGTCGTCGAGGGTGGGCGGGAAAGCGACCGGCCGTCCGTACTCCCAGCCGATCTTGCCGAGCTTGGCGCTCGCTCGCTCGCAGGCTCGGTTCGCGCCGAGCAGTTGCCAGTTCGGAAAGCGCTCGCCAACGATGACGAAGCGCAACGTGTCCCCGTAGTCGACGAAGACATGGTCGCCATTGACCAACACGTCTTGGCTCTCGTGGGCGTTCGTTCCCTCCGTCCCCGGCATCACGACGGCGCGGAACTCGTGCTCGGTTTCGAAGTCGTCGCTCTTGAGGAAGAAGAAGTCGTCGCTGTTGTTTTCGACGAACTCGGCGACGGCAATCGCGCGAGGGCTGTGGCCTTCGAAGATGCGTGGGTCGTCGAAGTACTTGAGCAGGGCGCTACCCATCATGCCCGCCGGGGTGTAGCGCACGGCGCGGAGCCACGACAGGATGCGCTGCTGCTTGAACGCCGTCTCAAGCGACGCCTTGAGGCGCTCTCCGTCAAACAACAAGCAGGCGCCACGGTGCTGGTCCGCGTACTGCTCCCACATTCGTGGACGCGCCCAGCAGCAGCCGAAAGTCCTCTCCGCATCGACGTCGTGCGTCAGGCTGAGAATGCGGCAGTCATCCCGCAGGCGCTTGATTCCATCGAGCATCGACTGGTACGCCTCGTCGAAGTTCTTTGGCGTCTCGCTGTATGTGCCCGTGCCCGGCACGATGTCCTTGTTCTCGACCGGATCGCGCATGTGCCGATAGGGGCTCATGCGCAGTCGGTTCGTCGGCAGGATGTACTCGAAGGCGACCTCGGCCGTCGTGTAGTGGGCGAGCAGGCCCTCGGGCTTGTTGAGCACATATTCGAGGCCGGGCGGCGCGGTGGAACTCGGGGCGGGCTCGGGGTCCTGGTTCATGCCGCCATGATCGCCGGTGTGGCGATGGACGGCTCTCCGCTTCTGTCGGCAAGGGACCGAGAGCTAGGGCGCTGCCTCCGTGGGGCTCCCGTCGCCGAGCCCTGCGTCTTGCCGGGGCTACGTCCGGCGGATCGCGCCGATGGTGAACCACCGAACAAGCGTTAGGGCGAGAGCCACCGCAGCGTCGGCCTCCTCTTGCGTCTCGCTGTACGGGGCGGCTTCGTCCCCATGACGCAGCTGCGTCTCCCAAAGCGCGCTGATCATGTCTACGACCACCTGTGCGTCACCAAGCGCGAACGTCCACATGCCCGGCTGGTCGCGGACATCCGCTCGGAGCTGTCCGCGCATCGTGCCGAGGGTCGCAGTGGTGTTGTTCGGGCTGATGACGGGTCTAGCAGCAACCTCCACGGCTGACACCGCGGCTTGGTAGGCCGCGCTCGGATCGGGGTCTCTACCGAGAAGTTGCGTCCAAGCCTCATTGAGATGCTGTCCCGCCCGCTCGGATACTGACCCGACTTCGGCGATGACCTCTTCGGCTGGGCCGGCCACGCGCCGCGTCAACTGATAGCCCGCCGCGCTTTCACGGTCGTCGCTGGAGGTGACGTCCCACACGGACCCACCGGAATCGAGCATGGTCCTCAGTTCGATCGCTGTGTCGCTCCACTCCTGCCATGCATAGCGGCCTGGCAGACGCCCGAGGAGGAAGTCGAGCACGTCGATCGCCTGAGGGTCATTGTCCTCGAAACGCGCAACGATGCCTCTCAACGTGTCGCTGGGGTGGCGTCTCGGGAGAGGTGGGTCGAACCGGATGGCCATCTCCATTTCGTCCATCACGCGCGAGTCGTAATAGGCCCCGCTTCCGTACGGCCCGTAGCTGACGATGAAGCTACGTACCCACGCGATACACGGGCGCACTAGCCACGACGGCACGCCTTCGTGCAGCCGGTCGAAGCGGTCATCGGGCATGTCGCGCGCGGAGGGAGGCCGCCAAGTCACGCGAACAGGCTAAATCGAACTCAAGACGGGATACCCGTCGGCGAGGCCGCGACAAGATGCTCGCCGCTCCCTTGCGCGACCCGGCCGAGCAGGAGCGGTCACCACCCGCTCGAGGCTCACGAGCACGGCAGGAACGACGAGAGCCCCGGCGGCGCGGGGCTCTCGCGGGTGAAGCGCTCTCGGAGGGGGCTAGCGGGAGGCGATGAAGGCGGGGACGTCGGCGGCCTGCTCGGCGGTCAGGCGGCCGAGGCCGGTCGCGCCGAGGTCGTCGAGCTCGGCGCGCAGGGGCGGCGCGAAGGAATCGTCAGCGTTGACGAGCCCGGCGGCTCGGCGCGGCGGTAGCGACGCCAGATCGTACGATCCGGGCGGTTCTCGCACTCACGGCAGAGGGTGAGCGTGTCGGCGCCGGGCACGTCCGCACAGCGGGGCATGACGGCCACCAGGCGCAGCGCAGCGCGCGCACCGGAGCGGCCGCAGGCGTCGCAGCAGAACGACGGGCGAGGCATCAGAAACGCGGCCCCTCGGTCGGCAGCTCGCCCGCCAGCGCCAGGAACGCAGCCGGGTTGAGCGCGGGCGCGTGCAGGCGCTTGGCGTCGACCTCGCGAGCGTCCTGCGCCAGGCGCGACCAGACCGGCCCGGCGGTATCGAGGTTCGGGACGTCGCGGGAGTCGACGCCGGGCAGGTAGCGAACGACCGCCTCGACGCGGTGGCGCTCCTCGTGCCAGCGGTCGAACGCCTGCCCGAGTGCGTCGGCGGCCTCGACGAGCTGGGCGCGGGCCTGCTCGGCATCCTCGCGCAGTTCGGCCAGCAGCTCGCGGGCGTGCTCGACGACGTGCGCCTGATAAGCGGCCTCGGCGTCGTGAACGGCGCGGACGGCGACCTCGATGCGCTGGTGCCAGGGGCCGTTGAGGGTGGCCTCGGCGTCGCGTGCGGCCTGCTGGACCTCGGCAAGGTTGGCGGGCTCCTTGCCGGTACGCTCGGCCTGATACAGGGCCTCGGTCAGCGCGTCGTCGGCCTCGCGGTGGGCCTGCACGGCGGCGCGGTGCTCGCGCTCGATGAACTCGACGCGCTCGAACCGCTCGCGCCATTCGGCGTGCAGCTTGCTCGCCCTCTTGGCGGCGGCGGAACGCGGCTTTGCGAACGGGCAGGCGGCCGGAGGGTTCGGACGGAACATGCGGGTAAGGGTCTCCTTTGCCAGCCCTCGCGGCTGGCGGTTGCTTGCAGGGGTGGAGGTGCTGACCCTCGGGATGGGGAGGGCCAGCTAGCGGGGTTGCGGAACGGCCGGCGTCTCGGAACTAGGCGAGCTGCGCGGCCAGGCGGGCGGCGTCGGCCTCAAGCTCGGCCACCGTCTCGCCCTGAAGCCAGCGCGCGGCCTCGGGCGGCAGCCCGGCATCGCGGGCGGCCAAGCGCGCGGCCAGCGGCAGGGCGTCGGCGGCCAGAGGCTCGGCCTCGGGCTCGACGGCCTCGGGCTCGACGGCGAGCTGCGCGCGGGCCTCGGCGAGCTGCGCCTCGACCTCGGCCAGGCGCTCGCGGAGCCGGGTGGCCTCCCGACGGGCCTCGCGGGCGTCGCGGCGCTCGCGGTCGAGAGCCTGCCTCACGGTGTCAGGGTTGCGGGCGGCGGCCAGCACCTCGGAGTCATCCGGGGCGGCCTCGGGAGTGCGGTCAGCCATCACGGCAGCTCCACGGGTCGGGGGTGGACAGGACAGGCCAGCGCGGGCGGCGGCCGTCACCTTGCGAGCGATCACCTCTCGCCCTCCCCCTCGGGCGTCGCGGTGCCGAGGGACGGCGGGCGGCCCCAGCTCGCGCACGGCCGATAGACGCACACGAGGGCACTGTTCGCCCACACGGTCGGGCGCTGGCAGCTCGGGCAGCGATCGGGGCTCACGCGGCCTCCGGCGACGACGGCCAGAACTCGCGCGGCGGGATGCGGGTCGCGTGCGGATGCCCGACAGCGCGCCGGTACGCGCGGAGCGCCTGCGCCTTCAGGTGAACGGGCAGCTCGTGCCACGCCTCACGCTCGACCCTCGCCCTAGCGCGCCTCTCGGCGGCGGCATCGTCGAGCACGAACGCGGGCGCGTGCTGCCTCGCCCACGCGAGAAGCGCCTCGGGGTTGGCCTCCAGACCGGCCGGGCAGTTGAGGGCGGCGCGCGAGTCGAGGCGGTCTCCGGCCTCTATCGAGACGGCGGCGGCGTGCTCGGGCGCGGCCTCGACCGGCAGGACGCGGCGGCGTCTAGGCCGTACTCGACGGCTCATGCGCGCGGCCCTCCACGGCGGCGGCCGAGGGAATCGGTCAGGCGGCCCGCAGGCAGCGGCTCGTCGTCGGCTTGGTCGAGCCCGAGCTGAGCCACGAACCGGGCGTATGCGGCGGCGGCATCGCGAGCGATCACGACGGCCGGGTGCGGCTTGACCTCACCGCGCGGCGAGACGATCGTCAACCCTTCGCGGCCAAGCTGACGGCGGGCGGTCGCGTTCCTGTCCCAGCTCTCGGCGGCGAGGATCGCGAGACGCCACTCGGACGGGCTCCACTCGTCGTAGTCATCGCGCAGGCCACGAAGCCAGCGCTGAGACGGCTTGCTCAGGTGCCCAGGGATCGCCTGCCGCGCATCGTCGGCCGTCTCGCTCGCGTCGGCGGCGGTGGCGTGCTCGGTCTCGTTGATCGGGCGCTCGGTCTCGTTCGCATCCGGGTCGTCGGCGTCGCGCTCGACGTCAGCAGCCATCGCGGTCGCTCCTTTCTTGATCGGTTGGGGGTATGCCGTCGGCCTTCAGGCCGAGCGGTGATAGGCGGTACAAATCACAGCGGGGAGGGCCAGGAAGAATCCCCGCTCTAGAGCCAAATCCGGCCCTGAAGTCGGACCTTGCGGCGACACTCACGCACAGAAGTCCGGCCCCCTCGCGGCGTCTGTTCCCCCACAAGGGGATACTCCCCTGGGGTAGTTCGGCGTCCGGCGGGGTCGCTCCGCGCGCGTCCATCAGCGCACGACGCAAGGGCGGTGGGGCGGCCTCCCACTACGCCTTGCAGCAGGGGGCCGGCCTTGGCTAGCGTCGGCGACCTATGAGTCGTCTCTGCCTTTCCGTCGCCGTGTGCTGTGTGGCGCTCGGCGTGACCAGTACGCCAGCGTCAGCCTCGTATCACCTGACGCGCAAGCAAGCGATCCATGCACTGAGGGCCTACCTGCACGGCGACTACCCCGGCTACTACACGAGCGTTGCGTGCGGCCCCGGCGCGAACCCCTCGCCCCTCAGGAACGGGAGGCGACACAGGTGGAGTTGCGGGTGGGGCGTGTTCCGTGAGCCGACCGGCGAGGAGCAATGCGGTGGGACCGCATCGGTGCGAGGCCGCACCGGCAAGCGGTCGCTCGTGAAGCTCTCGAACAAGTACGGCCCCGGCTGCCTCGCCTGAGCGATGCGCGGCTGACGTCGCCACCTCGGATGATTTCGGCCTGCGCACCCACCCGACAGGACTCGAACCCTCGCGGTCGAGGGGAGCTGTCGGGTCGCGGGCCGCAGCCGCAGGTACGGTGGCCTTGTGCGCTCTGATCCTGAGTTTCAGCTGGCCGTCTCCGATTTGCAGACGTTCGCGGATCGGGCAGAGCGCCTGCGCTGGCTTCAGGGCCACGGTGAACCGGCGATGGGTCGCATGTTCTTCGGCGGCCCGCTGAGTGCCTTCGCTTTCCACGAGGCCGGCGTCTGCTACGTGGCGGGCCTCTACCTCGGGTGCGTCCTGCTCGCGCAGACGTGCTTGGAGCACCTTCTCGGCGGCGCGTTCACCTTCTGGGGACCGGAGGAGGCGGCCACCTATCCGTACCGGCGAATGCTCAAGGAGGCGCGGGAGGCGCAGATTCTCACGGCAGACGAGTACGAGCTGTTCGACCGCCTTCGCAAGGAGCGCAACCCCTACGCACACCCGCGAGGCATCGACGATCCGATGTCACTTCTGCGGCGTGCGATGACGACGGGGCAGGACCCCGAGGGCCTGCTGCAGAAGGACGCGCGCGAGGCGCTGACGGCGGTGGTGCAGCTTGTGAACCGTGCCCCATTCGGATTGTCCCACTAGGCACTGTGCGAGTCCGCGCCCACGCCGAGAGCGTTTAGACGCTAGGGGCTTGGGCTCTCAGGCTGGCGACGTGGCGCTCATGCGGCCAGCTCCAGCAGCTCGGCGAACGGCTCGGCCTCGTCCTCGGTCAGGTAGTCATCGCTACCGAAGCGGCGACGGCGGGAGTGCCGCAGCTCGACGATCGCCAGACCGGTCGGCAGCTCGCCGGGGGCGAGGGCGTCGAGGCCGGCCAGCTCGTCGGGGTCCATGAGGTCGGCGGGCTCGACGTCGAGGGCGCGGGAGTAGCAGCGGCTTCCTGGATACTGGCGGCGGCCGGTGTTCAGCGGGTCGGGTTCATCCTCGCGGCCAGCCGTGATGGCGGCCAGCAGCCGAGCGAACGGGTCTTCGCTCCTCACGAGCCCTGACCCGCGATCGTGGCGCGCAGCTCGCGCACCTCGACGGCCAGGCGCGCGATCGTCTCGCGGTGGGAGGTCAGGGCCTCGCGGTACTCGGCGAGCATGACGGCCTGCGCGTCGGCGTGGAGCTGGATGGCGATGGTGTCGGGCGTCATGGTCGAGGTCTCGTCTCAGGGGTCGAGGGTCAGGGGTCGAAGGTCGGGAGGGTCAGGGCGTCGAGCCGGTCAGCAGCTAGCTCGCCAGGGCGTCAGAGCCCAGCCCGAGGCGGCCACCACTGGGCAGGCGAGCGGACAGGCAGCCGCCGGAGCGGGCGCCCCATTCGAGCCGGACGCGCGCGCCTCCGAGGGCGCCTTCCAGGGCGCGCAGGCGGCCAGCGAGCGAGCGGCGGGCGGGCAGCTCGGCGACGAGCGCGAGCCCGAGGGATGCGCGAGCAGCGTTCAAGGCGTCGAGCGCGGACATGCGGACTCAAGGGGGTCGAGGGGTCGACGGGCCGGGGAAGGTTGAGCCGCCCCCTCCGACCCCCGAGAGAGTCAGGCCGGAGAGGGCGGCGGGCCGCACGAGCGTCCGGCCCGCGATGGTCGCGGACGTCGGCGGCCGTTCCGAGCCGGGCGGCTTGCAGCGCGGGGCCGGGAGGCGGGTAGCCCGGAAGCGCGCCGGTCGGAAGCGTCGTTGAAGAGGTGGCGCCCCCTAAGCCGCGCACCCACCACCAGGGGCCAGGAAGGGCGCCAGTTGACCCGCCAGCGCTCGTGTATCGCCGGGTGTCAAGGCGGAAGTCTGAGGGCGGCGGGGCCTTTCCAGGGGTCAGCGTGCCGCGTTCCCACAAGCCAGGGAGACGCAGGCCGTTCCATCCTTGGGCGACACCTCGACGACCTCCCGCGCTCCGGCGCGTCGGCCGGGGCTCGTGAGCTGACCGGCGCGTCTCCGGTCGTGTGGCCCTTGTGCGTTCCCTATGGGGCCTGGGGAATCGTTCGAGGTGTCGTGTTTGTTGAGCAGAAATCTACAGGCCGAATCGGACGCCAATCGAGCATTTCCGGCAGTTCAGCGGTCATCTTGCTGACAAGTTGCCTTGACAGATCGGGAAACGATGTGCCCTTGGCGTGATAGCGCTCGATTCCAGGCCGTCTAGACGGGGATGCGGCGGGGGGGCCACGGTTCCGGCTCGTCAGATCGTGTGCCGAAGACCTCGGCCGCGTCGAAGGCGTCGGCGCCGACGGTGGAGGGCCAGCTCGGGCGGCCTCCGTGGAGGGCCGGCTCGGCGCAGCAGCGCAGCGAGTTGAGCGGCGGCGGCTCTCTTTCTGCTTCTAGATTAACTTACATACTGGCCCTCTAACTCAGAATACTTGGATCTAGATGTAGTTACTGCATCTCTATGGACCTATCTCTGAGGTACTGGTTATTCATAGAGAGTATGTATCTCTATATGAATGGGAAAAATTATCGTGTGCGCGTGGGCGCGCGCGATTAGCAACCAAGGCGGACGCACTTTGAACCGCCTCGGTCGCGTTAGCGGGTCTCGATCGGCGGCCAGCTCAATACCCGAACCGCGTACGGGTGGCTGTTGCGAGACGCCCCCTGAGCCGCAGAAACGGCCCTCTCGCACCCTTCGACGGCATGGGAGTGGGTCAGGGTATCCCCGGCCTTTGTTGGGGCCGCAGAAGGTGCGGCGCGCGCAGCGGGCAACGGCGCGCGCTGGCCTACTCCACGGGGGCGAGAAGAAGTGCGGCGGGGCGCTCAGTAGAGGCCGCCGACGCGCTTGGCCAGTCGCTCGACCAGGGCGATGCGGGCGTTGACGTCATCAAGCGACAGACGGGGTTCGCGGCCGTCAACGATGTCACGCCGTAGCTCGTGGTCACCAGCAATTTGCTCGCGCAGCATCGTCCGGAAGTGGTCAGGGTGTGCAGCGTGTTCATGCCGGAAGCGTTGCGGGACACGGCTGTCCTATTCAAGAGGTCAAAGCTGTCCTGACAGCAACCGGCCAGGAATTAGACGGCGCGGCATGAGCGCGCGTCGTTTCGCAGGCTCATGTGGCATCGCCGGGGCGCGTCCAAAGTGTGTCCTACATCGCTCTTACCTTTCGGACCATGAACGTGCTGCTCAACGCCCAGGAGGTCGCCGCAATGCTTGGCGTGCCCGCGTCCTGGGTCTACTCACAGACGCGCGCCGGGCGCATCCCAACGGTGAAGCTCGGCCGCTACTACCGCTACCGCCGTGAGGCGATCGAGGCGTGGATCAGCGAGCGCGAGGCGGTGGCTGCGGCGTGATCGGGATGGGCGGTCGACGCTCGGACGAGTGCGCTCGTCTGCCCACCTCGGTACGGTTTCGCGCGTCAACGCCGAAGGGCCGCCCGGCAAGGCGGCCCCTCGGTTTCAACCGGTCCGGCGACGTTGGCGCGTCCCGGACCCTGGCACCGGAGGACTAGACCCCGATGCAAGCTCGTAAGCCGTCTGGCTACCTGTCAGGCAGCGTCCGCCTGTCGTCGACCGTCAAGGGCAAGCCGCGCAAGGGCGGCCCCGTGTGGGAAGCGCGCTACCGGCTCCCGAACGGCAAGGACTCCACGAAGGTCATCGGGCCGGCTTGGCGGAAGCGCGGTCGTCCGCCCGAGGGGTACTTCACGCAAGCGACCGCCGAGGCGTGGCTTCGCGCTTTCCTGGCCGAGCAGGAGGCGGCTTCTGCGATTTCCGGCCCGGCGGTGCCGTTCAAGACCGTGGCGCTGGCGTACCTGGCCGACTGTGAGCGCCGGATCGCGGCCGGAGACCTTCGCCAGACGACGTTCAGGACGTACCGGAACATCGTCGCCGGGCCGCCGTTGACCGACGACGGCAAGCGCCGGAAGCGGAGCCGCGAAACGCCCGGTGTGACCCCCCTGCTCGCGCTGTGGGGCGATCGGCCCGTCGAGACCATCGGGGAGGGCGACGTCGAGGAGTACCGGGACGGGCTCGTGGAGCGCGGACTCGCGCCCTCGACGCTCAACCAGCATCGGGCCGTCGTGCGCGGCATCTTCGCCCTGGCCGTCGCCCGCTTCGGCGCGACCACGAACCCCGGCCTCGCGTTCGAGTGGGCGAAGTCCAGGCGCGGTAAGTCGGATGCGATCAGCTTCTACCGGCCCGACGAGGTGCAGCTCCTCGCGCGCACCGCGAAGGACGATCAGGACCGCGCAATCTTCATCGTCGCTGCCTTCACCGGTCTGCGCCTTTCCGAGCTGCGCGCGCTTCGCTGGCGCTCCGTCGACCACGACGACGCGCTCGTGCACGTCGAGCGGGGCTACACCGACGACGGCGGGGAGAACCTGCCGAAGTCCTATCGCGTGCGCTCCGTGCCGATGATGCCCCAGGTCGCGGCCGTGCTGACGGCGCTTCGTACCCGCGAGCACTTCACCGGCGACGATGACCTCGTGTTCGTCAACACGGTCGGTGGCCCGATCGACGGCGCGGCCCTGTACCGGCGCTACGTGAAGGCGGCTGAGGCGGCCGGGCTGCGTCGTCTCCGCTTCCACGACCTCCGGCACTCGTTCGGGACGATGGCCGTGCGGGAGTTCCCGATCACAGACGTGCAGGAGTGGATGGGCCACGCCGACATCGCGACGACGCGGAAGTACGTCCACTACGCGCCGCGCCGGGGCGCGGCGAAGCGCCTCGGCGCCCTGGTCGGCGACGAGACCCGCTCCTCGCTCGCCCTCGCGGCCTAGTCTCCGCGCCGATCCCGCTGGACCAAGCGCCCTCGGCCTCGCCGGTCGGGGGCGCGTTGCGTTGGGGGGAAGTGCCCCCGGCGCGAGTCGTTTGGGGGGAACTTGGGGGGACACGGCGGTGGACACGAACGCTCGTTCCGGGCTGAGGGCCGAGATTTGGCTCTGCAGCGCTGTTCGTGAGATGCCGGAGGAGGGACTCGAACCCCCGACACGCGGATTATGATTCCGCTGCTCTAACCGACTGAGCTACTCCGGCGGGGAGGGGAAGAGTAGCGGCTGCTCGGACGGCACGAACCGACGACGCCGGCAACAACACGGCCCCACCCTGCACGCAACGGCCGCCACGCCTCAGGCCAGCTGCGGCTGCAGCGCATCCGCCCACGCCGTCGCACTCCGATAGCTCCGCGCGAGCACCGCGGGATCGACGCCCACGGGCACACCGCCCCGCTCGTGCGCCACGATCGCATCGAGCAGCGAGCCCTCCGGCCCCGAGTGCTCCAGCAGCGCTCCCATGGTCCGACCGTCGAACGGCAGCTCGCACGCCAGCTCCCGGAACGGCCGGTTCAACAGCGCGTCAATCAGCGAGAACAGGCCCACCGTGAACGCGCGCTCGGGACAAGCCCCGCCACGAGCGCCCGCAACCGCCGCCAACTCCGACGCCATCTTCGCCCGCACCAGCGCGGTGTTGATGACCACGTCCGGCCCGTCGTGCAGCTGCGCCAGCGACAGCAGCTTGGCGTTCCTCCGCACCGCGTTCGTCCCCAGCCGCGCCAACGCATGCCGCAACGACCCCACCCGGTGCGCGGGAGTGATTGCCGCCGCGTTCGCGAGCCGGAGCATGCGCTGGCTCAGCCCGAGGTCGCGCGAGATGATCGCGTGCAGGACTGAGATGTCGACGTCGTCGCCCGCCTCGATCAGCGCGCACAGCGTCGTCAGGTGACTCGACGGCACACGCCGCCCGGTCACCAGCGCCGGCTTGGCGAAGAAGTAGCCCTGGAACGCATCGAACCCCAGCGCACGGCAGCGCGCGTGCTCCTCGTGCGTCTCGACCTTCTCGGCGACGAGCGTCATTCCGCGCGCCTTCAACCCGCGCGCGTGCCACGCGAGCGCGACGGGATCCAGCGCTCGCACGTCGAGCTTGACGATCTGCGCGACGTCCAGCAGCGGCATCTGCGCGCGCGAGGTGTACTCGAAGTCGTCCAGTGCGATCGCAAACCCGGAGTCCGCGAGCCCGCGCAGCGCCGAGAGCAGCTGCCGGTCGACCCGCTGGTCCTCCACCAGCTCGAGCACGACCCGGTCCGGGGGCAGCGGCAGCGCCGCACCGCTGAGCAGGAACTCCCGCGTGACGTTCACCCACACGGTCCGGGACCCGACGACGGCGTCCAGACCGACGTCGGCGAGCGCGTTGACGATCACGGTCGCCGTCGCGGCCACTGGGTCGGGAGGAACACCCGTGGGCATTGGACGGAACAGCAGCTCGTAGCCGATCAGGCCACCGCGGGCATCGAGGATCGGCTGGCGGGCGAGGAGCACGGAATCGGCCATGACGAGAACTCTCCAAGTCGAAAGCACGGACAGCCCGCCGCCGGCGCCACGACGCCACCGGCGGCGGACCCACGCACCAGACGTCAGGCGAGCTGGAAGCGCCCGACGAGCTGGTTGAGCTGCTCGGCGGTCCCGGCCAGCGACTGCGCGGACGCGGCGATCTCCTGCGTGGAGGCGCTCGTCTCCTGCGTCGACGCCGAGACCTGCTCGGTCGAGGCGGACGACTCCTCGGCCACCGACGCCACTTCGGTGATGTCGTTCTCGGCCCGCTGCGCCTCGGCGTTGATCTGCCCGACCGCTGCGGCGATCTCGGCCACGCGCCCGTTCATGTCCTCGACCGCGCCGCCGATCAGCTCGAACGCGCTGCGTGTCTGCTCGACGGTGGACACACCTTCCTCGGTGCGCCGCGCGCCGTCGGCGACGACGTCGACCACGCGCACGGTCTCGGTCTGCATCTCGCCGATCAGCCCCGAGATCTGCGCCGCCGCGGTCTGGGACTCCTCGGCCAGCTTGCGCACTTCCTCGGCGACGACCGCGAA
>DATMGH010000056.1:0-2491 GCA_035555675.1 Solirubrobacter sp. | reverse complement strand
TTCTCGCAGAAGATCGCGCGGCCGGCCCGCGCGGCGGCGACGATCAGGTCCGCGTGCGTTTCCGTCGGCGTGCAGATCGCGACGGCGTCGACCGCGGCGATCAGCGCGTCCGGGGTGGGCGCGGCGACGGCGCCGAGGCGGTCGGCGACCTCGCGGGCCGCGGCCGCGTGCGCGTCGTGCACGTACGTCAGCCGCACGCCGGGGACCTGACGGGCGAGCAGCTCGGCGTGCAGGCGGCCGATCCGGCCGGTGCCGAGGATCCCGACGCGCAGATTAGAGCGCTCTACCACGCTGGAGAGGATTGTTGCACGACGTGCGGTCGGTTGTCGTTGGCGCGCGCCAATCGCTACCGTCCGAACGGCTATGGGCCGCCCGCCGACGATGGAGGACGTCGCCGCCGAGGCGGGCGTCTCGCGCGCGCTGGTGTCGCTGGTGATGCGCGGGAGCCCGAAGGTCAGCGCGGAGCGGCGGGCGCGGGTGCTCGCGGCCGCCGAGCGGCTGCAGTACCGGCCGAACGCGATGGCGCGCGGGCTCGCGTCGGCGCGCACGCGGACGATCGGCGTGCTGCTCAACGACCTCGGGAACCCGTTCTTCGCCGACATCGCCGCGGGGATCGAGGACCTGGCGTCCTCGCTCGGCTACCAGCTGCTGCTCGGGACCGGCCGGCGCGTGCCGGCGCGCGAGCAGAGCGTGGTGACGGCGTTCGGGGACTACCGGGTCGACGGGCTGATCCTCGTCAGCCCGCGGCTCGACGAGGCCGCGCTGGCCGCGGCGGCGCGGCGCGTCCCGACCGTGGTCATGGGGCGGGAGCTCGACGCCCCCGAGCTGGACACGCTGGGCGTGGACGAGGCGCTCGGCGTGCGCGCGGTCGTCACCTACCTGGCCGGGCTCGGCCACACCGACGTCGTGCACGTCACCGGCGGAGACGGAGCGGGCGGCGCGACCCGGGCGGCGTGCTTCGGCGCGGCAATGGCGGCGGCGGGGCTCGGCCCGGGGCGCGTGCTCGCGGGGGACTTCACCGAGGCGTCCGGCGTGCGGGCGGCGCAGACGCTGCTCACGCGCGGGGCGCTCCCGACGGCGGTGTTCGCCGCCAACGACCTGACCGCGGCGGGGATGATGGACACGTTCGTCCGCGCGGGGCTGCGGATCCCCGAGGATCTGTCGCTGGTCGGCTACGACAACATCTACATCGCGGGCCTGCGCCAGCTGTCGCTGACGACCGTCGACCAGCCGCGGGCGGCGATGGGCCGCCAGGCGCTGGAGCTGCTGCTCGAGCGGATCGAGGGGCGCGAGGAGCGCGTCACGCGGCTGCTGGAGCCCACGCTGATCGTGCGCGACACGGCGGGCCGGGCACCGCGGCGGTAGCCCGCCTGGCCCCGCGGCGGGCGCCGTATGGGTGTCGGCTCGCGCGCCGATGGACATTTCTCCCGATGGCACCCATGCGCCCGCCGGGCCACGCTTGATCCACGATGCTGCGCCATATCTGCGTTGCCTGGGACGACTCGCCGGCCTCCGGCTGGGCACTGCGCTTCGCGGTCACGCTCGCGCGAGCGGCCGCCGCGCGGGTGACGGTCGCCCACGTGACCCCGCCGGTGGACGAGCCGCTGCTCGATCTCGGCGACGCGACCCGCGCCCGCCGCACGCTTCCGGCGGCGCTCGCCGACCTGCCGCGCGACGTCGACGTCCGCTCGCGCGTGCTCGCCGGCCGCGCCGACGAGCAGCTGCTGGCGCTCGCGCACGCCGAGCGCCCGGACCTGATCGTCGCCGGCACGCGCCCGCTGCGCGGCCGCGACCGGCTGCTCGCGTCCCGCCTGCGCCATACGCTGCTCGCCCAGGCGCCCTGCCCGGTCCTGCTCGTCCGCCGCCCGCCGCTGGCCTCGCGCCAGCCCGGCAGCCGCCCGGTCGTCTCGATCGGCCGCTGCACCACGGCCTTCGCGACCGCGCTCGCGCGCCAGCTGCGCGCCGACGTCGTGCCCGTCTCGACCCGCCAGGGCTGGCGCCGCCACAAGCCGCTGCTGGCGGTCGTCGCCCGCGAGCGCGGCCACGGCCTGCGCCGCCGCCTCGGCACCAGCCGCACCGACGCGCTGATCGAGACCGCCGACTGTCCCGTGCTGATCACGCCTATCGTCTCTTCCATGCTCGCGCGGTCCCGACCCCGCTCGCTGCTGTGGCAGCTGTTCGTCGCGGAGGCGATCGTGCTGCTGGGCGCGCTGTCGATCCTCGTGATCGCCCCGGTCAAGGTCAGCCCGAGCGTCGTCGTCACCGAGGTGCTGATCCTGATCGCCGGCCTGGCGGTGATGCTCAGCGTCCACCTGGTGGTGATCCGGCGCACGCTCGCGCCGCTGCGCCTGCTGACCCACGTGGTCGAGCACCTCGACGCGCGCGACCCCGGGCGGCTGCCCGTGGTTCACGCCCGCACGGCCGAGGTCGGCGCGCTCGCGGAAGCCTTCAACGCGCTGCTGGACCGGCTCGACGAGGAGCGCCGCCGCAG
>DATMGH010000055.1:0-47589 GCA_035555675.1 Solirubrobacter sp. | reverse complement strand
ACCGGCTGCCACCTGCACTTCGAGATCTGGACCGGGCCCGGCTGGTACACGGGCGGGCACCCGATCGACCCGCTGCCGACGCTGAAGACCTGGCTCAGCCGCGGCTGAGTCGTACGCTCTCGCGCGTGCGCGTTCTCACCGTCGTCGGCAACCGCCCCCAGTTCGTCAAGGCCGCCGCGGTCTCCGACCGCCTGCGCTCGCGGGCGACCGAGGTGCTGGTCCACACCGGCCAGCACCACGACGACGCGCTCTCGCGCGTGTTCTTCGACGAGCTGGGGCTGCCGCGGCCGGAGTACCGGTTCGACCTCGGCGGCGGCTCGAACACCGAGCAGACCGCCCGGATGCTGAGCGAGCTGGCACCCGTGATCGCGAGCGAGGCGCCGGACGTCGTGCTCGTCTACGGGGACACGAACTCGACGCTGGCGGGCGCGCTGGCCGCCGCGCAGGCCGGGGTCCCGGTCGCGCACGTGGAGGCCGGGATGCGCTCGTACGACCGGCGGATGCCGGAGGAGCTCAACCGCGTGCTCACCGACCACGCGTCCTCGCTGCTGCTGTGCTCCTCGCAGGCCGCGGTGGACGTGCTGCGCGGCGAGCGGGTCGTGGGCGAGGTCGTGCTCGTTGGCGACGTGATGGTGGACGTGTTCGAGCTGTTGGCGCCGCGGGCGGTGGCGCCGGCCGGCGTGCCGGACGCGTACCTGCTGGCGACCGCGCACCGGGCCGGCAACGTGGACGACCCGGAGCGGCTCGCGCGGCTGGTGACGGTGCTGACCGGAATGCCGCTGCCGGTCGTGCTGCCGCTGCATCCGAGAACGCGCGCGCGCCTGGACGCGGCCGGCCTGTCGCTGGACGGCGTGATCGTCACGCCCCCGCTCGGCTACCTGGAGTTCGCGGGGCTGCTGCTCGGCGCGCGGGCCGTGCTGACCGACTCCGGCGGCGTCCAGAAGGAGGCGTACCTCGCGGGCGTCCCGTGCGTCACGCTGCGCGACACGACCGAGTGGCGGGAGACCGTGGACGCAGGCTGGAACGTGCTCGTCGACCTCGACGCCGACGCCGCCCGCGCCGCGCTCGCGCGCCCCGCTCCGGGTTCCCGGCCGCCCCTGTACGGCGACGGGCGGGCCGGGGAGCGCGTGGTCGAGGCGCTCGTCAGGATGGCGGCATGATCGACCCCAGCGCGCGCATCGGCGAGCACGTGATCATCCACCCGGGGACGGTCGTCGGCCCGGGCTGCGAGATCCAGGACGGCGCGATCCTCGGCAAGCGCTCCACGCGCGCGACCGGCCCGGTCGAGCCGCTGGTGATCGGCGCCGGCACGCTGATCTGCGCGCAGGCGATCGTGTTCGCCGGCGCGCGGCTCGGCGAGCGGGTGATCGTCGGCGACCAGGCGTTCGTGCGCGAGGACGTGACGATCGGCGACCGCACCGTCGTCGGGCGCGGCTCGACCGTCGAGAACGCCACCACGATCGGCGCGCGCGTGAAGATCCAGACGCAGGTCTACGTCACGGCGTACATGACGATCGAGGACGACGTGTTCGTCGGGCCCGGCGTGACCACCACCAACGACGACACGATGGGCCGCCACGACGTGTCCTACGCGCTGCGCGGCGCGACGCTGCGGCGCGCGTGCCGGGTCGGTGGCGGCGCGGTGCTCTGCCCGGGGGTCGAGGTCGGCGAGGAGGCGTTCGTCGCCGCGGGCGCCGTGGTCACCAAGGACGTGCCGGCGCGCGGCGTCGCGATGGGCGTCCCGGCGCGCGTGGTCCGCACCGTGCCGGACGCGGACCTGCTGGAACGGTGGCGTGCTGATCCGGCGTGAGGTCGCGGGCGACGCGCCCGCGATCCGCGCGGTGCACCGTGCGGCGTTCGCCGGGGAGGCCGAAGCGCGGCTCGTCGACGGGCTTCACGCCGCGGATGACGTGGTCCTGTCGCTGGTCGCCGAGCTCGACGGGACGGTCGTGGGGCACGTCGTCGGCAGCCGCGCGTGGATCGGCGAGCGCGGCTCCGTCGGCCTCGGGCCGGTGGGCGTGCTGCCGGCCTACCAGCGGCGGGGCGTCGGCAGCGCGCTGATGCACGCGGTGCTGGGGGCCGCCGACGCGCTCGAGCTGCCCGAGGTCGTCCTGCTCGGCGACCCCGCGTACTACCGGCGGTTCGGGTTCCGGCTCGCGCCGCCGCTCGGCGTGCTCCCGCCCGACCCCGCCTGGGCCGAGCACTTCCAGATCCGCACGCTGACCGCCTGGAACGAGGACCGGCGGGGCGCGTTCCGCTACGCGCCGGCCTTCGACGACGTTTGAGCTCGGCATTCGGCCGCGAGCACCTCGGGGCTCCGGCCGTCCTCGCGCTGACCGACATGCGCAGTCAGCTCTGGCAACGGTTGCGCAACCTGCTCGCGGAGTGGGAGGTCCCTGCCGTCCACGCGTCCGTGTTCGGATCGGCCGCGAGAGCGGACGGCGACGCCGCCTCGGACATCGACATCTTCCTCGTCAGGCCCGCCGACATCGACGAAGCCGACCCGGGCTGGGCCGATCGGGTCGATGGCCTCCGCTCGCTGGTCGCGCGCTGGACGGGCAATGAGGCGAGCATTGTGGAGCAGAGTGAGCAGAGCCTCGACGAGCTGCTCGCTCGCCCACAAGCCCCGCCGGTCCTGCGCGACGGCATCGACCTCGCGGGCGCCCCGGTTCGGCAGCTGCTCGGACGCGTCCATGGCGCGTAGGTCGTCGCGACTAGCACCGCCGAGTAGCGCATCGTGCGCGGTCGTCGCCGGCATCGCCGCCGCAGACGCCGCGTGCTGCGCCACCTTGGGCAAACGCAGCCGCGGGCTTGGCATGTGGCTTGGGCCGCTGCTAGGCGGCGCGGCGATCACGCTGCTCGCCGGCGTCTTCTCCGGCACGCACGGCTACCAGGCGACGTGGGGCGTCTGCGACCTGGCGATCCTCGCCTCCCTGCCGTTCGTGCGCCGGCTCGACGAGTAGCGTCCCGCGCGGATGGGGGTGTGTCCGGAAACTCGCCTGACAGGCGACCTGGCGGCCACACCCCCCACGGCTAGATAATTGATTCCACGCGGGTGGGCGTGGAAGAGGAGGAGATAGAGAACAGGTCGAAGTCGGCGGTGCCTGTATCGCGCCGTCGACCCAGGGGGCCACGATGCTCGCCGACCTCGACCTGTTGCTCACAGCGGTCTTCGCCGCCGCTGACGATCTCCTTCCCGAGAGAAGCCGAACGCCAGGCGTAGCGTGACCGACGCGGAGCTCGTCGCGCAGGCCGTGCTGAAATATCAGCGCTGATCGCGATGTTCGCCAGGACTCCCCGGGCCACCAGGACCGGATGGTGCTGATCGACTCCACCCCGGTCGAATGCGGACGCTCGGTGGACACCGTGCGTCGTTCGGCGCTCGCTCCAGCCTGCGCGTCGCCCCCGATCCGCCAATGCATCGAGAGCATCTTCTAGACGCTCAGAGACCGCCTCGGCCTGGAACACCACAATGCCCGCAGCCTCCACGGCCTCAGAGCCAATCCGAGCGATCGCCGACCTATCCCCCTAACCCGCGGAATCAATCATCTAGCGCGGCGACGACCTCGCCCACCTGCTCGCGCGTGAGCACCGGGCTCATCGGCAGCGCGAGGTTCGTGCGCGCGGCCTCCTCGGTGCCGGGCAGCGCGACGATCGGCGGGACGTCGCGCATCGCCGGCTGCAGGTGCGCCGGGACGCGGTAGTACGCGGCGCAGCCGATGCCGGCCTCGCGCAGCACGCCCAGCAGCTCGTCCGCTCGCCCCGAGCGGGCGACGTACAGATGCCACGCGGGCAGGGCGCCCGGCGTCGGCTCCGGGAGCGAGACGAGCTCGCCGAGCCCCGCCTCCGCGTACAGCCGGGCAGCCTCGCGGCGGCCGTCCGCCCAGCCGTCGAGGTGCGGGAGCTGGACGCGCAGGACGCCGGCCTGCAGCGCGTCGAGCCGCGAGTTGTGGCCGACGAGCTCGAACGTCCGCTTGTCGTGGGAGCCGTGGAAGCGCAGCATCGCGATCCGCTCGGCGAGCGCGGCGTCGCCGGTCGTGACCGCGCCGCCGTCCCCGAACGCGCCGAGGTTCTTGGACGGGAAGAACGAGAACGTCGCGAGCGTCGCGCTGAGCGCGCCCGGGCGGCGGCCGTCGGCCAGCCGCGTGCCGGCCGACTGCGCGGCGTCCTCGATCACGGGGACGCCCAGCGCCTCGATCTCCGCGATCGGCGCGACGTTCCCGAACAGGTGCACGGCGATCACGGCCTTGGTGCGCGGCGTCAGCACCGCGCGGACCATCTCCGCGGTCGACACGAACGTCACGGGGTCGACGTCGCACCACACGGGCGTCGCGCCGACGAGGCGGATCGGCTCCGCGGAGGCGAAGAACGTGAACGACGGGACGATCACCTCGTCCCCCGGCCCGACGCCCAGCGCGCGCAGGCCGAGCAGCAGCGCGTCCGTCCCGTTGGCCACGCCCACCGCGTGGCGGGTGCCGACGTACGCCGCGAACTCGCGCTCGAACGCCTCCACCTCCGGACCGAAGATGAAGCGCTTGGAGGCGACGATCTCGAGCAGCTTCGCCTGCAGCTCGGCCTCGAGCGGGGCGAGCGGCGTCGCGGTGTCGAACAGCGGGACGGACATGCGCAGCCAGGCTAGCCGCTCACTCCAGATCGAACGCGGCGCGGACCGCTTCGCTGAGCCCGGCTTCCTGGTCGTCGAGCAGGACCCCGATCTGTTCGCCGAGGCGGGTCTTGGGGATCGTCGTGATGTTGTCGCAGCTGACCGCTGCAGGACCGGCCAGTCCGTTCCTCGCGTCCACTGGCACCTCCGTCGACAACCCTCGAATCGTGCTCGTGATCGGTGCCACCGTGAGCGTCCCGAGGTGCGGGCGAACGAGCTCGCGGGTGAGCACGAGGACAGGCCGCGCCTTGTCGAGGTGAGCGACGTGAATCGGGCGCACTCAGCGCAATTCCGCGGCGTACTCGGCCAGGCCCGCCAGTTCGGCGTCGGCGCCGGTGCGGGCGAGGATCTCGGCGTCCCGCGCGGCGAGGGCACGCCGGCGCTCGCGCTCGAGCGCGCGCGTGACGACGGCGGCTCGGCTACCGACCTGGGATCAGTGGCGAACCGCGTCGGACGACCGCGCGTCCTGGACCGTCACGACGACCACGCGGTCCTCATGCTCGAGGACCACGTACACCAGCAGCATCCAGCGCCATGGGCCGAGGATGAACCGGAAGCCCTCCCAGCGCCCCGTCAGCGCCGGGCCGAGCCGCGGGAACTCGGCCAGGCCTCGCAACGAGCGCGCCACGCGGGCGCGCGTGTTGCTCGGCAGGCTGTGCGTCCGGATCAGCGCGTCGAGATCCTCGACGGCGGCCGCCGCGAGCTCGACCTGGGCCATGGCCTCAGAGTTGATCCAGCGGGATCGTCCGCCCGGCCCGCGCCTGCTCGAGCCCGAGCTGCGCCCGTTCGAACGCGCCCGGAAGCCCGTCGAGGAGCTCGACCACGTTGCGAGCGCTCGGATCCGCGTCGTCGAGCGCACTGGCCAGGAGCGACCGTGCGACCGTGCCGGGCTGGATGTGCATCCGCTCAGCGAGCCGCGCGAGCTTGAGCGCCTGCTCGTCGTCGAGCGTGATGTTGAGCCGCTCCATGCTCAAAATGTAGCACGCGACGTTACGTGACGTGCACCCGCGTTCTCAGTGCCTGCGGCGCTTGCGGCGCTCGTCGAACTCCCGCAGCAGCAGGAAGACGACGGCGCCGCCCAGCAGGCCGCTCACCACGGCCGGCAACCAGCCGGACCGCGGGCCGAACGTCGCCATGTACGCCGCGGCGAACACGACGGCGACGATCAGCCGGTTGCGGACGCCGAGGAGGTCTTTCACTCCCACTCGATCGTGCCCGGCGGCTTGCTCGTGATGTCGAGCACGACGCGGTTGACTTCGCGGATCTCGTTGATCATCCGCGACGCGATCTGCTCCAGCAGGTCGTACGGGAGCCGCGCCCAGTCGGCGGTCATCGCGTCGTCGGAGGTGACGGCCCGGATCGCGACCACGTAGCCGTACGTGCGCTCGTCCCCCTGGACGCCCACGGTGCGGATGTCCGGTAGCACGCAGAACGACTGCCACAGCTCGCGGTACAGCCCGGCCTTGCGGATCTCGTCCTGGAGGATGAAGTCCGCGGCCCGGAGCGTGTCCAGCCGCTCCTTGGTCGCCTCGCCGCCGACCACCCGGATCGCCAGGCCGGGGCCCGGGAACGGCTGGCGCCAGACGAAGCGCTCGGGCAGCCCGAGCTCCGCGCCGACGGCCCGGACCTCGTCCTTGAACAGCGCGCGCAGCGGCTCGACCAGCTCGAACTGCATGTCCTCCGGCAGCCCGCCCACGTTGTGGTGGGACTTGATCGTCGCCGCGCCGGTGCCGCCGCCGGACTCGATCACGTCCGAGTACAGCGTGCCCTGCACGAGGAACTTCGCGTCCCCGATCTTGGCCGCCTCCTCCTCGAAGACGCGGATGAACTCGGCGCCGATCGCCTTGCGCTTGGCCTCCGGCTCGCTCAGGCCCTTCAGGCGGGCCAGGAACCGCTCCTCGCCGTCGACCGCCACCAGCGGCACGTGGAACTGGTCGCGGAACGCGGCGATCACCTGCTCGCCCTCGTTCTTGCGCATCATCCCGTGGTCGACGAACACGCACGTCAGCTGGTCGCCGACCGCGCGGTGGACGAGCAGGGCGGCGACGCTCGAGTCGACGCCCCCGGACAGCGCGCAGATGACCTTGCCGTCACCCACCTGGGCACGGATCGCCGCCACCTGCTGCTCGATGATGTTCTCCGGCGACCACGAGCGCGAGCAGCCGCAGATGTCCTCGAGGAACGTCGTCAGCACCTGCTGCCCGTACGGCGTGTGCACGACCTCCGGGTGGAACTGGATGCCGTAGAGCCCGCGGCTGACGTCCTCGACCGCCGCGACCGGGGATTCGCTCGACGACGCGAGCGCCGTGAAGCCCGCCGGCGCCTCGAAGACGGTGTCCCGGTGCGACATCCAGCAGGCCTGGGAGTCCGGCGTCCCGGCCAGCAGCCGGCCGTGCTCGGCGACGGTGAGCGTCGAGCGCCCGAACTCCCCGACCTCGGCCCCTTCGACCCGCCCGCCGAGCGTCAGCACCAGCGCCTGCATCCCGTAGCAGATGCCGAGCACGGGGATGCCGAGCTCCAGCAGCGCGGGATCGAGCTTCGGGGCGCCCGGCGCGTACACCGACGCCGGGCCGCCGGACAGGATCAGCCCGCGCGGCGCGCGCCGGCGCACCTCCTCGACCCCGACGTGGTGCGGCAGCAGCTCGCTGAACACGCCGAGCTCGCGCACGCGGCGCGCGATCAGCTGCGAGTACTGGCCGCCGTAGTCGAGGACGACGACCTCGTCGTGCGCGACCTCGCGCTCGAGCGCGAGCTCCTCGACCGGCTGGTCAGCCGGAAGCGAGGAGCCGTGTCCCAGGGACGAGGTCACTTAAGGTCGGATGATCGGGGCGGGGCGGAGGGGCTGCCCGCCTTAGTGTCTCGGGGCGGGGCGGTGGGGCTGCCGCCTTCGATTTCAGTCGACCGCAACGGCAACCGCTCCGCTGCGCGCGCCCATCCCGATCGCCTGGTCCCGCTGCAGCGCCTTGCCCTCGGTCTGCAGCGCGGGAGCGACCATCAGCTCGGCGCGGTTGAACTCGGCGATGTCCTGGTAGCCGCAGGTCGCCATCGACGTGCGCAGGCCGCCCATCAGGTTGAACGTGCCGTCGTTCTCGCGGGCCGGGCCGGCGACGATCTCCTCGAGCGAGCCGTTCTGCGTCGTCTTCACGCGCGCGCCGCGCGGGAGCGTCGGATGGAACGTGGCCATGCCCCAGTGGAAGCCGTGACCGGGCGCCTCGTACGCGCGTGCCAGCGGCGAGCCGATCATCACCGCGTCCGCGCCGCAGGCGATCGCCTTCGCGACGTCGCCGCCCGTCCGCATGCCGCCGTCGGCGATCACGCGGCAGTACTCGCCGGTCTCCAGCATGTGCTGGGAGCGGGCGGCCGCGACGTCGGCGATCGCCGTCGCCTGCGGGACGCCGATGCCGAGGACGCCGCGCGTCGTGCACGCCGCGCCCGGGCCGACGCCGACCAGGACGCCCGCCGCGCCGGTGCGCATCAGGTGCAGGCCGGTCGAGTAGGAGGCGCAGCCGCCGAGGACGGCCGGGATCGGGAGCTCGCGGACGAACTCCTTGAGGTTCAGCACGTGGCCGGAGGACGAGACGTGCTCGGCCGAGATCACGGTGCCCTGGACGACCAGGATGTCCAGACCGGCTTCGAGACAGAGCTCGTAATGGCTCTCTACGCGCTGAGGAGTCAGCGACGCCGCGGCGACGACACCGTGCGCCTTGATCTCCTGGATGCGCTGGGAGATCAGCTCGTCCTTGACGGGCTCCTGGTAGATCTCCTGCATCTCGCGCGTGGCCTCGTCCTTGGGCAGCGACGCGATCCGCTCGAGCATCTCCTCCGCGTCCTCGTACCGCGTCCAGATGCCCTCGAGGTTGAGCACGGCGAGACCGCCGAGCTTGCCGATGATGCCCGCCGTCTCCGGCGACACCACGCCGTCCATCGCCGAGGCCAGCAGCGGCAGCTCGAAGCGATACGGACCAAGGGTCCACGTGATGTCCACGTCATCGGGGTCGCGCGTGCGACGCGAAGGGACAATGGCGACGTCATCGAAGCCGTAGGCGCGGCGCGCCTTCTTGCCTCGGCCGATCTCGATTTCCATGGCGGGATCCTAGGGAGTGGTGCGGACGATGACCCGAGCGGGCAACCCCCTACGTTAGCCGGGTTATGGAGCGTCGGCGGCGGCCTCGCGCAGGACGAAGGACGAGCCGCAGCCGCAGCTGTAGTCGACGTTCGGATTGTTCACCCGAAAGCCCGCGCCGGACGCGTTCTCGGTGTAGTCGACCTGCGCGCCGCGCACGTAGGCGAGGTGCTCGGAGGCGACGAGGATGCGCACCCCGAGGTGCTCGAACACGACGTCGGCCTCCTCGGGCACGTCGAGCGCGAGCCGGTACTGGTAGCCGGAGCATCCGCCGTCCTGCACGTCGATGCGCAGCCCGGCCGCGTCGGATCCGCCCGCCGCGTCGAGCGCCTCGCGCAGCTTGGCCGCGCCGGCGGCGGTGAACGTCACGGCATCGTCGATCGTCATGTCCTCGATCCTCCGGAGATGTGAATGGGAAACCGGCCTCACACGGCCGGCGCCGGCCGCAGCCGCCAGCGGCGCTTGCGGCGCGGGTCCAGACTCGCCAGCACCGCGAGCGCGACGATCGCCACCACGCTCAGCAGCACGAAGCCGACCGCGTACCCGCCGGTGAGCGTCTTGGCCAGGCCGAGCACGAGCGGGGGCGCGAAGCCGCCGAGCCCACCGGCCGCGCCGACCACGCCGGTGACCGCCCCGACGTGCCCGGGGAACCACAGCGCGACCAGCTTGAAGACCGCGCCGGTGCCGGCGCCGAACGCCAGGCCGATCGCCAGGCACGCCAGCGTGAGCGGGATCATCGCGCGGTATCCGAACGCGAGCGCGATCGCCAGCGCCGCCGTCAGCGCGAAGGAGACGCGCAGCACGCGCTCGGCGCCGATGCGGTCCGCCAGCCAGCCGCCCGCGGGCCGCGCGACGACCGCGAACAGCGCGAAGCCCGCGGCGCGTGCGCCGGCGTCGGACTTGCTCAGCTCGTGCACGCCGACCAGCAGCTTCGGCAGATAGAGGAACAGCGCGACGAAGCCGCCGAACGACAGGAAGTAGAAGAGCGTCAGCGCCCAGGCGCGCGGGTTGCCGCGGAAGATCGCCAGCGGCGCGAACAGCCGCAGCGGGCCCGCGGGCCGCACCGGATAAGGCTCCCGCGCCAGTACCGCGAACACGATGCCGGCCAGCGCGAGCACCACCGCCGCCACCCAGAAGGGCGCCGCGAGGCCCCACCGGTCGGCGATCCGCGGCGCCAGCAGCGCGGTGAGGACCGTGCCGCCCATGCCCATGCCGTAGACGCCGAGCGCGAACCCGCGCCGCTCGGGCGCCGTCCAGCGGCTGACGAACGGGATGCCCACCGCGAACGACGCGCCCGCGAGGCCGAGCCAGAGGCCGAACGCGAGCACCGCGCCGAGCGACGCGTGCCAGAACGCGAGGCCGACCAGCGCGGGCAGCGTGACGGCCATCAGCGCCGTGAACGTCCGTCGCGCGCCGTAGTGGTCGGTCAGCACGCCGAGCGGCACGCGCAGCAGCGAGCCGAGCAGGACGGGGACGGCCACCATGACCGCGGTCGCGAAGTCCGACAGGCCGATCGACTCCTGCAGCGCCGGAGCCAGCGGGCCGAGCATGGCCCAGGCGAAGAAGCACGCGGTGAAGGCGAGGGTCGCGAGTACGAGCGCGCGCCCGCCTCCGGGGGACTGCGATCGGGCGTCAGGGGTGGCCATGGGCTCAAGCATCGACGGGGCGCCCTGGGGTCGCATGCGGAGTCCGCCGCACAGCGCCCAGGGGGTTCCTCCGCAGCGGGATTGCGGGTTCTCCGCACCCCTCCGCGGGGTTCCCGCAGACCCGCCGCGCGCCGCTTGCGCGGCGTGGCGGCGCGGATAGCGTCGCCGCCATGACGTCTCGCCAGCGCGACCGCCGCATCGCCGCCCGCCGCTTCTTCGCCGCGGGCGAGCCGTCCGCCGAAGGCTGGTCGGAGCTGCACGCCGACCCCCGCGCCTGGGAGCGGTTCTACCGCCAGCGCTGGCAGCACGACAAGGTCGTGCGCTCGACCCACGGCGTCAACTGCACCGGGTCGTGCTCGTGGAAGATCCACGTCAAGGACGGGCTGATCACCTGGGAGACCCAGCAGACCGACTACCCGAGCAACGGCCCCGAGGTCCCCGAGTACGAGCCGCGCGGCTGCCCGCGGGGCGCGTCGTTCTCCTGGTACGTCTACTCGCCGCTGCGGATCCGGCATCCGTACGTCCGCGGCGCCCTGCTGGAGGCCTGGCGCGCGGCGCTCGCCGAGCACGGCGACCCGGTCGAGGCGTGGGCGGCCGTCACCCGCGGGCCGGCCGCGTACAAGCAGCTGCGGGGCAAGGGCGGGTTCGTCCGCGCCTCGTGGGACGAGGTGGCCGACCTCGTGGCGGCCGCGCACGTCGACACGATCCGCCGCCACGGGCCCGACCGGATCGCGGGCTTCTCGCCGATCCCGGCGATGTCGATGGCCTCCTACGCCGGCGGCGCGCGCTTTTTGTCGCTGCTCGGGGGCGTCTGCCTGAGCTTCTACGACTGGTACGCCGACCTGCCGCCCGCGTCCCCGCAGATCTGGGGCGACCAGACCGACGTGCCGGAGTCGGCGGACTGGTGGAACGCCGGCTACCTGGTCATGTGGGGCTCGAACATCCCGATGACCCGCACGCCGGACGCGCACTTCATGACCGAGGCGCGCTACAAGGGCGCCAAGACCGTCGTCGTCTCCCCCGACTACTCCGACCACACGAAGTTCGCCGACCACTGGCTGCCCGCCCAGCCCGGCACCGACGGCGCGCTCGCGATGGCGATGGGCCACGTGATCCTGAAGGAGTTCTACGTCGACCGCCAGGTCCCGTACTTCCAGGACTACGCGCGCCGGTTCACCGACCTGCCGTATCTCGTCGCGCTCGACGAGCACGCCGACGGCGGGTACGTCGGCGGCCGCTACCTGCGCGCGTCGGACCTCGGCGTCGCCGGTGAGCACCCCGAGTGGCGGACGGTCGTGCTCGACGAGGCGACGGACGCCGCGATCGTCCCCAACGGCGCCGTCGGCGACCGCTGGGGCGACGAGGGCGAGGGCCGCTGGAACCTCGAGCTGGGTGACGTCTCCCCCGCCCTCTCGCTGCTCGGCCGCCACGACGAGCTCGTCGACCTGCGCCTGCCGTGCTTTGACCCGACCGCGGACGGCCAGGCCGGCGGCGTGCTGCGCCGCGGCGTGCCGGCGCGGTGGATCGGCGGCCGGCTCGTCACGACCGTGTTCGACCTGCTGTGCGCCCAGCACGGCGTCCGGCGCGACCCCGAGCTGCCCGGCGACTGGCCCGCGGACTACGAGGACCCGCTCCCCTACACGCCCGCCTGGCAGGAGGGCATCACCGGCGTCGACGCGAAGCTCGCGGCGCGGATCGCGCGCGAGTTCGCCCGCAACGCCGAGCGCACGAACGGCCGCTCGATGATCATGATGGGCGCCGGGACCAACCATTGGTTTCACTCCGACCTGATCTACCGGGCGATGCTCAACCTGGTGCTGCTGTGCGGCTGCCAGGGCGTCAACGGCGGTGGCTGGGCGCACTACGTCGGCCAGGAGAAGGTCCGCCCGATCACGGGCTTCTCGACGATCGCCTTCGCGCTCGACTGGCAGCGCCCGCCGCGCCACCAGGCGGCCACGCCGTACTGGTACCTGGCGACCGGCCAGTGGCGCTACGAGCGGGCCGCGGCCGCCGAGCAGCTCTCGCCGCTCGCGGATGACGAGCGGGCCGCGCCGCACCCGGCGGACGCGAACGCGCTCGCGGCGCGGCTCGGCTGGCTGCCGTCCTACCCGACGTTCGACCGCAACCCGCTCGACCTCGTGGCCGCCGCCGAGGCCGCGGGCGTCGCGCCCGCCGACTACGTCGTGCGGGAGCTGCGCGCCAGGCGCCTGCGCTTCGCGTGCGAGGACCCGGACGCGAGCGAGAACCACCCGCGCGTGCTCACGGTCTGGCGCTCGAACCTGCTCGGGTCGTCCTCGAAGGGCCACGAGTACTTCCTCAAGACCCTGCTGGGGGTCCCGACGCACGCCGTGCGCGACGCCGAGTCGCCGCCGGAGCTGCGCCCGCGCGACGTGACCTGGCGCGAGCCGGCGCCCGAGGGCAAGCTCGATCTGCTGGTCGCGCTCGACTTCCGGATGAACGGCACCGCCCTGCACTCAGACGTCGTGCTGCCCGCCGCCACCTGGTACGAGAAGGAGGACATCGCGACGACGGACCTGCACCCGTTCGCCCACGCGTTCAACGCCGCGATCAACCCGCCGTGGGAGGCGCAGGCGGACTGGGACGCGTTCCGCCGCATCGCCGAGGCGTTCTCGCGGATGGCCGCCGAGCACCTCGGCGTGCGCCGCGACCTGGTCGCCGCGCCGCTGCTGCACGACACGCCCGACGAGCTGGCGCAGCCGCTCGGCGAGGTGCGCGACTGGCGGCGCGGCGAGTGCGAGCCGGTGCCGGGCCGGACGCTCCCGAAGCTGATCGTCGTCGAGCGCGACTACGGCGCGGTGCACGAGCGGATGACGTCGCTCGGGCCGGCGGTGGAGGCCAACGGCACGTCCTGGAAGGGCGTCGCCACGCCGGACGTCCGGCTCGAGGTCGCCCACCTGCGCGACGAGAACGGGATCACCGGCGCGGGCCGGGCCCGGCTGGTCACCGCCCGCCACGCGTGCGAGGCGATCCTGGCGCTGTCGGGCGCGACGAACGGCCGGCTCGCCGTCCAGGGCTTCCGTGACCTCGAGCGCCGCACCGGCACGCCGCTCGCCGACCTCGCCGCCGACCGCGGCGAGGACCTGCACACGTTCGCGGACGTGTCGATCCAGCCGCGCAAGACGATCACGTCGCCGGAGTGGTCCGGGATCGAGTCGCGCGACCGCCGCTACTCCCCGTTCTGCGTGAACGTCGAGCGGCTCGTCCCGTGGCGGACGCTGACCGGCCGCCAGCAGTTCTACAACGACCATCGCTGGCTGCGCGACCACGGCGAGCAGCTGCCGACGTACAAGCCGCCGCTCGACATGGCCCGCCATCTCGGCGACGACGCGCTCGAGGCGGCGACGGTCGCCGTCCGCTACCTCACCCCGCACTCGAAGTGGTCGATTCACTCGACCTACCAGGACAACCTGCACATGCTCACGCTCTTCCGTGGCGGGCCGGTGGTGTGGATGAGCCCGCCGGACGCCGAGCGGATCGGCGTCCGCGACAACGACTGGATCGAGATGTACAACGGCAACGGCGCGGTCGCGGCGCGCGCCGTCGTCTCGCACCGGATCCCGGTGGGCGCGGCGTTCATGTACCACGCGCAGGACCGCCACATCAACGTGCCCCGCTCGGAGGTGAGCGGGCACCGCGGTGGGACCCACAACTCGGTCACCCGCATCCAGATGAAGGCGACGCACATGATCGGCGGCTACGCGCAGCTGTCCTACGGCTTCAACTACTACGGCCCCACGGGCTCGCAGCGCGACGAGGTGACGGTCATCCGCAAGCGCCGCACGGAGGTCGAGTACTGATGCGCGTCAAGGCCCAGGTGGCGATGGTGATGAACCTGGACAAGTGCATCGGCTGCCACACCTGCTCGGTCACCTGCAAGAACGTCTGGACCAACCGCGCGGGTGCGGAGTACATGTGGTTCAACAACGTCGAGACCAAGCCCGGGGTCGGCTACCCGCAGCGCTGGGAGGACCAGGAGGAGCGGCGCGGCGGCTGGGAGCTCGATCGCCGCGGCCGGCTGCGCCTGAAGGCGGACGGGCGGCTGGGGAAGCTGCGGAACATCTTCTTCAACCCGGACCTGCCGCTGATCGACGAGTACTACGAGCCCTGGACGTACGACTACGAGACGCTCACGAAGGCGGGCACGTCGCCCGAGCAGCCGGTCGCCCGGCCGATCTCGCAGCTGTCGGGCGAGCCGATGGCGATCCAGTGGGGGCCGAACTGGGAGGACGACCTCGCCGGCGGCCCGGAGAACGCGCCGCGCGACCCGAACCTCGTCGCGATGGAGGAGGACGTCCGCGCCTCCTACGAGCAGGTCTTCATGATGTACCTGCCGCGCATCTGCGAGCACTGCCTGAACCCCGCGTGCGTGGCCTCGTGCCCGTCGGGGGCGATGTATAAGCGCGACGAGGACGGGATCGTGCTCGTCGACCAGGACCGCTGCCGCGGCTGGCGGATGTGCGTCTCCGGCTGCCCGTACAAGAAGGTCTACTTCAACCACGTCTCCGGCAAGGCCGAGAAGTGCACGCTCTGCTACCCGCGCATCGAGGCCGGGCTGCCGACCGTGTGCTCGGAGACGTGCGTCGGGCGCATCCGCTACCTCGGGCTCGTCCTCTACGACGCCGACCGCGTCGAGGCCGCGGCCTCGGTGCCCGACGAGCACGACCTGCTCGACGCGCAGCTCGACGTCTTCCTGGACCCGTCGGACCCCGAGGTCCGCGCGGCCGCCCTGCGCGACGGGATTCCCGACGACTGGATCGACGCGGCGCGCCGCTCGCCGGTGTGGGCGCTGGCCCTGAAGTACCGGATCGCGCTGCCGCTGCACCCCGAGTACCGGACGCTGCCGATGGTCTGGTACGTGCCGCCGCTGTCGCCGGTGACGTCGCTGGTCGAGGGCGACGGCGCGACCGGCGACCCCGACGACGTCTTCCCGGCGATCGACGCGCTGCGGATCCCGATCGAGTACCTCGCGAACCTGCTCAGCGCGGGTGACCAGACCGTCATCCGGCGGGTCCTCAAGCAGCTGGCGGCGATGCGCGGCTACATGCGCGAGAAGTCGCTCGGCGGCGAGCCGGACCCGGCGCTCGCCGAGCGGGTCGGGATGACGCCCGAGAGCATCGAGGAGATGTATCGCCTGCTGGCGATCGCGCGCTACGAGGACCGGTTCGTCGTCCCGCCCGCGCACCGCGAGCTGGCGAGCGAGCTCTCCCAGCAGCAGCAGGGTGCCTGCGGGCTCGACTTCCCCGGCGGGCCGGGAGCCTGCGGCGACGAGGCGCCGCCCACCGGGGAGTTCCACCTGCGGATCGAAGGCAACGGACGGCTGGCCGAGCTGCGCGAGCGCCGCGCGCGCGAGCGGGCGGCCAGGAAGGCGAAGGGATGAGCCCGTACAAGCTGCTGTCGCTGCTGCTGCAGTACCCCGACGACGAGCTGCTCGAGCTGTGGCCGGCGATCGCCGGTGCCGCGGCGGCGGTGCCGGCCGCCGAGGTGCGCGAGCCGCTGGAGCGCTTCTTCGCCGCCACGGCGGGCCGCGGCGCCTGCGAGCTCCAGGCCGGCTACGTGGCCACGTTCGACTTCGACCGCCGCGCGAGCCTGAACCTGACGTACTACGTCCACGGCGACCGCCGGCAGCGCGGCGTGGCGCTGCTGAAGCTCAAGCGGCTGTTCGCGGCGCTCGCGCTCGAGCCGGCGACCGACGAGCTGCCGGACCACCTGCCGCTCCTGCTCGAGCTGGCCGACATCGCCGGGCCGGACGCCGGGACCGCGGTCCTGCGCGAGTTCCGCCCGGCGCTCGAGCTCATCGGCGCCCGGCTGCGCGATCAGGACAGCCCGTACGCCGAGCTGCTCGGCGCGCTGTCGTGGCTGCTGGGCCCGGTCACCGAGGAGGAACGGGCGTCGACGCTGCGGCTGGCGGCGGACGGTCCGCCCGCCGAGGAGGTCGGGCTCGAGCCGTTCGCCCCGCCCGAGACGATGAGCGCGGCCCGATGAGCCGCCTCGACGTCCTGCTGTGGGTCGCCGTCCCCTACGTCTGCATCGGCGTGTTCGTCGTCGGCCACGTCTGGCGCTATCGGCGGGACCAGTTCAGCTGGACGACCCGCTCCACCCAGCTGCTCGAACAGCGGCGGCTGCGGCTGGGCGCGGTGCTGTTCCACCTCGGGCTGCTCGCGGTGATCGGCGGGCACGTCGTCGGCGTGCTCGTCCCGGCCTCCGTGACGGAGGCGGTGGGCATCCACGAGCACCTCTACCACCGCGTGGCCGTGGCCGCCGGCACCGCGTCCGGCCTGATGCTGACCGCCGGCTTCTTCCTGCTCGTCGCCCGGCGCGTGCGGGTCAAGCGGGTGCGCCGTAGGACGACCCGCACCGACGTCCTCCTCTACGTGGTGCTCGGCATCGTGGTCGTGACCGGCATGTGGGCGACGGTCGGGGTGAACCTGCTCGGCGGCGGCTACGACTACCGCGAGACGGTCGCCCCCTGGTTCCGCGGTCTGTTCCTGCTCTCGCCGGCGACCGAGGAGATCGCGGGCGCGCCGCTCGTCTACCAGGTGCACGCGCTGAGCACGCTGGCGCTGTACGCGATCTGGCCCTTCAGCCGGCTCGTCCACGCGTGGTCGGCGCCGATCGGCTACCTCCGGCGCGCGCCGATCGTCTACCGGCGCCGCAGCGTGGTGGCCACGCGCCGCCGGCGCGCCGGCTCGCCTACGTGACGGGCGACGGGCGCTCGACCTCGACCTCGCCGAGCAGCCGCTCGACGCGCTCGGGGTCGATCAGGCCGGCGCCCAGGTGCTGGGTCGACTCGGCGCCGCAGGCGACGCCGAACGCCAGCGCCTCCTCGACCGACTTGCCCTGGTAGCGGGAGGAGACGAACCCGGCCAGGAACGCGTCGCCGGAGCCGACGGTCGCGCGCGGCTCGATCGCGCCGCCGCGCACGCGCACGCGGTAGATCGTGCCGTCCTGCATGCGGGCGAAGACGCCGTCGTTCATGGTCATGACCGCTTCGCGCGCGCCCAGCTCGCAGATCTCGCGCACCGCGTACATGCGGTCCTCGTCGTCGTTGAACTCGTGGCCGACGAGCTCCTCGGCCTCGAGCACGTTCGGCGAGATCACGTCCGGCTCGGCGCGGACGGCGCGGCGCAGCGGGTCGCCGTCGGTGTCCACCACGGTGGTGACGTTGAGGCGCCGCAGCTCGCGGATCAGGTACGCGTAGATGTCCGTGTCGACGTCGCGCGGGAGCGAGCCGGCGAAGACGCACAGCGACGCGCCCTTGGCCAGGTAGAGCAGCTTGTCCACGAACAGCTCGACCTCGTGCGGGGAGACCTTCGGGCCGCGCTCGTTGATCTCGGTCTGCTCGCCCGTCGTCGGGTCGATCACGGCCGTGTTCGTGCGCGACTCCTCGCTGATGCGGACGAAGTCGCTCAGCACCGACAGCTGCGTGAGCTGCTCGACGATCCGGGTGCCGGTCGGCCCGCCGGCCAGGCCGGTGGCGATCACCGGCGCGCCGAGCGTCTTGAGCACGCGCGCGACGTTGACGCCCTTGCCGCCCGGCATCGTCGTCTGCTCGACGGTCCGGTGGCGGCGGCCGAGCCGGAAGTTGGGGACCGACAGCGTCTTGTCGATGGCCGTGTTGAGCGTGACGGTGACGATCATGCGGCGCTCGTCTGGCGGGGCCGGCGACGCCGGCTGAGTTGGGCTCGGCGGCGCATGGTCAGCAGGAACGTAGCGACTATCGCGGCCAATGCGACGCCGATCGCCAACCAGGGTCGTCCGGCGGCGTCCTTGGTCTTCTGCGCGACGCTCGCCGCGGGCACCGCGCCCTGGGCCACGAGCGGGACGGTGGCGACCAGCTTGCCGCCCTGGCGGACCTCGACCTGGCCGAGGCGCTCGCCGCGCCGGATCGGGCCTGTGACCGTCGTCGGCGCGTCGACCTTGACGTCGACCGCGTCGCGGTGGCCGCGCTGGACGATCCGCCGCACGGTGCGCGTCGGCACCAGCTTGAGCTTCGCGCCCGGCCGGTAGCGGATCTGCGCGGTCGCCAGCGGCTTGCCCTCGACGACGGCGCGGATGCGCTGGAAGCGCGGGAACGCGTAGCGGAACAGGGCCATCGTGTCGGCGTCGCGGGCGGCCTCGCTCGGCGTGGCCAGCACGGCGCTGATCAGCTGGACGCCGTTGCGGCTGGCCGAGCCGACCAGGACGTAGCCCGCGCCGCGCGTATGCCCGGTCTTGACGCCGTTGACGAACGGGTACTTGCGCACGAGCAGGTTGCGGTTCGCGAACGTGCGCGGATGGTCGCCGGTCTTCAGCGTGCCCGACGGGGAGTCCACGATCTTCTTGAAGAACGCGTTCGTGCGCAGGACGGTGGCCAGGGTGACCAGGTCGCGCGCGCTGGAGTAGTTGCCCTCCTGGTCGAGGCCGATCGGGTTCGCGTAGTGCGTGTGGTCGAGCCCGAGCGTACGCGCGCGGCGGTTCATGTCCTCCACGAACGCTTTGCGCGAGCCGGCGACGCCCTCGGCGAGCGTCACCGCCGCGTCGTTGCCGGACTCCAGCAGCAGGCCCCGCATGAGGTCGGAGACCTTCATGCGCTCGCCGCGCTGCAGGCCGATCTGCGACTCGATCGGCGACGGGCGGTAATCGGCGGCCGTGAACGTGTCGCTCAGCTTGGCCTGCTCGAGCGTCAGCAGCGCCGTCATCAGCTTCGTGGTCGAGCCGACCGAGCGCTCCTTGTCGGCCTGGCGGGCGCAGGCGACGATGCCGGTGGAGACCTCGAGCACGATCGCGCTCGGGGCGCCGACGCTGTCCGGGCAGTCCGGGGGCTTCGGCTTCGCGTGCGCGGGCGCGGGTGCGGCAAGGGTCAGCGCCGACGCCAGGAGCGCCGCGCCAGTGAGGAGGGCGCGGCTCACTTGCTCAGCTTGAGCCGCGTGCCCGGCGCGAGGGCCTGCGGGTTGAGGTTGGGGTTGAGCTCCAGCAGCGTGTCGAGGGAGACGCCGGTCTTCTCCGCGATGCCCGACGGCGTGTCGCCGTTCTTGACCGTGTAGGTCTTGCGCTTGTGCTTGCCGCTCTTCTTGCTCGCGGTCTTGTCCGCGGTCGGGGTCGCGGTGACCTCGCTCGCGTTGCCGCCCGCGGGCTCGCGCGCGTCCTGGACGACGGTGTAGAGGGCGAAGGCGAAGGCGACCAGCGCGATGGGCGCGAGGAATCGCGCGGGGCTGCGGCGCATCCCGAACAAGTCTAACCGAGGTTCCACGCCTGCTCGCGCAGGCGCTCGGCTTCCGCGCGGGCGGCGTCTCGTGGGTCGAGGTTGCTGGTCTGGTGAGCGTTGGCGATCGAACGCGAGGCCGTGATGAGGCCGCCCGCGCGGCCCGGCGCGAACGCCGGCGCGAGCGTGTTCACGTCCCCGCCCTGGGCGCCGACCCCCGGCAGCAGGAACGGCGTGTGCGGCATCAGCTCGCGCAGCCGGGCCAGGTGCTCGGGCTCGGTGGCGCCGGTGACGGCGCCGACGTCCTTGAGGCCGCTGGTGCCCGGTTCCCCGAGGTCGTCGACGAGGGTCGCGAGCCGCTCGAACAGGCGCTCGCCGGTCTCCAGCCGGGCGTCGAGGAAGTCCGCCGCGCCCGGGTTGGACGTGCGGACGAGCACGAACGGGCCCGTGCCGTGGGCGCGGGCGGCGGCGACGAGCGGCTCGAGCGCGTCGCGGCCGAGCAGCGGGTTGGCCGTGAAGGCGTCCGCCTGCAGGCCGGCGACCGGGCCGAAGGGGCTCGGCGTGCTGCCCACGAGCGCCTGCGCGTAGACGGCGGCGGTGACGGGGACGTCCCCGCGCTTGCCGTCGGCCAGGACGAGCAGGCCGCGGGCGCGGGCGTGCTCGCAGATGTGCTCGAGCGCGAGCCAGCCGGGGGCGCCGAGGCGCTCGAAGCAGGCCAGCTGGGGCTTGGCGGCGACGACCGCGGGGGCCGCGGCGTCGATCAGCGCGCGGCAGTGCGCGAGCACGGCGGCGGCGGTCTCCAGGCGCGAAGCGACGTCCGCGGAGCTGGTGGTCTGGGTCGAATCGCCCACCCCGATGGCGGCCTGCTCGGCTTCGCCCAGGGTGGTCGCCAGGTGTGCGCGCGCTTCGCTCGTCGCTTCGAGCGCGGCAGGCCACAGCTTCGCCGGGTCGGGATCGATCCCGAGCACGACGTTCGATTCGCGGTCCGCGACGGCCTGGGTGAGGCGGTCGCCGAAGTTGGGGCTCGCGGCCGGACGGCCGTTGCCGGTGTGCGCGGTCACTGGTTCCTCGCCGCCCGGTGGGGGCGCCGGCGTATTTCGCACCGGCGCCCTGTGTGGCGTCCTGCTTACTTGACGGCCTTCTTGAGGCCGGAGCCCGCCGTGAAGCGCGGGACCTTGCTGGCGGCGATCGTCATCGTCTCGCCCGTGCGTGGATTACGACCCTCGCGCGCACCGCGCTCGGCGACGTGGAACTTGCCGAAACCAGTGAAGTTGACCTCCTCGCCCGAACCGAGGGCGGCTTCGATCTCATTCAGCACCGCTTCGACCGCCGCACCGGCGTCCTTCTTGCTCAGTTCCGCGCTCGCGGCGACTCGATCGACGAACTCGTTCTTCGTCATGCGTCCTCCTGTGTACCCCTCGGGGAATGGGTGGAGACGCGAAGCTAACAGTGGGTTCGGACGGGCTTTGGGGTCTGGCGCTGAAAAACCCGCAATTTGCGAACTTTTACGGCTCGGATTCGGACCTTGAAACGGCGCTAGGGCGCCGAAAACCGTTGACGGAAGGCGTTCCCGGTCGCGTCGTCGAGGGGGGTCGGAGCGGTGTTCGTGGTGGTTTCCGCGCCACTCAGCGCGGTCAGCGCGGTGGTGAGGTCGTGGCGGGTCAGACGGGGCAGCGCGAAGGGGCCGGTGACGAGCACGATCGTGTGCGTGGCGCTGCTCGCGGCGTGGACGTGCGGGTGGGTGGCGTTGGGCGGGAGCTCGCGGGCCGCGTCGCTCAGGCGGGGGTCGCCGGCGAGGTGGTTGCCTTCGCTGTCGAGGACCGCGGCCACCTCGATGTCGGCGCTGAGCGCGGTCAGATACGCGAGCGCGAGGTCAGGCGTCATCGGCGTGCGCGACAATACCCGCCACTGATGACTTCGCTCGCGCGCATTTCGTGGCTCGTCACCGTCGGGATCTGCCTGATCACCTCGCTGATCCTGCTGATCTCCGGGTACGACGGGTACGCCGGGGTGACCTTGGCGGTCGCCATCGCCGCGGGGATCAATCTGCTCTGAGTCCGAGGAACGCCGCGAACGCGCGGGCGGCGGCGCCGCGGTGCGAGATCGCGTCCTTCTCGTCGTCCCGGAGGTCGGCCATCGTGGCGGTCGGGTGCTCGTCGGGAACGAAGATCGGGTCGTAGCCGAAACCGCGCTCGCCGCTGCGCTGCCGCGCTCGCGTCCCCTCGCAGCGGCCCTCGAAGAGGTGCTCCTCGCCGTCGGGGGTGACGTAGGCGATCACGCAGACGTAGCGCAGGCGGCTGTGGGCGGGGGCTTGTCGCTCGAGCTTGGCGAGGTTCTCCTCGTCGGTGGCGTGCTCGCCGGCGAAGCGGGCGGTGCGGACGCCGGGGGCCCAGTCGAGCGCTTCGGCCTCGATGCCGCTGTCGTCGGCGAACGCGGGGCGCTTGGTCGCCTGCGCCGCCGAGCGGGCCTTGATCAGGGCGTTGGCGGCGTACGTGTCGCCCGTCTCCTCGGGGGTGGGGGCGTCGGCGGGGAGCGGCTCGATGGCGTGGCCGGGCAGCAGGCGCTCGAACTCGCGCAGCTTGTGGGCGTTGCGGGTGGCGAGGATCATCGCGCTGGGGCGTTGCGGGCGGTCGGGTCATGGGTCTGCAGCGCTCGCTGCTGGGCGTCTTGGAGCTGGGCGATGCCGTGCTCGGCGAGCTGGAGGAGCTCGTCGAGGTGGGCTCGTGAGAGCGGCGTGCGCTCGGCGGTCGCCTGGACTTCAACCAGACCGCCGTCGCCCGTCATCACGACGTTCGCGTCGACCTCCGCGCGCGAGTCCTCGGGGTAGTCGAGGTCGAGCAGTGGGACGCCGTCCACCACGCCGCAGGAGACGGCGGCGATCGAGCCGGTCAGCGGGTCGCGGGCGATCAGGCCGTCGTCCTGCAGGCGCCGCGTAGCGAGCGCGAGGGCGACGTAGCCGCCGGTGATCGCGGCGCACCGGGTGCCGCCGTCGGCCTCGAGCACGTCGCAGTCGATGTAGATCGTGCGCTCGCCGAGGGCCTCAAGGTCGGCGATGCCACGCAGCGAGCGGCCGATCAGGCGCTGGATCTCGACCGACCGGCCGTCCTGCTTGCCCTTCGTGATGTCGCGCTGCTTGCGCTCGCCGGTCGACGCGGGGAGCATCCCGTACTCGGCGGTCATCCAGCCCCGGCCGCGGCCGGCCATCCAGCGGGGGACGGACTCCTGCACGGTCGCGGTGCAGATCACGCGGGTGCCGCCGGCGGCGATCAGCGCGGACCCGGTCGCGGTGCTCACGAACCCGGGCGCGATCGTCAGCGGCCGCAGCTCGTCGGGGCGGCGTCCGCCGCTGCGTTCCATGGGGTTCGGTGTCGTCATGAGGTGGTCGAGTGAAGTGGCGTGGTGGGTCGGTACGACGATGCTGGGCGGTTCGTTTGCACGGCCGTGGGCGGTGACGCGCCGTGGCCTGATCCCGCGTCGCACTTGCGGTTGCGGCGCGGAGCGCGAATGGGCGAGCGAGTTGGCGAGGCGATCACGTGGCCAGTCTGGCATCCGGCCGCAGGGCGCACCGTCGGGGGGGGTGCGGCACAAAACTGTCGTCTGCCGCAAGATTTGTGCCACACCCCCTCCCCGAGCGACTGGCCAGACGGGTGCGTCGGCTCCCGGCCGCACGCCCCCGCCGCACACCGCGCGCCCAACGGCGCGGACGCCCTTCACCGCGGCCGGTCAGCCCGTCCCGCCCACCCCCGAGATCGCGGACTTCAGCTTCGTGACGATCGCCTTGGCGATGCTGTCGTCGCCGACCTTGCCGCTCGCGGCCACGATGCCGGCGATGAGCACGCCCACGAGCAGGAGCAGGCCGACGTACTCGACCGTGCCCTGCCCTCGTTCCCGCGCGAGCGCTGCGTGCGCGCGTCCCATCCACTCGTACATGCCTGCCTCCCTGAGGTTCCGTCCCGGCGCACTGTGCGGGGGACGGTCGGGAGTCTCGATTCAGGGCCTGTGACGGGTCTACGCGTAGTGGTAACGATTGTGTACCGAATGTGTGCCAAAAGTGTGTCGGGCGCCCTGCGCGTCCTCGTGGTGACGAACATGTACCCATCACCCGCGCGTCCGTGGCTCGGGCCGTTCGTCCGCGACCAGGTCGAGGCCTTCCGGCGGCGCGCCGACCTCGAAGTCGAGCTGTTCGCCTTCCCACCCGGGCCCCGAGCGCTCGTCCGCGCCGCATCCACGCTCAAACGCCGCTACCGAAACCAATCGTTCGATATCGTTCATGCGCACTTCGGACTCACCGCGTGGCCGGCGCTGCTGGCGAACCTCGGGCCGGTCGTCGTGACACTGCACGGCAACGATCTGCTGGTGCGCCGCTCGTACTACGCGACCCGCGCCGCCTTGCCGTTCACGGCGCTCGCGGCCGCGGTCTCGCGCGCGTTCAGCGCGAACATCCCCGGTGCTGGGCGCACCCGCCGCGTCGCGATCCTCCCCGTCGGCGTCGACCTGCACCGCTTCCGCCCGATTCCCCGCGCGCAGGCCCGCGAGCGGCTCGGGCTCGATCCCGACGGCCCGTACCTGCTCTTCCCGCACGATCCGTCCCGGCCGTTGAAACGCTACGACCGGGCGGTCGAAGTCGCCGGCGACGTCAAGCTCCTGACGCTCGGGCAGGTCGCGCCCGATGAGGTCCCGTATTGGATCAACGCCGCCAACGCGGTGCTCGTGCCGTCCGCGGACGAGGGGTTCGGCCTGGCGGTGATCGAGGCGCTCGCGTGCGGGGTGCCCGCGTTCGGCACCCCGGTCGGGATCCATCCCGTCGCGCTTGCCGGCGTCGAAGGCGCGCACTGCGGCGAGTACGACCGTGACGCGTGGCAGACCGCACTCCGCCCCCATCTGGAGGCGCCCGACCCGCGCATCGACGGGCGCGCCCGCGCGGAGCTCTTCTCCGCTGACGCGATGGCGGCCCGCGCGGTCGAAGCCTGGCGAGACCTGCTCGACGAGCGAACCTCTCGGCAGTCCGATCCGTTGAAGGCGTCGTGAGAACCGGAGGCGACCCTATACTCGGTCCGCGGGGCACTTGAGCCCACGACCTATGAGCGGCCTGTTTCGACGCTTGTCAAGCCGGCGCTCCGAAGGTCCCGAGAGCACTGAGCCGGAGACGGCCGTGCCGCCGGGAGCCTCGGGCGCGCCCGCCACCAACCCCGCCGAGCCGGCGGGTCACCGGTCGTTGCTCACCGACCCGGCCGCGGAGACGCCCTTCATCGGGCCCGTTTACCAGCCGCCGGCGCCGGCCGATCAGCCGCCGTCGGAGCCCGCTCCGGCCTACCAGGGACCCGCCTACCAGCCGCCGTCGGAGCCCGCTCCGGCCTACCAGGCGCCCGCCTACCAGCCGCCGCCGGAACCCGCTCCCGTCTACCAGGCGCCTGCCTACCAGCCGCCGCCGGAACCCGCTCCCGTCTATCAGGGGCCTGTCTACCAGCCGCCGGCGCCGCCCGCGGTCGAGCCGGTCGCGGACCTGCCGGCGGGGCTCGACCCGGATGAGCTCGCCGCCGCGCCCGGCACCAGCGCGCGGCGCGGGAAGCTCCGCCGCCGCGTCGGGTTCCTGCGCGCCGCGCGGGAGCTCCTGCTGCGCGACCTCGGCGGGTTCGTCTACGAGCTGCACCGGACGGCGCACGACATCGAGGCGCCCGCGCACCGCCGGCTGCGTGAGATCAAGGTCGCGCGCCTCGGGCGCGTGGACGCCGAGCTGCATGAGCTCGAGACGCTGCTGGACGACGTGCGCCGCCAGGTGCTGGTGCGCGAGCCCGGCGTGGGCGGCGAGTGCCCGCACTGCGGGGAGCTCTACGGCAGTGCCGCCCACTACTGCTCGAATTGCGGGATGCCGCTGACGGAGGCCGCGCGGCGAGAGCTGGCGCGCGCGTCAGCGGCGGGGCCGGAAGCCCCGCCCGTGGCCCCGGCACCGGTGGCGACGGCCGATCAGCCGACGCAGGAGATCTCGCGCCCGGACACGGAGTTCGTGTGGCCGCGCCGTCCGGCGCAGGACGCCGCGACGCCGAGCGACGCAGCGCAGGCGGACGTCGCATCGTTCCGCGAGGACAGCGACACGCCCGCCACCTCGATCGTCGAGCCGAGCGATCAGGCCGCGGCGGGCGATGAGGCTTCTGAGGACGTCAGCGAGAGCGACGAGGCGACGGCCGAGCCGGTGAGCGGCGACGACGGCGTTGTCGCGGGCGATAGCGAAGTCGCCGCGACGTCACCGGCGCGAGACGAGAGCGAGCTCGCCGCGAACCGCGCGGACGACCCGCCGGGCACCGAGGCGACGGTGAGCGGCGACCACGCGAGCGCAGCCACAGGCGGCGAGGCGCTGAGCGCCGATGCAGCGGCGAGTGACGACGACAGCGCCGCGGGCCGCGAAGACCACGCGCCGAGTGGCGACGTGACGGCGAGCAACGAATACGGCACCGCAAGCCGCGAGGATGACGCCCCGAGCGTCGACGCCACGGTGAGCGCCGACGACAGCGTCGCGAGCGAAGCCGCCGGCGGCGTAGTCGATGCGCCCCGCGGCGACGCGACCGCGAGCAGCGAAGACGCCGAAGCGAGCCAGGCCGCCGGCCGCGAAGACGACGCCCCGAGTGGCGGCGCGACCGCGAGCAGCGACGACGCCAGCGCCAGCGAAGCCACCCGCCGCGAGGGCGATGCGCCAAGCGGCGACGCCGGAGTGATCGGCGACGGTGTGGTGAACGAAGCCGCGGGCCGCGAAGACGACGCGCCGAGTAGCGACGCCACGCTGAGAGCCGACGACAGCGCCGCGAGTGAGGCCGCTGGGAGCGAAGACGACGCCCCGAGCGGCGACGCGACCGCGAGCAACGAAGACGCCGACGCCAATGAAGCCGCCGGCCGCGAACACGACGCGCCGAGCGGCGACGCGACCGCCAGCAACGAAGACGCCGACGCCAATGAAGCCGCTGCGAGCAGCGAAGACGCCGACGGCAGCGAAGCCGCCGGCCGTGAAGACGATGCGCCGAGCGGCGACGCGAACGCGAGCGGCGAAGACGGCACCGCGAGCGAGGCCGCCAGCCGCGCGGATGGCGGTGCGGAGGCCGCAGCGAGCGGCGACGAGGCCGCGGCGGGCGGCGCGGATGGCGACAGCCGGCCCGCGCGGCGCGGCGACTATCGCACCTGGCTCGGCCCGAATGCCCCCGGCCCGGACGCGAACGGTTTTGACGACGACTCAGCCCTCAGCCCCGTGGAGCGGCGCCAGTGAGCACGATGGAGACTCCCCCGCCCGACGCCCAGACGCCGGTCCAGCCCGGACCGCCTGAGCGGCGCTGCCCGCGCTGCGGAAGCGCGCTGAGCCCCGACCAGGAGTGGTGCCTGAACTGCGGCGCCGCGGCGGGCACCGAAGTCGTGGAGCCGAAGGGCTGGCGCGTGCCGCTGTATCTGGGCGCGGCGCTGATCGCGCTCGCGGCGATCGGCGTGGTGCTCGCGATCGTGGCGCTGTCGAGCCGCAACGAGGAGCTTGCGCAGACGCCGACGCCGACCCCGCCGGCGGCGGAGACGCCGGGCGCGACCCCAACCGCACCGCTCGCGACGACCACGCCGTACCCGAGCGCGACCGTCGATCCGAACGCGACGCCCTCGCCCGACCCGAACGCGTCCCCGACGGTCGACCCGTCGCTCTCCCCCGAGCCGAGCCCGACGACGGACCCCGGCACGACGGACGAGGGCAGCGGATCGACGGACGACGGCAGCGGCTCGACCGACGACGGCAGCAGCAACAGCGGCAGCGGCAACGCGCCCAGCTCGACGTTCCCCGGCTGGACCGGCGCGGACGGCGACTACACGATCATCATCGCGTCGAACACCACGCTCTCGAGCGCCGAGAAGGTCGCGCAGAAGGCGCAGGACGCCGGCGAGGACGTCGGCATCCTCAACTCCGACGACTACTCCTCGCTCAACGGCGGCTACTACGTCGTCTTCACCGGCACGTACTCCTCCAAGTCAGAGGCCAACAACGCGCTCTCGGGCGTTCGGGCGAACCACAAGGGCGCCTACGTCCGCCAGATCAAGACCTGATGGCCGGCCCCGCGAGACGCGGGCCGGGCGGCGAGACGCGGGGCCGGGCGGGCGCCGGGGCGGCGAGACGCCCGGAGACGGGCGGTGCCGGGCCACGAGACGCGGGAACGGGCGGCGGGACGCCCAGGCCCGGACGGCGGGACGCCCAGGCCCGGACGGCGAGACGCCCAGGCCCGGACGGCGAGACGCCCGGGAACGGGCCACGAGACGCGGCCGCGCTAGACGCCCCACCACGCCCGTAGCCGCTCGAGCGCCGAGACCGCGAGCGGGTGCACGTCGACCGCGTCCTCCTCGGGCGTCGGCCCGATGAACACCGGCATCAGCGCCGCCATCGACCGGCTCAGCGCCCCCAGGTCGTAGCCGCCCTCCAGCACCAGCCCCACCGGCGCGCCAACGGCATCGCAGGCCCGCCGCAGCGACGCCGTCATCCCCGCGTACCCCGCCTCGGTCACCCGGCACGTGGCCAGCGGATCGTCGCGGTGCGCGTCGAAGCCCGCCGAGATCAGGACCAGCTCCGGCTCCCACGCCCGGATCAGCGCCCCCGCGACGTGCTCGACCAGCGACCGGTACAGCAGGTCCCCCGACCCACCGGGCACGGGCAGGTTCACCGTGAACCCCTCCCCCGCCCCCGACCCCACGTCGGACGCCGGCCCGGTCCCCGGATACAGCGGCGACTCGTGGATCGACAGGAACAGCACGTCGGCGTCGCCGTGGAAGATGTCGTTGGTCCCGTTGCCGTGGTGCACGTCCCAGTCGACGATCATCACCCGCGACAGGCCGTGCGCGGACGTCGCCCGCCGTGCGGCCACGGCCATGTTCCCGAAGAAGCAGAACCCCATCGCCCGCGCCGCCTCCGCGTGGTGCCCAGGCGGCCGCAGGGCGCTGACGCCGACCTGCGCCTCCCCGCCCAGCAGCGCGTCGACCAGCGCGACCGCCCCGCCGCACGCCTGCAGCGCCGCCCCGAAGGTCCCGGGGACGGCGTACGTGTCGGCGTCGATCGCCCCGCCGCCGGCCGCGGACAGCTCCGAGAGGAACGTCACGTAGGACGCCGGGTGGACCAGCTCCAGAACCGCACGGTCGACCGCGGGCGCCACCACCCGCGGGACGTCGAACCAGCCGGCCGCGCTCATCTCGGCCTCCAGGGCCCGGATGCGTGCCGGGCGCTCCGGATGCCCCGGCACGTCGTGGGCGAAGATGTCCTCCGAGCGGTACCAGATCGCGCGCATCGCGCACACCGTAATACCGTGTGCGCGCGTGCGATCCGACCTCGTCGTCGTCGGCGCCGGCGCGGCCGGACTCTTCGCCGCGCTGACCGCCGCCCGTGAGGGCGCCACCATCACGCTCGTCTCCGCCCGCCCGCTGGCCGAGACCGCCTCCTATTGGGCCCAGGGAGGCGCCGCCGCGGCGCTCGCCGTCGACGACTCGCCCGCCCTGCACCTCACCGACACGCTGAACGCCGGCCGCGGCCTCACCCGGTACACGGCCGCGAAGACGCTCACCGACGAGGCGCCGGCCCGGGTGCGGGACCTGATCGACCTCGGCGTGCACTTCGACGCCGACCGGCACGGCGAGCTCGCGCTCGGCCTCGAAGGCGGCCACAGCCGCCGCCGCATCATCCACGCCGGCGGCAGCGCCACCGGCCGCCGGATGCTGCGCACGCTCTCGGCCAAGGTCGCGGGACACGCCGGCATCCACGTCCTGGAAGGCCACCGCGCGGCCGCGATCCTCCAGCAGGGCGGCGTCCGCCTCACCGACGGCACGGACCTCCCGGCCCGGGCGACGATCCTCGCCACCGGCGGCGCCGCGGCGCTCTGGTCGCGCACGACCAACCCGCCCGGCTCGTTCGGCTCCGGCCTGCTGCTCGCCCGCCAGGCGGGCGCGATGCTCGCCGACCTCGAGTTCACCCAGTTCCACCCGACCGCGGTCGTGGGGATCGAAGGCCGCGAGGGCTTCCTGATCTCCGAAGCGATCCGCGGCGAGGGCGCCACGCTCCACGACGCGAACGGCGAGCGCTTCGTCGACGAGCTCGAGCCGCGCGACGCCGTCGCCCGGGCGATCTACCAGAAGCTGCGCGCCACGAACGCGACCAGCGTCGGCCTCGACATGACGATGGTCGACCCGGACCGCTTCCCGAACATCGTCGCCGCCCTGCGCGAAGCCGGCCTCGACCCCACCACCCAGCTGGTCCCGGTCGCCCCCGCCTCGCACTACGTCATGGGCGGGATCGTCACCGACCTCGACGGCCGCGTCGCCGACCGCCTGTACGCCGTCGGCGAGTGCGCCTGCACCGGCCTGCACGGCGCGAACCGGCTCGCGTCGAACTCGCTCAGCGAGTGCTTCGTCTTCGGCCACCGCGCCGCGCTCAGCGCGCTGGACGACGCGCCGCCCGGCGCGCCCGACCCGTTCCCGGGCGCTCCGATCGAGCCGCCCAGCCGCGCGACGCGCAAAGCCGTCTGGCAGCTCGCGGGGCTCGAGCGCAACGCGGAGGACCTCCAGCGGCTTCAGGAGGACCCGCACCCGCTCGCTCGCCTCGTCGCTGCCTCCGCCCTGGCCCGGCAGGAGACCCGCGGCTCCCACGCCCGGGCCGAGTTCCCGGACCGCGATCCCGCGCTGGACGGCCAGCACACGATCCTCGACCCTTCCGCCGAATTCCCTCGCTTCGAGGCCTGGCTTTCGACTGCGGAGCCTTCTTAACGCGAAGTCAACAAAGAATACGTTCGTGCTTCCACGTGTTCGGCGAAGACTCCCGCACCACGGAGGGGACTCGCCGCCGGACAGAGGCAGTCCCGGGGAGACGAGGATGTACCACTTCAGTCGATCGATCTATCGCGAGCTCGCGCCGGACATCGTCGAGGGGCACGCCAACCACGAACGTGTGCTCCATGCGTGCGAGACCTGCGTCGAACGGCTCGCAACGGACTGGCACTACTTCGCCAGACCCACCAAGACGCTGTTCAACGACATCCGGATCTACTTCCCGATGTCCGCGCAGCTGCGGGTCTACAAGACCGTCGACCGCTACATGACCTACGCCCGCGACTACTTCGCGAGCAACCCGGTCGCCGAGCGCCTCGAGTGCCGGGCGACCACGCGCCGCGGCACGCCGTGCCAGCGCACGCCGCTGCCGCACAACGGCTACTGCCCGTCGCACCAGCACCTGGCCGAGACCGAGGACGTCCAGCTGGCCGCCTGACCGCATATCGTCCACGCCCGATGCTCTTGGGCGTGGACGTCGGCGGCACCTTCACCGACGCGGTGCTGGCCGCCGGCGACCGGCTGTACACGGCCAAAGCGCCGACGACGCCGGACGACCAGTCCGAGGGCGTCCTCGCCGCCGTCGAGGCGGTGCTCGCGCAGGCGCCCGGCGAAGTGACCGCGTTCGCCCACGGCACCACCACCGCCACCAACGCGCTGCTCGAAGGCAACGGCGCGCGAACCGTGTTCGTCACCACCGCGGGGTTCGAGGACCTGGTGGAGCTCGGCCGCCAGGCGCGAGCGGACCTGTACCGGCTCTGTGCGGCCCGTCCGGCGCCCCTCACGCCCCGGGAGCGGCGCGTCGGGGTCACGGAGCGGATGACCCCGGACGGCGTCCTCACGCCGCTCCAGCTGGACCTCGACGCGATCGCCCGCCTCGAGCCCGAGGCCGTCGCGGTCTGCCTGCTGCACGCCTATCGCCACCCCGAGCACGAGCGGCAGATCGGTGACGCGCTGAAACCGCTCGGCGTCCACGTCTCCCTCAGCCACGAGGTCGTGGGGACGTTCCGCGAGTACGAGCGCGCGGCGACCACGGAGCTCGACGCCGCGCTCTCCCCCCTGCTCGCCGCCTACCTGCGCAACCTCACCCGCCGGGCGCGCGAGGCGGGCCTGCCGGAGCCGCTGGTGATGCAGTCCAGCGGCGGCCTCGCGGACGTCTCCAAGGCCGCCGACCACGCCGTGCTGACCCTGCTCTCGGGCCCCGCCGCCGGCGCGGGCGGGGCCGCCTGGGCCTCCGCCGCGGCGGAGGAGCCGGACGCGCTCTGCTTCGACATGGGCGGCACCAGCTGCGACGTCTGCGTCGTGCTCGGCGGCGAAGTGCGTGAAGCGTCCGGCCGCGAAGTCGGCGGCCGCCCCGTCGCGCTGCCGATGCTCGACATCCACACCGTCGGCGCCGGCGGCGGGTCGATCGCCTGGCAGGACCCGGGCGGCGCGCTGCGCGTCGGCCCGCGCAGCGCGGGCGCGCGGCCTGGCCCGGCCGCCTACGGCCACGGTGGGACCGAGCCGACGGTCACCGACGCGAACGTGGTCCTCGGGCTGATCGGCGGGATCGCCGGTGGGATCGAGCTGGACGTGCCGGCCGCCGAGCGCGCCGTCGACTCGCTGCAGCTGGGTCTTGACCGCCAGGCGACGGCCGAAGGCATCGTCCGGGTGGCCAACGCCGAGATGGTGCGCGCGCTGCGGGTGATGACGGTCGAGCGCGGCATCGACCCGCGCGGCCTGGCGCTGCTCGCGTTCGGCGGCGCCGGCGGGCTGCACGCGGCGGCGATCGCCGACGAGCTCGGGATCACCCGCATCCTCTGCCCACGCGCGTCGGGCGTGCTCGCGGCGCTCGGCCTCGTCGTGTCCGACCGGCGGCGGGACGTGCAGCGCAGCGTGCTGCTCACCGATCTGTCCCAGGCGCCCGCCGAGGCCGCGGCGCTGGCCGCGCAGGCCCGCGCCGAGCTGGGCGAGGACGCCGCCGTGCGCGTGGTCGCCGACCTGCGCTACCGCGGCCAGGCGTTCGAGCTGTCGGTCGAGCTCTCCGACCACCTGGAGGAGGACTTCCACGCCGCCCACGAGCGCGCGTACGGTTACCGTGACCCTGAGGTCGAGGTTGAGCTCGTGACGTTGCGGGCGACCGCGACGCTCCCCGGGCCGGCGATCACCGCCGCCGCGGGCGGCGAGGCGCGCCGCAGCCGGCGACGGACGGTGTACGGCGACACCGAGATCATCCGCGGCGACCCGGCGCCCGGCGAGCGCATCGCCGGGCCCGCGGTGGTCGAGCTGCGCGAGGCGACGCTGGCCGTCCCGCCCGGGTGGAGTGGCGAGGTGCTGGCGTCGGGAACGATCCGGATCGAGCGATGGACGCCGTAAGCCTGCGGGTCGCCTCCGGCGCCCTGCGCGCCGCCTGCGAGGAGATGGGCGCGGTGCTGATCCGCGCCTCGCACTCGGCGAACATCAAGGAGCGCCGGGACGCCAGCTGTGCGCTCTTCAGCCCGGACGGCGAGCTGGTGATGCAGGCCGAGCACATCCCGGTCCACCTGGGCGCGATGCCGGCCGCGGTCGCGGCCATCGTCGAGCGCGACCAGCGGCCCGACGTCAGCTGGTTCCTCAACGACCCGTACGCCGGCGGGACGCACCTGCCGGACATCACGGTCGTCACGCCGGCGTTCGCCGGCGAGCGGCTGATCGGGTTCGCGGCCAACCGCGCGCACCACGCGGACGTCGGCGGCCCGACGCCGGGCTCGATGCCCGCCGACAGCCGCACGCTGGCCGACGAGGGCGTGGTGATCGGACCGCGCGTGCTCGACGAGGCCGCGATCGCCGAGGTCGTCGCCCAGATGCGCCAGCCGCGCCAGCGCCGGGCCGACCTGCGCGCGCAGCTCGCGGCCAACCGGACCGGCGTGAGCCGGCTGATCGAGCTGCACGAGCGGATGCCGCTCGGCGAGGCGATGGCGGCGACGATCGACTACGCCGAGCGGCGCACGCGCGCGGCCCTGCGCGCGGTCCCCGACGGCGTCTACGCGGCCCGCGACGTGCTGGAGGCGGCCGAAGGGGACCTCGAGCTGCGGCTGCGCGCTCAGGTCCGCGGCGACGAGCTGGTGCTCGACTTCACCGGCAGCGCGCCCCAGCACGGCGGCAACCTCAACTGCCCACTGGCCGTCACGGTCTCCGCGTGCTGGTTCGCGGTTCGCGTGCTGACCGATCCCGACATCCCGCCGTCCAGCGGCGCGCTGCGCCCGGTGACGGTGATCGCCCCCGAGGGCTCCGTGCTGAACGCGCGCGCACCCGCCGCGGTCGTCGCCGGCAACGTCGAGACGTCCTCGCGCGTCGCGGACCTCGTGCTGGCCGCGTTCGGCCGCGCGCTCGGCCAGGGGACGATGAACAACCTCACGCTCGGCAACGACGACTTCACGTACTACGAGACGCTCGGCGGCGGTCAGGGCGCGTGCGCGGACGCCGACGGTCCGTCCGGCGTGCACGTGGCGATGTCCAACACGCTCAATACGCCGGTCGAAGCGCTCGAGCTGGAGTTCCCCCTGCGCGTCGTGACCTACGCGCTGCGCCGCGGGTCGGGCGGCGCCGGCGCGCACCGCGGCGGCGACGGCGTGATCCGGGAGCTGGCGGCGCTGGCGGAGATGGACTTCTCGCTGCTCACCGAGCGGCGCCGGCACGCGCCGCCCGGCGCGGCCGGCGGCGCGCCCGGCGCGCGGGGACGCAACCGGCTGGACGGGAACGAGCTGCCGCCGAAGGCGCGCGGCACGCTGCGACCCGGTCAGCGACTACGGATCGAGACACCTGGAGGTGGCGGCTATGGCTGAGAGAGTGGGCTTCATCGGGCTCGGGATCATGGGCTCGCTGCAAGCGATGAACCTGGCCCAGGCGGGCTACGAGCTGACCGTCTTCAACCGCACGCGCGCGAAGGCCGAGGCCTGGGTGGCCGAGCACGGCGGGACCGTCGCGGACTCCCCGGAAGCGGTCGCCGCCGCCTCCGACATCGTGATCACGATGGTGGTGGACGGCGCCCAGGTCGAGGCGATGGTCGATGCGGCGCTGCCGGGCGCGCGGCCCGGGACGCTGTTCGTCGACATGTCGACGATCGCGCCCGCGACCGCCCGCGCGCTCGACGCGCGGGCGCGCGAGCTGGGCCACGCGTTCGTGGACGCGCCGGTGACCGGCTCCTCGCCCAAGGCGCGCACGGGCACGCTGACGATCATGTGCGGCGGCGCGGCGGCCGACATCGAGCGCGCGCGACCCCTGTTCGAGGTGATGGGCGAGAAGATCGTCGTCTGCGGCGAGGCCGGCCAGGGCCAGGCGGTGAAAGTGATCTCGCAGGCGATCACCGCCATCAACTGCGCCACGCTCGCCCAGGGACTGGTGCTGGCGCGCCAGGCGGGCGTGGACGTCGACGCGCTGCTGGAGACGATGGACGGCGGATCCTCGGACTCGACGATGCGCGCCCTGAAGGGCCGGCCGATGCTCGCGCACGACTTCACGCCGCTGTTCAAGCTCGCCCACATGCTCAAGGACGTGCAGCTGTGCCTGGCCGAGGCGCGCGCGGCCGGCGGGGCGTTCCCGTTCGCCGGGCTGGCGGCCGAGCTCTACGGCGCGGGCGTCGGGCGCGGCCTGGGCGACCAGGACTTCGCGGCGGTGCTCGAGGTCGTCGAAGGGATCACCGGCGCGCGCCTGTAGTCATCGACCGCACGGTGGGAAAAAATGTGCGTTGCGAACAGAAACCTGCAATTTGCAGCGCTATTTTGTGATTTCCTGACCTTGTGCATAGTATGTGACGCCTCGACCGAGGTTTGGCGGTCGAAACCCCGGGCAGGGTCGCCACACGCCGCCCTTGCCGGGGGTATGCAGGTCTTTTCAACTCTCTCTTCACCCACCTCTATGCCGATCGCTTTCAAGGAATGGGCCGTCACCGTGCGCGCACTCGCCGAGGGTGAGCAGTTGCTCACCCTCCGCAAGGGGGGCATCCGCGAAGCGGACAAGCACTTCGCGCTCGAGTACGACCGCTTCTTCCTCTACCCGACGTTCGACCACCAGCGCAACGACCTGGTCCGGGAATCGCACCAACCGGAGCTCAGGCGCGCGCTCGAGGAGGGCGTCTGGCCGGAGGGCGAGCCGCCGGCGCGCGCCCTCACGATGGACGGCGGCATCCCGCAGCCCGACCGCGTGCGGATCCGGGCCTGGGCCGAGGTGGCGGGCGCGTGGACGATCACGGACCGGCGCGCGCTGGACGCGCTCTGCCCGTTCCACGTCTGGACGACCGACTACGCCGAGAAGCGCCTGGCGTGGAAGCGCCGGCACCCGCTGCACGTGCTGCTGCTGCGCACCTACCGCATCCCGCGCCCGGTGACCGTCCGCGTGCGCGACGACTACGCCGGGTGCCGCTCGTGGCTGGAGATCACGCGCGACCTGCCGTTCGAGGGCACGCCGGTGCTCTCGGACGAGGAGTTCGAGCGGGCCTCCGAGGAGATCGCGGCGATCGCCGCCAACAACGGCGCGCTCGCCTACGCGTAGGCGCGCTCGGGCGCCCGCGTGATCACCGTCACCCGGGCGCTCCTACTGTCCGCGGCGCTGCTGGCGCTCCCGGCGCCCGCGGGCGCGCAGGTCACGCCCGGCGCCTACCGGGCCGACGACGCGGGCGGGTTCCGCTCGATCCTGCCGCCCGGCACGCGCGGCCGCTACTCGCTCCCCGAGCTCACGCGGTTCCTGACCACGGGCGCCACGGTCCCGCACTGCTGCGACCAGCTGCGGATGTACGGGAACCTCGTCTACGCGACGCCCGGCCTGCGGTCGCGGGACATCCCGAAGTACTTCAAGGACGCCTCGTTCGGCGTGCCGCCGGGCGCGGCCGAGCGCACGTACGCGCCGCGCGCGGACGTGACGATCGTGCGCGACCGGGCGTTCGGCGTCCCGCACGTCTACGGCGCCACGCGGGCGGGCGCGATGTTCGGCCTCGGTTACGCGGGCGCGGAGGACCGGCTGTTCTTCATGGACGTGCTGCGCCACGCCGGCCGCGGCGAGCTGTCGAGCTTCGCCGGCGGCAGCCGGGCCAACCGCGAGCAGGACGCCGCCCAGTGGGCGGTCGCGCCGTACACCGAGGCGGACCTGCAGCGGCAGGTGGACGGCCTCGCCCCGCAGGTCCTCGCCGACGTGACGAACTACGTCGCCGGCGTCAACCAGTACGTCCTCGAGGCCAGGCTCGACCCCGCGAAGCTCCCGGGCGAGTACGCGGCGCTCGGGCGGCCCCTCGAGCTCTTCCAGCCCACCGACGTCGTCGCCACCGCCGCGATGGTCGGCGGGATCTTCGGCAAGGGCGGCGGCGACGAGCTCCAGCTCTCCCAGCTCGCGGACGCTCTCCAACGGCGCTTCGGCCGGCGCGCGGGCGCGCGAGCGTTCGCGGACTTCCGCGCCGCCGAGGACCCGGAGGCGCCGGTCACCGCCCAGGGCCGCTTCCCCTACCAGGCGCCGCCGAAGCGCGTCGCGCCCGGCAGCGTCGCCCGGCCCGACCGCGGCACGCTGAAGCTGACCGCGCCCGCCGGGCGCTCGCTGCTGCCCACGCGGGCGTCCAACGCGCTGCTGATCTCCGCGCGGCGCTCCAGGAGCGGGCACCCGCTGATGGTCGCCGGGCCGCAGGTCGGCTACTTCAACCCGCAGATCCTGATGGAGCAGGACGTGCACGCGCCCGCCGGCCCGGACGGGCCGGGGATCGACGCCGAGGGCGCGGCGTTCGTCGGCCTCAACCTGTACGTGCTGCTCGGCCGCGGGCGCGACTACGCGTGGAGCGCGACGTCGGCCGGCCAGGACATCATCGACACGTTCGCGCTGGAGCTGTGCGACGCGACGCACTACCGCTTCCGCGGCGCCTGCGAGCCGATCGAGGTGCTGACGAAGACCAACCGCTGGGCGCCGACGCTCGCCGACCGGACGCCCGCGGGAGCCCAGACGCTGACGGCCGAGCGGACGCAGCTCGGCCTGGTCGCCGGCCGCGGCCGCGTGCACGGCAGGCCGGTGCTGTTCACGACGCTGCGCTCGACGTACTTCCACGAGCTCGACAGCGCCGCCGGCTTCATCGACTTCAACGCGCCGGACGCGGTCCGCGACGCGGCGTCCTTCCAGCGCGCGGCGGCGAAGGTCGGCTACACGTTCAACTGGCTCTACGCCGACGCCGAGCACATCGCGTACTTCAACTCGGGCGCCAACCCGGTGCGGGCGCCCGGGCTCGACCCGGACTTCCCGGTCGCGGCGAGGTTCGAGTGGCAGGGCTGGGACCCGAGCACGTGGCAGAGCCGCGTCACGCCGTTCGCGCAGCACCCGCGCGCGGTCGACCAGCCGTACCTGATCAGCTGGAACAACAAGCCGGCGCGCGGCTACCGCTCCGGCGTGTATCCCTCGACCTACCGCTCCGTGCTGCTGTCAGACCGCGTCCGCGGCCGCCAGCACCTCACGCTGGCGCAGGCGATCGACACGATGGAGCTGGCGGGGACGACCGACCTGCGCGCCTGGGTGGACCTGCCGCTCGCGCTGCGCGTGATCGGGACGCCGCAGGACCCGCAGCTGCGGGCCGCGGTCGCGAAGCTGCGCGCGTGGCGGCGCGCCGGCGGCCTGCGGCGCGACCACGACCGCAACGGCGTCTACGAGCACAGCGACGCGATCCGGATCCTGGACGCGTGGTGGCCGCTCTGGGTCAAAGCCGAGTTCGGCCGCGCGCTCGGCCCGGCGTTCGGCGTGCTCGCCCGCACCGTCCCGGTCGACAACCCGCCCGGGCACGTCGGCTCCGCCTACCAGGGCGCCTGGTACGGGTACGTGAGCAAGGATCTGCGGACGACGCTCGGCGATCGCGTTCGCGGCCGGTACTCGCGCCGCTACTGCGGCTCGCTGGCCGCGTGCCGGACGGCGCTGCGGCGCTCACTGAAGGCGGCGCTGAAGGTGCGCCGGGTCTATCCGGCCGACGGGATCTGCAAGGCCGGCGACCAGTGGTGCCACGACGCCGTCCAGCAGCGCCCGATCGGCGGCACGACGCAGCCGCTGATCCACTGGGTCAACCGCCCGACGTATCAGCAGGCGAACGAGATCCTTCGCTCGGATAGGCCATGAGGACGATCGCCTGCGCGTCGCCGCCCAGCGCGGCGTAGGCGTGCGGGACGTCCGCCTCGAAGGCCAGGACGTCCCCCGCGTCGAGCTCCACCGGCGCGTCCAGCGGGCCGGCGCGCAGGCGCCCGGCCGTGAGCAGCACGTGCTCGACGACGCCGTCCGGATGCGGCTGGGACGAGCGCACGTGCCCGGCCGGGAACCGGACGTCGAGCGCTTCCACGAGCGCCGCGCCCGCGATCCGGGTCAGGACGCCGGCCTCGACCGCGCCGCCGACGTGCGGCACGTCGTCCGCGCGCAGATGGCGCCCGGTCGGCGCGGCCACCAGCGCGCCGAACGGCACCCCGAGCGCGTCGGCCAGCGCGTACAGCGTCTCCACGGTCGGGTTGCCCTCGCGGGCCTCGAGCCGCGAGAGCGTCGCCTTGCCCGTGCCGCTGGCCGCGGCGAGCGCGCCCAGGGACATGCCACGCGCCGCCCGCAGCGCGCGGAGATTGACGGCGACGGTGTGGAGGATGTCCTGCACGCGGTCGAGTATTCCAGCTTGCCATGCTGTTCCATATATGGAACAGTGCGGTGGATGAACACTGACGTGATCGTCGTCGGAGGCGGCATCGCGGGCACGACGGTCGCGTGGGAGCTCGCGCGCCGCGGCACCCGGGTGACGCTCTTCGAGCAACGCACGCTCGCCGCCGGGACCTCCGGCCGCAACACGGGCACGCTCCTGCACCAGGTCGAGCCGCCGGTCGCCGCGATGCTGCGGGAGACGGAGGCCCGCTACCGCGAGCTGGAGGCCGGCGACGTCGACTTCCGCTGGACGCCGCGCGAGGAGCTGCTGCTCGCCCGCGACCCCGAGCAGCTGCGCGTGGTCGAGCACAAGGCGGCGGTCTTCGCCGGGCAGGGCGTCCCGGCCGCGCTGGTCAGCGGCGACGACGTGCGCGCCGAGCTTCCCGCCCTGGCCGAGGACGTCCTCGGCGGCGCGGTCCTGGGCGGCGCCTGGACCGTCGCGGCCGAAGCGGCGACGCGCGCGTTCGCCGAGGCCGCGCGGGCCGCGGGCGCGCAGATCCGGACGGGCACCCGGGTCGGCGAGGTGCGCGTGGCCGGCAGCCGCGTCCACGGCGTGCTCACTGACGACGGTCCGGTCGCCGCCGACGCCGTGATCGTCGCGACCGGCCCGTGGCTGACCGAGCTGCTGCCGCTGGCGCCGATGAAGCCCGGCCGCGGCTGGCTGATGCGCTCCCAGCGCCTCGACTTCGACGTGCCGTGGATCATCGAAGAGGTCTCGTGGCCCGACCAGGACGTGCTCGGCGCGGCGGGGCGCCCGATCCCGCTGGCCGACATGGCCGCCGGGCGGCTCGACCAGCCGGTCGCCGACAGCTTCGTGCTCTGCCCGCTGCCGGACGGCGACGCGTTCGTCGGCGCCTCGCTGTCGACCTCGCTGCGCGACGCGGTCGAGGGGATCGACGCGCCGCAGCGCATCGCCGCCCGCGCGCTCGCGTGCGCTCCCGGCCTCGCCCAGAGCGTCGCCATCACCCGCGCGTGGTGGGGCCTGCGCCCGATGACGCCGGACGGGCTGCCGCTGGCCGGCGCCGCCGGCGTCGAGGGCCTGTTCATCCACGGCGGCCACGCGTCCCTGGGGATGCAGGCCGCCCCCGCCACCGCCGCCTGGCTGGCCGCGGCACTGCACGGCGAGCCCGTCCCGCCCACGTTCGACGACCTGCGGCCCGACCGCTTCACCGGGAGCCCGACATGACCGACCTCTCACACCGCGTGCAGAGCCTGCTGCGCATGACGATGACCGACGTGGCGGACGCCGCCGACGAGCTCGGTGACGACGTCCTGCGCCTCGAGAACGCCGACACGTACCTCACGCCGCCCGCCCACGTGCTCGACGCGACGCGCCGCGCGGTCGGCCTCGACGACTACAACAGCTACCTGCCGCTGCGCGGCCTCGGCGAGCTGCGCGCGGCGATCGCGGCGCGCTACGCGGCCGACTGGGGACTCACGTACGACGCCGACCGCGAGATCGTCGTCTCCTGCGGCGCCGGCGAGTCGATGCTGAACGCGCTGCTGGCGCTGGTCGATCCGGGTGACCGGGTGCTGCTCACCGATCCGACGTACTCCGGGATGGCGCAGCGGGTGCGCGTCGCCGGCGGCGTGCAGGTCTTCACGCCGCTGCAGCGGCGCGGCGGGCGCTGGGCCCTCGACGTCGACGACCTGCGGGAGCGGGCGCGCGGCTGCAAGGTCATCTTCGTCGCGTCGCCGTCGCTGCCGACCGGGACGATCTTCACCGCCGGCGAGGTCGCGGCGATCGCCGAGGCGGCGCTCGAGAACGACGCCTGGCTGATCTTCAACGGCGCCGCCGACAAGGTCGCCTTCGACGGGCGGACGGTGACGAACCCGGCCGCGCTGCCCGGTGTGCGCGAGCGGACGATCGTGATCGGCTGCATGTCGAAGAACTACGCGATGCCGGGCTGGCGCGTCGGCTGGGCGCTCGGACCGCGCGACGTGATGACCGCGATGGAGAACCTGCACATCTTCAACGGGATCATGGCCAGCGGGTTCGCGCAGGCCGGCGCGGCCGCCGCGCTCTCCGGGCCGCAGGACTGGCAGCGGGAGACGGTCGCCGTCTACGCGCGCGGGCAGGCCGCGCTGCTGGACGCGATCGCGGCCAGCGGGCGGCTGTCGGCGGTCCCCGCCGAGGGCGGCTACTTCTGCCTGCTGGACACCGAGGGCACCGGCCTGCCCGCGGTCGAGTTCGCCCAGCGCCTGCTGGACGAGGAGCGCGTCGCGGTGACGCCGATGCAGGGCTGGGGCAGCGACGACTTCGGCGAGCACGTCGTCCGCCTGATCTTCACCAATGAGCCGGAAGCGCGCCTGCGCGAAGCGGGCCGGCGGATCGCCGCGTTCGCTGAGCGCCAGCCGCAGTAGCCTCATGCCGCGATGGCCTGGGTGGACACCGCTTCCGACACGTTCGTGGCGCGCCACGACGAGCGCGACGAGGAGGACGCGGCCCGCGTGCTCGCCCAGCTCGAGCACGCGCGGGCGCGGCTCGAGGAGCGCTTCGAGGTCCGGGTCGGGGAGCTGGCGGTGGTCCTGCACTCCTCCGCCGCGCAGCTCGACGCGGCGCAGCCCTGGCTGCCGATCGCGCGCCGCTTGACGGCGCCGGCGGCCCGCCGCTACGTGGTGGGCACGGCGGGGCCGCGCGAGCTGCATGTCCTCTGTCCGCGCCAGCTCGCGCACCGGGCGTCCAACGTCGAAGGGTCGCTGGAGATGCTGATGCTGGCGCCGTCGGCGCTGCTCGCGCGCCGCTACGTGTCGGTCAACCACCCGTCGCTGCCGCCGCCGGCGTCGCCTAGGCGGCTCACGCGCTGGTCGCGGTGGGCGTGGCTGGTCGAGGGCGCGGCGCAGTGGCTGTCGGGGCAGACGCGGCACGTGCGGCCGGCGGTCACGCGGCGGCTGCGCGAGGGCTCGGCACCGAGCTTCCCGCCCTCGCGCGCGGACGCGCTGCTGCTGGGCGGCACCGTGTTCGACCTGCTCGCGCGCGAGGAGGGCGAGCGCGCGTGCATCACGCTCGCGCGCGGGCCGCACCCGGACGGGCCGATCCGCGCGCTCGAGATCGCGTTCCCGCGCGCGATCCGCCACACCGAGGGGGCGTGGCGCTCGCATCTGGGGCGGCTAGTCGAATAGCGGGATGGCGAAGCTGGCGGCGAACGTCACGAAGACGGTCACCGCGAGCGTCACCGCCAGCGCGCGCACCCACGCCGGCCGCTGCTGCGGGAGGCGGCCGCGCGGCGGCTCGCCGAGCAGCTCGCGGGCGGCCTCGAGCGCCGAGGACGGGACGAGCACGTCGCGCGGGCCGGCGGCCAGGAAGTCGGGCACGTCGAAGCCGCCGGAGCGGCGCGCGAGCGACGGAATCCCCTCCTCCAGCAGCAGGCCGGCGATCAGCTCCGCCTCGGCCTGGTTGCGCGCCCAGGCGGCGCGCACCAGCGGGCCCTCGGTGTAGCTGGGGCGGACCTTGCGGGCGCGCTCGGCGAGCTCCGAGCGCGGCGGGAGGGACACGTCCTCGCCGTAGACGAGCGGCAGGCCGCAGTCGACGCAGAAGCGCTCGTGGGCCGCGTGCGACCGGCCGCACGACGGGCACACGAGCGCGCCGCTCACTCCGTCACCTGGAGCTCGACCTGCTCGACCGCGTTGCCGACGATCGACCACAGGCGCACGTCGTCCTGGAGGCCCTTGACGCCGACGATCAGGTACAGCGTGCCGGGGAACGCGGGCGCGTCGGTGTCCCCGAGCTTGGCCAGGTTGATGTCGGTCTCCGAGGGAAGCGGGTCCGAGCGCGTGTGCGAGTGGTAGATCGCGCCGAGGTCCAGCCCCGCGTCCTCGATCGCGGACTGCAGCTTGTACTGCTCGGCCGGGTCCATCGCGTAGCGGAGCGCGCTGTTGGCGGCGTTGCGCGCGCGGTGGACGGCGACCGCGGTGCCGTCCTGCGACGCGATCAGGCCGCAGCACTCCTTCGGCGCGTCGGCACGCGCGTGGGCGATGACCTCGTCCAGCAGTGTCCGGGAGATGCGCAGCGGCTTACTCGGCCCGCTGGATCGGCCGGGCGTCGTCCTCGTCGTCGCGGCTGTCGCCGCTGATCGACTCCTTGAACTCGCGGATGCCCTTACCGAGGGACTTACCGACCTCGGGCAGGCGCTTCGGGCCGAGCACGAGCAGGGCGATCACGAGCACGACTATGAGCTCGCCCGGCCCGATGTTGTTGAAAGGCATGGAACGTATCCTCGTCCGGTGGCTGGTCCTAGGTTACTCCCGCGCCAGTCTCACGGGTGAGAATGAGCAGATGCTGGGAGTGCGACGCGAGGATCGTCGCCGCCGTCATGGCGATCTTCGGGTCCGGCAGGCCGGGCAGCGCGGAGAGGTAGAGGTCGACGAGCTCGGCCTCGAGCAGCCGCGCGTTGCGGCGCACGTCGTCCGGCTCCGAGCGCGCGAGGCGCTCGGCGCTGAAATCGAGCTCGCTCGCCCACTGCGGCGCCCGGGGCGTGCCGAGGCCGACCGCGGCGAGCTCGGTCGCGAGCGCGGCGGCGTGGTCGGCCTCCTGGCTGCGCAGGGTGACCAGCAGCGGGCTGAGGTGCGCAACGCGGTCGTAGGCCAGCGAGGCGTTCATCTCGCGCCGCCAGAGCCCGAGCAGGAGCCCGCCCTCGTCCGTGTTCGCGCGCGCGGCGGCGGGAAGCAGGGCGGCGCCGGCGAGCGCGACGCCGCCCGCGCGCAGGGCGGCGCGGCGCGAGACGCGCGGCGCGGGCTCGCGGCGCTTCATCGCTGCGGCTCCCCGGGGAACGCGGTCGGGATCGCCGGGCGGTCCAGGCGCTCCAGCAGCGCGGACTCGTTCGTCGCCGCGCCGGACACCAGGCGCGCGAGCAGCTCCCGGTCCTCACGGTCGGCGAGCTGGCCGACCGCGGCCACGTGCCCGCGCAGCGCGGCGCTCTCCGCCGCCAGCGCGGCGGCCAGCCCGGTCGGGCCCGCGGGCGTCGGCTCCGCCCGCGCGCCCGCCTCGCGCAGCTCGCGCGCGCGCACCATGGCGCTCGTCTTCAGGTCCCCCGCGGCGTCCCCGTACGCCGCGACCGCGGCCTGCGTGAGCCGCAGCTGCTCGTCGAGCACCGCGCTCTTGTCGACGACGGCGGCCTCCGGCGGCCCGCACCCCGCGAGCAAGGCCAGCGCGCCGGCGCCGAGCAGCGCCCGGCGGGTCACCACCAGACCGTGGTGTCCAGGTTCTCGAGCTCGTCGACCGGGGTCGTGTAGAGCCCTGAGGAGAGGTACTTCCAGCCGTCGTCGCAGACTATGAAGACGACGTTGCCCTCGTCGAGCTCGCTCGCGATGCGCACGGCGATCGAGACGATCGCGCCCGTGGAGACGCCGGCGAAGATGCCCTCCTCGTCGAGCAGCTTCTTGGTCCAGACGATCGCGTCGTGGTTGGTGACGAAGATCTTCCGGTCCAGCAGCGAGAGGTCGATGATCGGCGGGATGAAGCCGTCGTCGAGCGAGCGCAGGCCCTGCACGGGCTCACCCTGCATCGGCTCCGCGGCGACGATCTTCACCGCGTCCCCGAGCTCCTCGCGCAGCCGCCGGCCGACGCCCATCAGCGTCCCGCCCGTCCCGAGCCCGGCGACGAACGCCGCGATCTCGTCCAGCTCCTCCAGGATCTCCGGCGCCGTGCCGTTGTAGTGCGCGCCCGGGTTGGCGGCGTTCCCGTACTGGTAGGGCATGTAGTACGAGGGGTCCGCCGCGGCCATCTCCAGCGCCAGCGCGACCGCCCCGTTGGAGCCCTGGTTACCCGGCGAGTACACGATCTCGGCCCCGTACATGCGCAGCAGCTGCGTGCGCTCGGGGGTCACGTTGTCGGGCATGACGACCTTCAGCGGATAGCCCTTGCGCGAGCAGATCATCGCCAGCGAGATGCCGGTGTTGCCCGACGTCGGCTCGAGGATCGTCTGGCCCGGGCGGATCAGGCCCTTGGCCTCCGCGTCCTCGATCAATGCGCGCGCGACGCGGTCCTTGACCGAGCCGGTCGGGTTCGCCGACTCGAGCTTCGCCCACAGGCGTACGCCGGGCTTCGGCGACAGCCGCTTGAGCTCCACCAAGGGCGTGTTTCCGATCGCCTGGACGATGTCGCCGTAGCGACCGCCACAGGGCCGGTTCCGCAGTTCCTGCGCCATGACTTTCCGAAGTGTAGTGGTTACCCGATGGGATCCCCGGGCATACCAGGACACGTGCGCAGCGCCCGTCGCGCTGGCTCCTCCCCTCCGTGCTCGCCTTCGTCCACAAGCGCTGGCGGCCATGCTGTGCTGTGCTCGCCGGCGTGGTCGCGCTGCTCGTCCTGCGCCCCGGCGCAGCGGCGGAGGCGACCTGGCCGCGCGGCGTCGTCAACGTGTACGACGCGAGCGGGATGACGGACACCGTGATGACCGCAGCGCACCGCTGGACCGCCTCGGGCGCACACGTGGACATCCGCATCGTCGAGCGCGCGCAGGACGCGGACGTGGTCGTGCGCCGGAACGACCGGCGCCTGCTGAGGCTGTGCGGGAAGGACTGCCTCGGCTACAGCACGTCGATCGGGCGGCCGGCCAACGGGCACGGGGAGATCCTGCTGCGCTCCAGCCTGGGCGGCAACCCGCGTCCGCTGTCCGTGTGGGTCGCGGCGCACGAGCTCGGCCACGTGCTCGGCCTGCGCCACCGCAGCGGCCACGACTGCAGCGTGATGTCCCCGCGCGCGTTCGACACCGACTGCGCGCCGTCGCTGGCCGCGACCCGGCCGAGCGCGGACGAGCTCGCGTGCGTGCCCGCGCCGGCCGACGTCGACGTCGCCGCCGCCCTGTACGGCGGCGCGGCCGCCACGCGCGACCCGCGCTGCCGCTAGCGTTCGCACGTGTGATCGCTTCCCGGCTGGCCGGCTTCGGCATATCCGTCTTCACCGAGATGTCGGCGCTCGCCGAGCGGACCGGCGCGATCAACCTCGGCCAGGGCTTTCCGGACGAGGACGGGCCGGCGGCCGTGCTCGAGGCCGCGCAGGCCGCGATCCGCGACGGCCGCAACCAGTACGCGCCGCTGCCCGGCGTGCCCGCGCTGCGCGAGGCGATCGCCGAGCACCAGCACCGCTTCTACGGCCTCGAGGTCTCAGACGTGCAGGTGACGATGGGCGCGACCGAGGCGATCACGGCCGCGATCCTCGGGCTCTGCGAGCCGGGCGACGAGGTGATCGCCTTCGATCCCACCTACGACTCCTACGGCGCCGCCGCGAAGATGACCGGCGCGCGGCTGGTGAGCGTGCCGCTGCACCCGCCCGGCTGGACGTTCGACCCGGACGAGCTGCGCGCCGCGATCACGCCGCAGACGCGGATGCTGCTGATCAACTCGCCGCACAACCCGACGGGGCGGGTGCTGACGCCCGCGGAGCTGCGCTGCCTCGCCGAGATCGCGATCGAGCACGACCTGATCGCGGTCACCGACGAGGTCTACGAGCACCTCGTGTTCGACGGGCTCGCGCACGTGCCGCTGGCCACGCTGGACGGGATGGCCGAGCGCACGCTGACGATCTCCTCGCTGGGCAAGACGTTCAGCGTCACCGGCTGGAAGGTCGGCTGGGCGACCGGGCCGGCGCCGCTGGTCGCGGGCGTGCGCGCGGCCAAGCAGTTCCTGACGTTCGCCGGCGCGACGCCGTTCCAGCACGCGGGCGCGGCCGCGCTGCGGCTCGACGACGCCTGGTACGCCGCGTTCGCCCGCGAGCTGCAGACCAAGCGCGACCACGTCTGCGCGGCGCTCAGCGCCGCCGGGCTGACCGCGCTGGTCCCCGAGGGGACGTACTTCGCCAACGCGGACGTGGGCGGCGACGCGCTGGACTTCGCGCGCGAGCTGCCCGAGCGCGCCGGCGTGGTGGCGATCCCCACGCAGGTGTTCTCCGTCGACCCGGAGCGGCTCGCGCCGTACCTGCGGTTCGCGTTCTGCAAGCGGCTGGCGATCATCGACCGGGCGGCGGCCAGGCTCGCCGCGCTCTGACCCATGGACGTCGCCGTCATCGGCAGCGGGTTCTCCGGCATCGGCCTGGCGGTGCACCTGCGGCGGGCCGGCATCGAGGACTTCACGGTGCTCGAGCGCGGCGACGGGGTCGGCGGGACGTGGCACTACAACACGTACCCGGGCTGCGGCTGCGACGTCCCCTCGCACCTGTACTCGTTCTCGTTCGCGCCGAACCCGGACTGGTCGCGCACCTACTCACGCCAGCCCGAGATCCGCGCGTACCTGGAGCGCGTGGTCGACGACTTCGGCGTGCGCTCGAAGATCCAGCTCGGCACCGAGGTGACCGGCGCCGAGTGGGACGGCGCGCGCTGGCGGATCTCCACCACGCGCGGGACCTACGAGGCGCGCGTGCTGATCTCCGCCGCCGGGCCGCTGATGGAGCCGCGGCTGCCGGACGTGCCGGGCACGTTCGACGGGCCGGTGATGCACTCGGCGCGGTGGGACCACGACGTGGAACTGACCGGCCTGCGCGTGGCGTCGGTGGGGA
>DATMGH010000054.1:0-59112 GCA_035555675.1 Solirubrobacter sp. | reverse complement strand
TCACGCGCCTCGTCGAGGATGCCGATCGCGGCGTAGCGCGCGCCGGTGACCTCGGTAGCGGTCGCGAGCAGGCGCTGCAGCACCGCTTCGACGTCGAGCTCGGCCACCACCGCGCGGCCGGCGTCGATCAGCTGACGGAGCGAGGTGTCGGAGAGGCTGAGCGTGGCCATACGGCGGTGAACGCTAGGTGCGCCGGGCACGCCCGGCCTCCGGGACAAGAACGGGCGTCGTTGCGGGAAACCCGCAACCCGAGACCTAAACCCAACCTAAAGGGGCCTGGCACCTTTAGGTTGGAGGCCCGCGCAGATCCGGCTCCAGCCGCGGCTCCGAACCTAAAGGGGTCTGGCCCCTTTAAGGCGCGGTTAGATCGGCTCCGGGCGCATCTCGATCGCGCCGCACGGGCACTCGCGCATGCAGAGGCCGCAGCCCTTGCAGTAGTCGAGGTCGAAGGCGTACGCGTACGCGCCGCCGGGCTCGAGCTTGAGGACTGCGTTGTCCGGGCAGACGCCGTAGCAGTTGTCGCACGCGAAGCAGCTTCCGCACGACAGGCAGCGGCGGGCCTCGAACAGCGCGGTGTCGGCGTCCAGCCCGTGCACGACCTCGTCAAACGTGGACGAGCGGCGGGCGCGCTCGAGCCGCGGCCGCACGGTCCGCGGCGCGTCGTCGTAGTACCAGGGGTTGAGCGCGTCGAACGTGGCCGCCGGAACCTCCGCCGCCGGCGCGCGCCGCACGCCCCGCAGCCACGCGTCGATCCCCTGCGCCGCCGCGCGCCCGTGGCCGACCGCCATCGTCACGGTCCGTTCGGCGGGCACGATGTCGCCGCCGCAGAAGATCCCCGGGCGGCCGGTCATCAGGTCGTCGCGCACCTGCACGACGCCGTCCTCGATCACGACGCCCGACGCGTGCTCAAGCAGCGACAGGTCGGACTCCTGGCCGAGCGCGAGCACCAGCGAGTCGGCCTCGAGCTCCTCCAGCTCGCCGGTCGGCTGCGGGAAGCCGTCGGCGTCGAGCGCCATCTTCTCGATCGTCAAATGCCCGCCCTCGACGTGGCGCACGGTCGAGAGCCACTTGACGGTGACGCCCTCCTCCAAGGCCTCCTGCAGCTCGGAGTCGTGCGCAGGCATGCGGTCGCGCGTGCGCCGGTAGACCACGATCGCCTCCTCCGCGCCCAGCCGCTTGGCCGTCCGCGCGGCGTCGAGCGCCGTGTTGCCACCGCCGTAGATCGCGACGCGCCGCCCGAGCTGCGGCGCGTCCGAGTCCTCCATGTCGCGCAGCAGCGCAACCGCGTCGAGCATCCGCGCGGCGCTCCCGGCCGGGATGTACGCCCGCTTGCCCAAATGCGCGCCGACCGCCACGAACGCGGCGTCGAAGTCCCGCATCGCGGCCTCCAGATCGTCGACGCGCCGATCGCAGCGCAGCGTCACGCCGAGCGAGAGGATCCGCGCCACCTCCGCGTCCAGCACGTCGCGTGGGAGCCGGTAGCGCGGGATCCCGAACCGCATCATGCCGCCCGCCCGCGGTCCCGCCTCCCAGATCTCGACCGTGTGGCCGAGCCGCGCCAGGTGGTACGCGGCGGACAGGCCGGACGGCCCGGCGCCGACCACCAGCACGCGCTTGCCGGTCGCGGGCGCATCCACGCCCACCGTCCACCCGTTGCGGATCGCGAGGTCGCCCAGGAAGCGCTCGACGCTGTTGATCCCGACCGCCTCGTCGAGCTGCACGCGGTTGCAGGCCGTCTCGCACGGGTGGTAACAGACGCGCCCCATGATCGCCGGCAGCGGGTTGACGTCCATGATCGCCCGCCACGCCGCCTCGTAGTCGCCCTCCTCGGCGTGGTAGAGCCACGCCTGCGGGTCCTCCCCGGCCGGGCAGGCCGAGCAGCACGGCGCGGTGTTGTGGACGTAGACCGGGCGCTCGGTGCGCCAGGAGCCGGTCTTGTTGGCGAGGCTCGAGCCGACCTCGAGCGTGATGGCGAACGGTGTGCTCATAGTCCGAACCGGTCGATGGTGCGATCCGCCCGGGCCTGGATCGCGGCGATCACGTCCGCGCGTGGCTCGGGCTCGAACAGGTGGCGGAAGCGGCGCTGGGGCTTCAGGTAGGCCTCGACCGGCACGCGGTGACGGATCTTCGTCACCGCCGTCACGTCCCCGCGCGTGCCCTCGAACACCGGGAACAGGCCGGACTGCGTCGCCAGGCGGGCGATCGCCACCGAGTCGCACGCCGCGGCGCCCCAGCCCAGCGGGCACGTGACCAGCACGTGCAGGTAGCGGGCGCCGCGCATCCCCATCGCGCGCACGACCTTCGCTTCGAGGTCGTGCAGGTCGGCGATCGTCGCCGTCGCCATGTACGGGATCTCGTGCGCGAGCGCGATCAGCGGCGCGCTCTTGCCCTGGCCGAACACGTTGCCGGGATGGTCCCCGGCGGCCTCCGTGGTCGCCGTCCGCGCGGCCGGCGGCGTGGCGCCGGAGCGCTGGACGCCGGTGTTCATGTAGCCCTCGTTGTCGTAACAGACGTAGAGCACGTCGTCGTTGCGCTCGAACATCCCCGACAGGCAGGCGAAGCCGATGTCGACCGTGCCGCCGTCCCCGCCCTGGCCGAGCACGCGGACGTCCTCCCGGCCCTTGGCCTTCAACGCCGCGGCGATCCCGGTCGCGACCGCGGGCGCGTTGCCGAACAGCGAGTGCAGCCACGGGAGCTGCCACGAGCTCTCCGGGTAGGGCGTCGAGAAGACCTCCAGGCAGCCGGTGGCGTTGGCGGCGATCAGGTTCCCGGACGCCGCGCGGATCGCGGCATCGACGACGTAGCGGGCGCCGAGCGCCTCCCCGCAGCCCTGGCACGCGCGGTGCCCGGACGTGATCGCGTTGGCGCGGTGCGGGTCGGCCTGCCCGGTGCGCAGCTCGGGCGCCAGCAGGCGGTTGCCGACGGCGAACGATCCGACCTGGTAGGGCATCAGGTCCTCCCCGCGAGGTCGCGCAGCATGTTCTCCGCGTGCGGGCCGCTATCGCGGGCCAGCTCGCGCGCGACCAGCGCCTCGTCGAGGTCGAGGAAGCTCAGCGACGGCAGCTCAGGCTCGGTGAGCAGGCGGCGCAGCGACGCCGCCATGATCGGGCGCCCGCCGAGGCCGGCGATCACGTCGCGGACCTCGATCCCGAGGCCCTCCAGCGCGAGCCGCGTGTTCTGCCCGACGATCCCGCCCGCGCCGACCGCGAACGCCTTCTCCAGCACGATCACGCGCTGGGCGTGCGCGAGCGCGTCCCGCACCGCTTCACGCGGCCACGGCCGGAACGTGCGGATCGCCAGCGCGCCGACCGAGTGACCGGCGTCGCGCAGCTCGTCGATGACGTCCTCGAGCGTGCCCAGCACGGAGCCGAGAGCGACGACCACGGTCTCGGCGTCCTCGGCCCGGTACCCGCGCACGAGGCCGCCCGAATCGCGACCGAACGCGGCCGCGAACTCGCCCGCGATCCGCGGAATCGCCTGCAACGCGGCGCGCTGCTTGGCGTGCATCAGGTAGCGGACCTCCATGAACGCCTCGGGGCCGACCATCGCGCCGATCGTGATCGGGTGCGCCGGGTCGAGCACCTGGCGCGAGACGAACGGCGGCAGGAACGCGTCCACCTGCTCCTGGGTCGGCAGCTCGACCCGCTCGACCGCGTGCGTGAGGACGAAGCCGTCCATGCAGACCATCACCGGCAGCGAGAGTGCCTCGGCCAGGCGGAACGCCTGCACGTGCACGTCGAGTGCCTCCTGGTTTGACTCCACGAACAGCTGGATCCAGCCGCTGTCGCGCTGGGACATCGCGTCGCTGTGGTCGTTCCAGATGTTGATCGGGGCGCCGATCGCGCGGTTGGCGACCGTCATCACGATCGGCAGGCCGAGACCGGACGCGTTGAAGACCGCCTCCGACATGTACAGCAGGCCCTGGCTGGCGGTCGCGGTGTACGTGCGCGCGCCGGTCGCCGACGCGCCGATGCAGACCGACATCGCCGCGAACTCGGACTCGACGTTGATGTACTCGCAGCGCTGCAGCGCGCCCATCTTGACCAGCGTGGAGAGACGCTCGACGATGTGCGTCTGCGGGGAGATCGGGTACGCGCCGATCACCTCCGGCCGGCACAGGGCGACGGTCTCGGCGACCGCGCGCGAGCCTTCGATCTGGCTAGGCATGGGCGGCCGCCGCTTCGTAGGCCTCGCGGGCGGCGTCGACGTTCCCGCTCGCGACGGGCTCCGGGAAGCGCTCGCGGATCGCGGCTTCGAGCGCGCCGAGCGAGACGACGCCGGTGGCCGCGGCCAGCGCGCCGAGCAGCGGCGCGCCCGGGAGCGGGCGTCCCAGGTGCCGGCGCGCGATCTCGGTCGCCGGGATCGTGATCGCGTTCGGGTGCCCCCGGCTGGAGTTGATCAGCACGAGATGCGCCGTGGTGAGGTCGAGCGCGTGCAGCAGCGTCGGGTCCTGGACGACGATCGCGTCCGGGTCGACGATCGGCTCGCGCGTGCGGATCGGGCGGTCGTCGATGCGGCAGAACGCCATCACCGGCGCGCCCGTGCGCTCGGACCCGAACAGCGGGAACGCCTGCGCGTCACGGCCGTCGCGGAACGCCGCGACGGCGAGCAGTTCGGCGGAGGTGACGACGCCCTGGCCGCCGCGGCCGTGGATGCGTACCTGGAACACGCTCTGAACGGTCGCGCCTGGGGCGTCGCGGCGCATCCGCGTCCGTCACCCGCGTCCGCCGGTAGTTGTCCGCAGCCCGCGAGATCTTGCGGTTCGGTGAACGGCGGTGCCGGTGCGGGCCCGCGGGTGACGGAGCGCCGTAGGGTCGCGCCCCGTGCCCGACGTGATCCTGCCCGTGCTCGACGAGCGCGACGCGCTGCCCTGGGTGCTGGGGCGAATGCCGGCCGGCTACGCGCCGCTCGTGGTCGACAACGGGTCCTCCGACGGGTCGGCGGCGATCGCGCAGGAGCTCGGGGCGCAGGTGGTCTTCGAGCCCGTGCGCGGGTTCGGTGCGGCCTGCTTCGCGGGGCTGCGGGCGGCGCGGGCGGACGTCGTCTGCTTCATGGACTGCGACGCGTCGCTGGATCCCGTGGAGCTGCCGCGGGTGGCCGAGCCGGTGCTCGCCGGTGCCGCTTCGCTCGTGCTGGGGGCGCGTGTCGGGGGCGGCTGGCCGCTGCACGCGCGGGTGGCGAACGCGGCGCTGGCGTTCGAGCTGCGGCGGCGGACCGGGCTGCCGTTGCGTGATCTGGGGCCGATGCGGGCGGCGCCGCGCGAGGCGCTGCTCGCGCTCGGGGTCCGCGACCGGCGGTTCGGGTGGCCGCTGGAGATGGTGCTGCGCGCGGCCGACGCGGGCTGGACGCTGCGCGAGGTCCCCGTCGGATACCGGCCGCGCGTCGGGCGCTCGAAGGTCACGGGCACGGTGCGCGGGACCGTGCGCGCGGCGCGCGACATGACAAGAGTCTTACGGTGACGCGCCGCGAGCCCTGAACCGGGCGTTCCGGCGGCAGGCTGTCGGGCCATGGGGCCCGCACTGATCGTGATGGCGAAGGCGCCGGCGGCGGGGCGGGTCAAGACCCGGCTGTGCCCGCCGTGCAGCCCGGCGCAGGCCGCGACGCTCGCGCGCGCGGCGCTGGAGGACACGCTCGCCGCCGGTGCGCGTGCGGGCGCGGAGCGGCGGGTGCTGGCGCTCGACGGCGCGCCCGAGCCGTGGCTGGATCGCGGCTACGAGGTGATCGCGCAGCGCGGCGGCGGCTTTGCGGACCGGCTCGCGGCGGCGTTCGAGGACGTGGGCGGGCCGGCGCTGCTGATCGGGATGGACACGCCGCAGGTGACGCCGGCGCTGCTGGACGCCGGGCTGGCGGCCGCGGCGCGCGGGGCCGTGCTCGGGCTGGCGCCGGACGGCGGCTACTGGGCGATCGGGCTGCCGCGGCCGGACCGGGCCGTGTTCGCGGGCGTGCCGATGAGCTGCGCGACGACGGGTGCGCTTCAGCGCGCGCGGCTGCTGGCCCGCGGCCTGCCCGTCGCGGCGCTCCCGCCGCTGCGCGACGTCGACACGTTCGCCGACGCGTGTGCGGTCGCGGCGACGATCCCGCGGTCGCGCTTCGCGGCGGCGCTGGCGGCGATGCCGGAGCCGGTCGCATGACCGCGCCGGCCTCGCCGCGCGCGGCCTCCACCGCCGCGACGCCGACCGGCCGCGCGGCGCTTCCCGCCGACCTGCTCTACGGGCGGCTGCTGGCCTCCGCCGCGCGGCACGCGCTCGGCGGCGGGCCGGCGCCGCGGGCGCGGATCCGGCTCGCGGACGGGCGGCTGGAGCCGCTGCCGCTCGACCGCTGGCTCGCGCCCGCGGATGCGGTCGACGAAGCGGTGCTGGCGGGCGTCGAGGCGCCCGTGCTCGACCTCGGCTGCGGGCCTGGCCGGCATCTCGCCGCGCTGCACGCGGCGGGCAAGCGGGCGCTCGGGGTCGACCTCTCGCCGGTCGCGGTGCAGCTGGCGCGCGACCGCGGCGCGGACGCGATCCCCGGCTCGCTCTGGTCGTCGGTCCCAGGACGCTGGCGGACGGTGCTGCTGCTGGACGGCAACATCGGCATCGGCGGTGCCCCCGTCGCGCTGCTGCGCCGGGCGCGCGAGCTGCTCGCCCCCGGCGGCGCGGTCGTCGTCGAGGTCGACCCGCCCGGCGCGCCGACGCACCGCGTCCGGGTCCGGCTGGAGACGCGCGAGGCGGTCTCCGAATGGTTCCGCTGGGCGCGCGTGGGCGTCGACGGCGTCGTCCCGCTCGCCCGCCGCGCGGGGCTCGCGGTGGCCGGCGTCGAGACGCAGGCGGACCGGACGTTCGCGACGCTGCGATGAGCGCGGCGGTGCGACGCGGCCCGGCGCCCGCCACGCGACGCCGCGGGGCGCGGAGGCCTCGCTCGTGACCTTCACCGTCTGGCGCTCGCCGCTGCGCAGCCCGTGGCTCACGAGCGTGCTCGGCGTGGTCCTGCTCGTCCTGTTCGCGCTGGTGATCGTGACCGGGTTCCTGTCGCACGCCGCGTACATGCCCGACCTGCCGCACAACGCGATCGTGCCCGCCGGCCGCGACCTGCCGCTCACGTTCGGCTGGCCGACCAGCCCGAGCTGGCTGTACGCGCTCACGCAGGGCGTCCACACGAACGCCGGCCTCGTCGCGATCCCGTTCCTGCTCGCGAAGCTGTGGTCGGTCATCCCGAAGCTGTTCGAGTACCCGCCGGTCAAGGGGCTCGGGCACGCGGTCGAGCGGCTGTCGGTCGCCCTGCTCGTCTCCAGCGCCGGCTTCCAGCTCGCGACCGGCGTCGTCAACGCCCAGTACTGGTACCCGTTCAAGTTCAACTTCGTGGTCGCGCACTACTACGGCGCGATCGTGTTCACCGCGGCGCTGGTCCTGCACGTGATCGTCAAGGTTCCGGCCATGCGGCGCGCCCGCGCGACCCGCGCCGAGCTGCCCACCGCCCAGCTCACGCTCTCGCGCCGCGGCCTGTTCGCGTTCACGACGGCGGGTGCGCTGACGCTGCTGGCCGCGAACGCCGGCCAGTCGCTCGGCGGCCCGTTCCGTCGGCTGGCGCTGTTCGCGCCCCGGCGCGAGGCGTTCCCGGTCAACAAGACGGCGCGCGCGGCGGGCGTCACCGCGGCCATGGTCGGCCCGAGCTACCGGCTCGCGCTGCGCGGGATCGACGCCACCTCGCTGTCGCGGGAGCAGCTGCTCGCGCTGCCGCAGCGCACGGCCCGGCTGCCGATCGCCTGCGTCGAAGGCTGGACGACGACCCAGGAGTGGACCGGCGTCTCGCTCGCGCTGCTCGCCGAGCACGCGGGCGCGCCGGGCGCGCGCGAGCTGCACGTCGAGTCGCTGCAGCCGCGCGGCGTGCTCCGGCAGGCGTCGCTGAGCGGCGCGCAGATCGCGGCGGGCCTGCTCGCGTTGCGGGTCAACGGCGAGGACCTGCCGCTCGACCACGGCTTCCCGGCGCGGATCGTCGTTCCCGCGCTGCCCGGCGTCCACAACACCAAATGGGTCTCCGCGCTCACCTTCCGCAGCTGATCCTGCTGCCGCTCGCCGGCTGGGCGCTGCTGCAGCTGCTCGGGTTCCGTGGCGCGGGGAACGCCGCGCTCTGGCTCGCCGGCGCGGTCGTCGTGCACGACTTCCTGCTGCTGCCGGCCTACTCGGCGCTCGACGCCGTCGCCCGGCGCGCCGCCGGCGGCGCGATCAACCACGTGCGCGTGCCCGCGGCGCTCTCGCTGCTCGTCCTGGCGGTCTTCTGGCCGTCGATCTCGGGCGCGAGCGACGGCGCGTTCCGGCGCGCGAGCGGGATCTCGCACCAGGGCTACTTCACGCGCTGGCTGCTGTTCAGCGCCGCGCTGTTCGCGATCTCCGGCGCGCTCTACCTGGTCCGCAGGACCGGCCGCGACCCGGCCACGTAGTGGACGACGCCCTCCCGCAGCGCGATCGTGAGCGTGCCGCGATCGAACGCGACCGCCCGCGGCCCGCCGGGGACGGCGACGCGGCGGATCAGCTCGAACCGCGGACGCAGGTGGAAGACCAGCAGCGCGTCGCCGCGCACGTCGGTCACCCACAGCAGCTCGGCGCCGTCGGTCGTGACCGCGGTCGGTCCGATGCCCGCGCCCGCGCGCCCGAGCCGCGCCAGCGTGCGCGCGTCGTAGAGCTCGAGGACGCGCTCGCGCCCGCACAGCACGGCGACCTTCGTGCCGCGGTCGACCAGGACGATCGCGGTCGGCTCGCGCCCGGTCGCGGTCGACGCCCCGTCCGCGCGGCGCAGCCGGTCGTGCGCGGGCTCGATCGAGAACGCGCCGGCCGCCAGCGGCCCCGCCGCCCCGGCGGGCGGCGGCAGCGAGGCGGCGGGCAATGAGCCGCAGCCCGCGAGCAGCAGCGCGAGGATGGCGATCAGCCGCACGGCACCTCGGCGTGACGGGGCGGGGAGAGCGCGGCGTGGCGCGCGGCGGCGCGGCGGGACGCAGCGGCGCCGACGGGGCGGGCGGCGGCAGCGCGGACCGCGGCGACACGAGGCGCGTGCGGTTGGCGATCGCGGTCGTGGTGGTGGCGACGGTGGTCGTCGGGCTGGCGCTCGACGCGACGGGGACGCAGCTCGGCGTCCCGCACCCGCCGTTCATCGGCGCGTGGGGACCGCGCATGGACCCGCTGGCGCTGATCGCGCTGCCGGCGTTCGCGGCCGCGGCGCTCCTCTGCACCCGCGGGACGCCGGCCGCGCTGTTCGCCGGCACGCTCGTCCTGCGCGTCGCGCTCGCCGTCGCGCGCGGCGGCCCGGAGCGGCTCGATCACGCGTTCGCCGGCGGCGAGGGCAAGAACGAGTACCTGCCGTCGCTGCCCGCGTTCGAGTACGGGACGCGGTTCGTGCTCGACCGATTCGCCCAGCTGGTGCCCTCGCTGCCCGTCCACAGCGCCGGCCACCCGCCCGGCCTGCTCCTCACGATGCACGTCCTGGGCCTCGACACCGCGCCGAAGCTGGCCGCGTTCTGCATCGTCGCCGGCGCGTTCAGCGCCCCGCTCACGTACGCGCTGGCGCAGCGCACCATCCCCGCGCACGCTCGCACCGCGGGCATCCTCGCCGCGCTCTCCCCCGCCCTGCTGCACTACGGCGCGACGTCCGCCGACGCCGTGTACCTGACGCTCGGCCTGCTCGTCGCGCTCGGCTTGCTCTCCCGGCGCCCCTGGCTCGGCGCGCTCGCCGCCGCGGTCGCGTCCCTGTTCGCCTGGTCGCTGCTCGCGGTCCCCGCCTGGGCGGCGCTCTACGTCCTCAAGCGCGACGGCCTCAGACCCGCGCTCAAGCTCGCCGCGCTCACCGGCGTCACGCTGGTTGCCTTCCACGCCGCGTTCGCCCTCGCCACCGGCTTCGACCCCCTCGGCACGCTGCACGCCACCAGCCGTGTCTACGCGCTGGGGATCGCGTCCCGCCGCCCGTACGCGTACTGGCTGTTCGGCTCCCCGGCGGCGTTCCTGATCATCGCCGGCGTCCCGATCGCCTGGCTCGCTCTCCAGCGCCTCAACACACCCGAAGGCGCGGCGATCGCGGCCGTCATCGCCGCGTCCGCGCTGCTCGGCTTCACCAAGGCGGAGACCGAGCGGATCTGGCTGTTCCTGGTGCCGTACCTGATCCTCGCGGCGGCGCCGCAAGCCAAACGCCCGCACCTCTACGCCCTCGCCGCCCAAGCCGTCGCCTACGAGCTGCTGTTCGACACGCTCTGGTGAAAGTCTTCGGCCGCGCGGAACCCGAGCGCGGCCGCCGCCCGCTCCGGCGACGCGAACACGTGCCGCACGTCCCCCGCCCGCCACTCGCCGGTGACAACCGGCTCCCCGCCGATCGCCCGCGCCAGCGAGAGCACCGTCCGCGGCGTACCGGAGCAGACGTTGTAGATCCCCGGCGGCCCGCTCAACGCGAGCACGTTCGCCCGCGCGACGTCGCGCACGTGCACGAAGTCGCGCGTCTGCGCGCCGTCCTCGAACACGCGCGGCGCACGCCCCGCCAGCACCGCCGAGCGGAAGATCGCGGCGACGCCCGCGTACGGCGTGTCGACCGGCAGCCGCGGCCCGTAGACGTTGTGGTAGCGCAGCGCCGTGAACGCCACCCCGGTCTCGCGCGCGAACGCCGCGCACAGGTGTTCCTGCGCCAGCTTGGTCGCCGCGTAGACGTTGCGAGGGTCGACCGGCGCGTCCTCCTCGACCGGCTCCGCAACCACCACCGCGCCACACGCGCAGCGCGGCTCGAAGCGCCCCGCGTCGAGATCCTCGACCCGTCGCGGCCCCGGCCGGACGACCCCGTGCGCCGCGCAGCGGTAGCGCCCCTCGCCGTAGACGACCATGCTCGACGCGAGGATCAACCGGCGCCCGCGGAACGCGCGCAGCAGCACCGCGGTGCCGAGGTCGTTGTCGGACACGTAGTCGACGATGTCGCCGACGTCCACCCCGAGCCCGACCTTCGCCGCCTGGTGGAACACGGTGTCGACGCCGCGCACCGCCTCCGTGACCACGGCGGGATCGCGCACGTCCCCCACGATCAGCGACGCGCGCTCGTCCACCCACGCCGGCGCCCGGTCGAGCACGCGCACGTCGTGCCCCGCGTCCAGCAGCGCCGAGACGACGTGCGAGCCGATGAAGCCGCCCCCGCCCGTGACGAGGATCATGGGACCGCCGCCGGCAGCCGGAACCGGACACGCGTGCCGATGGCGGCGTCCTCGAGCCAGATCGCGCCGCCGTGGCGCTCGACGATCGCGCGCGCGATCGCCAGCCCGAGCCCCGCGCCGGGCTGGTGCCGCGCAGCGTCGGCGCGGAAGAACGGGTCGAAGACGCGGTCGCGCACCTCGACCGCGATCCCGCCGCCGGTGTCGGCGACCTCGACCTCGACCGCGCCCTCGACGTCCTCCGCCCGCACCGTCACGCTGCCGTCCGGCGGCGTGTGGCGGATCGCGTTCTGGATCAGGTTGAACAGCACCCGCTGCAGCTGCTCCGGGTTGCCGCGCGGCGCCCGCAGCCCGGGCCGCAGCTCCGCGCGCACCGCGACCGCGCCCGCCTCCGCGGCCGGCCGCATCGCCTCGACCGCGGCGTGCAGGAGCTCGTCCACGCGCACGTGCTCCATCGTCCACTGCAGGTCGTCCGCCTGCAGCCGCGTCAGCTCGAACAGGTCGTCGATCAACGCGCCCAGCGCGCGCACGTGCGTCCCCATCCGCGACGCGTACTCGCGCCGCTTGTCGGCGTCGACCAGGTCGTCGTCGATCGCGGTCGCGAGCAGGCCGAGCGCGGTGATCGGCGTGCGCAGGTCGTGCGAGACCGCCGCGAACAGGCCGCGCCGCGCGCGCTCCTCGCGGTCGAGCCGCTCGATCATCGTGTCGACGTCGCGCCCGAGCCGGGCGATCTCGTCGTCGCCCGCCAGCCCCACCCGCACGTCGCGCCGCCCGTCGCCGACCGCCGCCAGCGCACCGCGCACCGCGTCCAGCTCGCCCAGCTTGCGCGCGCCCAGCCGGCTCGCCGCCCAGATCGCCAGCGCCGCCGCGTAGGCCGCCAGCAGCACGGTCATCACCGCGTCGTGGCGGGAGACGAACATCAGCTGGACGAACAGCGCCACGGCGATCGCCAGCTGCACCGCGGCCAGCGCCGCCAGCGCGACCATGCCCCGCCGCAGCCCGCCCCAGCGCCGCGCCGCCACCCACTCCGACGCCAGCGCGCTGACGATCCCGAGCGGCGCGACGATCTCGAGCGTCTTCCACGCGGCCGCGCCGCCGTACGCGAGCCCCGCGACCGCGGCCACCGCCAGCGCGACGGCGAGCGCGAACGCTAGGCCACGAAGCGGTAGCCGACGCCCCATACCGTCTCGACCCCGGCGAACGGCTCGAGCTTCGCCCGCAGCCGGCGAATGTGCACCGTCACGGTCGACGTGTCGCTGTAGAACGCGTACTGCCAGACGTGGTCCATCAGCTGCTCGCGCGTGAACGCCTGGCCGGGATGGCGGGCGAGGAACGCCAGCAGGTCGAACTCGCGCGCGGTCAGCGCCACCGGCGCGCCCTCGATGCGCACCTGGCGCGCGCCCGGGTCGATCTCCAGTGCGCCGCAGCGCAGCACGGGCGCCGCTGCGGGGACGGTGTCGACGCGGCGCAGCACCGCGTCCACGCGCGCGACCAGCTCGGCCGGCGAGAACGGCTTGACCACGTAGTCGTCGGCGCCCAGCCGCAGCCCGATCACGCGGTCGGCCTCGGCGCCCTTGGCGGTCAGCAGGATGATCGCCGTCGCCCGGTCGCGCACGCGGCGCATCACCTCCAGCCCGTCCAGGCCGGGCAGCATCAGGTCGAGCACGATCAGGTCCGGGCGGCGCTGCGCGACGGCCTCCAGCGCCGCGTACCCGTCCGCCGCCACGCGCGTCGCGTAGCCCGCGCGCTCGAGGTAGGCGGACACGATCTCGGAGATCGTCGGCTCGTCGTCGACGACCAGCACCGATCCGCGGACGTGGTCCATCCGCCCATTCTCCCAGCGCGCGGCGCCCCGCGGGCCGCGTTCAGAACTCCGTAATCTCGGACCCATGACCGAGGCGCTGCGCGCGAGGGCCGCCACCGACGTCGAGACCGTCGTCCTCGCCGCCCGCATCCAGGGCGTGACGGGCTGGGTGCGGCCGAGCGGCGAGCTGCACGCCGAGGGCGAGCCGGGCGAGCTGCGCGCGCTCGTGCCGCTGCTCGGCGCGATCGAGCCCGCGCGCGTCGAGGGCCACGAGCAGTTCGCGCTGCGCGGCGTGAGCACCGGCGTCTTCACCGTCCACGAGCACCAGGCGACCACGCACCACTACGACTTCCGCCTGCAGGTCGGCGAGGTCATGCGCTCCTGGGCGGTGCCCCGGGGCCCGTCGCTCGACCCCGCCGTCCAGCGCCTGGCCGTCGAGGTCGACGACCACAGCCCGAGCCTGAACCGCATCGAGGGCCGCGGCGGCGCCGGCAAGGCCGTGATCGTGTGGGACTGCGGGACCTACGAGCAGGACGGCCGCGTCGCGTTTCCCGAGGCGCTCGCCCGCGGCCACGCGGCGTTCGTCCTGCACGGCACCAAGCTCCGCGGCGGCTTCGTGCTGCAGCGCACGCGCGGCGGCGCCCGGCCGCTGTGGCTGCTGGCCAAGCGCGCCGACGGCGACGCGCGCCCCGGCTCGAACGTCGTGGCCGAGCGCCCCGCGTCGCCGCTCAGCGGCCGGACGCTCGCCGAGCTGCTCGCTTAGATCAGCCGCTCGAACAGCGCCAGGTAGTCGAGCAGCGAGTGCGAGCCGAGGAACCGCTCGCGGACGCGCGCGTGCGCCGCCTCGCCCATCGCCGAGGCGCGCGCCGGAGCGTCGAGCAGCTCCAGGACGGCGGCGCCGTACGCGTCCAGCGCGGTCGGGTCGTCGAGCAGCACGCCGCTGCGGCCGTCCTCGATCTGGTCCTGGATACCGCCGATCCGGCTCGCGACGACCGGCCGCCGCTTCCACATCGCCTCCGCGACCGTCAGCCCGAACCCCTCGGCGAGGCTCTTCTGCACCACGACGTCCGCGGTCCGTTGCAGCGCGTTGACGATCGTGGCGTTCTCGTCCGCGTCGGCCATCGGCAGCAGCGCCAGGTGCACGCGCGAGCGCGCCGCGGCGTCGAGCGTCTCCCAGCGCCGGCACGCGTCCTCGAACACCAGCGCGCCCTCGGGATCGTCGGCGACCGCGGTCACGTCCGGCCCCGCGTAGACGAGGTGCGCGTCCGTGTGCGGCGCGACGTGGCGCACGAACCCGTCGATCACGCCGAGCGGGTCCTTCAGCGAGTCCCAGCGCGAGACCTGCAGCACGAACCGCTCGCCCGCGCGCAACGGTCGCTCCTCGAGCATGCGCGCCGCGCGCCGCACCACCCCCACCGACCCGTCCATGCGCCGGAACGCGGCGCCGTCGCCGTCCGTGCCCGCGCGCAGGCCGGCGACGGCCAGGATCGAGTCCACGGCGGCGTCCGGCAGCTCCGCGTTCTTGGGCGCGAAGACGTCGATCGACGGCGCGATGATCGCGCGCCGCGCCGGGTCCAGCTCCTCCCACACGAACGCTTCGCGCGAGAACACGTACGCGTCGGCCTGCAGGACGTACGGCTCGAGGAACCACCAGGCCTCGCGCGCCAGCTGGTTGGGAACGTCGAGCCCGACGTGGCAGCGCCAGATCACCGGCACGCCGGCCTCCCGCACGCGCGGGATCAGCCCCGCCGTCTGCGGGTCGTGCAGCAGCACGATGTCGTCCGGCGCGAGCAGCTCGACCAGCTGGTCGCCGTTGGCCGCCAGCGCCGCCTCGTACGCCGTCCGCTCGTCCGCGCCCAGCGGCCCGCCGTCCCCCGCGTTGCCGTGCAGCCGGTTGTGCAGCCGCTTGGTGACCGCGAAGAACGGCGCGTCGCCGTCGATCACCGCCCAGCGCGCGTCGATCCCCGCGCCGCGCGCGTACGCCAGCAGCGGCCCGAGCATCTCGGCCACCCCGCCGCCGCGCGCGGTCGAGTTGACGTTCCAGATCCGGCGGCCGCCGAGCTCGTGCCGGCTCAGCCGTTCGGCGAAGTGCAGTGCCTGCGCCTCAGCGGGCGACAGCACGTCGTCGAACCACCCGAGCGGTAGTGAGCCGACGTCGACCAGATCCAAGCTCATCGCTCGGACAGTACGGCCTGCGCCGCCGCGACGCGAGCGATCGGCAGCCGGAACGGCGAGCAGGACACGTAGTCGAGCCCCGCGCGGTGGAAGAACGCGATCGAGTCCGGGTCCCCGCCGTGCTCGCCGCAGACGCCGAGCTCGATGCCGGGCCGCGCCGCCCGGCCACGCGCCACCGCGGTCTCCACCAGCGCGCCGACGCCGTCGACGTCGACGGACTCGAACGGCGAGCGGTCGAGGATCCGCCGCTCCAGATAGCGGGGCACGAACCCGGCCTCGACGTCGTCGCGCGAGAACCCGAGCGCGGTCTGGGTCAGGTCGTTGGTGCCGAACGAGAAGAACGCGGCCGACGCCGCCAGCCGCCCCGCCACGAAGCACGCGCGCGGCAGCTCGATCATGGTGCCGACCGTGTAGTCGACGCCCTCGCGCAGCCCGTGCCGGTCGCCGATCCGCACCACCATGGCGCGCAGCTCGGCCAGCTCGCCCTCGAAGTCGACCAGCGGGATCATGACCTCCAGCCGCGGGGGCTCGGCGGCCGCGCGCGCGGCGCGCATGATCGCCTCGACCTGCATCTCGTAGATCTCCGGGTGCACGATCCCGAGCCGGCAGCCGCGCGTGCCGAGCATCGGGTTGACCTCGCCCAGCCGCGTCACCAGCTCCAGCTCCTGCTCGAGCGCCGCCAGCTCGGGCGCGCGCTCGTCGCGGGCGCGCTGCACGCGCTGGGCGAGCTGCACGCGGTCGGGCAGGAACTCGTGCAGCGGCGGGTCCAGCAGCCGGATCGTGACCGGCAGGCCCGGCATCGCCGCGAACAGACCCTCGAAGTCGGCCTGCTGGAGCGGCAGCAGCTCGTCCAGCGCGGCGCGCCGCTCGGGCTCGGTGCGGGCCATGATCATCGCCCGCATCTTCGGCTGGCGGTCGGCGGCCATGAACATGTGCTCGGTGCGGCAGAGGCCGATGCCCTCGGCGCCGTGCTCGAGCGCGCGCCGCGCGTCCTCGGGCGTGTCCGCGTTGGCGCGCACGCCGAGCCGCCGGATCCCGTCCGCCCAGCCGAGCACGCGCTCCAGCCGCGGGTTGCGGTCGGCCTCGACCAGCGCGACGTCGTCGCGCGTGACCACGCCTGTCGAGCCGTCGATCGCGATCCGGTCGCCGGCGCGCAGGATCACGTCGCCCGCGCGCAGCTCGCGCGCCCGGACGTCGATCTCCAGTGTGCCCGCGCCGACCACCGCGGGCCGCCCCATCCCACGCGCGACCAGCGCGGCGTGCGACGCCTTGCCGCCCTCGGACGTGAGGATGCCGCGCGCGGCGTGGAACCCGGCGACGTCGTCGGCCTCCGTGAACGGGCGGGCGAGGATGACGTCGCGCCCGGCGGCGTCGACCGCCTCCTGCGCGGTGAAGACCAGCGCGCCCTGCGCCGCGCCCGGCGACGCGGCGACGCCGCGGGCCAGGACCTCGAAGCGCGCGTCCGGGTCGAACGTCGGGTGCAGCAGCGCGTCCAGCGCACCGGCATCGAGCGTCGTCAGCGCCTGGGCCGGGGTCAGCAGCCCCTCGTCGACGGCGTCGACCGCGAACCGGACCGCGGCCTGCGCCGGCCGCTTGGCACTGCGCGTCTGCAGCATGTAGAGGCGTTCGCGCTCGATCGTGAACTCGGTGTCCTGCATGTCGCCGTAGTGCGCTTCGAGCGTGCCGAGGATCTCCAGCAGCCGCGCGTGCGCCTCGGGCAGCTCGTCGGCGAGCTCTCCCAGCGGACGCGGCGTGCGCACGCCGGAGACGACGTCCTCGCCCTGCGCGTCGAGCAGGAAGTCCCCGCTGGGCTCCGGCGCGCCGGTCAGCTCGTCGCGGCTGAACGCGACCCCGGTCGCCGACCCGGCGCCGCGGTTGCCGAACACCATCTGCTGCACGTTGACCGCGGTGCCCCAGTCGTCCGGGATGTGATTGATGCGCCGGTAGGACACCGCGCGGTCGCCCAGCCAGGAGTCGAACACCGCGCGCACCGCGAGCCGCAGCTGCTCGCGCGGGTCCTGCGGGAACGGCTCGCCGGTGTGCGCTTCGTAGAGCGTCTTGAAGCGGTGCGTGAGGTCGCGCAGCGCGGCGACGCCCAGCTCGCGGTCCTCGCGCACGCCCGCCCGCCGGCGGGCCTGCGTCAACAGCTCCTCGTAGCGCTCGCCCGGCACGCCGCGCACGACGTTGCCGAACATCTGCGCGAAGCGCCGGTAGGAGTCCCACGCGAAGTGGTCGTCGCCGAGCCCCTTGACCGACGCGTCGTTGAGCCCGAGGTCGAGGATCGTCTCGAGCATGCCCGGCATCGAGTCGCGCGCGCCCGAGCGGACGGACACCAGCAGCGGGTCGTCCGGGTCGCCGAGCCGGCGGCCGGTGCGGCGCTCCAGGCGCTCGACGCCGTCCGCGATCTGCTCCACCAGCCCGGCCGGCTCGCTGCGGCCGTCGCGCATGAACGCGACGCACGCCTCGGTCGTGATCGTGAAGCCGGCCGGCACGAGGTCAGGACCGAGCACGCGCGTCATCTCGGCGATGTTCGCGCCCTTGCCGCCGAGCAGCACGCGCATGTCGCGCGAGCCCTCGCTGAAGTCGTACACGTATCGAGTCGAGGTGATCGCGGTCATGCCGCGGATTCTCGATTCGCCCGGCGCCCGCGACATGCGTAGAAGCCCTCGTTCGTCTGCGGCAAAGCGCGGAGGCCCGGTGCGGCGCACCGAAGCAGGCGTTGGGCCGGGCGCCCGGGCGAGCCCGGGCGCCCGGTCGGTCACGCGGTCAGCGCCGCCGCCTGGGCGACGATCGGCTCGAGCACGTCCGCGAGCCGCGGCTCGCCGACCTCCTCGAGCGTGTAGGAGACCTCGCGGATCGGGTGGCGCGAGGTGATGAGCCGCCGCAGGTCCATCGGCGTGCCGGCGATCACCGCGTCGCATTCGACGGCGTCGATCGTGGCCTGCAGGTCGCGCAGCTGCGCGGCCGAGTAGCCCATGGCGGGGACGACGGCTTCGATGTGCGGGAACTTCTGCAGCGTCGCGGCGATCGAGCCGACGGCGTACGGCCGCGGGTCGACCGGCACGGCGCCCGCCTGGCGGGCGGCGACGCTGCCGGCGCCGAACGGCATCCCGCCGTGCGTGATCGTCGGGCCGTCGTCGATCACCAGCACGGACCGGCCCTCGAGCGACGGGCCGTCCTCCACCACGACCGGCGACGCGGCGCGGATCACGGTCGCGTGCGGGGCCAGCGCCGCGACGTCCGCGAGCACGGCCTCGATCTGCTCCGGCGTCGCCGTGTCCACCTTGTTGACGACGACGACGTCGGCCATCCGCAGGTTCGCCTCGCCCGGGTGGTAGTGGTGCGCGTGCCCGGGCCGCAGCGGGTCGACGACGACGATCGACAGGTCGGGCCGGTAGAAGGAGAAGTCGTTGTTGCCGCCGTCCCAGATGACGACGTCCGCCTCCTCCTGGGCCTGGGCCAGGATCGCGCCGTAGTCGACGCCCGCGTACATGATCATGCCGAGCTCGACCGGCCGCTCGTACTCCTCGCGCTCCTCGATCGTCGGGTTGGACGCGTCGATGTCGGCGAGCGTCGCGAACCGCTGGACCGCGATCCGCTCGAGGTCGTGGTAGGGCATCGGGTGGCGCACGAGCGCGACCTTCAGCCCGGCCTCGATCAGCTGCCGGCCGATCTCCCGGCTCGTCTGGCTCTTGCCGCAGCCGGTGCGCACCGCGCAGACGGAGATCACCGGCTTGGTCGACTCGATCATCGTCGAGTGCGGCCCCATCAGCGTGAAGTCCGCGCCCGCGGCGAGCGCGATCGACGCGCGGTGCATCACCTCCTCGTGCGGCAGGTCGGAGTAGGCGAAGACGACCTCGTCGACGCCGTGCTCGCGGATCAGCGCGGGCAGCTCGGCCTCCGGCCGCACAGGGATCCCGCGCGGGTACAGCGGCCCGGCCAGCGCGGCCGGATAGACGCGGTCGTCGATGCCCGGGATCTGCGCGGCGGTGAACGCCACCACCTCGACCTCCGAGTCCTCGCGGAAGGCCACGTTGAAGTTGTGGAAGTCGCGCCCTCCGGCTCCCATGATCACCAGCTTGCGCATCGTCTACCTCCTCTCGAAGACGGACTCGCGCTGCCGCACGGGTTCGACGCCGCGTTCCAGCCGGCGGACCACGGGTGGGCCGCCATCGGTCTTGCGCGGCCACAGCTTGACCGCGATGTAGACCGGGATGCCGACCATCAGCAGCATGAAGCCCTTCTGGATGATGTCGTCGCCGGAGTTGCCGATCGCCCACAGGCTGTAGGCGAAGGCGAGCCCCGCGATGACCGTGTCACGGATGAGGTGCCGGCCGACGAACGCGTCGCGGTCGGCGAAGTACAGGTACACCTGGGCGGCCGCGCTGAACGCGTACGGCACCAGGGTGGTCAGCGTCGCCAGCAGGATCACGAACGTGAACGCGCCGACGAGGCCCTTCGTGTAGTTCATGAGCATCAGCGCGCTCACGAGCGCCGACGAGACGACCAGGCCGAAGACCGGTGTGCGGCGCTTGCCGTGCACCTTCGCGAACGCGGGCGGGAACAGCCCGTCCTCGGCCGCCGCCAGCGGCACGCGGCCCTGGATCAGGATCCAGCCGTTGAGCGCGCCGAACGTGGCGACCATCGCGACCGCGGCGATCACCTTGTCCCAGCCGCCGCCGAAGATCGTGCCCGCCGCGTCGGCGAACGGGCTCGCCGAGCCGGCCAGCTGGTCGGCCGGGATGATCCCCATGATCGCGACCGTCGCGACCAGATAGACCAGCGTCGTGATCAGCGTCCCGAGCATGGTCGCGCGCGGGATCGTCTTCTCCGGGTTCTTGACCTCCTCGGCCGGGACGGTCGCCGACTCCAGGCCGATGAACGCCCACAGCGCGAGCACGGCCGCCGACGAGATCGCGGCGCCGGACCCGTGCGGGGCGAACGGCTGGAAGTTGCTGCCGTCCATGAAGAACAGGCCGACCAGGCCGATCACCGCGAGCGGCACGAACTTGAGCACGGTCGTGATGACCTGCGTGATGCCGGTCTCGCGCGCGCCCAGGATGTTGATCGCGGTGATGAACCAGATCACCGCGATGCCCATCAGCGCGGCGAGCAGGTTGTTGTCCCCGAGCGCGCCCCAGAACACGCTCGCGTAACCGATGAACGCGACCGCGATCGCGGCGTTGCCGGCCCACGCGGCGATCCAGTAGCCCCACGCGGTCCAGAAGCCGGCGAAGTCGCCGAACGCCCGGCGCGAGTACGCGTACGGACCACCGGTGCGCGGATACGCGCGCCCCAGGTTCGCGAACACGTACGCCAGCAGGATCGCGCCGGCGCCCGTGAACACCCAACCGAGGATCGAGATCGGGCCGGCCGCGCCGGCCATCGACGCGGGCAGCAGGAACACCCCGGATCCGATCATGTTGCCGACGACCAGAGCCGTCGCCATCCAAAGGCCCATCGACCGCTTCAGGCGCGGCCGCTGGGGCTCGTCAACCAGGCTAGACATGAGAGCCCTCCTTGTGCACGCTCGATGCTCCGCCCCGCGGCGTCGGGTGACAACCGTGGAAGGCCGCAGCCGCGTGCGGGGATCTCCCGCTAGCGTGAGCCGGTGTTCACCCTGGCCCTGGGTCTCGCGCTCGCGTTCGCGCTGACGAACGGCCTGCAAGGCGCCTCCAACGCGATCGCCGGGCTGGTCGTCACACGGGCCGCGCGGGCGCTGCCGGCCGCGCTGCTGGCGGCGGTCTTCAACCTGCTCGGGACGCTGCTGCTGGGCGCCGCGATCGCGGACACGGTCGGCGGGATCGTCACGGGCGGCGGCGTCGGCGTGATCGCGGCGGGGCTGGCCGCGGCGGTCGCGTTCAGCCTCGTGACGTGGTCGCGCGCGCTGCCGGCCAGCTCCGGGCACGCGCTGGTCGGCGGGCTGGTGGGCGCGGCGCTGGCGGCGGGCGCGTCCGTGCATTGGGCGAGCGTCGCGGAGATCCTCGTCGCGCTGGCGATCTTCCCGCCGCTCGGCCTGCTCGCCGGTCTGGGGCTGATCCGCGGGCTGCGGTTCTCCGGCCGGCGAGCGACGCGGCGCTGGCGCGGACCGGTGCGCGGTGCCGAGTGGGCGACGTCGGCGGCGCTGGCGTTCGGCTACGGCGCCAACGACGCGTCGAAGTCGGTCGGCGTGATCGCGGCGCTGCTGGTCGCGGACGGGCGCGCGACCACGCTCGGGTCGCCGGCCTGGGCGGCGATCACGTGCGCGCTGGCGCTGACGTGCGGTACCACGCTCGGCGGCTGGGCGATCGCGCGCACGATCGGACGCGGGATCGTGCGCCTGCACCCGCTCGACGGCGTCGCCGAGCAGACCGCGTCGGCGGGCGTGCTGGTGTGCGCGTCGGCGCTCGGCGCGCCCGTGTCCACCACGCAGGTGGTGGCGTCGGCGATCGTCGGCGTGGGCGTCGGCCGCCGGCGGCTGCGTCACGTACGCTGGCGGATCGTGCGTGCGATGGGGCTCGGCTGGGTGGTGACGCTGCCGGTGACGGCGGCGCTCGGGTTCGTGCTCGCGCTGGTGCTGGCGTGAGCCGCTGGTTCTTGCCCGAGACGCCGGACGTGCTCGGCCAGCTGCGGCGCCAGCTCGCGATCACGATCGCCGGGATGGACGCGTTCACCGCGTGGGCGGGCGGCGACGCGGGCGCGAGCGCGGCCGTGCGCGAGCACGAGCACGCGGCCGACGCCGTGCGGCGCGAGCTGCACCACACGCTGCGAGCGGCGTTCGTCACACCGCTCGAGCCCGAGGACCTGTTCGCGCTCTCGCGCGGGATCGACCGGATCCTCAACCAGGCCAAGGACGCGGTGCGCGAGTCCGAGGTGATGGAGTGCCCGCCGGACGCGGCCCTGGCCGCGATGGCCGCGCTGCTCGCCGACGCGGTGCGCGCGCTCGACGCCGCGGTCGCGGTCCTGCCGTCCGGCGACACCGTCGCGCGCGCGGACGCCGCCACCAAGTCCGCGCGCCGGATCGAGCGCGTCTACCGCTCCGCGATGGGCGAGCTGCTCGCGCTCGACGACCTCCGGGCCGTGATCGCGCGGCGTGAGCTCTACCGCCGCGCCGCCCGCATCGCCGACACCGTCGACGACGTCGCCGAGCGCATCCTGTACGCCACCGTCAAAGAGGCCTGACCGCCAGGCAGCGCGCGATGTCGAGCGTGGAGAGCACGCCGACCGGCTCGGCCCCGGCGACGACCACGAGGTGGGAGAGCTGGTGCTCGGCCATCAGCTGGATCGCGCGATCCAGCGGCTCGGCCAGGTCGACGGTGACGATCTCGGTGCTGGCGAGGGCGCCCGCGTCGCTCGCGTCGACCCCGGGCAGGGCCGCGGCGGCGAGGTCGAGCGCGGTCAGCAGCCCCCAGGTCAGCTGCTCGTTGCCGTCGGGCCGCCGCTCGAGCCCGCTGACCACGACGGCGTGCACGTTGTGCTCGGCCATGATCTGCGCGACCGTGGCCAGGTCGGTCTCCGGGCCGCAGCTGATGACGCCGCGACCCATGACGCTCTCGACGCGGGTCTCGGCGAGCGTGGGTGTGACATGGTGGCTGGACATACCGCGACGCTACGTCCGCCGCGGGCCGCCGCCATCCGCCCGGGTTGCCCGTGCCGCTGCGGGAATCCACGGAGGCGCTCGGCGGTCCGGGACGGATGGAGCCCTGGCGGACGAGCCGTAGCTTCGGTGGCAACCCCGACCGCGAAGGAGCACTCGTGAGCACCATCCTCATCGGCGTCGACGACACGGAGCGTTCCGCGGACGCGATCGCGTTCGGGGGCCGGCTGGCGGAGGCCACCGGTGCGCACGTGGTCGTCGCGCACGCCTATCCCTATTCAGATCTTCATGGTCGCGCCAACCCGGCCCAGCGCAACGAGCTGCGCGAGCGGGCGCTCGCGATCGTGCGCGAGCACCGCGCCCGCCTGGCGACGCTGCCGGACGACCGCGTCACGATCCGCATCACCGCCGACCCGTCCCCGGCCAAGGCGCTGCACCACCTGGCGCACGCCGAGAAGGCGGCCCTGCTGGTGGTCGGCTCGTCGCACACCGGCCGCGCCGGCCGCGTCCTGCCCGGCAGCACCGGCGAGCGGCTGACGCACGGCGCGCCGTGCGCGATCGCCGTCGTGCCGACCGGCTACCGCGCGGACGAGCCGATCCGCCGCCTGGGCGTCGCGTTCAACGACTCCGAGGAGTCGCGCGCGGCCGTCTCGGCCGCCGCCGCCCTCGCCGGCGCGCTGGACGCCGAGCTCGACGTGATCTCGATCGTCACCCCTGAGACCTACACGACCCCGATGCTGGCCGGCATCGCCGTGCAGGACCTGCGCCCGGACATCGAGCGCGAGGTCCAGGCGACGCTCGACGCGGCCGTCGCGGCGCTGCCCGCGGGCGTCACCGCCCACGGCGTCCGCGCGACCGGGGACGCGGAGGAGCTGCTCACCGAGCACAGCGAGAAGCTCGACCTGCTGGTGATGGGCTCGCGCGGGTACGGCCCGCTGCGCGCCGTGCTCGTCGGCGGGCTGAGCGGCCGCATGCTGCGCGAAGCGCACTGCCCGGTGCTCGTCGTCCCGCGCGGGATCGAGGCCCCGCTCGCCGCGCTGGCCGGTGCGACGGCCACGACCACCGCCTGAACCGAGGAGGAGGAGACCATGCCCGCCCCGATCATCGCCGCATACAGCCCGTACACCGAGGATCGCGCGCCGGTCGCGCTGGCGCTCGCCGCCGCGGAGCTGAGCGACTCCGAGGTCACCGCGGTCGCCGTCTACCCGTGGACGATGACCGAGGGCTTCGCCGCGCCGTACGCGTTCGACGGCGAGACGCAGCAGCTGGTCACGAGCGCGCTGCAGCGCCTGCACGAGGATCTCGGCGTCAAGACCGAGGTCGTCAACGACCTCTCGATCCCGCGGGCGCTGCACGCGCTCGCGCGGGAGGTCGGCGCCGGCCTGATCGTGGTCGGCTCGACCGGCCGCGGGCGCGCCGGCCGCGTCCTGGCCGGCAGCACCGCCGAGCGGCTGCTCGTCGGCGCACCGTGCCCGGTCCTGCTGGCGCCGCGCGCGCTCGAGGACCGGCGGCTGACCACGATCGCGGTCGGGTTCGTCGACACGCCCGAGGGCCACGACGCGCTGGCCGCGGCGCACGCGCTCGCGGCGCACGCCGGCGCGCGCCTGCGCGTAATCGCGGTGCTGCACCCGTCCGGCGGGCTCGACGCCGCGATGGCGGCCGGCCTGCGACCGCAGCGCGCCGCGATGCTCGAGGGCCGGCACCGGCAGGCGATCGAGACCGCGCTCGACCAGGCGCTGGCCGCGTTGCCGCCGGGCGTCGACGTCGAGCGCGACCTGCACGTCGACGACCCCGCCGAGGTGCTGCTGCGGATCTCCGAGCACGTCGACCTGCTGGTCTGCGGCTCGCGCGGCTACGGCCCGCTGCGCAGCGTGCTGCTCGGCGGCGTCTCGCGCCGGCTGGTCGACGAGGCGCGCTGCCCCGTGCTCGTGCTGCCGCGCGAGGCGGGCCGGCCGCTCGAAGGCCTGTTCGAGACCGACGACGCCGTGCCGGCGTCGTGACCGCCGCGACGGTCGACGTCGCCCTTCGGGACGGCTCGACCGTCGCCGTCCGGCCGGTCGCCGAGTCCGATTACGAGCAGCTGCGGGAGCTGCTCGGCGGGCTCTCGGACGAGTCGCGCTGGCTGCGCTTCTTCAGCTCCGGCGCGGATCTCGACGTGATGGCGCGCTGGGCGGCCAGCCGCGGGAACGGACGCGGATACGGCGTGGTCGCGGTCTCCGGGGAGCGGATCGTCGGCCACGCCGCGTACGTGCGGACGGCGCCGGCGGTGGCGGAGGTCGCGTTCGAGGTCGCCGACCAGCGGCACGGGCAGGGGATCGCGACCGTCCTGCTCGCGCACCTGGCGGCGGTGGCGCCAGGGGACGGCATCGAGCGCTTCGTCGCGACGGTGCACCCCTCCAACCACCGGATGGCGAGCGTGTTCCGCGACTCCGGGTTCCCGGTCGAGGTCACGGCCCGGCCGGGCGAGCTGCGCTACGAGTTGCCGGCCTCGCTGGACGCGCGCGCCGTGGCCGCGTTCGAGGACCGCGACCGGGTGGCCGCGATCGCCGGTGTCGGGCACGTGCTGCGGCCGGCGTCGGTGGCGGTGATCGGGGCGTCGCGGCGGGACGGGACCGTGGGCGCGGCGCTGCTGGCGAACCTGCGCGGGGCCGGGTTCACGGGCGCGCTGCACGTGGTGCATCCGTCGGGCGCGGGGTTCCCCGGGCTGCCGGTGTGGCGGACGATCGCCGACGTGCCCGGGCCGGTCGACCTGGCGGTGATCGCCGTCGGCGCCGCCGCGGTGCCGGGCATCGCGCGTGAGTGCGGCGCGGCGGGTGTGCGCTCGCTGGTCGTGATCTCCGGCGGGTTCGCGGAGGTGGGCGCGTCGGGGGCGGCGCTGCAGGCGTCGCTGCTGGCCGCGTGTCGCGACGCAGGGATGCGGCTGGTGGGGCCGAACTGCTTGGGCGTTTTGAACACGGCGATCGGGCTCAACGCGACGTTCGCGCCGGTGCCGCCGGCCGCCGGGCGGATCGCGTTCGCGTCGCAGAGCGGGGCGTTCGGGATCGCGGCGATCGCCGAGGCCGCGCGGCGCGGGCTCGGGCTCTCCTCGTTCGTCTCGACCGGCGACAAGGCCGACCTGTCCGGCAACGACTTCCTGCGCTACTGGGAGCAGGACCCGGACACCGACGTGATCCTGCTGTACCTGGAGTCGTTCGGGAACCCGCGGCGGTTCGGGCGGATCGCGCGCGCGGTGGCGCGCGTGAAGCCCGTGGTCGCGGTGAAGTCGGGGCGGTCGGCCGCGGGCGCCCGTGCCGCCGCGTCGCACACGGGGGCGCTGCTGGCGGCCTCCGACGTGACCGTCGACGCGCTGTTCGCACACGCCGGGGTGATCCGGACGGACACGGTCGCCGAGCAGCTGGACGTCGCCGCGCTGCTGAGCGCGCAGCCGCTGCCGGGCGGCTCGCGCGTCGCGATCGTCACCAACGCGGGCGGGCCGGGGATCGCGTGCGCGGACGCGTGCACGGCGCTGGGGCTGCGGGTCGAGCCGCTCTCGGACCGGGTGCGGAGCGATCTGCGGCGGGCGCTGCCCGCGCAGGCGGCGCTCGGCAACCCGGTCGACATGATCGCGTCCGCCTCGGCCGCGGACTTCCAGCGCACGATCGAGCGGGTCGCCGCCGACGGCGACGTCGACGCCGTGATCGCGATCTTCATCCCGCCGCTGGTGACGCGCGCGGACGACGTGGCGGCGGCGGTCCGCGCCGCCGACACCCGCGGGACGCCGCTGCTGGCGGTGTTCATGGCGCTCGACGACGCCGCGCGCGCGGCGCTGGCCGGGGACGGGCGCGTGCCGGTGTTCGGGACGCCGGAGGAGGCGGTCCGGGCCCTGGCCCACGTCGCGCGCCGGGCGGCCTGGCTGCGCGAGGGCGCGGACGCGCCGCCGCCGCTGCGCGACGTCGACGCCGACGCGGTCGCCGCCACCCTCGCCCGCGCGCTCGCGGCACCCGGCGGCTGGCTGCCGCCGGACGCGGTCGAGACCGTGCTGACCGCGTACGGGATCCCGATGATCAGGTCGCGGCTGGCGGCGAGCGCCGCGTCGGCGGGGCGCGCCGCGGCCGAGCTCGGCGGGCGCGTGGCGCTGAAGGCGGTCGCGCCCGGGCTGCTGCACAAGGCCGACGCCGGCGCGGTCGTGCTCGACCTCGACGGGCTGACCGCGGTCACGCGCGCCGCGCGGGAGATGGCGCGCCGCTTGCGCCTCGCCGGCCACGCGCCGGACGGCTTCCTCGTCCAGCGCATGGCGCCCGAGGGGCCGGAGCTGATCGTCGGGATCGTCGGCGATCCGGACTTCGGCCCGGTCGTCGCCTGCGGCGCGGGCGGGCACGCGGTCGAGCTGCTCGGCGACGTCGCCGTGCGCCTCGCGCCGCTCGGCCCCCGCACGGCGTCCGCGATGCTCCGCTCGCTGCGCACGTTCCCGCTGCTCGACGGCTACCGCGGCGCGCCGCCCACCGACCTCGCGGCGGTCGAGGACGTCCTCGTCCGCGTCGCGGCGCTCGCCGCGGCCCATCCGGAGATCGCCGAGCTGGACTGCAACCCGCTGCGCGTCTCCCCCGCCGGCGCCGTCGTCCTCGACGCCCGCATCCGCGTCGCCGCGCCACCCGCGGCCCGCCCATTCCCGGCCCTCGACCGCTGATGCTCGACCATCGCACCCGACCCCGAGACCGGCGAAACGGGCGGCCGCCGCCGTTTCGGCGCATCGTCTGCGCCCTCGAGCCCAGCTCGGCCGCGGTCGAGCAGACGCTCGCGCTGGCGGGGCCCGGCGGGCACGTGGTCTTCGTCGCCCCCTGGGGCACCTCCGCCGAGCACGCGATCGAGCGCGCGCACGCCGCGGGCGTCGAGGCCGGCGTCGAGTACGCCACGGCGCGCCTCGGCGACGTGCTGCTGTCGCGCGCCCGCCGGCACGACCTCGTCGTCGTCGGCGCGCACTCGCACGCGCGGCTGACCGGGATCATGCTGTCCGACGCGGCGACGCTGCTCGTGCACCGCAGCCCGAGCCCCGTGCTGATCGCCCGCGAGCGACCGCTCGCCCGCGGCGTCCTCGTCGCCACCCGCGCGGTGCCCGCGGACCGGCCGGCCGTCGAGACCGCCGCCCGGATCGCCGTGCACCTCGACGCGCACCTGACCGTCCTGCACGTCGCCGCGAAGGGCGAGCGGCGCGACGAGCTCGCCGCCGAGCTGGCCGGCGCTCGCGCCCTGCTCGGCCGCCCGCTGGACCCGGTCGAAGCCGGCGGCGCGCCCGCGAGCGCGATCGTGCAGACCGCGGACGGCGACGGCGCCGGGCTCGTCGTGGTCGGCAGTGGCGCGCGCCTGGGCCTCGGCGCGCTCCGCAGCGTCAGCGAACGCGTCGCGCACCTCGCGCCGTGCTCGGTGCTGGTGCTGCGCTCGGCCGAGCGCCCGCGACGTCCTAGCCGGCGAGCGCCGCGCTCGTCTGCGCCCCGGACGTCTCCGGGACCGCGTGCACGCCCCGCGGCACGATCACGACCGGGCAGGCCGCCCGCTCGATCAGCGGCGCGCTGACCCCGCCGAGCAGCGCGCTCCGCACCGGCCCGTACCGGCGCGAGCCGACGATCAGCACGTCCAGCGCGCGCGACGCCCGCGCCAGGCACTCGATCGGATCGCCCTCGAGCACCTCGACCGCCGGCGACACGTCGGCCGGCAGCCCGACGGCCGCCAAGGCCTCCTCGCCCACCGTGCGCCCGCGCGCGAGCTCCGACCGCCGCCAGCCCTCGTAGCTGGTCCCGGTCGCCGCGTACATCGGGTGCGCGGGCGACGCCACGTGCACGGCCACGAGCACCTTCAGCGGCGCGTGGCCGGCCGCCGCGAACGTGCCCGCGAGCGCCAGCGCCTCGCGCGACTCCAGTGCCTCGCAGACCCCGACCCCGAACGTCAGCGGCACGTCCGGCGGCTGCGTGCGCCAGTCGTGCGGCGCGACCGCCACCGCGCACGGCGCCCCGTGCGCGACCCGGCGCGCGGTCGAGCCCGCCAGCACGTGGCCGACCGGCCCGTCCCGGTTGGAGCCGAGCACGATCATCGCCGCGTCCTCCAGGTCCGCCAGCGAGATCAGCCCGTGCGCGGGGCTGGAGGACAGCAGCGTGCGCGTCGACCACGGCAGCAGCGAGCTGACGCGCGTGCCCGCCTCCGCGAGCCAGGCCTCGGCGTCCGCCAGGGGCGGCCAGACGAGCGAGCCGCCCTGGTAGCCGTAGACGGCGCCGAGCACGAGCGGCGCGCCGGTGAGCACGGCGAACGCGCTGCCGAGCGCGAGCGCCTCGAGTCCTGAGGCGGTGCCGTCGATGCCGACCAGCACCGGCCGTCGTGTGGTTTCGGTCATGCCCGCACGGTCGCACCGCCCACCGGCGCGCGCATCCGCAATCGAAGACCGACCGCGCCCGTAGTTCTCCCCCACCCGCACGCGCAATCGCGCCCGATGCCCGAGCGCGTCCCGCGCGGAACGATGGCAGCGATGAACGGAGAGCCGAACCGCCTCGTGGTCGTCGCCCTCGGCGGCAACGCGCTGCTGCGCCGCGGCGAGCAGCTCGACGTCGACGTCCAGCGCGCCAACGTCGAGACCGCGGTCGAAGCGATCGCCGCGCTCGCGCGCGACCACGACCTGGTCGTCACGCACGGCAACGGCCCGCAGGTCGGCCTGCTCGCGCTGCAGGGCGAGGCGTACGCGCCCACGGCGCCGTACCCGCTCGACGTGCTCGGCGCCGAGAGCGAGGGGATGATCGGCTATTTGCTCGACCAGGAGCTGACCAACCGCCTCAACGGCCGCCAGGTCGCCACGCTGCTCACGCAGGTGATCGTGGACGCCGGCGACCCCGCGTTCGCTCGCCCGGACAAGTTCATCGGCCCGGTCTACGACGACGCGCTCGCGCACCGCCTCGCGCAGGAGCGCGGCTGGGCGGTCAAGAGCGACGGCCGCCACTGGCGCCGCGTCGTCCCCTCCCCCGAGCCGGTCGCGATCGTGGAGCTGAGCACGATCCGCCTGCTGGTCGACACCGGCGTGCTGGTCGTGTGCGCGGGCGGCGGCGGCATCCCCGTCGCGGTCGGCCGCGACGGCCGCCTGCGCGGCGTCGAGGCCGTCGTCGACAAGGACCGCGCCGCCGCGCTGCTGGCCGAGGGCCTCGGCGCCCAGGCGCTCCTGCTGCTGACCGACGTGCCGGCGGTCGAGCTGGACGGCCGCCCGCTCGCGGACGTCACGGCCGCCGAGCTGCGCACGCACGCGTTCGCGCCCGGCTCGATGGGCCCGAAGGTCGACGCCGCGTGCCGCTTCGTCGAGCGCACGAACGGGTTCGCCGGCATCGGCCGGCTGGCCGACGCCGCGGCGATCCTGCGCGGCGAGCGCGGGACACGGGTGCGGCCATGACCGTCGTCGCCGCCGCCCACCTGCCGCACGCGCTCCTCGATCCGGTCGCGTTCCCGCACCAGCCGGACGCGGTGGAGCTGCGCGAGACGTCGCGGGCCTGGGTGTTCCTGGCCGGCGACAAGGCGTACAAGGTCTTCAAGCCGGACAGCGGGACGCTCAAGCGCCGGCGCGAGCTGTGTCGCGAGACGGTCGCGCTCAACCGCCGGTTCGCGCCCACGTTGTACCGCGGCGTCGTCGCGCTGGTGCCGCCGGACCAGACCGCGCACCGCGGCGTGGTCGCGCTCGTGCCCAACGGCGCGCGCGGCGGCCTGCGGATCGCGCCCGAGCACGACCCCGCGGCCGTCGAGTACGCACTGGTGATGGGCCGCTACGACGAGGACGCGACGCTCGCCGCCCGCCTGCGCCGCCACCGGCTCACGCGCGCGGACGCCGCCGCGGCCGGCGCGGCGCTCGCCCGTGTGCACGCCGCCGCGCCCGTCGCCGCCGCCCCGCCGCCGCGCGTCCCGGACGCCCCCGAGGACCTCGCCCGCTTCGCCCGCGCCGCGCTGCGGCGCTTCGCGCCCCAGCTCGACGCCCGCGCCCGCCGCGGCCTCGTCCGCGACGGCCACGGCGACCTGCGCGCCGAGCACGTGCTGCTCGGCGACCCGATCCAGGCGGTCGACGCAGGCCGCGACCGGGTCGCGGACGTCGGCTACGACCTCGCGCTGCTGGTGATGGACGTCGCCCGCACGGACGACGACCTGGCCCGCGCGCTCGTGCGCGGCTACCGCGCCGCCGGCGGCGACCCGGGGCCGGAGGATCTGCTCGCCTGCTTCTGCGCGCTGCGCGCGCTGGAGTGCGCGAACGGCGCGGACCCGGTCCGGGCGCACGCGCTGCTCGAGCTGGCCGAGCGCTTCGCCTGGCGGGTGCGTCTCCCCCGCCTGGTCTGCGTCGCCGGCCACGCCGCGAGCGGCAAGTCGACGGTCGCCGAAGCGCTCGCCCGCGCCGCCGGCCGCCCCGTGATCTCCTCCGACCGCGTGCGCAAGCTGCGCGCCGGCGTCGACCCGTACGAGTACGCCGGGCCGAGCGCCTACGGGGACATCGCGAGCCGCGCCGTTTACGCCGAGCTCGCCCAGCGCGCCGCGGCCGCGGTGCGCGAGGAGGGCGGCGCGATCGTCGAAGCGACGTTCCGCCGCGCCGCCGACGCCGACACGTTCACGAGCCTGTCGCCGACCGCCGCCTGGATCGTCTGCGACGCGCCGCCCGAGGTCCTGCTCGAGCGCGCCCGGGCGCGCGCCTACGGCGAGTCGGTCGCCGACGCCGGGCCGAACATCGTCGCCAACGAGCTGGCCGTGCACCGCGGCCGGATCGTCCCGCCGGTGCCGCCGCTGGCGCGGCTGGACACCACCGTGCCGGTCCCGGTCCTGCTCGCTGGCCTCGCCGAGACGCTCGACGCGCGGCTACGCGGGGACTAGCGCGGCGGCGATCGTCCGCGCCCAGGCCGCGATCTCGTCCCAGTCGCGCCGGTCGCGGAACGCGGGCGGCAGGTTCTCTCCCGCCCGGCCCGGCATGTACCCGCCGAACACGACGTGCTCGCGCGCGCCCAGCCGCTCCGCCTTGGCGATCACCTTGGGCGGCTCGGACCAGCGCGGGTTGTCCTTGGCCGGGTCCCCGGCGGGGCCGGAGGAGAAGATCCACAGCGGCCGGGCGGCCAGCTCGTCCGCGTGGCGGTCGAGGAAGTGGCGCGCCTCGCGGCGCCAGCGGCGCATGTAGACGGCGCTGCCGAGCACGACCGCGCCGTAGCCGTCGAGCGACGTGACGTCGCCCGCCTCGGCGCAGTCGGCCGCCACGCCGCTCTCGCGCAGGGTCGCGGTGATCGCTTCGGCGATCTCCGCCGTCGACCCGTGCTTGGAGGCGTAGACGACGAGCACACTGGACATGGCGACAGCGTCCCGCATCCGGCGGGCGGCGCCATCCGCCCTCGCGCGCGGAGGCCGCACGGCGAACTACGGACGCCGCGGGCGGGCCGGCCCGGATGGAGCGGCGGCGCGCGCCCGCGACAGTCGGTGAGACTGCCACTGAGAGTGAGGTGCCTCATGAAGGCCGCCGTCGTCCGCAGCTTCGACCAGCCGCTCGCGATCGAGGACGTCCCGATCCCCGAGCCCGGCCCCGATCAGGTGCTCGTCCGCATCGAGACCTCGGGCCTGTGTCACACCGACATCCACGCCGCGCGCGGCGAGTGGCCGGTCAAGCCGTCGCCGCCGTTCGTCCCCGGCCACGAGGGCGTCGGCATCGTCGAGCGTGTCGGAAGCGGCAACGCGTACGGGCTGGAGCCCGGGATGCGCGTCGCGCTCCCCTGGCTCGGCTACGCGTGCGGGACCTGCAAGTACTGCAACAGCGGCCGCGAGACGCTGTGCCTGAACCAGCGCAACACGGGCTACGCGATCAACGGTGGGTTCGCCGAGTACGCGGTCGGCTACGCGCGGCACGTCGTGCGCGTGCCGGACGGCGTCGACCCGGCGGACGCGGCGCCGCTGACGTGCGCGGGCGTGACGACGTACAAGGCGGTCAAGGTCTCCGAGGCGCGGTCCTCGGACCTGGTCGCCGTGTTCGGCGTCGGCGGCCTCGGTCACATGGCCGTACAGTACGCGCGCATCACGGGCGCGTCCGTCGTCGCGGTCGACGTCAACCCGGCGCGGCTGGACACGGCGCTCGAGCTTGGCGCCGAGCACGTCGTCAACGCCGCCGAGGAGGACCCGGTGGCGGCGATCCGGAAGCTCGGCGGCGCGGACGCCGCGATCGCCACCGCGGTCACCCCGAAGCCGTTCCAGCAGGCGTTCCGCTCGCTGGCGCGCGGCGGCCGGCTGGTGTGCGTCGGCCTGCCGGCGGACAACCACCTCGAGATCCCGATCTTCGAGACGGTGCTCGGCGGGCTCGACCTGCGCGGCTCGATCGTCGGCACCCGCCACGACCTCGAAGAGGTCTTCGAGCTGCACCGCCGCGGGCTGACCGCCGTGGAGTACGCCGAGCGCAGCCTCGACGACGTCAACGCCGCGATCGAGCAGGTGCTCGACGGCAGCGCGCCGGCGCCGCGGCTCGTGTTCCGGATGGGCTCGCACACGAGCCTGGAGGCCGCGCACGGCCACGACGTCGTGGCCGCGCACTGACCGCGGGCGAGGGCCGCGCCGCCGGCGCGGCCCTCACGCCGCGAACAGCGCGTCCAGCTCGCGCCGCCGCGCGAGGTCGTTGAGCGCGCGCCGCTCGATCGTGCGCACTTCGCCCGGCGTCATGCCCAGCCGGCGCCCGATAACCGCGTGGCTCTCCGGCCGCGGGTCGCCGTTGATCCCGAACCGGCGCTTGACGACTTCGCGCTCCGGCTCGGGCAGCTCCGCGACGGCGCGCCGGACGGTCTCGCGGCCGAGGCTGAGCACGACCTCCTCCCCGACGTCGGTCTCGTCGTCGAGCAGGATGTCGATCAGCGCCGCCTCGCCGTCGCTGCCGACCGGCAGGTCGAGGCTGGTGACGACGCGCGGCGCCGCGTCGATCTCGGCCAGCTCGCCCGGCTCGATGCCCGCGGCGGCCGCGAGCTCCTCCGGCGTCGGCTCGCGGCCGAGGTCGTGGTGGAGCTCGGCGCGGATGCGGGCGAGCCGCCGCTCGCGCTGGATCACGCGCACCGGCAGCCGGATCGCGCGCGCCTGGTTGGACAGCGCGCGGCCGATCGCCTGGCGGATCCAGAGCGTCGCGTAGGTGGAGAACCGGTACCCGCGCCGCCAGTCGAACTTCTCGGCCGCGCGGATCAGGCCCAGCGTGCCCTCCTGGATCAGGTCCAGGAGCGTCAGCCCGGAGCCCTGGTAGCCGCGCGCGAGCGCGATGACCAGCCGCAGGTTGTGCGTGACCAGCTGCTCCTTGGCGGCGAGGTCGCCGCGCTCGATGCGCTTGGCCAGCGCGACCTCCTCGCTCGCGGTCAGCAGGCGGTGGCTCGCCGCGTCGGCCAGGTACTGGTCGAGCGTGTCGGTGGCGTATCCGTCCGGCAGCCCGGCGGTGGTGAGCGGGTCGTGCACACGCCGAGCATCGATCACGCCGCGCGGCTTCGCATCCGGACGGGCCGCGGGTCCGGCCGCGGTGGACTACGGACCCCATTGCAGTCGCGCGCACCGCCGACCGATTACCGGGGCGTCCCTTGTCGCCCCCACCGGGAGCCAGCCAGTGAAGCTCAAGCAATCCGCAGTAACGCTCGCCAGCGCAGTGGTGTTCGCCGCCATAACCGTGCTGCTCGTCTTCGCTGTGATCCTGTCCGGCCGCGCCGGCACACGCCTGGACGACGCGAAAGCCAGCCGCGAGACCCAACAGGCGCTCAGCGCCGAGATGCGCGGCGCGTCGACGCTGCTGACCAACGAGGTGCGCGCGTTCGCGGTGACGACCGACACGGCGCACCTGGACAACTACTGGCGCGAGGTCGACGAGACCCGCACGCGTGACCGGGTCGTGGCGAAGCTGCGCAAGCTCGGCGCGACGCAGCAGGAGCTCGACTTCATCGCGCAGGCCAAGGCGAAGAGCGACGCGCTGATCCAGACCGAGACGCGCGCGATGAAGCTCGTGCTGGAGGCGTCCGGGGTCGCTCCCGCCGCGATGCCGCCCGCCGTCGCCGACTTCAAGCTCCCGGCCGGGGACGCGCGGCTGAGCGCGACCGAGAAGCTGGCGACCGCCCGCCGGATCCTGTTCGACAAGGCCTACACGGACAACGTGGCCAACATCATGGAGCCGACCGAGCAGTTCGAAGCGGCGCTCAACCAGCGGACCAAGGCGGCGGTCGCCTCCGCCGTGTCCGCCCGCGGCACCGCGAACAAGCTGCTGTACGTCCTGTGCTTCGTGATCCCGCTGGCGATGGCCGGCATCCTCTGGATTCAGCACACCCAGGTCGGGCGCGTGGTCGTCCGCTACCGCAACCGGCTCGAGGAGCGCGACGAGAACGGTGCCGCGCTCGCCCTGGAGCCCGCCGGCACGGTCGAGCTGGTCGCGCTCGCCGAGGCGTTCAACACGCAGTCCGAGGACGTGCGGGTCCAGTTCGAGCGCAATCGTCAGCTCGTCGCCGAGATCAACGCGCTCGTCGGTGAGGTGACCGAGGCGGCGACGACCGTCTCGGCGTCCTCGCAGCAGATGGCGTCGACGTCGGCCGAGGCCGGCCGTGCCGTGGGCGAGATCGCGTCCGCCGTCGGCGACGTCGCCCAGGGCGCCGAGCGCCAGGTCCGCGTCGTCGAGTCGACACGCGAGGCGGTCCACGAGGCCGCGCGCGTCGCGGGCGCGTCGGCCGAGAGCGCGCGCGGCACCGCCGCGGCCGCCGAGGTCGCGCGCGGGGTGACGCTGGAGGGCGCGGACGCCGCCGAGCGCGCCACCGACGCCATCCAGGTGCTCGCCGAGGCCGCCGGCCGCGTCGGCACCGGCATCGAGCGCCTGTCGGAGAAGTCCGAGCGCATCGGCGGGATCGTCGCCACGATCACCGGGATCTCCGAGCAGACCAACCTGCTGGCCCTGAACGCCGCGATCGAGGCCGCCCGCGCCGGCGAGCAGGGCCGCGGCTTCGCGGTCGTCGCCGAGGAAGTGCGCAAGCTGGCCGAGGAGTCCCAGGCCGCCGCCGGGCAGATCGCCGCGCTGATCGGCGAGATCCAGACCGACACGGCGACCGTCGTCTCGGCCGTGGACGAGTCCTCCAACCGCGTCAAGGACAGCGTCGCCAGCGTCAGCCAGACGCGCGCCGCGTTCGACCGGATCGGCGACGCGGTGGACGACATGAGCGCCCGCGTCGCGGACATCTCGGCGTCCGTCGAGCAGATCGCCACCGAGGCTCAGCGGGCCGCCGCGGAGATCACCGACGTCGCCGCCGTCGCCGAGCAGTCCTCCGCGTCGGCCGAGCAGGTGTCCGCGTCCACGCAGCAGACCGCCGCGTCGACGCAGGAGATCGCGTCCAGCGCGGCCGAGCTGGCGCACACGGCCGAACGGCTGGACTCGCTCGTGCGCCGGCTGCAGGCCGCGGCCTGACGCGGCGCCGGCTTCACCCGCTCGTCAGGCGCCCGGCCTGACGAGCGGAGTGGGCCGGGCAGGGATCGAACCTGCGCACGACGGATTATGAAGGTGACGAGGACGTCACCACCGAACCGGGCTTCGTCGGATTCGAGTGGCCGTCATTCGGCTGCCGCTCGACCCAGTGATCGCGGGCGGGGGGCTCCATCTCAGGGACTGGCGCCTGAAGTTCCAGAGACGGCGAGAAGGCCTCCGACGATGTTCTCCCGGTGCTCAGCGCTTACGGGGAGCGTGGTAGCGAGCTCGAGTAGCCGGTCGAGCTCGACGATGCCGGCACCGATCGCAACCCTCGCGTAAGCCCAGTCGCGATCAGAGCCGCGTACCAACTGGCGAGGACGAGATCGTGGCGCTCGAGGCACCAGGCGACCGGCCGCCGGTCCGAGAGCAGCCGGGCGGGAACCTCGACTCTGATCAACCGGTCCTGCCATCCGGCCGGTGCCTTGGCCGTCTCGGGTCCGACGCCGTGAGCGAAGTAGCCGAACTGCTGCTCGAACGGCGAGCCGTCCCCCAGAGCGCCGTCGATGAAGTCGCTCAGCTCGGGCCGGTGGAGCGGGTACATGTCCGCCTCCATTGACTCGAGCAGCTCCGCCGGCGGCTCGCGCAGCGTTCCGAGGATCGCCTGACTGCCGATCACCACGAACTCATCCTCCTTGACGACGTTCGCGGCCGCGGCGACGACGTGCTCGAAGTGCTCTCGACGCACGCTCAGCGCACCGTCGCGAGGATCTTGCGCCGCTCCGCCTCGCTGAGCATGCCGGCGAACGGCGAGTTCTGGCGTAGGTCACTCGCCCACTCGCTGTCCTCGCTCAGCACGTCGCGGATCTCCGGCAGCGGCCGCCGCAGCACTTCCTCCCACTGATCCGCGTAGCGCGCGTCGATCCGTCCGTCCTCGCGCCACTCCCAGATGCGGTGCCGAGCTTCGTCGACCACCGCGCGCCGCAGTCCCCCCGCCAGCGCCCGGTGATAGGCAAGGGCGCGGCGACGCGCTCGGTCGTGCCGGTCCTCGGATGCACCGTCGACGTCGGCCACCAGCGCGCGCGGGTCCAGACGCGATGCTCGCTCGCGAGCATCAGCGACGACAGGTTCGATGACATGAAGCGACCGTCGACCGGCCGCCCGCTCCTCTCCAACCTGATCATGGAGTCGCAACAGCGCCTGTACGGGCACGCCGCTCCGCCCCGATGCATCGACCAGGCGAGGGATCTCGCCAGCTTCGATCCAACGGCGAACGGTCGTGTGGCTGACGCCGAGCAGCTCGCCCGCGAGCGAGAGCGACACGACATCCCCCAGCTCGCGCTCGAGGTGGGAGCGAACCGCCACGATGTCCTGATCCTCCGGATGCGCACGCTCCGCACGGCGCAGGCGGACCACCTGCTCGAATAGCGCACGCTTGCGGTCGATCGCCGACACGGCAATACCGTATCAAAGGTTTAGGAAATCGACAAAAGCTGAACTTTTATAGTGGGCCGGGCAGGGATCGAACCTGCGCACGACGGATTATGAGTCCGCTGCTCTAACCGCTGAGCTACCGGCCCGCAGCCGTGAACACTAACCGCGTTCTTACGCTTCTCTGACGGACGGCGGGTTGACTCTCGGTATGTCCAGCTTCGCCAAGCACCGCCTGGCGGTTGGCGCGGTCGGGCTCGCGGTCCTCGCTGGAGCGGGTGGCGCCTACGCCGCCGGCCAGTCGTCGGGGTCCCCGCCGAAGCCCGCTGCCGCCCCCGCCGCGTCCGAGCAGAACGCGTTCCTCGACGATGTCGCCAAGCGCCTCGGCGTCACCCGCGACAAGCTCGACGACGCGATCAAGGGTGCCGCGGAGGCGCGCATCGACGCGGCCGTGGCCGCCGGGAAGCTGACCAAGGAGCAGGGCGAGGCCGCGAAGCAGCGGCTCGCGAACGGCGGCGGTCCGCTGCTCGGGCTCGGCGGTCGGCCGGGCGGGCGCGGGCCGGGCGGCGGTCCGGGCGGTCCCGGTGGGCCGCGCTTCGGCTTCCAGGGGCTTGACGGCGCCGCGTCCTACCTCGGGCTGACCGAGGCGCAGCTGCGCGACCAGCTCGGCAGCGGCAAGTCGCTCGCGGACATCGCGAAGGCGCAGAACAAGGACGTCGCCGGCCTCAAGACCGCGCTCAAGGACGCGCTGACCAAGCGGCTCGACGAGGCCGTCAAGGACGGGCACCTGACAGCCGACCAGCGCACGAAGATCCTCGAGGGCATCGACCAGCGGCTCGACGATCTGATCAACGGCAAGGGGCCGGGCGGCCACCGCGGCTTCGGCTTCCGCCACCCGTAAGCACCACTACTTGGCTACGCGGCGCGCGAGCGCCGCGGTCGGCGCGAGCGCGAGCGTGACCGTGTTTCTCCAAAACCACACGGTCGCGTTCGCGTCGCGTGCGACGGGCGCCTCCCGCAGCGCGGCGTCGAACTCCCGCGCGTCGCGCTCGCTGTCCCAGCGCCAGCGCATGACCAGCACGTCGCGGTCCCGGCACGGCGAGTCCTCGCACGTGCCCTGCTGCCACAGCTCGTAGCGGTCGCCGCCCCACCCCGCGGCGGCCTTCGCGTCGCCGATCAGCTCGCGCGTCTGCCATTCGCCGAACGTGCCGCTGGCGGTCCGGCGCCAGCCGGCGCCGAGCGCGACGTCGAGCCGCACCGGCAGCGGCGCCTCCACCGCGACCCACTTGTCCGGGTGCAGGATCTGCTCGGTGCTGTCCGGCGGGCGCACGCGGTCGGCCAGGTCGACCAGCGTCCACGCGCCGCCCGCGCGCTGGCGCAGCGCCTGCACGAACCGCATCCCGTCCAGGTACGGGAACAGGAGCTGGTTCTGGAGGAACTGCGGGAGCTCCGGACCGGTGTCGGCCCCGGACGCGAGCATCCCGCCGAGCGCGCGGGCGCCGAGGTGCCGCAGCAGGTACTCCTGCATGACCAGCGTCGCCGAGCCTTCGATCAGCGCGAGCCGCGCCAGCCCCGCGTCGTCGCTGTCGCTCTCGTCCGCCTTGATCCCGAACCGCTGGTCCTCCAGCGCGTGCGTGAGCTCGTGCGCGATGACGACCTCGCCGAGCGCGTCCGGTGTCGTCCCGGTGACGATTCGCAGGCGCTTGGAGCGCGGGTCGTAGTACCCGGCGACGCCCTCGCCGAACACGGACGCCGAGATCGCGCGCAGGTCGACGTCCGGCTTGATCAGGCCGAGCAGCTTCAGGACCTCCTCGTCCGCGCGGCGCCGGCCAGCCGGGTAGGAGCGGTCGAGGTCCTCGAGGCCCTCGCGACGGGCCGTGGCCGGGGAAACGCGCTGCGGCACCGGCTGCGTCTTGAACGTCAGACCGCGCAGCGCCTCGACGCGTGTGGCGATCGTCGCGACCGGCGCCTCGGCCGGGGCCGTGGACGGCTCTCCCTGCAGCACGAGCGCGACCAGCAGGCCGGCCAGCACGATTCCGATCGAAAGCCAGACGGTGCGCATCGGCTGACCAGCGTACGCGGCTGGCCGCGCTCGGCCCGAGCGCTCAGTAGGCTAGGCGGGCGTTGGCGGGTCCCGATGGAGAGGAATTGAGCACCGGTACCGGGGAGGACACCGTCCCCCTGCTTCGCGCACGACTCGACCGCACTGAGCAGCAGGCCGCCTCCCGGCAGCGCCAGCTGGAGCGCTACGCGGCCGACCTGCGCGAGGTGTTCAAGCAGGAGCGCGCCCGCGCGCAGGAGCTGCGGCGCTCCTACCGGGCGACCGTGCGAGCGCTCTCGAACGCGGTCGAGGCCCGCGATGCCTATACCGGCAAGCATGCCGAGCGCGTCACCGCCTACGGGATGGAGCTGGCCCGCGCCGTCGGGCTTTCGGTCGAGGAGTCGCCGCAGATCGAGTTCGGCTTCCTCCTGCACGACATCGGCAAGGTCGCGGTGCCGGACGCGATCCTGTTCAAGACCAGCCGGCTCACCGACGAGGAGTACGCGCTGATCGCCCAGCACCCCGTGGTCGGCGCGGAGATCCTGCGCGACGTGGACTTCCTCGGCGAGGGCAAGCTCGTCGTCCGCCACCACCACGAGCGCTGGGACGGCACCGGGTACCCCGACGGGCTGGCCGGCGACGAGATCCCGCTCGCCGCGCGCGTGTTCTCGGTGGCCGACACGCTGGACGCGCTGACGACCGACCGGCCGTACCGGCCGGCGGCCGGGTTCGGGCACGCCCGCGCGGAGATTCGGCGCGTGAGCGGCGCCCAGTTCGACCCGGACGTCGTCGCCGCCTTCGAGGCGATCCCGGACACGGTCTTCGAGCGGCTGCGGGCGGGCGCGCTATGACCCGGACGATCCTGATCGTCGACGACGATCCGATGATCCGCAAGCTGATCGCCACCACGCTCGAGGACATCTCGGGCTACCGGCTGCAGGAGGCGGGCGACGGGATCGAGGCGATCGAGCGCGCCGTCGCCGCGCGGCCGGAGATCGTCTTCCTGGACGTGGACATGCCGCGGCTGAACGGGATCGAGACGTGCCGGCGGCTGCGCTCGGACCCCGCCACGGCGGAGGCGACGATCGTGATGCTGACCGGGGACTCCGGCGACGTCGTCGAGCGCGGAGCGCAGGACGCGGGCGCCGATCTGTTCCTGACGAAGCCGTTCTCGCCGCTGCATCTGCTGCGGCTCGTGGACCGGATCGGCGCCGCGCGGTGAAGCTCGGCCTCCACGTCGGCTACTGGGGGCTCGGGCTGACGGCGGAGCAGCAGCTCGGGCTGGTGCTGGAAGCCGAGCGGCTGGGCTACGACTCGGTCTGGACCGCGGAGGCCTACGGGTCCGACGCGGCGACGGTCCTGGCCTGGCTCGCGCAGGCGACGTCGACGATCAAGCTCGGCTCCGCGATCTTCCAGATGCCGGCGCGCTCGGCGGCGATGACCGCGATGACCGCGGCGACGATCGACCAGCTGTCGGGCGGGCGGATGCTGCTCGGCATCGGCTCCTCCGGGCCGCAGGTGGCCGAGGGCTGGCACGGGCAGCGGTTCGCGCACCAGCTGCAGCGGACGCGCGAGTACGTGGCCGTGGTGCGGATGGCGCTGGCCCGCGAGCGGGTCGTGTTCAAGGGGTCGACGCTGGAGCTGCCGCTGCCGGACGGGCCCGGGAAGGCGCTGAAGCTGACGATCGCGCCGGTGCAGGAGCGGATCCCGATCTATCTGGCCGCGATCGGTCCGCGCAACACCGCGCTGGCGGCGGAGATCGCGGACGGCTGGCTGCCGACGCTCTTCTCCCCCGAGCACGTGAGCGCGTTCCGGCCGCTGCTCGAGGAGGGCTTCGCGCGGGCGGGCGGCGGGAAGGGGTTCGCGGACTTCGAGATCGTGCCGACCGTGACCGCGATGGTCTCCGACGACGTGGCGTCGGCGCGCGACGCGATGCGCCACTACGTCGCCCTGTACGTCGGCGGCATGGGGTCGCGCTCGCAGAACTTCTACAACGCGCTGGTGCGGCGGTACGGGTTCGAAGACGCGGCGGAGTCGGTGCAGCGGCTGTACCTGGAAGGGCGCAAGGACGAGGCGGCCGCGGCGCTGCCGGACGCGCTGATCGACACCGTGTGCCTGGTCGGGACGCCGGACGTGGTCCGTGAGCGGCTATCGGTCTACCGGGACGCCGGCGTCGGGACGATGATGATATCGCCGATGGCGTGGACGTTCGAGGAGCGGCTCGCGCAGCTCCGCGCGGTGGCCGAGCTCGCGGCATGACTCGCGCAGCGCGCTCGCGGGCCGTGCGGGAGCTCGCCTGGCGGCTCGCGCCCGCGCCCACTCTGCCGCGTCTCTCCGCCCCGGCGCGCCTCTGCGCCCCGCCGCGTGTCTCGGCCCTGCCGCGCGTTTCCGCCCTCACGCGCGTCTCCGCCCCCACGCGGATCTCGTCGCGCCCGTGAGGGTTCTTCTCGGCGCCTTCGGCGACCCCGGGCACGCGTTCCCGGTGATCGCGCTCGGCGCGGAGCTCGCTGCGCGCGGGCACGAGGTGGGCATCGAGACGTGGGAGCGGTGGCGGGCGCCGTGCGCGGACGCCGGCCTGACGTTCTTCGCCGCGCCCGAGTACCAGGTCTTCCCGACCCGGGAGCGGCCGCTGAAGCCGTACGAGGCGGCCGCGCGGGCGGCGCTGGTGACGCGCGAGGTCGTGCGCGAGCTCGCACCCGACGTGGTCGTCTCGGACATCCTCACGCCCGCCCCCGCGCTCGCTGCCGAGCTCGAGGACGTGCCCGCCGCGACCGTCGTCCCGCACGTGTACCCGGACATGGCGCCGGGGTTCCCGCCCTTCTCGATCGGGGCGCGGCTGCCGCGGACGCGCGTCGGTGCGGCGCTGTGGCGCGCGAGCGGGCGCGCGGTGGAGGTCGGGCTCGAGTACGGGCGGCGCGAGTACAACGACTGCCGCGCGCGGCTCGGTCTCGGCCCACTGCCCTGGGTCCACACCGGGCTCTCGCGCTCGCTGACGATGGTGGCGACGCTGCCGCAGCTCGAGTACCCGCGCACGTGGCCGGGATGGTGCAAGGTGGTCGGCCCGCTGCTCTGGGAGCCCGGCGGGCCGCTCGTCGAGCCGGTCGCGGGCTCCGATCCCGTCGTCCTGGTCGCGCCGTCCACGTCGCAGGACCCGTCCGGCAAGCTCGTCCGCGCGGCGCTGGACGGCCTCGCGGACGAGCCGGTGCGGGTGATCGCGATCGGCGACCCCGCGCGCGCATCGTCCTCGCCGCCGGCGAACGCGGTCGTCGTGCCCTGGATGTCGTACGCCCGCACCATGCCCCGCTGCGATCTCGTCCTCACCCACGGCGGCCACGGCACGCTCGCCCGGGCGCTCGTCTCCGGCTGCCCAGTCGTCGTCGTGCCCGCGGGCGGCGACATGGCCGAGAACGCCGCGCGCGTCGACTGGGCGGGCGTCGGCGTGCGGCTCGCGCCGCGCTTCTGCACGCCCGCCGGCATCCGCCTCGCGGTCCGTCGCGCGCTCCGCACCCCGGCGCTGCGGGAACGAGCCGTCGAGCTCGCCGCCTGGTCCTTCGCACACCCGGGGCCAGAGGCGGCGGCCGACCGGCTCGAGCGCTGGGCCGCAACGGTGCGCTGACGCTCACGCAGCCGCCTCACCGGACCCGGCCTGCGCCGGCACTTCCGGCTCGTCCGCGTGCCGCACTCCTGGCTCGTCCGCGCGCCGCACCTCCGGCTCGCCGCGACCTGCTCTCCCCGCTCGCAAACGAGCGGAGCCGCCCGGCGGGCGGCTCCGAATACTCAAGCTCGGGGGGTGGGATTCGAACCCACAACCCTTCGGTTAACAGCCGAATGCTCTGCCGTTGAGCTACCCCCGACCGCCACTTCAGTTGTACTACTCACGTACCGTCCGGCAAGGCCAGCAGCCCAGCTTCGACCATCGCGTGGCAGTTCGCGCACAGTAGCACGCACTTGCGCGCTTCCAAGCGCAATTTGGCCAGTGAGCGGGTGATTCCCTGCCGGCTGACCTCGAACGACTTGGTCGCCGGGTCCCGATGGTGAAACTGCAGCGCACCCACGTACGCATCGAATCCGCACGTCACGCAACATCCGCCCGCTTCAGCGACGAGAATCTCCTTCACACGCCTGCGCCGCTCGCTCACCGCCTCGGTATTGCAGCGTGCACAGCGGTACCGGCCAGGAGCGCCCACCCGCACGAACGCGCCCCAGCCGTGCACCGCACATTCGCGCAGGATCTCCTCCGGCTTCGGCTCGTCCCGCCTCGCATAGTGCGCCGGCCGGGTCTTCAGTTCGTGGCGCTGCAGCCAGTGGCGGACGGTGGTTGGGCTCACGTCGCAGCGCTCAGCGATCTGCCGAATCGAGAGCCCCTCCTCGATCAGCTCCACCAACCGCTCGCGCTCCAGCCCGCCCCGTGGCGCGTGCCGGGCCGCGTGCGACGACGCGAGCCCGTGCTTGTTGACCCAATACGCCACCGTCGACGGTGCTCGCCCCGTCTCCCGCGCGATCGACTCGACCGAACGACCCGAGGCCAGCAGCGAAGCGAGCAACTCGCGATCCATGATGATACGAACACTAGTTCGTGTCTCGGACGGAACGGTGGCGGTCAGGTGAGGCGGTGACGGATCTCCTCGTGCACGCGCTGGCGCTCGTTGGCCAGCGCGCCGACGCCGCTCGTGTCCCCCGTCTGGCGGGCGACGGCGATCTGGCGCTCGATCCGGTGCAGGTCGAGCTGCAGCGCTTCCAGCTCGAGCTTCGCGTTCGTCGCCTCCAGGCCGCCGGAGCTGACCACGACCTCGGCGACCAGCCGCGCCAGCGCCTCGTCGCCCGGCGGCAGGTCCGCCGTCGGCGTGCGCAGGCGCCCGCGCAGGTACGTCGCGGCCTGGCGCGTCGCGGGCGTCGAGAAGTACTCCTCGACGTCGACCGTCGCGAGCCGCCGCTCCCCCTCGTCCGGCAGCGCCACGCAGTAGGCCAAAAACGCGCGCTCGCTCTGCTCGCGGCGCGCGAGCGCCCTCTGCGGGTCGATCGGCTCCGGCCGGGCGGCGCCGCCGCCGCGGTGCCCGTTCCACGCCCGTGGCGCCGCCGGCGCACGCAGCGCGTCGCTGACCAGCCGCTCGCCGAGCCCCAGCCGGTCGGACACGAGCTTGACCAGCTCGGCCCGCAGCACGCTGGTCGGCATCGGCCCGATCGTCTGCGCCGCGGCCGCCAGCAGCTCGTCCGTGCTCGCGTCCGGCTGCTCGAGCGCGCGCTCGACCTCGAACCGCTCCAGCGGCACCGCCTGCTCGAGCAGCTCGCGCATCGCCTCGGCGCCGGAGCGCTGGACGACGTCCGCCGGGTCCTGCCCGGCGGGCAGGCGGACGATCCGGAACTCGACGCCCCGCGTCCGCCGCTCGGCGTTGACGGAGCGCAGCGCGGCGATCCCCCGCGCCACCGACTCCTGCCCCGCCCGGTCCGGGTCCTGGCAGAACAGCGCTTTCGGCGCCAGCTTGGCGACCGCGTTGATCTGCGGGTCGGTCAGCGCCGTGCCCATCTGCGCCACGACCTCCGGGACGCCGGCCTGGTGCAGCGCGATCACGTCCGTGTAGCCCTCCACCAGCACGACGCGGCCGGCGCGCGCCGCGGCCGCCCGCGCGAGGTCGGCCCCGTAGACGATCCGCCCCTTGTGGAAGACCTCGCCGTCGCTGGTGTTGAGGTACTTCGGCCGCTGCTCGGGCGTCATCGCGCGCGCGCCGAACCCCAGCACGCGCCCACGCTCGTCGGCGAGCGGGAACGTGATCCGCCCGCGGAACCGGTCGATCAGCCCGGCGCCGCCCCGGCTCGGCTGGATGAGCCCCGCCGCGTGCAGCTCCTCGACGCTGTACCCGGCGCGCTGGGAGCCCGTGAGCACGCGGTCCCACGCGTCCGGCGCGTAGCCGACCCGGTACATCCGCAGCGCGTCCTCGGTCAGCCCCCGCTGCTGCAGGTACTCGCGCGCGCCCGCGGCGTCCGGCGACTCCCAGAGCACGCGCACGTAGTACGCGGCGGTCCGCTCCAGCAACGCGAACAGGCGCTCGCGCCGCTCGCGCTTGGCGGCCTCGCCCGGGTCTTCCGTCTCGCGCTCCAGCGGCACCCGGTAGCGCTCGGCGAGTGACTCCAGCGCCGCCGCGAAGTCGAGCCCCTCCGTCTCCATCACGAACTTGAAGACGTCGCCGCCGGCCCCGCAGCCGAAGCAGTAATAGACCTTCTCCACCGGGTCGATCCCGAACGACGGCGTGCGCTCCTCGTGGAACGGGCACAGCCCCTGCAGCCGGGAGACCCCGGCGCGCTTGAGCTCCGTGCGGGCGCCGACGATCTCGGCGAAGTCGGCCGCGTCGCGCACGCGCTCGCGGGATTCGTCGGTGTAGCGGGCCATCAGAGGGCGAGGCCGTGAGGGACGAAGCGCTCCGACCAGGCGCGGATCGCGAACCGGTCGGTCATGCCCGCGAGATAGTCGATCACGTCGCCGCCCGGCACCTCGTCCGGATGCTCGCAGTAGTAGTCGAACAGGCCCTGCAGGACGCGTTCGATCTTGGTGTGCTCGGCGCGCGCCCGCGGGCCGAGGTAGACCCGCTCGAACATGAAGGAGCGCAGTGAGACCATCGCCTGGCCGACCGCCTCGCCCTGCACGATGTCCCCCGCCGCGTCGGAGTGCTCGACCAGGTCGTGGACGAGCGTGTCGATGCGCTTGGAGCCCGTCGGCCCGAGGATCGCGATCTCCTCGACCGGCAGGTCGCGCTGCGTCAGCACGCCGGCGCGCACCGCGTCGTCGATGTCGTGGTTGATGTAGGCGATCCGGTCCACCAGCCGCACGATCTTGCCCTCGAGCGTCGCCGGCTCACCCGCGCCGGAGGAGTGACGCAGGATGCCGTCGCGCACCGGCTCGGTCAGGTTGAGGTCCTCAAGCACGTCGACCACGCGCAGCGAATGCTCATTGTGCCGGAACCCGCGCCCGAACCGCTCACGCCCCGCCCGGTCGAGCACGTCCTCGCCGATGTGCCCGAACGGCGGGTGCCCGACGTCGTGGCCGAGCCCGATCGCCTCCGCCAGGTCCTCGTTGAGCCGGAGCGCCCGCGCGACTGTGCGCGAGATCCCCGTGACCTCGAGCGTGTGGGTCAGCCGCGTGCGGAAATGGTCGCCCTCAGGGGCGACGAACACCTGCGTCTTGTGCTTCAGGCGCCGGAACGCCTTGCAGTGGACGATCCGGTCGCGGTCGCGCTGGAACGGCGTCCGCAGACCGCACTCCGGCTCTTCACGCGCGCGGCGCGCGGGATACGACGGCGTGGCGAGCGCGGACAGCCACGCGGATTCCCGCGCCATCTGGGTGGCGGCGAACTCGGTGGCGACATGGGCGGACACGCATCACATTCTGAACGCCGCCCAGGTCGGCATCGGCCCGTTTGCACACTTCTGTGGCAGTTCGACGCAGTTTCGGCACGAAGTTCTTACGTTTCGGCCCAGGAGCGGTCGTTGGTGTGGATGATCGCGGCCTGCGCGGCGGCCACGCGCGCGATTGGGACGCGGAAGGGTGAGCAGGAGACGTAGTCGAGGCCGGCCATGTGGAAGAACTCGATTGAGTCGGGGTCTCCGCCGTGTTCGCCGCAGATCCCGAGTTTGAGGTCGGGTCGGGCTTCGCGTCCGACCCAGGCGGCGAGTCGGACCAGCCAGCCGACGCCGGGTTTGTCGATCGTTTCGAACGGTGAGCGGTCGATGATCTTGCGCTCCATGTAGACCGGTACGAACTTCGACTCGACGTCGTCGCGGCTGAACCCGAGCGCCGTCTGCGTCAGGTCATTTGTGCCAAAAGAAAAGAAATCCGCGTGCCTGGCAATCCGATCTGCAACAAAACACGCGCGGGGAAGCTCGATCATGGTCCCCACCGTGTAGTCCTGGGTCTCGTGCAAGCCCTCCGCCTGGCCGACCCGGACCACCAGTTCGCGCATCAGCGCGATCTCGTGCTCGTAGTCGACGAGCGGGATCATGATCTCCGGGTGCGGCGGGGTGTGCATGGCTTTGGCCGCGCGCATGATCGCGTGGACCTGCATCTCGTAGATCTCGGGGTAGAGGATCCCGAGCCGGCACCCGCGCGTGCCCAGCATCGGGTTTTCCTCGCTGATGCGCTCGGTCGTCTCCAGCAGCGTCTCGAGCTCGTCGAGGTCGTCGGTCTGCTCGATCCGCGCGCGCTCGACCTGCGCCGCCAGCTCGGGCAGGTCCGGGAGGAACTCGTGCAAGGGGGGGTCCAGCAGCCGGATCGTGACCGGCAGGCCCTGCATCGCCGCGAACAGGCCCTCGAAATCGGCCTGCTGCAGCGGCAGCAGCTCCGCCAGCGCCGCCCTGCGGGCCTGGCGGTCGCGGGCCATGATCATCGTGCGCATCTTCGGCTGGCGATCGGCGGCCATGAACATGTGCTCGGTCCGGCACAGCCCGATGCCCTCCGCCCCAAGCTCGCGCGCCTTGCTCGCGTCCTGGGGGGTGTCGGCGTTGGTGCGTACGCCGAGCCGGCGGATGTCGTCCGCCCAGCCGAGCACGGTCTCAAACGCCTTGAGGATCTCATCAAACGCCGGATCCTCGGTCGGATCCACCAGCGGGATGTCATCGAGCGTGACCTCACCCGTGGTCCCGTTGATCGCGATGAACTCACCCGCACGGATCTCACGCTCGCCGACCCGCACGACACGCTCCTCAAGACTGATATTCAACGCCGACGCCGCGGTCACGCACGGCACCCCCATCCCGCGAGCGACCAGCGCGGCGTGGCTCGCCTTGCCGCCCAAGCTGGTCAGAATGCCCCTGGCGGCGTGAAAGCCCGCGACGTCGTTGGCGTTGGTATCCGGCCGCACCAGCACCACCGCGCGGCCCTCAGCCGCCGCCTCGACCGCCTCAGCGGCCGTGAAGACCACCTCACCCTTGGCACCACCGGGCGCCGCCGCGACCCCGGTCGCGATCACCTCATACTCAGCCTTAGGGTCAAACGTCTCCACCAGCAACGCCGTCAGCATCTCGGCATCGATCGTCATCAACGCCCGCTCAGGCGTCAACAACCCCTCCTGGACCGCGTCACGCGCGAAACGCACCGCGGCCTGCGCCGGACGCTTGGCATCACGCGTCTGCAACATATACAAACGCCCGTCCTGCACCGTGAACTCGGTGTCCTGCATATCACCGTAATGGCGCTCCAGCGTCCGCAGAATCTCCATCAACTGCGCGTACACCTCAGGCAACCACTCACGCATCTCGGAAATATCGCGCGGCGTACGCGCGCCCGAAACCACATCCTCACCCTGAGCATTCGCCAGAAAATCGCCGGACGGCTCCGGCTCCCCCGTGACCTCATCACGGCTAAACGCCACCCCAGAACCCGACGACTCGCCCATATTGCCGAACACCATCTGCTGCACATTGACCGCCGTACCCCAATCATCCGGAATCCGGTTGATCCGGCGGTAATCGCGAGCACGCGCCCCCGTCCAGGAATCAAACACCGCCCGGATCGCCAACCGCAACTGCTCCCGCGGATCCTGCGGAAACGCCTCCCCCGTCTGCTCCCGGTAAATGCCCTTAAACATCTCCGTGAGCGCCTTCAGCGCGTCGACATCAAGCTCGGTGTCCTCGCTCACACCCCGATCACGCTTGACCTCCGCGATCGCCTCCTCAAACACCTCACCATCGATCCCGCGCGACACATTGCCGAACATCTGCACAAACCGCCGATAGGAATCCCACGCAAAACGCTCATTCCCAGTCGACCCCGCCAACCCCTCCACCGACACATCATTCAGACCCAGATTCAACACCGTGTCCAACATCCCCGGCATCGACTCCCGCGCACCCGAACGCACCGACACCAACAACGGATCCACATCATCACCCAAGCGCTTACCCGTCTGCTCCTGCAAACGCCCCAACGCCGACGCGACCTGCTCCGCCATGCCCTCAGGCTCGCTCTGGCCCGCGTTCATGTACGCCACGCAGGCCGCCGTCGTGATCGTAAACCCCGCCGGAACCCGATCAACACCCAACACACGCGTCATCTCCGCCACATTCGCGCCCTTACCCCCCAACAAATCGCGCATGTCCTTGGAACCCTCCGCGAAGTCATACACCCACCGCTCGTCGGCCATCGTTCAGAACACCCGCTGCCTTTCGACGGAGACCGTGAAGCCGTGACCCTTGCCGTTGCGGCACGTGATCCCGCTGCGACGCGATGTGCACCGCAGCTTCCCGAACGACGTGGCTCGCCCGTACGCGAGGATCTTCGCTTTCGGGTTGCGCACGCTGTCGGTCACCCGCACGCGCTTGCCCCTGCCGGCCTCGGTCAGCGTGACCGCGCGGTCTGCGGCGCCGTCCCAGTCGCAGCGCACGAAGCGCGGCGTCTCGGCGTCGGAGTAGAACGCGCAGCCCAGCTGGCCGGAGGGCGACCGGAACTCGCGGTACGCCGCGTCCGCGACCCGCGGCACGAGCAGCGCGGCGGAGCATGCGAGCGCGGTCGCGGCGACGAGCGGCGGGGCGGCGGCGCGGGCCATGGCGTTCGTGAGCCTATCGGCGCACGCTGTCGAGTGGCGCCGGCGCCGCCGGGCTCAGCGCGAGCCGACGGGGCGCAGGCGCAGCTGCGCGTGGTGCTCGAGCGTGTCGATGATCGCCCGCTCGGCCTGGGCCAGAGCGCGCGGCGAAGCGGCCGGCGCGTCGGCGAGCGAGCGGCCGAGCGCGCCGACCATGAACGCGTGCGCTTCCTCGTCCAGCGGGAAGGCGTTGGCCTCGCAGGCGCCGCAGACGACGCCGCCGGCGGCGCCGGAGAAGCCGACCAGGTGCTCGCGCTCCCCGCAGGAGGCGCAACCGGCCAGATGCGGGGCGAAGCCCGCGGCGAGCAGCAGCTTGAGCCGGAACGCGAGCGCGTTCGCCCGGCCGGCGCGGTCGGACTCGCGGTCGAGCAGCGCGAGCTCGTTGGCCAGCAGGTGATAGACGCCGGCGTGCGGCTCGCCGTCGTCGAACACGCGCGCGACCGCCTCGCACGCTCGCGCGGCGCCGTCGAGCGTGGCGGCGTGCTCACGCAGGCGAGGATGGGCGGCGACGGTCTCCGCCGACGTCACGGTCAGCAGATCCCCACGCCCCTCGTAGAGCACGAGGTTCAGGCGGAAGAACGGCTCCAGCCGGCCGCCGAACCGCGACTTCGCCTTGCGTACGCCCTTGGCGATCGCGCTCAGGCGCCCTCGGTCCGGGGTGTAGAGGTGGAGGATGCGGTCCGCCTCGCCGTACCGGATCGAACGCAGGACGATGCCTTCGGTCTTTACCGATCCGGATATCGCACTATACTTTCTGAAGTCATGAGCCAGATCACCGTCTACACGACCGAGCCCTGCGGCTACTGCCGCGTCGCCAAGGCCCTCCTTACCAAGCGCGGCGTCGCCTATGAGGAGATCAACCTCGCCAAGGACCCGGAGGGTCGCGCGGAGCTCGTGCGTCTGACCGGCATGATGACGTTCCCCCAGGTCGTCATCGACGGCAAGTCGATCGGCGGCTACCAGGAGCTCGTCGCGTTCGACCGCGACGGCGGGCTCGCGGAGTACGCGACCGCCGCGTAGCTCAGGTCTTCGCCGCGGTCCGGCGGGGCCGCGGCTGGCAGCGCTCGCAGACGTACGTCCCGCGCCCGGCGGCGCGCAGCTTGCGGACCGGCGTACCGCAGTTCACGCACGGCTCGTGCTCGCGCAGGTGGATCAGGAACTGGTCCTGGAAGCTGCCGCTGACGCCGTACGGGTCGCGGAAGTCGTCGATCGTGGCGCCCTTCGCCTCCAGGCCGAGGAGCAGCGACTCGACGACCCCGTCGCGGATCGCCGCGCACTGGGCGCGGGTGAGCCGGTTCGCCGGCCGCAGCGGGTGCACCCGGGCGCGGAACAGCGCCTCGTCGGCGTAGATGTTGCCGACCCCGGCGATCCGCTTCTGGTCGAGCAGGAACGCCTTGATGGGCGCGCGCGACGTGCGGGCAAGCGCGTAGAGGTGGTCGCCGGTGAACTCGCGCTCCAGCGGCTCGACGCCCAGCCGGGCGTCGAAGAACGCGTCGAGCGCCTCGCCCCCGAGGGCGAGCTCGCCGGTGCCGAAGCGGCGCGGGTCGTCGAAGACGAGCTCGTGGTCGCCGAGGCCGATCCGGACGCGCGCGTGGCGCGGCGGCGGCGCCGGGTCGAGCAGCAGCGTCCCGGTCATCCGCAGGTGCATGAGCAGGAACACCTCGTCGGACAGCTCCCACACGAGGTACTTTCCCCGCCGCGCGAGCCGTTCGACCTCCCGGCCGCGCACCGCGTCCGCGAGCTCGCCCGGCGCCAGCGGCCGGGACCAGCGCGGGTCGAGGACCTCGACGTCCTCGAGCACGCGCCCTTCGACGTGCGGGGCGAGATGACCGCGGATCGTCTCGACTTCGGGCAGCTCGGGCATCGCCGAGCACGTTAGCCGGAGGCGGCGACGACGCGCACGATCAGAACCGCGAGTGCGCGGTCGCGTACGCGTCGACCTGGGACTGGAACCGCGTCAGCGACACGTGCAGCGTCCGGCGCAGGACCTTGTCGGTGAGCGCGCGGCCCGAGCCGGTCAGCGCATCGCTGCCGTACGCCCGCAGGACGCGCAGGAGCGCGCGCGGACCGTAGCGCTCGGCGATCGTGTACGCCGCCGCGGACGAGTACGCGTACGCGAACGCCAGCCCCGCCGTGGGCAGCCGCTGCAGCGCAAGCGGACTTGACAGCCGGGCGAGTGACATCGCGCGCCTGGCCGCGGTCTCGGCCGACGCGACCCGCAGCACGCCGCGGCCGCTCAGCAGCGCGCCCGCGTCCCCGGACCGGTTATCACCGGACGCGTACATCGCGATCCCCTCGTACAGCCACGGCGGCGTGCGCGCGGACGTGCGTTTGGCGAGCGCAGCGTGCGTGAGCTCGTGGGCGATCACGGTCTGACGCCGGTCCGCAGGGCGGCTGCGGTAGGAGTCCCAGAGGACGAAGACGCGTTCGCCCCACAGCGAGCTGACGCTCTGGCCCCGGCCGCGCGTGGCGAACTGGGTCTCGGCGACCGCGGTCAGCGCGTCCGTGTCGATGTCCTTCGTCAGCGCGCGCACGTCCGCGCCGTCGCGGGCGACGATCACCAGCACCCGCCGCGGTGGCCGCACGCCCGGCAGGCGCAGCTTCGCGTAGCCGCGCTCGAGGTCGGCCATCAGGCCCGGCGCCTTGAGGCCGCGTGGCGTGAGCGCGAGGAAGTGCGTGCTGCGGCGGGCCGTGTACGCGCGGTGCTCCCACGGCGCGAGCGTGCCCGCGGCCGGCTTGTCGGACGCGATCCGCCAGCCGTCCGGCGTCCGCCGGGCCGTCAGCCGCGCCGATTTCAGATAGTGCGTGTCGATCCCCCGGAACGCGTAGGTCAGCTGCACGCGAAGCGTCGCGCGGTCGCCGTCGACCTTGACGCTGCGCGCCGCGAGCTCCGCACGCGAGAGCGGGAGGCGCCGAGCGGCGGCGAGCGCGCGCCGATCGCGGCGAGCCTGCGCGCCGATCGCGGTCGCGACGTAGGCCCGCGCGTCGCCGTCCGCGAGCGCTCGCGCACGGGCGGCGACCAGGCGCGTGAGCAGGTCGCGGTCGCTCGGCGGGCGCGGCGTCGCGGTCGGGCGCGGAGTCGAGCGGCTCGCGGACGGCGTAGGCGGCCCGTCGTCGCATCCGGCGAGCAGCAGCGCGGCGAGCGCGAGCGCGGCGACGACGCCGCGCGGGTGGACGACGAGCCGCACCGCGGAGAGCACGCGAGCGCGGCGCCGGGCGGCGCGGCGTCCCCGCGCCCGAGCGGCGAGCCACCGAGCAGCGCGGCCTCCCCGCGCCCGAGCGGCGAGCCGCCGGGCAGCGCGGCGTCCCGGTCCGGCCGGCCGCGCCCCGGGCATCAGACGAACGCGTCGCCCGGCAGCGCGGCGTCGCGGCCGGTCAACCAGCGCAGGACGGACGCGCCGACGTCCGCGAACGGGCCGTCGTGGCGGCGGCCGCCGTGGCCCTCGAAGCGGGCGAGCAGCGGGACGTGCTCGCGCGTGTGGTCGGTGCCGGGCGTGGTCGGGTCGCAACCGTGGTCGGCGGTGACGATCAGGAGGTCGCGCGCCGGATCCAGAAGCGGGAGCCAGGCGCCGAGCTCGGCGTCGATCGCCTGCAGCGCCCGGTGGTAGCCCGGGACGTCGTTGCGGTGGCCGTAGACCTGGTCGGTCTCGACCAGGTTGGTGAAGACGAAGCCGCCGTCGAGCGCGTCGATCAGCTCCCGCGTGGCCGCCAGCGCGGTCGCGTTCGTCGGGCCCTTGTGGGACACGTCGACGCCGACGCCGTCGAACACCTGCCCGATCTTGCCGACCGTGTGGACCGGAACGCCGGCCGCTTGCAGCTCCTGCATGTAGGAGCGCCCGGGCGGCGGCAACGCGAGGTCCTTGCGGCCGTCGGTGCGCTCGAACGCGCCCGGGGCACCGCGGAACGGGCGCGCGATCACGCGGCCGACCGCGTGCTCGCCGGACATGATCTCGCGCGCGGCGGCGCAGATCGCGTACAGCTCGGCGGGCGGGACCTCGTCGACGTGCGCGGCGATCTGCAGCACGGAGTCCGCCGACGTGTAGACGATCAGGTCGCCGGTGGCCAGGTGGCGCTCGCCGAAGTCGTCGATCACCGCCGTACCGCTGTAGGGCCGGTTGCAGAGGACCCCGCGGCCGCTCGCGTCGTGGAGCTGGTCGACGATGTCCGGCGGGAACCCGTCCGGATACGTGCGCAGCGGGACGGGCGTGACGACGCCCATCAGCTCCCAGTGACCGGTGATCGTGTCCTTGCCCGGGCCGAGCGGGTGCAGGCGGCCGTGGACGACGGGCTCCGGCGACGGCGGAACGCCGGCCAGCGGCAGGACGTCCCCGAGGCCGAGCCGCTGCAGCACCGGCAGGTCGAGCCCGCCGGCCGCCTCGGCGAGGTGCGCGAGCGTGTTGGTCCCGGCGTCGCCGTAGTCGGCGGCGTCCGGGAGCGCCCCGGCACCGCACGCGTCGATGACGATGACGAACGCTCGCTTCACCGTTGCCGATTGTGGCAGCGATCAGCGGGTGTGCGCGCGCGGGTGCGCGTCGAAGTACACGTCGCGCAGGCGGTCGGCCGAAAGGTGCGTGTAGAGCTGGGTGGTCGCGATGTCGGCGTGCCCGAGCATCTCCTGCAGCGACCGCAGGTCGCAGCCGCCGGCCAGCAGGTGCGTCGCGAACGTGTGGCGCAGCGTGTGCGGGCTCATGCGCTCGGCCAGCCCGGCGGACTCGGCGTGGCGCTGGACGATCTTGTAGAGCCCCTGGCGGGTGAGCCCGGCACCGCGATGGTTGACGAACAGGCGCGGCTCCAGGCGGTCGCCGACCAGCCGTGGCCGCCCGCGGTGCAGGTAGGCGTTCACCGCGCGGGTCGCCGCCGAGCCGACCGGCACGAGCCGCTCCTTGGACCCCTTGCCGCGCGCCCGCAGGATGCCGGCCTCGAGGTCGATGTCCTGCAGCTCGAGGTCGATCGCCTCGCTCGCCCGCAGGCCGCAGGCGTACATCAGCTCCAGCAGGGCGCGGTCACGCAGCGCCGGCGGCTCGGTCCCGCGCGGCTGCTCGAGCAGCTTCGCCACTTCGTCGCGCGAGAGCACCTGTGGCAGGCGGCGGCTCTGCTTGGGGGCGCGGAGGTTTGCGGTCGGGTCCGTGGCGAGCGTGCCCTGGCGGCGCAGATGGCGGTAGAAGGAGCGCAGGCACGCGACCTTGCGCTGCAGCGTCGCCGGGGACGCGGGCGCGCGCTCGCCGTCACCCGCGGCCAGTGAGGAGACGAAGCCGGCCAGGTCGGAGTGCGTGACCGCGAGCGCGTCGCGACCGTTGAGGTACGCGCCGAACTGGAGCAGGTCCGAGCGGTAGGCCTCGAGCGTGTTGCGCGAGAGCCCGCGCTCGAACTCGAGGTACGCCAGGAAGTCGAGCACGAGGTGCTCGAACGGGTGCGTGGGCGCGGTGGGTCCAACGTCGACGACGGCCATCGGCATCGGGCTTCGGCGGCCGGCCGGCGAGCCCTGCGCGTGCAACCGGTCCTGCGGCTACGGACGCGCATCCGTACCTCGACCCGACCTGGGCGCGCCGGGACTCGCCGGCGCGAGTGGCAGGACCGTGCTCAACGCCGGCGGCCGGGACCGGAGCCGTCGGCGACTTCTACATCGACACCGCCGCCCATGCGCTCTACGGACCGAAGTCCGCGAGCGGTTGGGGCGGCTCGACCTCGCTGATCGGTCCGAGCACCGGCGTCGCCGGCGGCGACCTGACCGGCGCGTACCCGAACCCGACGCTCAAGGCCGGCGCGGTCACCACGACGAGCCTCGCGGCCGGCGCGCGCGGAGCGGCGCTCGCGGGCGTCGTGGTCAGCTCGTCGGGCGCCGTGTCGACGTACTTCAACCGCATGGGCGGCGGGCCCACCGTGACGCACGTCGCGACGGGCTCATATGAGATCGCGTTTCCCGGGTTCGACAACTGGTACGTCACCGCGATGCCGGTCGCGACCCGGCGAGCGCGTCAGGCTAGGCGGTCGCGCAGGCGGTAGAGCGCGATCAGGGTCTTGGAGTCCTGGTTGGTGGCGAGGATCTCGTCGAGGTCGGCGAGCGGGCGGACCTCGACGTCGATGCGCTCGTCCTCCTCGACCTCCGGGCGCTCGGGGACGTCGCTGATGCCGGTGGCCAGGAAGAGGTGGATCTCCTCGTCGGCGAAGCCCGGTGAAGTGAAGAACGAGCCGAGCGACTCCCAGCGCGAAGCCTGCTTGCCGATCTCCTCGGCGAGCTCGCGCTTGGCCGCGTCCAGCGGGACCTCGCCTTCGGCGTCGAGCTTGCCGGCCGGAATCTCGAGCAGGTCCGGGACGCCGATCGCCTCGCGCGGCTGGCGGACGAGCCACAGGCGGTCCTCGTCGTCGAGCACGACGATGCCGACCGCGCCCGGGTGCGAGACCAGCTCGCGCGAGACCACCTCGCCGTCCTCGTGGCGGAACGTGTCCCGCCGGACCGCGATGAACTTGCCGTCGAACAGGCGCTCGGAGCCCAGGCGCGAGAACTCGGAGCTCATGCCACCGCCGCCTCGTCCAACAGCGAGAACGCGACGTCGAGCATCGAGTCCAGCGCGGCGACCGAGACCCGCTCGGTCGGCTCGTGGTTGCGCTCGGTGCCGTTGGCCACGTTGATCGTCGGGATGCCGGCCGCCTCCAGGACGTTCGCGTCCGAGGCCCCGCCGGTGGCGATCCGGCGCGGCTCGTAGCCGTGCGTGCGCAGCGCGGCCTCGGCGGCCGCCACGGCCGGCGACGACGGCTTGGAGCGGTAGCCGACCACCTGCTTCTCGGTGATCACGTCGACGTCGCACTCGGCGTCGCTGGCCCCGTCGTGCAGCGCGTCGATCACCGCCGCCAGCGCCTCTTCGGCCCGGTCCGGGTCCACGGAGCGGACCTCGGCCAGCAGCCGCGCGCGCTCAGGAACGACGTTGGTGGACTCGACGCCGCCGTGCAGGAAGCCGACGTTGGCGGTGGTCTGCGCGTCGAGGCGACCGTGTGGCATCGCGACCGCGGCGCGGGCCGCCGCGAGGATCGCCGAGCGGCCGGACTCCGGGCGGATACCCGCGTGCGCGGACTTGCCGTGGAACGCGGCCTCGACGCGGTAGAGCGTCGGCGACGCGGTCACCAGCTCCCCGATCGGCGTCGCATGGTCGAACACGTACCCGAACTCGGCCTGCAGCTTCGACGCGTCGAAGCGCTTGGCGCCCTGCAGCCCGACCTCCTCGGCGACCGTGAACAGCAGCTCCAGCCCGACCGGCGCCCCCTCGACGCTGCAGCGGCGCGCGACCTCGATGATCATCGCCACCGCCGCCTTGTTGTCCGCGCCGAGGATGCCGTCGTTGGCGTTCTCCCAGCCGTCGTCGACCAGCACCGGCTCGATCGGGGCCAGCGGCGGCACGGTGTCCAGGTGCGCGCAGAGCAGGACGGTGCGCTCACTGCGCCCGCGCATCCGCGCCAGCAGGTTCCCCGCCTCGTCGCGCTCGACCGCGAGGCCGACCGCGCGCAGGTCGGCCTCGACGCGCTCCGCGCAGGCGGCCTCGTCCCAGCTCGGGCTCGGAATGCGGCAGAGCGCGGTGAAGGTCTCCGCCTGGCGGGCCTTCTCCGCCTCGCTGGCCGGCCTCACAGGGTGCTGCCGGCCGGCTCCTCGACGGTGAGCTCGGCCGGGCGCTGCGCCTTCGCCCGCTCCAGCGCGGCGGCGACGAAGTCCCGGAACAGCGGCGCCGGGCGCTCCGGCCGCGACTTGAACTCCGGGTGGTACTGGGACGCGACGAAGAACGGATGGTCGGGGATCTCGATGATCTCGACCAGGCGCTCGTCCGGCGACGTGCCCGAGCACACCAGCCCGGCCGCCTCGATCCGCTTGCGCAGGAAGTTGTTGACCTCGTAGCGATGGCGGTGGCGCTCGTAGATCACGGCCTCGCCGTAGATCTCGCGCGCCCGCGTGCCCGCGTGCAGCTTGATCGGGTCCGCCCCCAGCCGCATCGTGCCGCCCATGTCCGCGACCTCCTTCTGCTCGGGCAGCAGGTCGATCACGGGGTACGGCGTCTCCGGGTCGAACTCGGTCGAGTTCGCGCCGTCCATGCCGACGACGTGGCGCGCGAAGTCCGCGACCGCCATCTGCATGCCGAGGCAGACGCCCAGGAACGGAATCTTCTGCTCGCGCGCGATGCGCGCGGCGGTGATCTTGCCCTCGATGCCGCGCACGCCGAAGCCGCCCGGGATCAGGATCCCGTCGACGCCGTGCAGGCGCGCCCGGACCTCGCCGTCGTCGAGCGTCTCCGAGTCCACCCAGTCGATCTCGATCCCGCGGCCGAGCTGGAAGCCCGAGTGCCGCAGCGCTTCGACGACCGAGAGGTAGGCGTCCTCGAGCGCGACGTACTTGCCGACCAGCGCGATCCGGACCGGCGGGCGGCTCTGCGCCTCCGTGGCCTGGCGGACCAGGCGCTCCCAGCTGCCCAGGTCCGGCTCCGCGGCCTCGAGCCCGAAGTGCTCGAGCACGAAGTCGTCGACGCCCTCCGCCCGGTAGTAGAGCGGGATCTTGTAGATGTTGTCGACGTCGCGACCGGACACGATCGCCTCGACCGGCAGCGAGGCGAACAGCGCGATCTTCTTGCGCACGTCGAGCGGCAGCCCGCCCTCGGAGCGGCAGATCACCATGTCCGGCGCGATACCGATGCGGCGCAGCTCGTTGACCGAGTGCTGCGTCGGCTTGGTCTTGAGCTCCTTGGCGTGGCCGATGTACGGGACGAGCGTGAGGTGGATGAACATCGTGCGCCGGCGCCCGACGTCAACCGGGAACTGGCGGATCGCCTCCAGGAACGGGAGCGACTCGATGTCGCCGACCGTGCCGCCGATCTCGGTGATGACGAAGTCGACGTCGCTGGCGTCGGCCATCAGCTTGACGCGCTGCTTGATCTCGTCGGTGATGTGCGGGATCACCTGGACGGTGCCGCCGAGGTAGT
>DATMGH010000053.1:0-24282 GCA_035555675.1 Solirubrobacter sp. | reverse complement strand
GCCGCGTCTGCAGCGTCGTGAACGCCACGATCGTGCCGATCGACGCCGCCCCCGGCGCCAGCCCCGCGAACAGGTACACCAGCGCCGGCATGACCGCGAACGACGTCTGGATCGCCGCCATCACCCAGCGCCCCGCCATCCGCGAGCGCACTTCCAGGTCGGCCAGGTTCGCCGACTCCGCCTCGAAGCGCGTCGCCAGCTCCGCGCCGCGCCCCATCGTCTTGCCCAGGAGGATCCCGGAGACGCTCAATGACTCCTGGACGAGCGACGAGATGTCGGCCATCGCCCCCTGCTTGACCGACGTGATCCGCCGCCGCTGCGCCCCCACTCGGCGCGCGAGCGCCACGAAGAACGGCAGCAGCGCCAGCGAGAAGACCGCCAGCCGCCAGTCCAGCAGGAACATCGCCACGACCGACGCCACGACCGTGGTCACGTTGGACACGATCGACGCCGCCGTCGACGTCACGACGCTCTGCACGCCCCCGATGTCGTTCGCGATCCGCGACTGGATCTCGCCCGTGCGCGTCCGCGTGAAGAACGCGAGCGAGAGCCGCTGCAGATGCTGGTAGACCTCCGTGCGCAGGTCGTGCATCACGCGCTGGCCGACCACGTTGGTCAGCCACGTCTGCCCGACGCCCAGGACCCCGGTCGCGACCGAGATCGCGATCATGCCGCCGACCAGCAGACCGAGCAGTCCGTCACGGTCCTGCGGGATCGCCACGTCGAGCACGTCGCGCAGCAGGAACGGCGAGATCATCGAGATCGCCGCCGACAGCGCGATCAACACGAGCACCACGAACAACCGGCCCCGATAGGGCCGGAAGAGGCGGACGATCCGCCGCGTCAGATCAGGGGTTCGCGTGGGCCCCGGGGACGGTTGGAGGCGGCGCCCGGGTGGGCGGGCCGGGTTCCCGCCCCCTTCCTCAAAGCGCCGGAAGGCTGCCGTCACGCAGCCACCGTAGTCGGCGCAGGCTCCAAGGCCAGCTCGAGCACCTCGTCGATGCTCATCACGGGGTGGAAGGACATCGCCTCGCGGACGTCCGCGGGGACGTCGTCGAGGTCGCCGCGGTTGCGCTCCGGCAGGATCACGGTCGTCAGCCCCGCGGCGTGCGCGGCCAGCACCTTCTGCTTGAGCCCGCCGATCGGCAGCACCCGGCCCTGCAGCGTGACCTCACCGGTCATGCCGACCGTGTGCTTGACCGGGCGGCCGGTCAGCAGCGACGCGAGCGCGGTGATCATCGTGACGCCGGCGCTCGGCCCGTCCTTGGGGATCGCGCCCGCGGGCACGTGGACGTGGAACTCGCGCCCGTCGAAGGCGTCCTCGGCGATGCCGAGCTCGGCCGCGTGGCCGCGCACGTAGGAGAGCGCGATCCGCGCCGACTCCTTCATCACGTCGCCCAGCTGCCCGGTGAGCGTCAGCTCGCCCTTGCCCTTCATCGCCGTCGCCTCGACGAACAGCACGTCACCGCCGGTGCCGGTCACGGCCAGGCCGGTCGCGACGCCCGGCACCGCCGTGCGCAGCGCCGCCTCCTGGAAGACCTTCTGGCGCCCGAGCGCGTCGCGCACCAGCTCCAGCGTGATCTCCACCGGGGCCTCGGTCTTGCCGGACGCGATCCGGGTCGCGGTCTTGCGCAGCACCGTGCCGAGCTCGCGCTCGAGGTTGCGGACGCCCGCCTCGCGCGTGTACTCGCTGACGATCTGGGTCAGCAGCTCGTCGGAGATCGAGACCTCGTCCTCCAGCAGCCCGTTGCGCTCGCGCTGACGCGGCCACAGGTAGCCGCGCGCGATCGCGGTCTTCTCGGCGGTCGTGTACCCGTCGAAGCGGATGACCTCCATGCGGTCCAGCAGCGGGCCGGGGATCGTCTCGGCGACGTTCGCGGTCGCGATGAACATGACCTGGGACAGGTCGAGCTCGACGTCCAGGTAGTGGTCGCGGAACGAGTGGTTCTGCGCCGGGTCGAGCACCTCGAGCAGCGCGGCCGACGGATCGCCGCGCCAGTCGGCGCCGACCTTGTCGACCTCGTCGAGCATGATCACCGGGTTCATCGTCCCGGCGTCGCGCAGCGCGCGCACCAGGCGGCCCGGAAGCGCGCCGATGTACGTGCGCCGGTGCCCGCGGATCTCGGCCTCGTCGCGCACGCCGCCCAGCGACATGCGGACGAACTCGCGGCCCGTGGCCCGCGCGATCGATTCGCCGATCGACGTCTTGCCGGTGCCGGGCGGGCCGATCAGGGTCAGGATCGCGCCACTGCGCTTGTCCTCCTTGATCCCACGCTCGACGCGCAGCTTCTTGACCGCCAGGTACTCGACGATGCGGTCCTTGACGTCCTCGAGACCGGCGTGGTCGGCGTCCAGCACCTCACGCGCCGCGCTCGGATCGAGCTTCTCCTCCGACGTCGAGCTCCACGGCACCGCGATCAGCCAGTCGAGGTACGTGCGGATCATCGACGCCTCGCCGGACTGGTCGCCCATGCGCTCGAGCCGCCCCAGCTCCTTCTCGGCCTGCTCGCGCACGGCGTCGGGCATGCCGGCCTCGGCGATCTTGGTGCGGTACTCCTCGGCGACCGACGCGCCGTCCTCGCCCAGCTCGCGCTGGATCGACTCCATCTGCTTGCGCAGGATGTACTCGCGCTGCTGCTTGTCCGCGCCGGACTGGACGTCCTCGCGGATCTTCTTGCGCAGTTGCAGCTCGGTCAGGCGCTCGCGCTGGAGGTCGACGACGAGCTGCAGGCGGTCGGCGACGTCGAGCGTCTCGAGCGCGCGCACCTTGTCCTCGAACGGGACGTCGGGCGCGTACCCGATCGTGTCGGCCAGCGGGCCGGGATCGGCGATCGCGCGCAGGAACTGCGCGACGCGGTCGTCGGCGCCGCGCAGCTCGAGGATCTCCTCGATGATCGCGCGGTACTCGCGCTCCAGCTGGCGCGTGCGGCCGTCGACCGGCTTGTCGTCGGCGTGCTCGGTGACCTCGACGACCAGGCGGCCGAGCTCATCCGTATGCGCGGCGCCGGCGACGCCGCGGCTGACGCCCGAGAGCGCCACGGCGCGGCCGCCGCCGGGCAGCCGGATGTGGTCCGTGACCTCCGCGATCGTCCCGACCTTGGCGAACTCGCCGTCGTGACGTGGGATCAGCAGGACCCGCTCCTCGTCCCCGACGCGAACGGGAAGCGTCACATCCATGGTGGGGAAGACCACCGTGTCGTCCAGGGGGACGAGCAGGAGGGATGTCATGGCGTGCGGCTTCACTTTCTGTAGCAACTTACCTTTGGTAGGTCGCTACAGCGTACCACCCGCCATCATCACGCGCAACAGATCTCAGTGGACGTGACTGAGATACTACCGGGGCGCCATCCGCAGCGCGCCGTCCAGCCGGATGACTTCGCCGTTGAGCATCGGGTTGCCGACGATGTGCAGGGCGAGCGCGGCGTACTCGTCCGGGCGCCCGAGCCGGGGCGGGAACGGCACGGTCTTGCCGAGCGCGTCCTGCACCTCCTGCGGCAGCCCGGCCAGCAGCGGCGTGTCGAACAGGCCGGGCGCGATCGCGCACACGCGGACGCCGGACTGCGCGAGATCGCGCGCCGCCGGCAGCGTGAGGCCGACGACGCCGCCCTTGGACGCCGAGTAGGCGACCTGGCCGATCTGCCCGTCGTACGCCGCGATCGACGCCGTGTTGATGCACACGCCGCGCTCGCCGTCCGCGTTCGGCTCGTTGCGGAGCATCTCCGCCGCCGCCAGCCGCAGCACGTTGAACGTGCCGATCAGGTTGATCCGGATCACGCGCTCGAACAGCTCGAACGAGTGCGGGCCCTTGCGCCCGGCGGTCTTCTCGGCCGGCCCGATGCCGGCGCAGCACACGCTGACGCGCACGCCCGCGGGGATCGCCGCCTCGACCTGCGCGGGATCGGTGACGTCGGTGTGGATGAAGCGCGCGCCGAGCTCGGCGGCGAGCGCCGCCCCGGCGTCGAGGTTGATGTCGGCGATGGTGACGGCGGCGCCGGCTTCGGCCAGCGCCCGCGCGGTGGCGGCGCCGAGACCGGACGCGCCGCCGGCGACGAGCGCCGGGGTGTTCTCTAGATCCATCTGCTGGACGCTAACCGAGGCGTGCGGTGCGGGTGCGGGAGCTCTTCGGCTCCAGCACCTCGTTGCCCGCGAACTTCGCCTGGAGCTTCAGCCGGCTCGCCGGCCGCGACGCGAACTTGAACGTCGCGCTGTACTCGCACGTCCGCCGCACCGGCGCGCGGTGCGTGGAGACCGTCTTCTTCCCGCGCTTGGCGGTCAGCGTCACCGTGCCCTTGCAGCCGTGCGACGGCGACACCGCCTCCGGCCGCGAGACCCGGCCGGTGAGCCGGAGCGAGTACGGCGCGCGGCGGACACGGTTCGGGCGCAGCGTCATCGTCACGCTGCGCGGCTGGAAGCGCCGGACCGTGACCGTGCGCACGGCCGACGCCGTTTGGTTCGCTCCGTCGGTGGCGATCGCGATCAGCGTCGTGCGCCCGACGTCGTCCCCGCGCGGCTGGAACGCGCACGTGTACGGTGCCGCGACGTCCTCGCACAGCGCGCGCTCGCCCGCGAAGAACTGCACCCGGGTGAGGCCGCGGTCGTCGCTCGCGTCGACCGCCAGCCTCGTCCCCGCTCCGGCCGAGACGCTCGAGCCGGCCGCGGGCACCAGCCAGGCGAGCGCCGGCGGGTGGTCGTCGTACGGGCCGCCTGGCGCGGCCTGCCGCGTCACGTTCTCGCAGCTGGGGGAGACGATGTCCAGCGTGTCGGCGGTCACGGTGTCGTTGCCGCCGTTGCAGATCACGACGTCCGGCGAGCCGTCGCGGGAGACGATCGTGTCGTCCTGCGGGCCGCCCTCGAGCACGTCGGCGCCTTCGCCGCCGATGATCGTGCCGCGCCCGTACTGCACGGTCAGCGTGTTGGCCCGCGCGTCGCCGACCAGGGTCACGGTCTGCGCCGGGTCGTCGGCCGCGGCGTCGATGTTCTCGACGTCGGTGCCGATCAGGTCGTTCTCGCCCGCGGTGCCGTCGTTGGCGACCCCGTCCAGCGAGTAGGCCGGCGAGGTGCGGCGGCCGTAGACCGCGGTGTCGATGCCGTCGCCGCCGATCAGGACGTCGGAGCCGACGTTCGGCTGCAGCAGGTCGTTGCCGTCGCCGCCCACGAGCGTGTCGTTGCCCGCGAACCCGTTGAGGTCGTCGTTGCCGGCCCCGCCGTCGAGCCGGTCGGCGCCCGCGCCGCCCGCGAGCGCGTCGTTGCCGTCGCCGCCGCTGATCGTCGCGGCGATCGTCTTGAGCCCGCGGAACGTCGTGCCGTCGAGCCAGCCGGCGGTGATCCGGTCGGCCTGGTCGCCGGCGTCGATCACGGCGCTGGTGATCCCCGCGCAGACGACGGTGGCGGCCAGCGGCGTGCAGCCCGCCCCGGCGACCAGCGGGTCCTCGTCGGCGACGGCGGTCGCGACCGTCACCGTGCCGTCCGGCCCTTCCTCGAAGGTCACGTTATTGACCTTCCCGGCGGCGGCGGTGAAGCGCAACTGGCCGTTCTCCGCGCGCACGTCGGCGGCGGACGCGGACGCCGGCAGCGTGCACAGCAGCGCGAAGGAGAGCACCGTCCGCCGGACCATCCCGGCTCAGGCTAACGGACGTAGCGCAGAAACAGCTCGTCGCCGGCGCGCAGCGCCCAGGTCAGCGTCCAGCGCTCCGGGACCGCGAGCCGGGCGCCCTCGGCGATCGACGTCGCCGCCGCGTCGCCGGTGATCAGCGGCGACACGGTCAGGAACAGCTCGTCGACCACCCCCGCCTCGAGGAAGCCGTGGAACAGGTGCGGGCCGCCCTCGCTCAGCAGCGCCCGGACGCCGCGCGCTCGCAGGTCCGCGAGCACCGCCGCGGGCGTGCACGCCGGCAGCCGCACGACCTCGACCGGCGCGGCCACCTCCGGCGCCTCCCCGGCGACCGCGGTGTAGACGATCACCGGCTGGTCGGCGGCGGCGAACAGGCCGGCGTCCCACGGAACGTCCAGGCGGCGGGAGATCACGACCGCGGGCGGGGACGCGGCCCGGCGCCCGGGCGAGACGAGGCGCCCGTAGCCCTCGACCCGGATCGTCCCCGGACCGACCAGGACGGCGTCCGCCGCGGCCCGCAGCGCCAGCAGCAGCTCGAGGTCGGCCGACTCGCCGAGCGCGCGCGAGGAGCCGTCCAGCGCCGCACGCCCGTCGAGCGTGGTGACGAAGTTGAAGAACACGTGCGGGCGCTCGTCGGTCGCGCGCGACCCGAAGTCCGCCTGCGCGAGGATCTCCTCGGCGGTCACCGCGCCGCCGTCGCGCAGCTGCTCAAACATGGCACCCCTCGATGTGGTCGTCGACGAGCCCGCAGGCCTGCATCAGCGCGTACGCGGTGGTCGGCCCGACGAAGCGCAAGCCGGCCCGCTTGAGCGCCTTGGCCAGCGCGACCGACTCGGGCGTGGACGCGCGCACGTCGGCGCGCGAGCGCGGCCGCGGGCGCGGGTCGGGCGCGAAGGACCAGATCAGCGCGGTCAGGTCGATGTCGAGCGCAGCCCGCGCGTTCGCGATCGCGGCCTCGATCTTGGCCCGGTTGCGGACGATCCCGGCGTCCGCCATCAGCCGTGCGACGTCCTGCTCGCCGTAGCGCGCCACGCGCTCGATCTCGAAGCCGTCGAACGCCGCGCGGAACGCCTCGCGCTTGCGCAGGATCGTGATCCAGGCCAGCCCGGACTGGAACGCCTCGAGCGTCAGCTTCTCGTAGAGCCGGCGGTCGTCGCGGACCGGTCGCCCCCACTCGGTGTCGTGGTAGGCGACGTACTCCGGCGCCGGGCCGGCCCACCAGCACCGCGCCCGGCCGTCGTCGCCGTGGACGAGCGAGTCACTCATCGGGCGGCACCCTATAGGCTCGCCTCGCATGTCCCTCAGCGACGAGAACATGCCTCCGGACCGCAACCTCGCGCTCGAGCTCGTGCGCGTGACCGAAGCGGCGGCGCTGCAGGCCGCCCGCTACATCGGGATGGGTGACAAGGAAGCCGCCGACCAGGCCGCCGTGGACGGGATGCACGCCGTCCTGCACACGATCCACATGGACGGCGTGGTGGTGATCGGGGAGGGCGAGAAGGACGAGGCGCCGATGCTGGCCAACGGCGAGGTCGTCGGCGACGGCACGCCGCCGCAGGTCGACATCGCGGTCGACCCGCTCGACGGCACGCGGCTGACGGCCCAGGGCCGCCCGAACGCGGTGTCGGTGATCGCGCTGTCCGAGCGCGGCACGATGTTCGATCCCGGCCCGGTCTTCTACATGGAGAAGATGGCCGCGGCCGAAGGTCTCGTCGACCTGCTCGACCTCGACCGGCCGCTGGGCCGGACCGTCGAGCTGATCGCGGAGCGACGCGGCGTCGAAGTGCGCGACGTGATGGTGGTCGTGCTCGACCGGCCGCGCCACGAGGCGGGGATCGCGGCGATCCGCGAGGCGGGCGCGCGCGTACGGCTGATCACCGACGGCGACGTCGCGGGCGCGCTGCTGGCGGCGGCGCCGGACCGGCCGGTCGACCTGCTGTGGGGGATCGGCGGGACGCCCGAGGGCGTGATCACCGCGGCGGCGCTGAAGTGCTACGGCGGCGGGCTGCTCGGGCGGCTGTGGCCGCGCGACGACGACGAGCGCGCGCGGGCGGGCGCGGCCGGCTACGACGTCGGGAAGGTGATGACGCACGACGACCTGGTCAAGGGGTCCAACTGCTTCTTCAGCGCGACCGGCGTGACCGACGGCGACGTGCTGCGCGGCGTCCGCTACGAGGGCGCGCGCGGCGCGACGACCGAGTCGCTGGTGATGCGCTCGCGCTCGGGCACGGTGCGGCGGATCGAGTCGCGCCACGACCGCACGAAGCTGCGCGAGCTGACGGGCTACCGCTACGGGTGAGGGCCGCGCTCGCCCACTGGCTCGGGCAGCTGCCGCCGCGCGTGCAGCGGCGGCTCTCCGGGCAGCCGGCGATCGTGCTCGACGGGCAGCGGCTGGAGGCCGACGTGCAGCTGATGCTCGCGCTGCGCCGGCGGCTGGGCGAGCCGGCCTGGGGGACGCTGACGGTCGAGCGGGCGCGGGCGCTGACGCGCGAGGAGGCGCGGCTGGGGCGCGGCCCGCGCACGGTGCCGGTCGGCGCGGTGCGCGACCTGCAGGCCGCCGGGCTGCCGGCGCGGCTGTACTCGTCGGCCGAGCCGGGCGCGAAGCCGCTGCTGCTGTACCTGCACGGCGGCGGGTTCGTCGTCGGCGACCTCGACACGCACGACGCGCCGTGCCGCGTCCTCTGCCGGCACGCCGGGGTCGACGTGCTGAGCGTCGCGTACCGCAAGGCGCCCGAGCACCCGTTCCCGGCCTACGTGGACGACGCGCGGGCGGCCTACGAGTGGGCGGCGGCGCGCTTCGAGCGCGTGGCGGTCGGCGGCGACAGCGCCGGCGGGAACCTGTGCGCGACGCTGGCGATCGAGTACGACCCGGCGCTCGCGCTGCTGCTCTATCCCGCGGTCGACGCGTCGGTGGAGCGGCCGTCGCGGACGCTCTTCGGGCGCGGGTTCTTCCTCACCGACGAGCTGATGACCTGGTACGCGGGGCACTTCCTGCCGCCCGGCTCCGATCCGGCGGACCCGCTGCGCTCGCCGCTGCTGTCGCCGCGGCTGGCGGAGTCCGCGCCGGCGCTCGTCGTCACCGCCGGGTTCGACCCGCTGCGCGACGAGGGGGAGGCCTACGTCGCGGCGCTGCAGGCGGCCGGCGTCCGGACGTGGCTGCGGCGCTTCCCCGGCCTCTTCCACGGCTTCATCAACGCGATCGGGGCAAGCCCTTCCTCGCACGCCGCGCTCGTCGAAGTCGCAGGGATGACACGAGCGCTGCTGCGAGCAGCGTGAGCGCGGCGACGCCCGGCCACGGCGTGTCGCCGACCGGCGTGCGCGGGCGGCCGGCGAGGCTGCCGACCTCGGACTCCTCGAGGTCGCGCTTGGCCAGCGAGCGCAGGAACCCGTGCGTCACCAGCACGTGGATGCGCGACTGCGTGTTGACGTAGAACCAGCGCGTCAGCCAGGTGGCGAGCGCCGGGTAGAAGCTGGCGACCTCGACTTCGACGTGCACGCGGTTGGGCGCGATGCGGCGGACGTCGATCTTCAGGTGGCCGTGCCCGGGCTTGGAGACCAGCAGGCCGTCCTTGATCCGCCAGCGCACGATCCCGCGCGTGCCGGAGATGTCGTACTCGGGCGCGTGGAAGCGCAGCAGCACGAACGGCCGCGCGATCGCCACGACGGCGCGCTCCTGCTCGCCGTAGGTGACGCGGATGATCCCGAGCGTCACGCGCGAGAGGTACTTCCAGTACGTGCGCGCGAGCCGCTCGAGGTTCGCGGGCTGCCACAGCGCCTCGAGCGCGCCCTCGGGCAGCTCGACGTTCGCGGTTTGGACGGAGCGCACCGCGCCGTCCGGGTCCATCACCGTGTGTTCGTCCGGCGAGGTGATGACGGCGTTGGCGATCCAGCGCTGCTTCATGGACGCGGAAGGCGGTCCAGCGTCCGCCGGAGCGCGCGTCCGCCGGCGGACAGGCCGATCTGGGCGAGCTCGCCGGCGGCGCGGATCGTGGTGGTGACGAGCTCGGTGCCGGTCGGCGGCGCGAGCGGCTCGGGCGGCGGCTCGGCGGCGTGGCGGGGCCGCAGCGGTGGCGCGGCGGGGCGCACGGCCGCGGGCCGCGGCGGGCGGATCGCCGCCGGGCGCGGCTTCGCCGGCGCGCGTTTCGGTGCCGGGCGCCGCTTCGCCGCGGCGGGCTCGGCGGGCGCCGCCGAGCGCGGCTCGCGCCGCGGGTGGCCGAGCCGTTCGGGACGGCTCGCGGGCAGCGTGCCCAGCACCCCGGCCGGCTTCGAACGCTTCTCCGCCATCGAATCCCGAGTGTACGCCTGGAATCCCCGTAGCTCGCGTGGCATCATGCGCGATCACGACCGCGCCACCGCAACGCGCCGAAGAGCGCCGCGCCGGATCTCGGACCGGCCACAAACTGCGGGTGGAAGTCGACAATCGCAGCGCCTAGACTCAGCCACGACGGGAGTCGGGAGGGTGGGCCCATCGTCCCCTCGACCGCCAGGCACATATCCAGTAAGGCCGGCTCTCACTGAGCCTCGCTAGAACGGGACATCCATGTCTGTTGTGGATCTGCAAGAACTCGAAGAAGTCAAGGGGCTGATCCTCAAGGGTCAGCAGGTCGGCGTCCTCACCTTCGCCGAGATCACGGCGGCGCTCTCCGAGATGGACGTGGACGAGGCCGACCTGGAGGAGCTGCACGCGTTCCTCGAGCGCTCGGAGATCGAGCTGGTCGAGGAGATCGATCCCGCCCTGGCCGCCGGCCAGGAGGATCGCGCGCCGGACAAGCGGGGGCGTCGTAAAGCCAAGACGACGATCGACCTCAAGCCGGACATGACCACCGACTCCCTTCAGCTGTTCCTGAAGGACATCGGCAAGGTGCGCCTGCTGACCGCCCAGGAAGAAGTCGATCTCGCGCGGCGGATCGAACGCGGTGACCTCGACGCGAAGCAGAAGATGGTCGAGTCGAACCTCCGGCTCGTCGTCTCGATCGCGAAGAACTACCGCAACCAGGGGCTGCCGTTCCTGGACCTGATCCAGGAGGGCACGCTCGGCCTCGTGCGCGCGGCGGAGAAGTTCGACTACCGCAAGGGCTTCAAGTTCTCGACGTACGCGACCTGGTGGATCCGCCAGGCGATCGCCCGCGCGCTGGCGGACAAGGCGCGCACGATCCGGATTCCGGTGCACGTGGTCGAGAAGCTCAACAAGATCGGCCGCGCCGAGCGCAAGCTGGTCACCGAGCTGGGTCGCGAGCCGACGCCCGAGGAGATCGCCGAGGTCACGGGCATCGACCCGGAGGAGGTCGACTCGATCAAGCGCTCCGCGCAGGCGCCGGTCTCGCTGGAGAAGCCGGTCGGTGACGAGGAGGAGTCCGAGTTCGGCCAGTTCATCGCCGACGAGCGGGCGGAGTCCCCGTACGAGCGCGCGGCGGAGATCCTGACCAAGGAAGCGCTGCGGGAGGCGCTAGAGAACCTCTCCTACCGCGAGCGGCGCGTCCTCGAGTTGCGGTACGGGCTCGGCGGCGAGCACCCGCGCACGCTCGACGAGGTCGGGCGCACGTTCAACGTGACGCGCGAGCGCATCCGGCAGATCGAGAACCAGTCGCTGAAGAAGCTGCAGAGCCTGGCCGAGGCTCAGAAGCTCCGCGACGTGGCTTAGCGCCGCCTGGGGTGCGGACCCCAGGCGCGCTCAAGCGCGTTCGCGCGCCCGCCGATGAGGCAGGTGTATGGCTTTCGATCTCGACCACGCCCTGCGCTACCTGATCGCGGCCGAGGGCTCCGATCTTCACCTCAAGGTCCCGTCCTACCCGCTGATCCGGCTGCACGGGCACCTCGAGCCGATCGCCGGCACCGAGCGCCTGTTCCCCGAGGACACGCGCCAGGCGCTGCAGCAGATGCTCAACGACCCGGAGAAGCTGGCGGAGTTCCAGGCCGAGAACGAGGTCGACTTCTCCTACTCGGTCGAGGGCCTCGGTCGCTTCCGTGTCAACGCGTTCCTGCAGCGCGGCTCGGTCTCGGTGGTCATGCGCGCGATCCCGGTCGTGATCAAGTCCGTCGACGAGCTGGGCCTGCCCGAGGCGGTCACGCGCCTCGCCGAGCAGGAGCGCGGCATCGTCCTGCTCACCGGCACCACCGGCTCCGGCAAGTCGACCACGCTCGCGGCGATGATCGACCACATGAACCGGACGATGCAGAAGCACATCGTCACGATCGAGGACCCGATCGAGTTCCTGCACCGCGACCGCAGCTCGATCATCAACCAGCGCGAGGTCGGGCAGGACACCGCGTCCTTCAAGCGCGCGCTGCGCCGCGTCCTGCGTCAGGATCCAGACGTGATCCTGGTCGGCGAGATGCGCGACGAGGAGACCGTCCACACGGCGCTGTCAGCGGCCGAGACCGGGCACCTCGTGCTCTCGACGCTGCACACGGTCGACGCGCCCGAGACCGTCAACCGCATCATCGACTTCTTCCCGCCGCACCAGCAGCAGCAGGCGCGCGCGATGATCGCCGGCACGCTGAAGGGGATCGTCTCCCAGCGGCTCGTGCGCACCTCCGACGGCCACGGCCGCGTGGCGTGCTGCGAGATCATGGTCATGACCGGCCGCGTGCACGACATGATCATGGACCCGAAGCTGACCGGCCAGCTCCCGGAGGTCGTCGCCGAGGGCGGCTACTACGGGATGCAGACGTTCGACCAGCACCTGCTCAAGCACCTGCAGGCCGGCCGGATCACGTACGACGAGGCGATGCGCTCCGCGACGTCGCCGCACGACTTCAAGCTGATGGTCGCCGCCGGCGGCCCGATCGGCGAGCCCGCCGCCGCGCCGGAGCCCGCGATCGAGGCCACGCTCTCCCCGAGCGCGCCGCCGCCTCCGTCCGCGCCGCCGCCCAGCGTCCGGCTCTAGCGTTACGCGCATGCAGACGACCCTGGCGCAGTTCGGCGAGACGCAGTCGCAGGACGCGTTCGCGCTCCAGAACTCGAAGCTCCTCAAGGTTCGCCTGGAAGCGGTGACGATCCAGGCCAAGCTGGGCTCGATGGTCGCCTACCAGGGCGACGTGCGCTTCGAGCACGCCGGCTCCGGCGGCCTCAGCCGCATGCTCAAGAAGGCCGTGTCCGGCGAGGGCGCGGCGCTGATGAAGGTGACCGGGACGGGTGAGGTCTTCCTGGCCGACCGCGCCCAGGACGTGCACCTGATCCACCTCCAGGACGACCTGGTCACGGTCAACGGGCGCAACCTGCTGGCGTTCGACGCCGGGATCGACTGGGACATCAAGCGCGTCGAGGGCGCCTCTTCGATTATGGGCGCGGGCCTGTTCAACCTGGCGCTGCGCGGCACCGGCTGGGTGGCGATCCTGTCCGACGGGCCGCCCGTGCTGCTCGACGTCGCGTCCGCGCCGACGTTCGCCGACGCGCAGGCCGCGATCACGTGGTCCTCGGGCGTGACGACCGGCATCCGCACCGACTTCAAGGCCAAGAACCTGATCGGAAAGGGCTCGGGCGAGTCCGTCCAGATGTCCTTCCACGGCGAGGGCTGGGTGCTCGTGCAGCCGTCCGAGGGCCGGCTCGAGATGACCGGCGACGGCTCGGGCGCCAAGGGCCTCGGCGGATTGTTCAACGGCTAGCGGCCGACGACCGCGCCGCTCGCTTCAGTTCGTGAAGCTTTGCGGCTAGACTGGGCAATCGATGCCGGATCCCGATTGCCCAGTCTGTCGTACCGCGGAGATCGTCTGCGGGAAGTGGACGCTGCTGATCGTCCGTGACCTGGCCGAGGGCCGGTCGCGGTTCTGCGAGCTCGAGCGCTCGCTCGGCGGGATCTCCCCGCGCACGCTCTCGCTGCGCCTGCGCGCGCTCGAGGAGGAAGGGATCGTCCTGCGCAGCACCTACCCCGAGGTGCCGCCGCGGGTCGAGTACGCGCTGACCGAGAAGGGCCGCGCGCTCGTCCCGATCATCGACTCCATGCGCACCTACGGCACCGAGTGGCTCGGTGGTACGTGCGCCGAGGCTCCCGCCGCCGCTCCCGGCGTCGTCGAGCCCGTCGCCGCGTAGCTGCGTCCGTCGCCGCGCGCCGTCCGCGCCGCGTCTCCGCCCGTCCGCGCCCGCGTCTTCGCGCGTCCGTTCCCGCGTCTCCGCGCGTCCGTTCCCGCGTCTTCGCGCGTTCGTTCCCGCGTCTTCGCGCGTCCGTTCCCGCGTCTTCGCGCGTCCGTCCCCGCGTCTTCGCGCGTCCGCGCCGCTCTCCGTGCCGCCGGCGGGTCCCGCGTCTCTCGCGCACCGCACCGACGCGTCTCCGCGCGCCACCCGCGCCACGTCCCCATGCCTTCTCGGCGCCTCGCCTCGGGCGGCTCTGCGCCTCTTGGCGCTCCGCCGCGCGTTTCGGCGCCCTCTCCGCCGGCGGCGGCAGGGTGTGGTGCGGTGACTGCGCCGGTGGGGGAGGTGTCTCTCCGTGCCGGGTCGGCAGGTGCCCCGGTTGGGTGGTCGCGCGATCGTGATGTGGCGCGTTGCCGCTCGTCGGTCGCGTCGAGTGGTCACTTTCTGGCGCATGTGGGACGAGAGCGACCGTTCGCGGCCTGAGGTGGCGCGTTGCCGCTCGCGCGCGGGTGGCGTAGACGCGCGGGGACAACGTGTGAGGGACGTGGCCGCCGCGCCCGTCGCTGCGCAGCCGCCTCCGCGCCGCGACTGCACGCCGCGACTGCGCGCCGCGCGCACTTCTCCGCCGGCCGCCCACGCGTCTTTGGGCCGCCCACGTCTTCGCGCCCCAACTCGTCTTCGCGCCGCTCACGTCTGTTCGCGCCGCTCACGTCTGTTCGCGCCGCCCACGCGTGTTCGCGCCGCCCACGCGCTCCTCACGCCGCCCACGCGTCTTTGCGCCCGTTTCGCGATGCTTGTCGCGCCTTCCGGCGCCCTCTCCGCCGGCGGCGACAGGGCGCGGTGCGGTGACTGCGCCGGTGGGGGAGGTGTCTCTCCGTGCCGGGTTGGCGGGTGCCCCGGTTGGGTGGTCGCGCGATCGTGATGTGGCGCGTTGCCGCTCGTAGGGCGTGTCGAGTGGTCACTTTCTGGCGCATGTGGGACGAGAGCGACCGTTCGCGGCCTGAGGTGGCGCGTTGCCGCTCGCGCGCGGGTGGCGTCGACGCGCGGGTGGTGCGGGCGGCGTCGACGCGCGGGTGGCGCGGGCGGCGTGGACGCGCGGGCGGCGTGGACGCGAGGGTGGCGCGGGCGGCGTGGACATGCGGGTGGTGCGGGTGGTGCGCCGACTCGCTCATTGCCCCGTTCGCCGGCGCCTTCGGGCGGCGCGATCGCACCGTTCCGTCCGACTCGCGTGCTGCAATCACCGATGCTCCGGGCAGGAGTGCGTGAGCCTGCGCCGAATCGCCCGGCCATGCACAACCGGGCGCTGCAGGACTCGCTCGCGGCCTTCGTGCAGGAGGCCGCTTGGCAGCTGGCGGACGAGGTGTCCGGCGGCGCCGAGATCCCGTTCGAGCTGGACGCCACGCCGACCCGCTCGGCGCCGCTGTACTGCTACCGCCCGCTCACGGGCCGGTTCATCGCGCAGCGGATCGGGATGCTCGCCCGGCTGCCGTCCTACCCGCCGGCCGCGCAGGGCATGGCCGCGCTGCCGGACCTCCCGGGCTATCTGCGCCACCGCGGCCAGAGCGTCCCGCACGGGGACCCGCGCGACGGCGCGCTGCAGGCGTTCCTCGCCGCGGTGTGGGCGGACGCGACCGACTTCGTCTTCGACGAGGACCGCTTCACCGCGGCCTACCAGGAGCTCGAGCAGGTCGCGTACGCGGGCTGCGAGCTGTCCGTCGTGCTGACGCCGGTCGACGGCCTGGTGATCGAGTCCGACGAGGTCCCGCTCGGGGACGGCCTGGCGCTCGTCCGCGGCGCGACCCTCAAGGACACGCCCGCCGGCCTCACGGCGGACCCCCACGGCACCGTCGCCGTGCTCGCGCTGGCCAGCGCGGCGGGCGAGGGCCGCGCGCTGGAGACCGCCGGCCGCCGCCTGCGCCGCCTGCAGACCGCACTGCGCCTGTGGGACGACGCCGAGCCGTCGCTCGGCCCGACCGCCTGGGCCCGCACCGGCGGCGACGCCTGGCTGGCCGTCCCGCTCGCGACCGGCCTGCGGCGCCCCGCCGCGGACTGCCTGCTCGGCGCCGACGAGGAGGACCCGCTGCGCGCGTTCTGCGGGCTGGTCTCGCGCCGCACGCCCCGCTCGGGCGAGCTGGCCTGGGCGCTGCGGCGGTTCGAGCTCGGCTGCGAGCGCGGCGGCGCCCTGGAGGCGCTGACCGACTGGCTGCTGGCGGCCAAGGCGCTGCTGGCGGACGTCGACAGCCCCACGTACGACGGCGTCGCCGAGCGGCTGGCGGCGATCTGCGCCGAGCCGGCCGATCGCGCACAGGCCGAGGCCCGCATCCGCGAGGCGATCTCGCTCGAACGCGCCGCGATCGCCGGCTTCGTGCGCCCCGGCGAGGAGGTCGACGCGCTCGTCTGCGAGCTCGGCGGCCACCTGCGCGCCGTGCTGCGCGACGTGCTGTGCGGGCACCTCGACCCCGGCCTGCGGGCCGTCGCGGACGCACTACTGGAACAGGTGTGACCGGACGCGGGCGAGCCCGCCGAGATCGTGCACGTCGCCGGACAGCTCCGGCACCAGGATCGTCGGCGGATCGTCCAGCTCCGCGCGCAGCCGCGCGACGTTCGCGGCGTCGCGCGCGGCGAGCGCGATCAGCTCGCGCGTCGCGACCGTCACCCGCTCGGCGAGCGCCGGCCCCAGCGCGCCCGCGACCGGCGCCGGCAGCGCGTCGTCCGGCGGCTGGTGGACGCGGTTGACGACCAGCCCGCCGAACGCCATGTCCGCCTCGCGCAGGCGGCGGTGGAAGAAGATCGCCTCCTCGACCGGGTCGTGCCGGGGCGCGGTCACGATCAGGAACGTCGTCGCGGGATCGGTCAGCAGCGCCCCCACCCGCTGCGCGCGCTCACGGAACCCGTCGACCATCCCGCCCAGCGAGCCGAAGAACACCGACAGGTCGTGCAGCACGTCGACGCCGGTGACGCGCTCCAGCGCCCCGAACACGCCGCGCCCGAACAGGCCCGCGGGTCGGAGCAGCGTGCGGATCGTCCGCCCGCCGAAGAAGCGCGTCAGGCGGCCGGGCGCGTCGAGGAAGTCGAGCGCGTTGCGCGACGGCGGCGTGTCCAGCACGAGCGCGTCGAAGTCCCCCTCCTGGTCGAGCTCGTAGAGCTTCGCGATCGCGGTGAACTCCTGCGAGCCCGAGACCGCGCTCGACAGCTGCTGGTAGATGCGGTTCGCGAACACGTCGTCGCGCGTGCGCGCGTCCGGCGCGAGGTGCTCGACCAGCTCGTCGAACGTCCGCTTGGGATCGAGCATCAGCGCCCACAGCTCGCCGTCGGCGTCCAGGGCGACGCGGTGCGGCTCGTTCGGCAGCGCGTCGAGCCCGAGCGCGTTCGCGAGCCGCTTCGCCGGGTCGATCGTCACCACCGCCACCTTCAGCCCGCGCTCCGCGAGCCCGAGCGCGACCGCCGCGGCGGTCGTCGTCTTGCCGACGCCCCCCGGGCCGGCGCAGATGATCATCCGCCGGCCTTCCAGCACCGTCGTCAGCATGCGAACAAACTAGATGAGGCCTTCGCGCACCGCGAACGCGACCGCCTGGGAACGGCTGCGCGCGTTGAGCTTGGTCACGACGTCGTGCAGGACGTTCTTGACGGTGCGCTCCGAGTAGGACAGCTCGAGCGCGACCTCGCGCGTGGGATGCCCGGCGGCGATCAGCGTCAGCACCTGCTGCTCGCGGTCGGTCAACCGCGCGGGTGCGGGCCGCGCGTCCGGCAGCTTGGCGAGCAGCTGCCCGAGCAGCTCGGAGGTCACGACGCTCGCGCCGTCCGCCGCCGCGCGCACCGCTGAGGCGAGCGAATCCGGCGTCAGCTCGTCCTTGCGCAGGAAGCCGACCGCGCCCGCCTGCAGCGCGGCCAGCGCCGCGTCCTCCCCGCTGTCGGACGCGCACACGATCACCCGGGCGCCGGTGGCGTCGCGCACGCCGGCCACGAAGTCGCCCCCGCCGGGGAGCGACGGGTCGACCAGCACGAGGTCGGCCTCGAACAGCGCGGGATGCTCCCATGCGTCGCGCACGCGCTCGGCCTCGGCGACCGAGCCGACGCCGTCGAGCTCCTCCAGACACGCGACCAGGCCTCGGCGGTAGATCGTGTGGGTGTCGAGGACGAAGAGCTTCACCCTGGGGTGTGGTTGCCGGGCGGCGCGCGTGCCGCGATACTACGCGGAGCCGATGCCTGACGCCATCATGAAAACCGTCGGCCGGTACGAGATCCTCCGGGAGGTCGGCCGCGGCGGCATGGCGATGGTCTACCTGGCGCGGCAGACCGACCTCGATCGGTTCGTGGCGCTCAAGGAGCTCGGCGCGTTCCACGCGTCGGATCCGTCGTTCGCCCAGCGGTTCCTGCGCGAGTCGCGCGTGGCCGGGTCGCTCTCGCACCCGAACATCGTCACCGTGCACGACTACTTCGAGCACGACGGCACGCCCTACATCGCGATGGAGTACATCGAGCGGGGGTCGCTGCGGCCGTACGTCTCCCGGATGACGCTGGCGCAGATTGGCGGCGTGCTCGAGGGCCTGCTGGCCGGGCTCACGCACGCGGAGGCGCACGGGATCGTCCACCGCGACCTCAAGCCCGAGAACCTGATGGTGACCGCGGACGGGCGCGTGAAGATCGCCGACTTCGGCATCGCCAAGGCGACCACCAGGATGCAGACCGGCGCGTTCCTGACCGCGACCGGGACGACCGTCGGCACCCCGACCTACATGGCGCCCGAGCAGGCGATGGCGCAGGACATCGGGCCGTGGACGGACCTCTACTCGGTCGGCTGCATGGCGTTCGAGCTGTTCACCGGCAACGTGCCGTTCCACGACTCCGACGCGCCGATGGCGATCCTGCTGCGCCACGTCAACGAGCCGATCCCGGCGGTCAAGACGCTGCGGCCGGAGGTCGACCCGCGGATCTCGGACTGGATCGAGGCGCTGCTGGTCAAGGACCCGGCGGCGCGGACCCAGAACGCCAACGACGCGTGGGACGACTTCGAGGAGATCCTGCTCGGCCTGCTCGGCCCGCGCTGGCGGCGGGAGGCGCGGCTGGTCGAGGCCCGGCCCGCGGACACCGCCGCCAAGCCGCTGACGCCCGCGCCGTTCCCGGGGACCTCGACGGGGGACGCGGCGTCGGAGGAGTTCAAGTCGTTCGCGTGGGGCGCGCCGGACACGGCCGCGCCGCCGATGTTCACGCCGCCGCCGTCGGAGACGGCGCCGACGCCGCCGGAGCCGGTCGTCGGGCCGCCGACGCCGATGCCCTCGCAGGCGATCCAGTCGCCGGACAGCGGGTTCGTGACGTTCGGGGCGCCTGCGCCGCCGCCGCCGACGGACGCGCTGATCGCGCCGGCGCCGGCCGAGCCGGTCGAGGAGAAGCCGTTCGAGACGTACGTCGCGCCGCCGCCGTCGCGGCCGCCGACGAGTGAGCCGGCGGCGGTGACGCCGCCGCCGGTCGAGGCCGCGCCGCCCGTGGAGGTCGCGCCGCCCGCTCCCGAGCCCGTCGTCGCCGAGACGATGATGCCGACCAAGGCCGCGCCGGAGGAGCCGCCACCGCCGCCGCGCGAGCCCGGTGGACGGCCCAAGTGGGTCCTGCCCGCGGCGATCGGCGGTGGGATCGCGGTGGTCGTGGTCGTCGCGGCCGTGGCGCTCTCCGGCGGCGGGGGCTCGAAGAACGACGGCGGGGCCGTGGCGGCGTCGCCGACGGCCGCCGGGACCACGCCGGTCTCGGCGTCCGGCGTGTCGCTGGACCTGCCGTCGGACTGGCAACGGGGCGACGCGGCGGCGCCCGCGGGCTTCGCGGACGGCGCGGTGACGGCGACGAAGGCCGGCTCGACGGTCGTGCTCGGCAAGGCCGACGACAGCGCCGCGAACTCGACGCTGCTGCCGGACGCGTGGCGCACCGGCGACGTGCCGGCGGGGGAGAAGGTCGACGTCGGCGGCGGGGCGCAGGCGCTGCACTACCAAGGGCTCCAGGTCGGCGACCAGCGCTCGGACGTGTACGTGGTCCCGACCACCGACGGCGTCGCCGCGCTCGCGTGTGACGGCGACGCGTGCGCGAAGCTCGCGTCCTCGCTGACCGTCACGGGCGGCAAGGCGTTCCCGGTCGGGCCGAGCGACGCGTACCTCAAGGACGCCGAGCGCATCCTGACCCGGCTCGAGGACCGCGAGGCCTCCGCCGCGTCCGCGCTCAAGAAGGCCGGGCGGCGCGCCGGCCAGGTCGACGCCACCGGCAAGCTCGCCTCCGCCTACAGCGGTGCGGCCGGCTCGCTGCGGGGGCTCGACGTCAGCCCCGCGGACGCGCTGCTGAACGCGCAGATGGTCGCGGCCCTGCGGGGCGCGGGGGCGGCGTACAAGAAGGCCGTGAGCGAGGGGCGCGCGAAGGACCGCTCGGGCTACGCGAAGGCCGGCGACCGCGCGCTGTCGTTCCAGCCGAAGATGCGCGATGCGCTGACCGGCCTCACCAGCGCGGGCTACACGCTGCCGGACGGGGCGGACGCGGCGGCGAAGTTCACGCGGCTGCCGACGCTCAAGAAGGACCCGGTGAAGAAGGCGGCGCCCCCGTCGACGTCGTCCTCCTCGACTCCGACGCAGACGTCGACGCCGGTACCCACGGCCGCGCCGCAGAACACGACGCCGGTCACGCCGCAGACGCACACGCAGCCGACGACGCCGAAGTCCGGTGGCGGTGGCGGCGGTGGTGGTGGAGGCGGCGGGAGCGGGCTGTCCGGCGGCGGCGAGGGCTAGCGCCGGCCGACCCCCGGGGGGTGGGTCGGGAAACTCGCCTGACAGGCGACCTACCGGCCACACCCCCGCTGGCGCTTGGCTCGACGGCTAGGACGAGAGCAGCTTGCGCGCCTCGCCGAGGCGCAGCTGGTACCGGCCGCGGTACTGCTCGGCGGGGCGTTCGACGTCGGCGATCCAGTCGCCGAACGTCGACGGGTCCTTGCCGAAGTCGGCGTCGCCGGAGGCGATCGCCTTGCGCTTGACGGCGAGCGCCTGGTCGATGAACCACTTGGCCTGGAGCTCCGGCTTGTCCGGGAAGCCGGCGTACGCGCCCTGGTTCCAGATCCCCGTGCGCATCTGGAAGAAGCCGACGGAGTCGCGGTCGCCGAAGTTGAGGTTCTTGACGCCGGACTCGACCAGTGAGGCCATGACGGGGAGCTCGGGCGGCAGGCCGGACTTCTGGGCCTGCTGGGCGAGCCACTTGGCCAGCTCGGCCTGGGACGCGTCGTCGCCCGGGTAGTCGGTGGCGGCGCTGGAGACGTCGACCGACGCGGCGGCGACGGCGTCGTCGCGGGGCGCCGTGGCCGCGGCCTCGGCGGGCGGTGCTGGAGCGGCTTCCGGCGGGGCCGGAGTGGCGGGCGCGACGGCGGCCGGCGGCGGCGGCGCCGCGGCAGCCTTGGCCTGCGCGGGGTCGATCGCCTTCAGGAACAGCATCGACCGGCTCCGCTCGCGCCGCTTGGTCGCCTCCTCGGCGTTCACGGCGCGGAACAGCTGGGAGTCGCTGCGGCGGACCTCGGCGGCGTCGCGCGCGACCGCCGCCTGGGCCTTGGCGATGGCGGTCGGGTCGACCGCGGGAGCCGCCGGCGCCGCGGCGGCCGCGGTCGCCACCGGCGCGGGCGCGCCGCTGTCGAACCGCCGCCCGCCCGCGAACTGCTGCGCGAAGTAGGGCTCCTTCAGGCTCGAGACCTTCACCACGTCGCCGGTCTGCGGCGCGTGCAGGAACTCGTCGTTGCCCAGGTACATGCCGACGTGGTGGACGTCGCCCGCGTTGGAGAAGAACACGAGGTCGCCGGGCCTGAGGTCGGCGCGGTCGGCGACCGCGGCGCCGGCTTCGATCTGCGTGTAGGTCACGCGCGGGATCTGGACGCCGGCCTGCGCGTAGCTCCACTGCATCAGGCCGGAGCAGTCGAACCCGGTCTGGGGCGTCGAGCCGCCCCACTTGTAGTCGGTGCCCAGGTACTTCGAGGCCTCCTCGATCGCCGCCAGCGCTTTCGGGCCGGGCGCGTCGCCGGCGGCGATCGCGTCCTGGAGCGGGGCGAGGACCTCCGGCGGTAGCTTCGCGTCGCCCAGCGAGGCCGCGGCGGCCGGGTCGAGCGTGGGGGCGACGACCGGTGCGGCCGCGGGTTGCGGTGCCGATCCGAGCAGGCCGTCGGCCTCGCCGAGCTTGAGCTGGTAGCGGCCGCGGTACTGCTCGGCGGGGCGTTCGACGTCGGCGATCCAGTCGCCGAACTGGCTCGGGTCGGTGACCGACTTGCCGGCGACGAGCCGCTGGCGCTTGACCGCCTCCGCCTGGTCGAGGAACCACTTGACCTGGAGCTCAGGCTTGTCCGGGAAGCCGGCGTAGGCGCCGTGGTTCCAGATCCCCACGCGCATCTGGAAGAAGCCGACGGAGTCGGCGTCGCCGTAGTTGAGGTTCTTCATCCCCGACTCGACGAGCGAGGCCATCAGGGGGAGCTGGGGCGGGAGGCCGCGCTTGCGGGCCTGGCCGGCCATCCAGGCGGCGATCTGCTCGCGGGGCGCGTCGTCGCCCGGGTACGCGTCGGGGGCGGCGGCCGCGGCGGCGTCGGCCGCGTGGGCGGCGGCGGAGGCGGGTGTCGCGGCGGCGGGGGTCGCCGCGGCGTCGGCGGGTGACGCGGCGGCCGGGGCGGGTGTGGCGGCGCCGGGGGTCGCCGCGGCGGCGGCCGGTGACGCGGCGGGCGGGTCGGCGGGTGTCGCGCCGGGGGTGGCCGCGGCGGCGGCGGGCGGTGCCGCCGCAGCGCTCGCCTTGGGCGGCTCGACCGCCTTCATGAACAGCTGCGACGACGAGCGCTTCTGCTCGGTGGGCGCGACCGCCTTGAGGAACATCTGCGAGCCGCGCTTGACCTCGGGCGGCGCGGCGGGCGCGGCGGGAGTCACCGCGGGAGCGCCGGGGGCCGCGGGCGTCACCGCCGCGGCGCTCGCCACCGGCGCCGCGGGCGCCTGGGCGGCGACGTCCGCCGGTGGCGTCCAGTCCGGCGCCACCGCCTGCTTGAAGCCGATGTGCAGGTGGTTCTGATGGGCGGCGTCGGTGAAGTAGCCGGGGCCGGAGATCGCGAACGGCGAGCCGATCTCGTTCGGGCGGTACGCCGGATCCAGCGACGAGAGCTCGCTGGCCACGTCCCGCGCCAGCGGGCTGCCCGGGCCGACCGGCTCGCCGTCGATCGCCCCGATGTCCATGCCGCGCCCGAAGTGATGGTTGGAGACGGAGCCGCCGGCGGTGAACTGGTCGTGGTCGGAGCACATGCACGTGACCGTGATCTTGTGCTCGTGGCTGAGCTTGGTGAGGACGGCGACCACGCGCGGGTCGATGCGGCCGGCCTTGATGTCGGTGATGCCGTCGGCGTCCAGGACGACGTTCTTGTTGTCGAGCAGGGCGAGCGCTTCCGGGCTCGGTGCGCCGCCGGCGCCCTCGGCGCCGAACTGGGTCGGGTCGAGCGCGGCGCTCGACCCGTGCGGCGCCGGCGCCTGGTCGGCGAGCTGCGCGGCCGCGTTGCCCTGCGGCGCCGCGTTGCCCTCGGCCCGGATGAAGACGATCTTCGGTCCGCCGCCGAGCTGGCGCGGGACGCTGTTGACCGCGTCCGCGTTGTTGCCCTCGAGCGCGGTGAACTTCCCGTCCTTGACGTCGCTGGCGAGGAAGCCGATGTGGCCGTCGGAGCCGAAGTCGTCCTGCCCACCCCAGTCGTAGGCGACGATGTCGCCGGGGCGGGCGTCCTCCGGGCTGACGATCTTGAGGCCGTTCGCGCCCTGCTGGGCGTTGTGGACCCACGTGGAGACGGCCGCCCAGCCGCCGCCCGGCATCTTGTGCCCGGCCTGCTCGAGCGACCAGGTGACGAACGACGCGCACCACGGGTTCCCGGGCGCGACGCCCGCCGCCGCCAGGTAGTGGTCCACCTGCGGGCCGCGGTTCGCGCCGCCGATCTCGCGGACGCCGCGCTGGGTCTCGGCGACGCGCAGGGCGGCGGCGCCGAGCGGGCTTCCGCCGCCGGTGGCGGGGACCGCCGCGCTCGCGTCGACGGCGGCCGCGACCGGCTGCGCCACGGGCTGCGCGGCGGGCCGGCTCTTCAGGAGGTCCTGCGCCTCGGCGAGCTTGAGCTGGTAGCGGCCGCGGTACTGCGCGGCGGGGCGTTCGACGTCGGCGATCCAGTTGCCGTACTGGTTCGGGTCGGTGACCGACTGGCCGGCGGCGAGCCGCTGCTGCTTGACCTGGGCCGCGTTGTCGAGGAACCACTTGACCTGCAGCTCCGGCTTGTCCGGGAAGCCCGCGTACTCGCCCTGGTTCCAGATCCCCACGCGCATCTGGAAGAACCCGACCGAGTCGGCGTCGCCGTAGTGGACGTTCTTCATTCCGGACTCGACGAGCGAGGCCATCAGGGGGAGCTCGGGCGGCAGGCCGCGCTTCTCCGCCTGGCCGGCCATCCAGGCGGCGATCTGCTCGCGCGGCGCGTCGTCGCCCGGGTACGTGTCGGGCGCCGCGGCGGCGAAGCTCGCGGCCTCGGCCACGGGCGCCGCGGCCGCTTTCGGGGGCGGCTCGACGGCCTTCATGAACAGCTGCGAGCTCGAGCGCTTCT
>DATMGH010000052.1:0-37142 GCA_035555675.1 Solirubrobacter sp. | reverse complement strand
GACGAGGCCGCGCTGCTCGCGCTGGCCGACTCCGTCCGCGAGCGCGGCGTGCTCCAGCCCGTGCTCGTCCGCCCCTGCCTCGGTGGCCGCTACGAGCTGATCGCCGGCGAGCGCCGCTGGCGCGCCGCGCAGCTGGCCGGGCTCGACTTCGTCCCCGCGCTGGTCGCGCCCCACGAGGACCGCGAGTCGCTCGAGCTGGCGCTGATCGAGAACATGGCGCGGGAGGACCTGAACCCGGTCGAGGAGGCCCGCGCCTGCTCGCTTTTGGTGGAGGAGCTCGGTCTTACGCGCGAGGAGGTCGGCAAGCGCGTCGGCCGCTCGCGGGTCGCGGTCACGAACCTGATGCGGCTGCTCGATCTCCCGGACGAGGTGCTCGACCTGCTCGTCGAGGGGCGGCTGACCGAGGGGCACGGCCGCGCGCTGCTCACCGCGCCGGACCACGCCGACCGCCGCCGGCTGGCGCGCGCCGCGGCGGAGGAGGGCTGGACGGTCCGGCAGACCGAGGCCCGCGCGCGTGAGACGGCTCGCCCGGCCGAGCCCACGGCTCCGTCGCCGCGCGCGTTTCACCCGGACCAGCTCGCGGCCGCCGAGCGGCTCCAGGACGCGTTCTCCTCCGCGCTCGGCGCTGACGTCCGTGTCGCACCGCGCAAGGAGGGCTACACCGTCACCCTGGCGATCGACTCGCTGGAGGCGGCCGAGGAGCTGGCGACGCGCCTCGCCGCCCGCGGGCAGTAGGACTCGCGCCGCAAGCGCGCTGTCGCCGCCCGTGACCGGAGCGGCTATCATTGCGCGCCGCAGCGGGCGATTAGCTCAGTCGGTTAGAGCGCTTCTCTGATAAGGAAGAGGTCCCAGGTTCGAATCCTGGATCGCCCACTCTCGAACCCCGCTCTGGCGGGGTTTTCGCGTTCGGGGGCCCATTCGCCGCCACCGGCGGCGGCTAGGGTGGTCGCCTCGTGCCCACCGCCCGCAGCCTCGCCAAGCGCGCCGTCCAGCTCGGCGCCAACCAGAAAGTGTCCGAACTCGCGCCGCTCGTCAAGCTCCTCAAGCGCCGCCGGCTGGACACCGTCGTCGAGATCGGCACCGCCCGCGGCGGCACGTTCGCCACGTGGTGCGCGCTGGCCGAGCCCGACGCCCTGCTCATCAGCATCGACCTTCCCGGCGGCGCGCACGGCGGCGGCTACAGCCAGGAGGAGGCCGAGCGCTTCGCCGGCTACGGCGCGCCCGGTCAGACGCTCCGCTTCCTGCGCGCCGACTCGCACGCGCCGGAGACCCGCGCGGAGCTCGAGCGGCTGCTCGCCGGTCGCCCGGTCGACTTCCTCATGATCGACGGCGACCACACCTACGACGGCGTCAAGGCCGATTACCACATGTACGCGCCGTTCGTGGCCCCGACCGGTGTGATCGCGTTCCACGACATCCTGCCCCACCCGCAGGTGCCGGACTGCGAAGTCGACCGTCTCTGGGCCGAGCTCAAGGCGACGCACGAGTACGCGGAGTTCACCGACCCGGACGACGTCCGCGGCTGGGGCCAGTGGGGCGGGATCGGCGTGCTGCTGCCGCCCTCAGAGCCGGCCTGAGACGTCCCGCGACGGCCGCGCCAGCGCCGCGCACGCGACCGCCCACGTCGCCACCAGGACGACCACGCGCGCCGCGCCGCTGAACCGCCGCGTCCCGGCCAGGAACGCGCGCGTGCCCACCAGATCGAACGGCTCCCCGTCCTCCCCGAGAGCAGCCGCTCGACGCCCGCGGCGATCATCAGCATGGCCTTTGACCGACGCCTGCCCGGCCTCGATCACGACTTCGCCGAGCAGATGATCAGGGAGAGCCCGAAGCGCTCGGTGAAATGGTGCGCGTCCAGCGCCTCCCGGGGGTCACGCGGCGCTAGCTCGACCCAGGAGACGCGCCTGCCGGCGGGCTCGGTCACCGCAGGTCGATCGGCGGGGCGGTCCTCTCGCCGCCGGCGTCACCGGTGTTGACGGTGTCCCGCGGCTCGATCAACAGCACGTGCGTCTCCTCGTCCGCCTTCGGGCAGTGCTCGACGCCCCGCGGGACGACGAACAGCTCGCCGGGCCCGAGCACGACGTCGCGGTCCCGCAGCTGGATCGTCAGCCGGCCCGATAGCACGAGGAAGAAGTCGTCGGTCTCCGCGTGTGCGTGCCAGACGAACTCGCCCTGCACGTTCACCACGAGCAGCTTGTAGTCGTTGAGATAGCCGACCAGGCCGGGCCTGTACGGCCCCGGCAGCAACGCGAGCTTCGAAGCGAGATTGACTGCGCCGTCCATACCGGGATGATCCCGGATGTGCACGCCGCGCTGGCCGCCTATCCCCGGATTCGCTTCATGGGCTCCAAGCACCGGCTGGCGCCGCGGCTCGCCGAGCTCTTCACCACGCTCCCGCCGGGGCCGGCGATCGACGCGTTCAGCGGCAGCGGCGTGGTCGCTTACACGCTCAAGGCGACCGGTCGCGCCACGCGCGCCAACGACCACCTCACGTTCACCGCCACGCTGGCCGAAGCGCTCGTCGCGAACGAGCACGCCCAGCTCACCGCGGACGACGTCGAGCACCTCTGCGCCCCCAACCGCGACGGGCGCGACTTCATCGCCGCCACCTTCGACGGGCTGTACTTCGACGCCGCCGACCACGCGTTCCTCGACGCCGCGTGGTCGCACGTCGACGAGCTTCACGGGCCCAAGCGCGCCCTGGCGATCTCCTCGCTGTGCCTGGCCGCGGCCTGGAAGCAGCCGCGCGGCGTGTTCACGGTCGCGACCCCCCGCTACGACGACGGCCGCCGCCAGCTGCACACGCCGCTGCAGGCGCTCTTCAAAGAGGCGGCGGACAAGTGCAACGCCGCCGTCCGTCCCGGCCCGGCGAGCGCGACCTGCGGCGACGTCTTCGCGGTCGACCCGCAGGACGCGGCGCTCGCCTACCTGGATCCGCCCTACGCGCCCCCGCGCGACGACACGTGTTATGTCAAGCGCTACCACTTCCTCGAAGGCCTGGCCACGTACTGGCGCGGCCAGGAGATCATGTGGGAGACGCGCACCCGCAAGCTGCGCAAGCGCCACACGCCGTTCGGGTCCCGCAAGACCGCCCGGGACGCGCTCGACCGCCTCTTCGACCACTTCCGCGCGCCAACCTCGCTGGTGGTCTCCTACGGCTCCAACGCGGCGGTCGACGCCACCGAGCTCGAGGCCCTGCTCGCCCGTCATCGCCGCCGCGTGCGGCGCATCGAGATCCCGCACTCCTACGCGTTCGGAACCCACGTCGCGGCCCGTCGCCGGAGCGCGACCGAGTACGTGTTCGTCGCTCTGTAGCCCGGGCCTATACTCCGGGAGGTGCAGGAGATGGTGATTTACGGCGTCAGCTTCGACATGGTCGGCAAGCAGCCGATCGTGCTGCTCAAGGCCGTCGACACGAACAAGTTCCTGCCGATCTGGATCGGGCATCCAGAGGCGGCGGCCATCCTGATGAAGCTGCAGGGGGCGTCGACGCCACGGCCGATGACGCACGACCTCCTGTTCGACATGCTCGGGGAGCTCGAGGTGTCGTGTACGCGCGTCTCGGTGACCGAGCTGCGCGAGAACACGTTCTACGCGTCGATCACGCTGTCAGTGAACGGACGCGAGGTCGAGATCGACTCGCGCCCGTCGGACGCGCTGGCGCTGGCCGTCCGCTCCGGCGCCCCGATCTTCGCGGCCGAGGACGTGATCGCGGAGTCCGCGATCGAGTTCGAGCACGAGGTCGAGGACACCGAAGAGGTCGTCGACAAGTTCAAGGAGTTCCTGGATCAGGTCACGCCGGAGGACTTCGCCGGCGGCGACACCTAGGACGCCGCAAGAGCTACGCGGGCGCGCGGTCGACCGCGAGGTCGAGCACGCGCGCGACGAACTCGTCGAAGCCGATGCCGACCGCGTCGGCGGCGAGCGGCAGCAGCGACGTGTCCGTCAGCCCCGGGATCGCGTTCGCCTCGAGCACGGTCAGCTCGTCCCCGGCCAGCATCAGGTCGACGCGCGCGAACCCGGCGCAGCCGAGCGTCTCCCACGTCGCCAGCGCCAGCTCCTGCGCGCGCGCCGCGACGCCGGGCGTCAGCTCCGCCGGGCAGACGAACCGCGTGCGCCCGATCTCGTACCGGGCCTCGAAGTCGTAGAAGTCCTCGGTCTGCGGGATCGCCTCGACCACCGGCAGGGCGATCGGGCCGTCCTCGCTCTCGAGCACCGACACGGCCAGGTCGCGGCCGTCGACGTAGCGCTCCAGCAGCACCTTCGTGTCGTAGGAGAACGCGGCGACCAGCGCGCCCGGCACGTCCGCCGCCGTGCGCGCGAACTTGATCCCCAGCGCCGAGCCCTGCCCGGCGGGCTTGACCACGATCGGGAACTCGAGCCGCTCCTCGATCGCCGGCAGCGCCCGCGCCGCGCCCAGGTCGGAGAACGCGGCCTGCGAGAACGCGTAGAACTCGGGCGTCGGGATCCCCGCGTCGCGCAGCGCGTGCTTGGCGACGACCTTGTCCATGCAGCGGATGCAGGCGCCCGCCCGCGAGGCCGTGTACGGCACGCCGACCAGCTCCAGCAGCTCCTGCACGGTCCCGTCCTCGCCGCCGCGCCCGTGCAGCGCGATGAACGCGACGTCGGGACGCGCCGCGCGCAGCCGGTCGACCAGGTCCGGGCCGACGTCGATCGGCAGCACGTCGTGCCCGAGGCGCGCGAGCGCGTCCTCCACGCGCGCGCCGGAGCGCAGCGAGACGGTGCGCTCGAGCGAGGAGCCGCCCTTCAGGACGGCGACCCTCACGACGCCTCCCGGCGCCGCAGCGGGACGACCTGCGCCGCGGGCGCGGCCGGCTTGGCTCCGGTCAGCGTCCCGTACAGCGCGACCTGCTCGGCCACGACCTTGCCGATCCGCCGTACGCCCTCGCGGATGTCGTCCTCGCCGACGCCGCTGAAGTTCAGCCGCAGCTCGGATCCGCCGCGCCCGTCCAGGTACGCCGCGCGGCCCGGCACGAACGCCACGTTCTCGCGCAGCGCTCGCGCCAGCAGGTCGGTGGTGTCGATGTAGTCCGGCAGCCGCGCCCAGATGAACAGCCCGCCACCGGGCCGCGTCCAGGTCGCCTCGTGCGGCAGGAACTCCTCCATCGCCGACAGCATCACGTCGCGCCGCCGGCGGTAGATCGCGCGCAGCTCGCCCAGGTAGCGGCGCCAGTCGCGGTGCGCGAAGTACGTGCTCACGAAGTACTGGTTCAGCGGCGAGGAGCAGAGGTCCGCGGCCTGCTTGCCGAGGTTCAGCCGCTCCAGGATCGGCGCCGGCGCCGCGGCCCAGCCGAGCCGCAGCCCGGCCGACAGGATCTTCGAGAACGTCCCCGCGTAGATCACGTAGCGGCCGCCGTCGAGCGAGTACAGCGTCGGTAGCGCCTCGCCCTCGTAGCGCAGCAGCCCGTACGGGTTGTCCTCGAGGATCACGATCTCCTGCTCGGCGGCGATCCGCACCAGCGCGCGGCGGCGCTCGAGCGCCATCGTCACGCCGCCCGGGTTGTGGAAGTTCGGGATCGTGTAGATGAACTTCGGTCGCCGGCCCTCGGCGCGCAGCGTGGCCAGCGTGGCCTCGAGCACGTCGATGCGCATGCCGTGGTCGTCCATCTCGACCTGCACGACGTCGGCCTGGAACGACGTGAAGCACGGCACCGCGCCCGGGTACGTGGGCGCTTCGGCCACGACCACGTCGCCCGGGTCCAGGAACGCGCGGCAGACCAGGTCGATCACCTGCTGGCCGCCGGTCGTGACCATCAGGTCGTCCGGCTCGACGCTGGTGCCCTCGGCCGCCATCACCTCAACGATGCAGCGGCGGACGTCCTCGAGCCCGTCGGTCGGCCCGTACTGCAGCGCCGCCGCGCTCGAGTCGACCGCTACGCGCGACATCAGCGCCGCGAAGTCCTCCGCGGGGAACGTCGTCGTGTCCGGCAGCCCGGTCGCGAGCGAGATCACCTCGGGCCGCGCCGTGACCGCCATCATGTCGCGCATCGCGGATGAGGTCATCCCGCGCGTGCGGCGCGCGAAGAGCCCGCCGTAGCGTTCGATCTCGTGGGCGCTGGACCGGGGCGCGCCCTTGCCCGGAGTGTCGTCTATCGTCATCGGCCGCGAACGGAACGCTAGCGCGCCATGGACTTCTTCCTCGACCTTCTGCAGGGCATCGGCATCGCCGCCGCGATCGGGATCCGGCCCTTCCTGCCCACGCTGCTGGTCGGCGCGCTCGCCGCCGGCAACCTCGGCGTCGACTTCGAGGGGACCGATTTCGCGTTCCTCGAGCAGACCGGCTTCCTGCTGGCGGTCGTGGTCGCCGTGGCCGTCTTCGGGATCATCGACCGCCGCCGCGGCGGGGACACGCGCGGCGCCGGCGTCGTGGTCGCGCTGCTGCTGGCCTGCTCGTTGGTGCTCGGCGCGCTGCTGGCCGCCGGCTCGATCGCCGACCACAGCCAGGACTGGTGGCCGGGCCTGATCGTCGGGCCGCTCGCGGCGGCGCTCGGGTTCGTCTCCGCGCGCTCGCTGTTCGGGCGCGTGGGCGAGCGCCTGGACGACGAGGCGCGGCGGGCGCTGCCGCTCTACGCGGAGGCGGCGGCGCTGCTCGCGGCCGGGCTCTCCGTGCTGCTTCCGGTGCTGGCGATCCTGGTGGTCGCGGCCCTCGTGTGGCTGCTCCTCGGCGGGCGCCGCCGGGCCGGCGAGAAGTACGCCGGGCTGCGGATCCTGCGGTGAGAGGCGCCGACTCGCCCTTCGGGCTCGCGTCGCTGGGAGCAATCGCCCGGGGGGCGATTCTCCCGGGCGAGGTGACGCCGTGAGCCGCAAGCTGGTTCTCGCCGTCATCGACGCGATGAAGCCCGCGATGCTCGAGCGCGCGGTCGCGACCGGGCGCGCGCCGACGCTCGGGCTGCTGATGGAGCGCGGCCACTACGTCGACGCCTGCGTCGCCGCGTTCCCCTCGGTCACGCCGGTCTGCGCGGCGTCGATCGCGACCGGGACCGGCCCGGGCGAGCACGACATCCCCGCGATGAACTGGTGGCACCGGGGCGAGCAGCGCTACATCGAGTACGGGACGAGCTTCGGCGCCAGCCGCGCGTTCGGCATCCGCCAGTCGCTCACGGACACGATCTACAACATGAACCTCGAGCACCTCTCGACCGACGTCGAGACCGTGTTCGAGCGCCTCGACGACGCCGGCGTCCGCACCGCCGGCACCACGTACCTGATGTACCGCGGGCGCTTCAAGCACGAGCCGTCCGTGGACACGGCGCTGACGCGGCTCGCGCACACGGTCTTCGGGCTGCCGACGATGGGCCCGCGCGAGCTCTTCTACGCGGACCTCTTCGCCTCCCGCCGGACGCCCTGCCGCTCGCAGCTCGGGCTCCCCGGGGTGCGCGACCAGCACTCCGGGTGCGTCGCCTCCTACCTGGTCGAGCACGATCTGTTCGACTTCCTGCTGCTGTCGCTGCCCGACAACGACACGCACTCGCACAAGCACGGGCCGTACGCCCAGGTGGACTCGATCGCCGCCGCCGACCGCCAGATCACGCGCATGATGGACGCGGCGGGCGGCGTGGAGGCGTTCCTGGAGGAGCACGCGATGATCGTGTGCAGCGACCACTCGCAGTCCAAGGTCGAGGGCGAGATCGACCTCTTCCGGGCGTTCGACGGGTTCGGCGTGCGGGCCGCCCAGCGCGCGCGGCCGGACGACGAGATCGCGGTCTGCCCGAACTCCCGCGCCGCCCAGGTCTACGTGCTCGACCGTGAGCACCGGCGCAAGCTGATCCCGCGCGTGGAGCGGACGCTGCTGGCGCTGGAGGGCGTCGACCTCGTGCTGCGGATGGGCGACCACCCGGACGGCGAGGCGATCGTGCGCGGCGAGCGCTCGCGCGGCGTCAAGGAGCTGCGGTTCCAGCCGCGCGGGGACCTGGTCGACCCGCGCGGGGGCCGCTGGAGCGTCGACGGCGATCTTGGTCTGCTCGGCCTCAAGATCGAGGACGGGCGCGTGACGTCCGCCACCTACCCGGACGCGCTCAGCCGCATCTGGTCGGCGCTGCGCTGCCATTCCGCCGGCGACGTGCTGGCCAGCGCCGGGCCGGGCTACGAGTTCCTGGACTGGGGCGGCGCGCACCACGTCGGCGGCGGCTCGCACGGCAGCCTGCACGCCAACGACTCCAACGCGGTGCTGCTCTGGTCAGGGCTCGACGTCGAGCCGGCGCCGCGCGACCAGTGGGCGCTGCGGGACATCGTCCCCATGGTCACCGGGCATTTCGGGCTGACCTAGGCGTACGGCGGTCGGGCTGGCGTGATCGGTCTACGCGAGCAATGGACGGGGGTGCAGCGATCTCCTTGCCTGAGGCGGCAGGAGATTGCGACACCCCCACCAACGCGCCAGACGCTGCGGCGACGACGGACGACCGGCACCGATCATCCACCCTCTCCGGTGCCCGTAACTTGACGGTATCCCGAGACCGGGCACCGAGTCCACAAGGCCAAACGCTGCGGCGACGACGGCGAGACGGACCCGGCCCAGGCACCGCGACCGCCTCCCTCCTCGATGCTTGCTGTTGAAGCCACTAGGGCGACTTCCGCAGAACCTGCTCGATCGAATCCGCGCGCCGCGGCGCCGTCGCCGTAATCAGCACCCCGTTCAGCCACGGATCCTCGTCGGACGGCTCGTAGCGCATCGGCATGTGCGTACGCATGACCGCGATCGACTGCTCCTTGCGCATGCCGATCACCCCGCCGCGCGCGCCGGTCATCCCGACGTCGGTGATGTACGCGGTCCCGCCGGGCAGGACGCGCGCGTCGGCGGTGGGGACGTGCGTGTGCGTGCCGACCACCGCGGTCACCTTGCCGTCCAGGTACCAGCCGAGCGCGACCTTCTCGCTGGTCACCTCGGCGTGCATGTCGACCAGGATCTGGTCGCAGCGCGCCACTTCCCGCAGCGCCTCGTCGATCGCCACCAGCGGCGGCGCGGCCGCCTGCAGGTGCACGGCGCCGCTCAGGTTGACGATCCCGAGCGTCACCCCGCCGCGCTCGATCACGGTCGTGCCCCGCCCCGGCTGCGTGCGCAGGAAGTTGTACGGGCGGACGATCCGCGGCTCGCTGTCCAGGTAGGTCCAGATCTCGCGGTGGCGGTAGGTGTGGTTGCCGAGCGTGATCGCGTGGACGCCCGCGCGGAACAGCTCGTCCGCCTCCTTGGGCGTGATCCCGATGCCGCCCGCGGCGTTCTCGCCGTTGGCGACGACGAAGTCCGCCTCGAGCTCGGGCAGCAGCTCGCGCAGCACCCGCCGCCCGGCCCGCCCGACCACGTCGCCGATGAAAAGGATCGTCGTGATGAACGCCATACTGACGATTGATGGCGCGGCACACCGAGGACCGACCGCCGGCCGAGCCAGTGCTGGTTCCCCGCTGGGTGCAGATGGTGCTGCTCCCGGTCGCGATCGCCGGGGCCTATCTTCTGCTCAAGACGGCCGGCAGCATCCTGCTGCTGTTCATCATCGCCGGGCTGATCGCGCTGCTGCTGAACCCGTTCGTGGCGCTGCTGCAGCGCGCCCGGGTGCCGCGCGGCGCAGCGGTCGCGCTGGTGATGATCGGCCTGCTGGCCTCGCTGACCGGGCTCGGGTTCCTGCTCGCCAACCCGATCTCCGAGCAGGTGTCCGGCCTGCAGCGGGACATCCCGAACTACGTCGACGACGCCAACAAGGCGCTCGCGAACGTGCAGGACTGGCTCGACCGCAAGGGCATCAACCTCGAGATCAAGCAGGAGGGCGAGACCGCGCTGCAGACGATCGGCGAGCGCGTGGCGGGCGGCGCGGGCGACGTGGTGATCTTCACGCGCGACGCGGTGCAGCGGCTCGTCGAGGCCGGCTTCGCGCTGATCCTGATCGTCGTCCTGTCGATCTACATGATGATCTACGGCGACCGGATCGGGGCGATCGCGCGCGGCGTCGTACCGCCCGGCGACGGGACGCCCGAGGACGACTTCCCGGCCCGCGTGCAGAAGGCGCTGTTCAGCTACGTGCGCGGCCAGCTGCTGTTCAGCCTGATCATGGGGACGAGCGCGGGGCTGCTGCTGTACGTGCTCGGCTCGATCGGCATCTTCCCCGAGGGCAAGACGTACGCGGTCGCGTTCGGCGCCTGGTTCGGCTTCGCGGAGCTGATCCCGTACGTCGGCCCGGTGATCGGCGGCTTCCCGCCGGTGGTGCTCGCCGCGCTCAGCGACACGCCGATCGACGCCGTCTGGCTGATCATTGCGTTCGCCGTGCTGCAGCAGCTCGAGGGCCACGTGGTCGCGCCCAACGTGTTCGGCCAGGCGCTGCGGATCAACCCGCTGCTGGTGATCTTCGCGCTGCTGCTGGGCGGGCAGATCGCCGGGCTGCTGGGCGCCCTGATCGCGCTGCCGGTGGCCGCGATCCTGCGCGAGACGATCGTCTACCTGCGCGAGCACCTGCGCTTCCAGAGCTGGGACCTGCCCGCGCAGCCGCCGCTGGAGCGCTGTCCGGAGTGCGGCGCGCAGATACCGCTGGACGCCGTCGCCTGCCCGGCGTGCGGGTCAGAGCTCGCCGACCGTGACGCGGCCGCGGCGGCCGCCGCCTCCGCGCCCGGATGAACGTCGCGGGCATCGGCAAGCGTTTCGGCGCCACCGTCGCGCTGCGCGGCGTGACGTTCGCCGCGGCGGCGGGGGACCGCGTCGCGGTGATCGGGCCCAACGGGGCGGGCAAGACGACGCTGCTGGCGATCCTCGCGGGCGTGCTGGCGCCCGACGAGGGCACGCTCGAGCTCCCGCCCGCCGGCTGGGTGCCGCAGCGCTCGGCCGTCTATTCGAAGCTGACCGTGCGCGAGAACCTGGAGCTGTTCGCGGGGCTCGAACGCGCGCCGCACGGCGCGGTCGAGCGCATGCTGGAGCTGACCGGGCTGGGCGGGGACGAGCTGACCGGCACGCTCTCCGGCGGCAACCGCCAGCGACTCAACGTCGCCGTCGGCCTGCTGGGGAGCCCGCCGCTGCTGCTCCTCGACGAGCCGTCGGCGGCGCTCGACCCGGCGCAGCGCGAGCGGCTGTGGACGTTCGTCGGCGCGCTCGACGCGACCGTGCTGTTCACCAGCCACGACGTGGCCGAGGCCGCCCAGCACGCGCACCGCGTGCTCGTGCTGGCCGGGGGTGAGCTGGTCGCCGAGCTGGCGCCCACCGACGACCTCGAGCGGGCGATCGTGTGCGCCGGCTCCTAGTCAAGGACCTTCGCATCCTGCGCCGGTCGCCGCTGCTGGTGGCGCTGCTGGTGCTCTACCCGGTCGTGGTCGCCGTGCTGGTGGGCGCCGCGCTCACGGGCGGCCCGGCCAAGCCGCGGGTGGCGTTCGCCAACCTGGCCGGCGACACGACGTTCACGCTCGGTGGGGAGACGCTGAACCCGAGCGTCTACACCGGCAAGCTGTTCGAGGCGATCGACCCGATTCGCGTACACACGCGCGAGGAGGCGATCGCGAAGGTCCGCGACGGCGACGCGCTGGCCGCGCTGGTGATCCCGGCGGACGCGGCGCAGCGGCTGCAGGGGATGCTGTCGCTCGTCGGCGGGGAGCCGCCGACGGTCGAGGTCTTCTACAACGCCGAGGACCCGGTCAAGCGGCGCTACGTCGAGTCGACGATCCGGTCGCGGCTGGCGGAGGCCAACGCGGCCCTGAGCGACGCGGTGCTGGCGCAGTCGGCGAAGTACCTCGACCTGGTCGTCAAGGGCGGAGAGCTGTCGTTCCCGCTGGTCGGCGAAGTCAAGATCCTCGGCCTGCGCAACGCGCGCACGCTGATCGACACGTCGCTGCGGGGCATCCCGGAGGACGCGCCGGAGCGGGCCCCGCTCGAGCAGGTGAGCCGGTTCGCGCGCGTGGCGGCCGAGAACCTCGACCTGTCCAAGCCGATCCTGGCGTCGATCGGCCAGCCGGTGCGGGTCAAGCAGACCGTCGTGTCCGGCTCCAAGACGCCGCTGGACGCGTTCGCCGTCGGCGTGGCCGCGACGCTCTCGCTGATGCTCGTGACGCTGCTGCTGGCCGCCGGCCTGCTGGCGCTCGAGCGCGACGAGGGGACGTACGCGCGGCTCGTCCGCGGGCTCGTCTCGCGCGGTGCGCTGCTGACCGAGAAGATCGCGCTGGCGGCGCTGGCGGCGCTGGTGGTCACGCTGCTGCAGCTCGCGGTCGTGCGGATCTTCGTCACGATCTCGCCGCGGCCGCTCGCGCTGGCCGCCGGCGCGCTGGCGTTCGCGGCGCTCGGGACGGCGCTGGGCGCGCTCGCCCGCGAAGTCCGCGCGGCGTCGCTGCTGGCCGTCCTGCTCGCGCTCCCGGTGGCGTTCATGGCGCTGGTGCCGAGCGGCGCGGTCTCGGCGCCGCTCTACGACGTCCTGAACCTGGTTTCCGGCCTGTTCCCGTTCAAGCCGACGCTGCGCGCGCTCGACGGCTCGGGTCCCGCGCTCGCGCACCTGTGCGCGCTGGCGCTCGGGTACGGCGTCGTCGCCCGGCTGGCGCTGCGCCGGTTCTAAGCTGCCGTGCAGATGGCCTTCCCCGCCACTCGCCTGCGCCGCCTGCGCCAGACCGGCGTGCTGCGCGGCCTCGTCCGCGAGACCGAGCTCTCGGTCGCGCACCTCGTCTACCCGATGTTCGTGGTGGCCGCCGGCCCGCGGCGGACGCCGATCCCCGAGCTGCCGGGGATCGACCACCTCTCGATCGACGGGGCGGTCGAGGAGGCGGGGATCGCGCACGCGCTCGGGATCCCGGCCGTGCTGCTGTTCGGACTGCCCGCCAGCAAGGACGCCGAGGGGTCGGGCGCGTGGGACGAGGAGGGCGTCGTCCAGCTGGCCACGCGGGCGATCAAGGCCGCGCACCCGGACCTGCTCGTGTTCACCGACCTGTGCCTCTGCGAGTACACGTCGCACGGCCACTGCGGCGTCCTGCGCGCCGACGGCGTGGTCGACAACGACGCGACGCTCGAGCTGCTGGCCCGCACGGCGGTCGCCCAGGCCGAGGCCGGCGCGGACGCGGTCGCGCCGAGCGACATGATGGACGGCCGCGTGGGGGCGCTGCGGGCCGCGCTCGACGACCACGGGCTGACCGAGACGCCGATCGTCGCCTACAGCGCCAAGTACGCCAGCGCGTTCTACGGTCCGTTCCGGGTCGCGGCCGACTCGGCGCCCGCCACCGGCGACCGGCGCGGGTACCAGATGGACCCGGCGAACGCGCTCGAAGCGCTGCGCGAAGCCAAGCTCGACGCCGAGGAGGGCGCCGACGTGCTGATGGTCAAGCCGGCGCTGCCGTACCTCGACATCATCCGGCGTGTCAAGGAGGCGACCGGAATGCCGGTCGCGGCCTACAACGTCAGCGGCGAGTACGCCATGCTCAAGGCCGCCGCCGCGCAGGGGCTGCTGGACGAGCGCGCCGCCGTGCTGGAAGCGCTCACCGGCATCCGCCGCGCCGGCGCCGACATCATCATCACCTACCACGCGAAGGACGTCGCCCAATGGCTGTAGCGCGTGACAAGGTCCGGTCGCGGCGCGGCGGCTCCGCCGTCCCGCTCGACGAGACCGACAAGAAGCTGCTGAACCTGATGCAGGGGTCGTTCCCGCTCGCCGAGCGGCCGTTCGCGCACGTCGCGGAGCTGGCGGAGATCCCCGAGGACGATCTGCTCGACCGCGTCCGCTACCTGCTGGACAAGCGGATCATCCGCGAGATCACGCCGATCTTCGACACCCGGGCGCTGGGCTACCAGTCGATGCTGGTCGCGGCGAAGGTCGACGCCGAGCATCCGCACCGGGCGGCGCAGTTCATCAACTCGCACCCGGGCGTGACGCACAACTACCTGCGCAACCACGAGTTCAACCTGTGGTTCACGCTCGCGGTCGAGCCGGACAGCCGGCTCGGGCTGGACGGCACGCTCGACGTGATCGCGGCCAAGACCGGCGCGACGTCGATCCGCCAGCTGCCGACGCTCAAGCTCTTCAAGATCCGCATGGACCTCGAGATGCAGGGCGGGACGGACGCGCTCAGCGCGCAGGGCCAGGCGGTCGAGCCGATGGAGCTCGACCCGATCGACCTGTCCGCGGAGGACATCGCGGTGATCCGCGCCACGCAGGGGCCGATGGCGGTCCGCAGCGACGCGTTCGCTCCGGCCGCCGAGCGGCTCGGGGTGCCGGTCGCCGAGGTCCTGGCGCGCCTGGAGTCGCTGCGCGAGCGCGGCGGGCTGCGCCGCGTGGCCGCGATCCTCTACCACCGCCGCGCCGGCTTCTCGGCCAACGGGATGGGCGTCTGGGCGGTGCCGGAGGGCGAGATCCTGGACACGGGGCGCCGCATGGCCGCGTTCCGCGGCATCAGCCACTGCTATCAGCGGCCGACGTACCCGGACTGGCCGTACTCGGTGTTCACGATGGCGCACGGCCGCTCCAAGGAGGAGTGCGACGCGATCCTGGACTCGATCGCGGCCGCCACCGGCATCGAGCAGCGCGCGACGCTGTACTCGAGCACCGAGTTCAAGAAGGTCCGGATGCTCTACTTCACCGACGACTTCAAGCGCTGGGAAGAGGAGCACGCGCCCTGAGCACTTCCTCCTTGTCGGACACCCGATCGGCTGAGCTGTACCGGCGCGCGCTCCGCGTGCTGCCGGGCGGCGTCAACTCGCCCGTGCGGGCGATGCGGGCGATCGGGCGCGACCCCATCTTCGTCTCGCACGGCTCCGGCGCCGAGCTGACCGACGTCGACGGCAACGTCTACGTCGACTACGTCTGCTCGTGGGGCCCGCTGATCCACGGCCACGCGCACCCGGTGATCCTGGAGGCGATCGTGACCGCGGCCGCGCTCGGGACGACCTACGGGGCGCCGACGGCGGGCGAGGTCGGGCTGGCCGAAGCGGTCGCCGCGCGCATGCCCGCGGTCGACATGCTGCGCATGACCTCGTCCGGGACCGAGGCGACGATGAGCGCGATCCGGCTCGCGCGCGCCGCGACCGGCCGCGTCAAGGTGCTCAAGTTCGCCGGCGCCTACCACGGGCACGTCGACGGGCTGCTGGCCTCCGCCGGGTCCGGCCTGGCGACGCAGGGCATCCCCTCCTCCCCGGGCGTGCCGCCGTCCGCGGCGGCCGACACGCTGATCGTGCCGTGGAACGACGCCGACGCCGTGCGCACCGCGTTCGCCGACCACGAGCTCGCGGCCGTGCTGGTCGAGCCGTACCCGGCCAACATGGGTCTGATCCCGCCGGCGCACGGCTTCCTGGAGCTGCTGCGGGACCTCTGCACGGGCTACGACGCGCTGCTCGTCTTCGACGAGGTCATCACCGGGTTCCGCGTGGCGCCCGGCGGCGCGCAGGAGCTGACCGGCGTGCTGCCGGACCTGACGATCATGGGCAAGGTCCTCGGCGGCGGACTGCCGGCCGCGGCGTACGGGGGCGCGGCGTCGCTGATGGAGCGGATCGCGCCGGCCGGCGACGTCTACCAAGCCGGGACGCTGAGCGGGAACCCGCTCGCGGTCGCCGCCGGCCGCGCCGCGCTGGAGCTGCTCGACGAGCAGGCGTACCTCACGCTCAGCGACCTCACGCACACGCTCGCCGCCGGGCTGCGCGACGCGGCGGGCGACCGGCCCGTCTCGGTCGTGTCCACGACCGGGCTGGTGACCGTGTTCTTCGCTCCGGAGCCACCGACCGACTACGCCAGCGCGATGGCCTGCGACGCCGACGCTTACGGCGCCTGGTGCCGGGCGCTGCTGGCGCGCGGGGTCTATCCCCCGCCCTCGCAGTTCGAAGCCTGGTTCCCGTCGCTGGCGCACACGAGCGACCACGTCGCCCGCACGGTCGAAGCGGCGGCGGCCGCGTTCGCGGAGATCGCGCCATGACGCGGCGTGGCGTCGGAGACATCACATGAACGCACTGGAACGACTGGCGCGCGAGCTGCGCGACGAAGGCGGCCTGCTGGCCGGCACCGTGCGCGACGCGCCGGACGCACCGCAGCCGCACGGCGACGCGGTCGCCGCGCGCGGCGACGCCTATCCGCTGCTCGTGGAAGCGATCCGCGAGGGGTATCTGCAGCACTACGCCGCCGGGCGCGTCGTCGCGCCCGAGGACCCTGACCTCGCGCTGCTGGCCGGGGACCGGCTGTACGCGCTCGGCCTCGAGCGGCTGGCCGCGGTGGGCGATCTGGAGGCGGTGGCGGAGCTCGCGGACGTCATCGCGCTGTGTGCCCAAGCCCATGCCGAAGGCGACGCAGAGCGGGCTGACGCCGTGTGGAACGCTGGCGCCGCGGCGGTCGCCGGCGGTCCGGCACATGACCACCAGGCGGCCAAGCGCCGCTGGCGCGGCGCGCCCTGAAACCGCCCGTCCGCGGTCGAGCGATAGCATTGCGCCCCTTGCCCGAGTCACGCAAGCAGCCCGTTTCCAAGTACACCGCCGACCGGAACATTCCGGGAGCGTTCGAGGGTGAGACCGTCACCCGTCGCCGCTTCATGGTGTCGACCACGCACGTCGCCGGTGGTGTGGCCACTGCCGCGATCCTGCTCCCCGCGCTCGGCTTCGCCGCCGGGACGCCCATCTTCGAGCGCGCCCCCGTCATCTGGACGCCCGTCGGAAAGCCCGAGGACTTCCCGGACGACGACTACGTGCCGCGCGTGATCACGCTGACCCAGGGCATCGGCGAGGTGGGCAAGAGCACCGTCTACATGCGCCGGCGCAACCCGTCGATCGACGACGTCGCGGGGGCTCCCGCCCCGCCGCCCACGGACGCGCCGGTGATCGCGATCTCCAGCCGCTGCATGCACCTCGGGTGCCCGGTGCGCTGGACGTCGGCCGCCCAGCGCTTCATCTGCCCGTGCCACGGCGGCGTCTACGGCTTCAAGGGCGAGGTGTCCGGTGGTCCGCCGGTGCGTCCGCTCGATCACTTCTACACGCGGATGCGCAACGGGCAGGTCGAGGTCGGCCCGCGCTACTCGGTCAACTCGCAGTTCCGGCGCTTCCCGAGCTTCCGCGACCCGGGCCAGCCGCTCGACGGCATCGGCCAGTACCTCTACCCCGGCCGCCTCTCCACGCCGAAGAACCCATGAAGCTCCCCACCCCACCCGTCCCCAAGCGCTTTCAGGACACGCCGGCCCGTCCGGGCGGCCCCAAACCGGCCAAGCCGCTCGAGCAGGTGCAGGAAGGCGGCATCCACGTCGCGGGCTGGGTCGACGAGCGCACGTCGCTGTCCGGCGGCGTCCGCTGGATGTTCTTCCGCAAGGTCCCGAAGGGGACCAACTGGTTCTACACGCTCGGCTCGGCGACGATGTTCGCGTTCCTGTCGCAGGCGATCACCGGCGTGTTCCTGGCGATGTACTACACGCCGTCGCCGACCCAGGCCTACGAGTCCGCGCGCCACATCACCAACGACGTCTTCCTCGGCGAGTTCGTGCGCGGCATGCACAAGTGGGGCTCGTCGGTGATGGTGATCCTGATCTTCCTGCACATGGGGAGAACGTTCTTCTTCGGCGCGTACAAGTACCCGCGCGAGCTGAACTGGATCATCGGGGTGGTGCTGGTGATCCTCACGTTCGTGATGTCGCTGACCGGCTACCTGCTGCCGTTCGACCAGCGCTCCTACTGGGCGACGATCGTGGCCGCGAACATCAACGGCACCGGCCCGCTGGTCGGCCCCTTCCTGTCGGACTTCTTGAGAGGGGGCGCCGAATTCGGCGCCACGACACTCTCGAGGTTCTACGCGATCCACATGATGCTCGTACCCGGATTGATCGCTGCGCTGATCGGCGCGCATCTCTACCTCGTCGCCAAGCTCGGTACGACCGCGCCGCCGTGGCTGCGCGCCGACAAGGATGAGAAGCTCCGGGAGGAGCGCGTCTAATGAACCAGCAGGAGAAGGAGGCGTACCTCCGCGAGTACGCGATCCTGAAGTCGAAGGGCAAGCCGTTCTTCCCGTACGCGGTCGCGAAGGACAGCATCATGATGGCCATCGTGATGGCCGTCATCATCACGCTGTCGATCGTCCTCGGCGCCGAGCTGGGGCCGAAGGCGGACCCGACGACCACCACGTACGTGCCGCGTCCGGAGTGGTACTTCTTCTTCCTCTTTGAGCTGCTGCGCGTGGTCAAGCCGCCGGAGCTGGTCACGTTCGCGACGATCGGCATCCCGACGGTCTGCATGATCCTGCTGTTCCTGCTGCCGTTCGTCGACCGCGGGCCGGAGCGGCGCCCTGAGCGCCGGCCGATCGCGACGACCGCGGGCATCCTCACGATCTTCGCGATGGGCTACCTGACGTACATGGGCGCGGCCGCGGGCTCGCCGAACTCGATCGACATGAAGGTGCCGGCGAACCTCGAGAAGGGCAAGGAGGTCGCGGCCCAGTCCGGCTGCCTCGCCTGCCACAAGATCGGGGAGAACGGCAACGACGGGCCCGGCCCGCACCTGTCCAACATCGGCAACGTGCTCGAGCCGGGAGCGATCCGGCGCACGCTGGAGAACCCCACGGCGCCGATGCCCTCGTTCCGCAACATGCCCGAGGACAAGAAGGCGGCGCTGGTCGACTTCTTGGCGTCGCTCAAGGGCGGCCCCGAAGCCGAGTAGTCAGATGGCGGCCGGTACCGGCACGCTGCCCGCCGATTCCGTGCGGGCGATGTTCGACCGTATCGCCGGCGTCTACGACGTCATGAACACGGTCATGACGGCGGGGCTCCACCACCGCTGGCGGTCGCGTGCGGTCGATCTCGCGCGCGTCGGGCCCGGCAAGCGGGCGCTCGACGTCGCGACCGGCACCGGCGATCTGGCGATCGAGCTCGCCTCGCGCGGGACCGACGTCGTCGGCAGCGACTTCTCCGAGGGCATGCTCGCCTACGCGCGGGCGAAGGCGCCCGGGCTGACCTGGGAGCAGGCGGACGCGCTCGCGCTGCCGTACGCCGACAACGCGTTCGACGCGGCGACCGTCGGCTTCGGTGCGCGCAACTTCTCCGACCTCGGCCGCGGGCTGCGCGAGATGGTGCGCGTGGTCAAGCCCGGCGGGCGCGTGGTGATCCTCGAGATCACGACGCCGCAGAAGCCGCCCCTGTCCACGTTCTTCTCGTTGTGGTTCGATCGGGTCGTGCCGCTGCTCGGGCGCTTCGACGAGGCATACACGTACCTGCCGAACTCGGTCAAGCGGTTCCCGGGGCCTGAGCCCCTGGCCGCGGAGCTGTACGCCGCGGGGTGCTCAGAGGTCGGCTGGATCCTGACCGCCGGCGGGATCATCGCGCTGCACCACGGGACGGTCGGTTAGTGGCGAGCCCTGAGGCGGTCGCCGCGGTCGTCGAGGCGGGAGGGGCGCACGTCCCGGGGCTGATGCGCGATCTCGAGGAGCGCCTCGCCGCGGTGGCCAGCTCGCACGGGCCCGTGCTCGGCGAGCACGCCGGGGCGACGATCGCCGCCGGCGGCAAGCGCCTGCGCCCGCTGCTGGTCTTCGTCGCCGCCGGCCCGTCGCCGGCCGGGCGTCCGGACGCGCTGCGCGCCGCGGTCGCGGTCGAGCTCGTGCATTCCGCGACGCTGGTCCACGACGACGTGCTCGACGCGGCGGTGCTGCGCCGCGGCCGTCCGACCGTGGTCGCCACCGCCGGCCGCGCGATCGCCACCGCCACCGGCGACCTGCTGTTCTCGCGCGCGTTCGCGGAGCTCGCCACCGGCGGGACGGTCGAGCCCGTCCGGATCCTGTCCGATGCGTCCTCCGCGCTGGTCCAGGGCGAGCTGCTGCAGCGCGAGGACGCGTGGAAGCTGCAGACCACCCGCGAGCGCTACCTGCGCCGCTGCGACCTCAAGACGGCGCGGCTGTTCCGCGCCGCTTGCGAGCTGGGCGCGCTGGCGGGCGGGGGCAACGTCGCGCTGCTGGGCGAGTTCGGCGAGCGGATCGGGCTCGCGTTCCAGCTGCTCGACGACGTGCTCGACGTGAGCGGCCCGGCCGAGCGCACCGGCAAGCACCGGGGGACCGACCTGCTCGACGGGACGGTCACGCTGCCGCTGATCCTGGCGCGCGAGCGCGACCCGGAGCTGGCGCGGCTCGACCTGCGCGCGGTGCGCACGCCGGAGCAGGCCGAGGCGGTCTGCGACGCGATCGCCGCCACGGGTGCGCTGCAGGCGGCGCGGGAAGTCGCGCTCGGGATGGTGGCCGAGGCCAAGGCGGACCTGCCGTCGTTGCCGGAGCCGTCGCAGCAGGCCGCGCTCGAGCTCGTCGCGGACGGCGTCGTCGACCGTTACAGCTAGAAGTCTTCCGGCAGGATCGCGTTCGCGTCCAGCGCGGCGGCGAACGCCTCGGCCTCGGCCTCCATGTTGGCCTGCACCATCCGGCGCAGGTCGTGCACGAGGACTTCGGTGCCGAGGTCCAGCTGCTCGTCGAAGCGGTCGACCGTGGCCTGGTCGAACGTGCCGACGTCGGTCCACTCACAGTTCGGGCAGCGCAGCTCGACCTCCCAGTGCGACGCCGACGCCTCCTCCCAGTCCACCGGGTAGACCAGATCGCGGTCGCAGCGGGGGCAGACGTGCAGTTCCTGAAGCGGGTCGTGCGCGAGCGGCGTGGCGGCCTCAGCGGCCAGCGGCTCGAAGTAGACGACCTCGATCGAGCGGCCGGAAGGCAACGTCACGCGGCGGACGTACTGGCCGTTGGAATTGCGGGACTGGCTCATGACAGCCACCTAGATCGGCGCGCCGACGATGAACTTGACCGCTCCCGACTCGTCGGATACCGCTACCCTCGTATCCGGTCAATCCAATCTCCGGGAAGAAGCGATGCCCAACATCGGTCCCATGGAGATCGCCATCGTTCTGGTGATCGTCCTCTTGATCTTCGGCCCCAAGCGTCTGCCGGGCCTCGGTAAGCAGCTCGGCACCGGCATGCGCGAGTTCAAGGACTCGATCACCGGCAAGGACAAAGAGGACGAGCAGCGCCACGAGGCCGAAGCTGCGCTCGGCCGCCCCGAGGGCGAGCACGCGCCGCTCCGGAACGACAGCAGCGTGCACGAGCACACGCCGCGCTGAGCTGAGCGCTGGTCCGGATGGCCATGGCGTCCGCGCTGCGACAGGTCGCGCACGAGGATCGGCTGAGCCTCGTCGAGCACCTGACGGAGCTCCGGGTTCGCCTGATCATCTGCATCGTCGCGTTCGTCGGCGCGACGGTCTTCTGCATGGTCGAGAACCAGCGGATCCTCGACATCCTCAACCGCCCGCTGACGAGCACGGTCAAGCACGGCGCGAGCGACCCGCTCGAGCAGCTCGCGCGGTTCGACCGGCAGGTCGGCGACTGGGCGAAGGACTCCAGCACGCTCTACCGGCAGCTTGCGGTCCGCGAGACGGACCCGCAGGTGCGCGCACAGCTGGACGCGCTCGCCAAGCGCGGCGACCGGATCGCCATGTCCGTTCCGAACCGCGGGTCCCGTAAGCCGGTCACGCTCGGGGTCTCCGAGCCGTTCATGCAGACGCTGAAGGTCGCCGCGTACGCCGGGCTGCTGATCGCGCTCCCCGTGATCCTGTTCCAGCTCTACGCGTTCGTCTTGCCCGCGTTCTCGCCGCGCGAGAAACAGATCGCGCTGCCCGCGATGCTCGGGGTCCCGTTCCTGTTCATCGCCGGTGTCGTGTTCGGCTACTTCACCGTCGTGCCGCACGCCATCGAGTTCCTCCAGAACTTCAACACGGACGCGTTCGACGTCCTGATCCAGGCGCAGCCGTACTACAAGTTCGTGCTGATGCTCCTGATCGCGATGGGGCTGCTGTTCCAGATTCCCATCGGCATCGTCGCGGTCACGCGCGTCGGGATCATCTCCACGCGCCAGCTCGCGCGCAACCGCCGCTACGCGATCCTCATCATCGCGGTCATGGCGATGCTCCTGCCGGGCCAGGACCCGATCACGATGTCGCTCCTGATGCTCCCTATGTACGTTTTATTCGAGGCCTCTATCCTTGTGTCCTGGCTGCTGGATCGGCGTGCCGGCAGCGCCGACGCCGAGGTGGAGGACCTCGACGCGTTCGAGGACTCCGCGTCCCCGGAGCCAGTGCACGTCACCCGCGATCAGGACTAGTCCGCAACTGCAATGCTGTTCGATCTGAGAAGCGGCGCACGGCGCCGCACCGTCAAGGTTGTCTACCTCGGCCTCGCGCTGCTCATGTTCGTGGGCTTCGTCGGCTTCAGCATCGGCTCCAGCGGCCTGTCCGGAGGCATCGTCGACGCCATCACCGGCAACGGCTCGCAGGGCGGTGGTGACAACGCCGCGGTCGACCGCCTGAACACCCAGGTCCAGAACGCGGCCGCCAAGACCAAGACGTCCCCGAGCGACGCGGCCGCCTGGGCGGCGCTCGCGCAGGCCCGCATCCGCCTCGCCTCCGTCGGCGACAACCTCGACAGCGCGTCCGGCGACTACACCGCCGCCGGCCGCCGCCAGCTGACCGCGGCCGGCCAGGCCTGGGACAAGTACCTCGCGCTGAAGCCGTCCACGCCGGACGAGCGCCTCGCGCGCCAGATGACGCAGGCGTACATGTCGATCGGCCAGACCGACAAGGCCGTCGGCACCCAGGAGGTCGTCACGCAGGTCGACCCGACCCAGCAGACGTTCCAGAACCTCGCCCTGCTCGCCTACCAGGCCGGTCAGTCCCGCAAGGGCGACCTCGCCGCGGCCAAGGCCGTCGACCTCGCGCCCAAGGAGGACCGCAAGGACCTCAAGGAGCAGCTCGACCAGGCCAAGTCCCAGGCGCTCGTCCAGCAGCTCCAGCAGGCCCAGCCGACCGCGACGCCGACGATCGGCGGCTAGCCTTTCCCCGCCGCTATCCTGTAGCGGCGAATTCGCCCTTGTAGCTCAACTGGCAGAGCAGCGGACTCTTAATCCGAAGGTTCCAGGTTCGATTCCTGGCGGGGGCACTTCCGAATCCGCGCTACGGCGCGGTTTCGTCGTTAAGCGGTCGGGGCGGTCCGGCGACCGTGTCCCAATTGTGTCCTGAAGGGTGGGGCCAAGTGTCGGTCATCGCCCCTACTTGGGGCGTGTATCGGCAACTGATCTCGGGCCACGTGTACCGCCACGAGGGCGCGGGTGGGCCCGTCTGGCGGGCGACGGCGATCGAGGTGTTCTCGCCGGAGGAAATCACGGCTTTGGTCCGCGAGGCCGACTCGCCGCAAGACGCCGCGATCTACCTCACCGCGGCGTTCACGGGCCTGCGCCGCGGCGAGCTCGTCGCGCTGCGCTCGCGCGACGTCGACTTCGCGGCACACCGGGTACGCGTGTGCGGCTCGCATGCGGGCGGGCGGTTGACACGCCCAAGAGCGGCAAGGTCCGTTCCGTCCCGCTCGCGCCCGCGGTCGCCGAGGCGCTGGCCCGACTCGGCCAGCGCGAGTTCTGGACTGACGAGGACGACCTAGTCTTCCCAGGCGTCATCGGCAGGTATCTCGACGCCTCCGCACTGTCGCGCCACTATAAGGCCGCGCTGAAGCGAGCTGGTCTCCGGCCGCTGCGCTTCCACGACCTTCGCCACACGTTCGGCACGCGGATGATCGCAAAGGCCGACATCAGGCGCGTCCAGGAATGGATGGGCCACGCCGACGTCGCGACGACGACGAAGTACCTCCACTACGTCGAGCGACCCGACGAGGCGCGCCTGGTCGCCGACGCCTTCGAGCTCCAGGAACGAGAAAACCGCGTCGACGGGCGGCGTAGTCTTGTTATCGGCAGCGAGGACGAAGACCTTTAGCCTCTTTCGATTGCTGGCGCGTTGCCGCTCATCAGCGCTCAAGTCCGTAGGAGCGCCGCCTCTGCAGGCTGGCCGGCTCGTGCGCCGCAGATCGCGTCAGCCCGTCGCGCAGCGCATCCGCCGGTCTCCACGTCCCGTCCCCGTTCGGCGTGAACTCCGCGGTCTCGCGCGCCTCGCGGGTAACGTACAGCCGATTCGCCTGGCGACCGCGACTCAGCGCAACGTAGGCCCACTCCTTCGAGAGGCCGTCGGTAGCGAGCACGAAGGTCTTCGAGCAGGTCATCCCCTGCTCCGCGTGCCCGGTGATCGCGTACCCAAGCGAGACGGATTCCTCGACGTACTCCCGATCGAGCCGCACGATCCGTCCCCGCAGCTCGACCTCGAGCCCGCTCTCCCCGACGTCGACAACGGTTCCGCGCTCCCCGTTCACGACGCCGAGACGACGGTCGTTGCGGCGCATCACCACGCGATCCCCCGACGCTGATCCCGTCGACCTCCTCGTCGCCGAGCGCGCCGGCGGCGGCGCGCATCAACGCGTGCGCGCGCGCATTCAGGTCGGCGACGTCGCGCCGTCGGTGAGCGATCATCACCGCATCGTCGGGGTCGCCGGCCGTCCACCAGTCGGCGACCAAGCGCCGTCGGACTTCGTCGCCATCCTCGTCGGCGAAGATCCGCCCCCGGGAGGCGTACCGCCGCACGGCACCATCGGCGTCCCCATCTCGCAGCATCGCTAGCGCTTCCCGCTCCCACACCGCCACCTGCCGTCGGTTCTCGCGAAGCTCGATCGCGGGCAGCCGCCGCGCCAGCGCGCCCAAGGTCCCGCCGGCGCCGATCTCCGGCAGCTGCCGGTCGTCGCCGACCAGGACGAGCTTCGCGCCGACCTTCGCCACGTGCTCGACAATCTCGGCCAGCGCTCGAGTCGGCACCATCCCAGCCTCGTCGATCACCAGCACCGACCGACGCGGCAACGCTCGCCAGGACCGAGTTCGAAGCTCCTCTAGGAGCGCAGCGACGGTCTGGCTCTCGATCCCGCCCCGTCCTCAAGCTCGATCGCCGCGCGCCGAGCGAGCGTAGCGCCCATCACGCGGTACCCGCTCCCTTCCCAAGCCTCGCGCGCGGCGGCGAGGGCGAACGTCTTCCCGGTCCCGGCCTGCCCGACCACCACGGCGACCCCGTCGCCACCGAGGACGAGCCGCCGCACCATCTCGGCTTGCTCGCCAGCGATCGTCGGCCGCCGCATGAGCGCCCGATCCACGGCGCCCTCACGCCCGACCCCAGCGCGCCCGCCTCGCGCCCGGTCGGCGTAGTCGAGCACGCGCCGCTCCCGCTCCAGCAGCTCCGGCGTCGAGTACCGCCGCTCGCCAGCGAGGCCACGAAACCCCGAGGCCGTCGACGCCGATCACTTCACCCCGCCCCTCGCCCTCCGCGAGCACCACGACGCGATCCGACCCAAGGAACCGGTGGGGGATCGCCTCCAACGCCGCGATCCCAAACGTCCGCTCCAACCGGCAGCTCGCTCGCAAGCGCCTGCAGCACCTCCCGCCGTGTGAAGGTCGATCGCGCCTTCGTGAGTCCGTCGGCCCCGCCGAGCCGATCCAGCATCGAATCCGCCTCGCCGTCCTCGAGCTCGCGAGCTCCGCACACGCGGCGAGGCTCGCACGAGTCACGGGCCCGTTCCGAGGGTGGGTGGCCGCCCACGAGCCACTTCCACGTCGCGTCCGAGCTTGAAGGGCTGCTGGCGACCCTCGAGTTGAACTTCTTTCTGACTGAGTACTACGTCCAAGCCGATCGGGACTCCCGCAAGGTCACGGTGTTCGCTCTCAACTACGGCCTGTGCCAGAAGGAAACGATCGAGTTCGGCCGCCCCAGCGGGCAGCGCGAGAATCGCACGTACTTCATCGAGAGACGGTTCGACTACACCCCAATCCTGCAGGAGTATCTGCGCCTTAACCAGGAGATCAGCTGCCCGTCCTGCGGCAGCACGTACGACAACGAGCAGTTGCCGGCCCTGCGGTTGTTCGGCATGCAGTGTCCGCAGTGCAAGACCGGCGTCTGCGAGATCGTGAACATCTCGCGCAAGTACGCGGCCACGTTGAAGCAGGTGGACGACGAGGCGCTGCTGCCGCGGGTCGAGCTCGGAATCATTCACACGCTCGGCACCGAGGAGCGACCGCTGTACGCAGCCGAAGTTGCGGGCGAGCTGGACTGCTCGTATCAGCTGGTAGGCAAGCGGGCGCGGTTCTTGTCTGATCGCGGCTTGGTAGACCGCAGCACCGACAAGCAGAACAGGCGCACGCTCACAGTGACTCCGCGCGCTCGGGACATTTATCTTGGTGCCTTCGACGACGCGCCCGACAGCGAGGCGTGAGCGAGGACGGCGCACGAACTGAATCGCGATAGCGAGTAGCCTGCGCGAGCCCGAGCAACTCGGCCGGTGGGGCCGAAATGTCGGTTGGATGTCGGAACGAAACGGTGCCCTTGAAATCACGGACGTCGCGCCTGTTCCGGCGAGGCCGTCGTTCCGATTCGGGCTTGACCGATCGAGACCCCCGATCTCGCAGCGTGTTGCTTCATCGCTCGCCGGATGACCTCTCGTCGTCGCCGACAACCCTGATTCCGAGGCGCGTTGCGCGCGCCTTGGACAGACTGCGCTTCGCGAGTTCTCGCCGGCTCCGATCCTTGGCTTCTACGGCGTCGGAGAGCAGGAGCAAGGCCGAGATCAGCGTGTCGGTCTCCGTCGGGTGAACGATCTTCCAGGCGCGCCCTGGCGCCTTGAGATTGCCTGGATCTTGGCTTACCAGGCCCGCGTCACGGAGGCGCGACAGTCGTCGGTTTACAGTCGATTGCGAGGCGTCTGCGAGCGCGTCGACCAATTCTGCCTCTGTTGCCGGTTGACCGATCAACTGGACTAGAAGCGCGACGCCGACGGCGTCGAGTGCTTCGAGGATACGAGTCGTCCGGTCGTCCATCTACTATGCATATTCTGCATAGTCTCGGACGCCCGGGCTTGGAAAGTCCGCTCGGCGCCTAATGCGAACATGAGCGACCCCATGTACTCGGAGATCCAATCCGTCTCAGTCTCAGCCTCAGTTCCGCGGCTATTCGACGCCGGGTCGGAGTCTCGTGACATTGACGACCGGCTTGCGAGCTATCCGCGGATGCGGTTCATGGGTTCCAAGTACAGACTCGCACCACGCTTGGCTGAAGTCTTCGAGTCTCTCCCGCCGGGGCCTGCCGTCGATGCCTTCTCGGGAAGCGGCGTCGTCTCGTACACGTTGAAGGCCACCGGACGCGATGTCGTGTCCAACGACCACCTCGCTTTCGCCGCCGCGATCGCCGAAGCACTCGTCGCAAACGACGACGAGAAGCTGTCCGCTGAGGACGTCGATCGGATCTGTTCGCCGAATCGCGACGGAAGGTCCTTCATCGCTACGACCTTCGACGGACTCTACTTTCCCCCTCAGGACCATGCATTCCTTGACGCCGCGTGGTCGCACATCGACCTTCTGACGGGAAGCAAACGCGCTCTTGCTCTGAGCGCGCTTTGTCTCGCGGCGGCGTGGAAGCAACCGCGGGGCGTATTCACGATTACGACCCCCCGCTATGACGATGGCAGGCGGCAGATGCGCATGAGCCTAGAAGCGCTCTTCCGCGAGGCCGTGGAGCACTTCAATCGGGCCGTCTTCGCAGGGGCCGGGACGGGGTCGCGAGCCGTCAAGGGTGACGTGTTTGCGATGAATCCTGAGGGCGTTGCCGTGGCGTACCTGGATCCTCCGTACGCCCCGCCGAAGGACGACACCTGTTACATCAAGCGTTACCACTTTCTCGAAGGCCTCGCGACCTACTGGCGCGGGCAGGAGATCATGTGGGAGACGAAGACGCGGAAGCTCCGCAAGCGCCATACCCCGTTCGCATACAAGCGGAGCATCAGGCCGGCGTTGGACCAACTCTTCGGTCACTTCAGCGACGCGACTCTAGTCGTCTCGTACGGCTCGAACGCAGTGCCCGACGCCGACGAGCTCGAGAGAATCCTTCGGCGCCACAAGCGCTTCGTAAGGCGGATGGAAATTCCTCATCGCTACGCGTTCGGCACGCATGCCGCCGCGAGCCGACGGGTAGCCATGGAATACGTCTTCGTGGCGACGTGAGAGAAGTTCCGGCGCTCGACGAGTACGTCGCGTCCCTCAGCCCGTTCGTTCCGCAAGCACTCAGCGCCGATCCCGAAGCACTTGAACTCTGTAAGCGGGCGACGACAACCATCAATCGACTAAGGCCGCTGGACCAAGCGAAGCTCACCGAGGCGCTCTCGGCGGACCCCGCGATCGCTCCTGTGCTCGCGGCGGTGGTCGGACTTTCGCAAGAGCGATTCAAGACGTGGCTGCAGAGCCGGTTCGCGACCGCAGGATGGATCACGCTCACACGGACGCGAGCCGCCGACCTGATCGCGCAACTCGACGAAGACTTCGCCGTTGTCGAGGCGCTAGAGGTCGAGGCCGTGACCCAATGGACTTGGGCAGACGTCCTCGTCCGCGTTATGTCGCCGCGGCAGCGGGCCGGCGGTTGGGTTCAGCAGGGTCGTGAGCTCGAGGACGTGGTCGAGGACGTCATCAGCAGCTTGGAACTCCCGTACGTTGCGCGGACACGCTTCCAAGGTCGAGCCGACCTGACGGCTCCGGCTGACTTCGCGATCCCCGATGGCCCGGGTGCACTGATCGCCGTAGCCGTCAAGGTTTTTGACTCGACGGGCAGCAAGCTAAGTGACGCGGCACGCGAGATCGAGCAGATGGTGGAAGCAAAGACGCCGCGCCAATACATCTTCGCCGTTATCGACGGCCAGGGGTGGGCCCGCCGTAAGGCGGATCTTCTCCGCATTCACAAGTCATGGCAGAGCCAGTTGGTCGATGGGGTTTATCCGCGCGGAAGGCTCGACGACTTCGCGGCAGATCTGGAGACCGCGGCGAAGCGCGTAGGCCTGATCTAGCGGCCGTCGGATCATCGCGACCGTGAGACCACAGATTGTGTCCCGAACTCGGCAGAACCAACTGGACGTGCTGGACGTTATGGACGATCTGGACGGCTCTAGAGAGCCAAAACGCACTCCCGAGCCCAGACTCTTAGTCCGAAGGTTCCAGGTTCGATTCCTGGCGGGGGCATCACCGAACCCGCGCTACGGCGCGGTTTCGTCGTTTAAACGGTCGCCGCGGTCCGCTGGGGGACTACCACTCGGTCATCCGTGCGCACCTCCTGCCGGCCTTTGGGTCGTTGCGCCGGAGCAGATCACGGTGCTCGTCCGCGCCGCCGAGTCCGAGCAGGACGCGGCGATCTACCCGACCGCTGCCTCACCGGCCTCCGCCGCGGCGAGCTCGGTGCCCTGCGGTGGCGCGACATCGACTTCGCCGCCCAGCGCATCCGGGTGAGCGGCTCGATCGCCGGCGGGCAGCTGACCACGCCGAAGAGCGGCAGGTCCGCTCCCTTCCGCTGGCGCCGGCGGTTGCCGAGGCTTGGCTCACCTCGGGCCAGCGCGAGCGGCTCACGACCGAGGACGATCTGGTCTTCCCTGGCGTGATTGACGGCCGCTGCGCTTCCACGACCTGCGCCCACGTTTGGCACCCGGATGATCGCCAAAGCTGCCATCCGCCGCGTCCAGGAGTGGATCGGTCAGATCAAGTTATCGGCACCTTGCCCGAGGACCTTTAGCCCAAACCCGCGTGTTGGCGCGTTGCCGCTCATCAGCGTTCAGGTCTGCTGGCGAGCCGGTGTGCCGTACTGCGCCTGAGCCCGTCCCTGGGCCCCTACGTACGATCGCCGTGCGGCATGAACGCCGTACCCGAACAACACCGACTCCTGGACGTACTCCCGATCGAGCCGCAGAGCGTCTACAACGCCACCGACCCCAAGCGCCCGCATCCCGTCGCCGATCCACGTCCCGGACGCCTCAGCCCCGCGCAGGTAGTAGTCCTCGACGCCCGACGCGACCGCGCCGGCCCGCGTCACGCTCCCCTGCACCTGCTCGAGGCAGTAGTCGGCCTGACCGACAGCGAGTTCGCGATCGACCACACGACTCATCCCCTCAGGCCGGTGAGCGACCGCATCGGAGCAAACGAGTTCGTCTTCGCGCGTCGGCTACAAGCTCAAGACACGGACGGCTGGAAGGTCGTCCGCGAACCGTTGCATGTCGTCGGGGTCCGATGTGACGATGATGTCGCCCCGCTGCGCGGCGCTCACGGCCACCGTCGCGTCGACCGTGTTGCTCGTCCCCGTGCGCGCCAGCAACTCGCCGGCGCGGCGCGCGAGTTCGTCCGTCAACGGCTCGATGACGGCCAGGTCCAGCAAATCAGCGAGCCACCGCCGCCGCCCAGCGCGCCACGCCTCGGCAACAACGGTCGCCGGAACCGTGATGGTTCGATCGCCGGCGCTCGCCCTCCGCAGGATCAGTCGGACGCGCTCCTCGCCGCGCTCGAACGCAATGAGCGCGCGAGCGTCGAGCGTCACCCCCCGCGCGGAGCTCACTTCGAGCGCGCCGGCGCAGCCTCGTGATCCCGATCCAGAGCCGCCAGTTCGGCTTCAACCTGCGCTTCGGCCTCCGGATCGACAGGGCCTCGCTCCGCCTCGTCAGCCTGCATGAGCAGCTCGAGCTTCAGACGCCGGACATGCCGCGACACCGCCTCGGAAACGAACGCGCTGGAGTTCCCCCCGGCGAGCGCACGCGCCTCCCGATCGAGTTCTTCGTCAATCGTGACGGCTCGCTTGACGGTGGTCATACCGTCGATCATGCCGGTTGGAGGACAACGCTCAAGAGCGGCACGCATTTGCACTGTCTGATCCGACGGAGGCTGCCTCGCGCGGATAAGCCTCGAGCTACGCTGCCCGGCCATGGCCCCAACCCGCTTCGACATGGCTCGGATCCGGGCGGCGCGCGAGGTGATCGACCCGCTCTTCCTCGACACCCCGCAGTACCGCTGCGAAGCGCTGGAGCCCGAGCTCCGCTGCGCCGTCACCCTCAAGCTCGAGACCGCGAACCCCGTTCGCTGCTTCAAGGGCCGCGGCACCGAGCTGGTCGCGAGCCAGCTCGCTGGCCCCGCCGTGTGCGCCAGCGCGGGGAACCTCGGTCAGGCGCTCGCCTGGTCCGCCCGTCGCCGGGGGCTCAAGGTCACCGTGGTGGCGTCCCGCTCTGCGCCCGCCGCCAAGCTCGACCGCATCCGTGCCCTCGGCGCGACCCTGGAGCTCGTGGACGGCGACTTCGACGACGCGCGCGAGAGGGCGATCGCGCTCGCGCGCCAGTACGGCATCCGACTCGTCGAGGACACCCTGGACGTCGAGACCTGCGAGGGCGCCGCGACGATCGGGCTCGAGCTCGTCGACTCCACCCCCGCCTTCGACGCCGTCCTGATCGGCCTCGGGGGCGGCGCGATGGCCGCCGGCGTCGGGCACGTGCTCAAGGAGCTCGCGCCCGGCGTCGAGGTGATCTGCGTCCAGCCGCTCGGCGCGCCGGCGATGACGCTCTCGTGGCGCGAGCGCCGGGTCGTCACGACCGAGGCGATCGACACGATCGCCGACGGCGTCGCCGGCCGGTGCCCGCTGCCGGTCGCGCTCGACGACCTGCTCCACGTCGTCGACGACGCCGTGCTCGTCGAGGAGGCCTCGATCGTCGCCGGGATGCGGCTGCTGTTCGAGCAGGCGGGCCTCGTCGTCGAGCCCTCAGCCGCGCTGGGCGTCGCCGCGATCCTCGAGGACCCCGCGCGGTTCGCCGGCCGGCACGTCGCCACGATCGTCTGCGGCGGGAACGTCGACCCCGACGCCTACCGCCGCTGGACGGCCTGACCGACGTCCCGTAACGCGATGAGCCTGCTCGCCCTCGCAGCCGCAATAAGCTAGCTGCGCTGGTGCGGGCGTCCTCCGCACTGGTAGTCGACGTACCAGACGACGTGTCGCGAGGCCTGCACGATGCCCCGAATCAGTCCCATCGAACCTTCAATTACCCTGCATGCGGGGTGAATTAACCCGAATCGGTGTCGCGGGGCTCGGCTACTGGGGTCCCAACCTCGCGCGCAACTTCGCCGCGATCCCGAGCTGCGAGCTGGCCTGGTGCTGCGACGCGTCCGAGGCGGCGCGCGAGCGCTGGGCGCCCGCCTTCCCCGGCGCCCGCTTCACGGCCGACCTCGACGACCTGCTCGAGGACGACACGCTCGACGCCGTCGTCCTCGCCACCCCGGTCCCGACGCACGGCCCGCTGGCCGAGCGCGTGCTCGACGCTGGCAAGCACTGCCTGGTCGAGAAGCCGCTCGCGTACACCGTCGAGGACGCGGAGCGCGCCGTCGCCGCGGCCGAGCGCAGCGGCCGCATCCTGATGGTCGGGCACCTGCTCGTCTACCACCCTGGCGTCGACAAGCTCAAGGCGATCAGCGACGCCGGCGAGCTCGGCGACATCCACTACGTCTACTCGCACCGGCTGAACCTCGGCAAGCTCCGCAGCGACGAGAACGCGCTCTGGTCGCTGGGCGCGCACGACATCTCGGTCGTCCTGCACCTCGCGGGGGAGGACCCGACGCTGGTCGAAGCGCGCGGCGAGTCGTACACGCGCCCGGGTGTCGAGGACGTCGTGTTCGCGTTCCTGCGCTTCGAGTCCGGCATCGCCGGGCATCTGCACATGTCGTGGCTGGACCCGCACAAGACGCGCAGCTTCACGGTCGTCGGCTCCAAGCGGATGGCGACGTTCGACGACATGGAGCTCGAGCGCAAGGTCACCGTCTACGACAAGGGCTTCGACGAGGACGCCAGCTCCTACGGGGAGTACATCACGCGCTCGGGGGACATCCACAGCCCGCGGATCTCCAACCGCGAGCCGCTGCGAATCGAGTGCGAGCACTTCCTCGAGTGCATCCGCGAGGGCCGGACGCCGCGCTCGGACGGGCACGCCGGGCTGCGGGTGGTGCGGGTGCTGGCCGAGCTCCAGGCCAGCCTCGACGCGACCCGGCGGTGACCGGCTATACGTCGCCGCCGCCTCCCGGGGCGGGCGGCCCGCCGCCGGCGACCGGCGCGGGCCTCCGCCTCGCCGGCTGGTGGCGGCGCGTGGCCGCGTCGATCATCGACGGGCTCGTGATCTGGGGCTCCGCCGCGTACGCCGTGGTACACGAGCCGCGCCTGCTCCTGGCGTGGGCGCCGCTGGCGCTGCTCTACGCCCTGCGGGCGCACACGCTCGGGCGGCTCCTCGCCGGCACCCGGGTCGTGCGCCCCGGCGGCCGGCTCACGGCCGCCCGCGCGGCGTTCCGCGAGCTGGCCAAGTGGGTCCTGTGGCCGCTCACGCTCGGGCTCGACGTCCTCTGGCCGCTGTGGGACGAGCAGCGCCGCGCGCTGCACGACTTCGCGGCCGGGACGCGCGTCGTCAGGCGGTGACGACGTCCTGCGCGGCGAGGCTCGTGCGGCCGGCCTCGGTCCAGATGATCTGGTCGCGGCCCGGCCCGACGCCGATCAGCGCGACCGGCACGCCGACGAAGTCCGAGATGAACGCGAGGTAGTCACGCGCCGCCTGCGGCAGCTCGGACTCGTCGCGGCAGCCGCTGATGTCCTCGTCCCAGCCGGGCAGCTGGTCGTAGTCCCCGACCGCCTGGTGCATCACGGTCTGGTGGTACGGATAGTTGGTGAACGTCGCTTCCTCGGCGCCGCGGTAGCGCGTGCAGACGTTGAGGCTGCCGAGCCCGGTCAGCACGTCGAGCTTCGTGATCGCCAGGTGCGTCAGCGAGTTGATGCGCGCGGCGTAGCGGAGCGCGACCAGGTCGATCCAGCCGACGCGGCGGGCGCGCCCGGTCGTCGTCCCGTACTCGCCGCCGGCCTCACGCAGCGTGACGCCCAGCTCGTCGTCGAGCTCGGTCGGGAACGGCCCGGAGCCGACCCGCGTGGCGTACGCCTTGGCGATGCCCCAGATCTCGTCGATGTCCTTCGGCCCGACGCCGGTGCCGGTGCAGGCGCTCGCGGAGACCGGGTTCGACGACGTGACGAACGGATACGTGCCGTGGTCGATGTCGAGCAGCGTGCCCTGCGCGCCCTCGAAGATCACGCGGCCGCCGGCGTCCAGCACGTCCCAGGTGAGCTTCGCCGTGTCCGCGACGTACTGCGCGATCCGGTGGCCGTAGGTCAGGTAGTCCTCGGTCATCGACTGCAGGTCCAGCTCCGGCGCCTTCGCGTACGGACGCAGCGAGAGCCGCTTCGGCTCCATCGCGGCGACGATCTTCTTCTTGAGGATCTTCTCGTCGAGCAGATCCTGCACGCGGATGCCGAGGCGCGCGGCCTTGTCGGCGTAACAGGGGCCGATGCCGCGGCGGGTCGTGCCGATCTGGAGCTTGCCGAGCTTCGTCTCGCCCGCGTGGTCCAGGTACATGTGGTACGGCATGATCAGGTGCGCGTTGGCGCTGATCCGCAGGCCGGACAGGTCGATGCCCTTGGCGCGCAGGTCGTCCAGCTCGCTGGTGAGGACCTTCGGGTCGATCACCACGCCGTTGCCGATCGCGCACAGCTTGCCCGGGTACAGGATGCCGGACGGGATCAGATGGAACTTCCAGTGCACGCCGTCGCGCACGATGGTGTGTCCGGCGTTGTTGCCGCCCTGGAAGCGGATCACCAGGTCCGCCTTCTCGGCGAGCAGGTCGACGACCTTGCCCTTGCCCTCGTCGCCCCACTGGGCGCCCACGATCACGATTCCGGCCATTTCTTCTCAGAGTCTAGGGTGCCCGTAGCGGGGACCCTCGTCGTCCCAGCGCGTGTCGTCGAACGGATCCGGCGTGCGGTTGGCCGCAACCGGCGCTGGGAGGTTGAACGCGGCCTCTAGACGGCGGTCGTCGCCGAACATCGGCAGCGGGTCGCCGCACATCTCGTACAGGCGGCTGACGGTCCGGTCGCCGATCTGCTGGCGCAGCTCCGCGTCCGGCCGCGCGTCCCAGTCGTCCTCGGGGACGTTCGCCGGGCGCTTGCGCTCGCGCTGGATCAGGTTCGTGGTGAGGATCAGCGACCGGCGGTCCTCGTAGCGCGTGTTGACCACCGTGTAGAGCTGCTCGAGCACCCAGGCCGTGGTCTGCTCGGCGCCGACGTCGTCGATGTGCAGCAGATCGACCGAGCAGAGCCGGTCGACGAGCTGGCTGAGGCTGTACTGCGCGTCGTCGCGGAACGTCTCGCGCAGCATCGCCAGCAGGCGCGGCAGCGAGTAGATCGCGACCGTGTGGTCACGCTCCATCGCCGTCTTGGAGATCAGCATCGCCAGCGTGGTCTTGCCGGTCCCGAAGTCCCCCGTGAACCACATTCCGCGGCCGCTGGCGAGCTGCTCGGAGAGCGTGTCGCAGTAGTGGCGCACTTCGCGCAGCACGTGCGGATGCTGGCGCTGGATCGAGGGGATCGGCTCGCGGTCGAACGAGACTTCGCGGAACGCCTTCGGGATCCGTCCCGCCACCGCGGCCGCGCGCTTGCGCGCCTGGCGCTGCGGACGGCACGAGCACGGGTACGCGCGCCGGCGCTCCTCGTCGTAGAGGAAGCCGGAGCCGTCGCAGCGTCCGTCCGGGCAGGGCTCGGCCATCAGTACCGCTCGTCACCGACGTAGGACATGAAGCGCGGGAACTCCTTCTGGAAGGTCAGCTCGACCGTTCCGAGCCCGCCGTTGCGGTGCTTGGCGATGATCAGGTCCGCGATCCCCTCGCGCTCGGACTCCTTGTCGTAGTAGTCGTCGCGGTAGACGAACATCACGAGGTCGGCGTCCTGCTCGATCGCGCCGGACTCGCGCAGGTCCGACAGCACCGGTCGCTTGTCCGTGCGCTGCTCGACGCCGCGGTTGAGCTGGCTGAGCGCGATCACGGGGACCTCGAGCTCGCGCGCGAGCGTCTTGAGCCCGCGCGAGATGATGCCGATCTGCTCGACCCGGTTCTCGACCGTGCCGCCCGCGCGCATCAGCTGCAGGTAGTCGATCAGGATCAGCCCCAGGCCGTCCGCGTTCTGCTGCGCGAGCCGGCGCGCCTTCGCGCGCACGTCGAGCACGCTGAGGTCCGACGAGTCGTCGACGTAGAGCTTCGAGCTGGCGAGGCGGGAGGACGCCTGCAGGATCTTCCCCCAGCGCGACTGCGGCACGCGGCCCTTGCGCAGGTCGTCGCCCTTGATCGACGCCTGGGAGGCGATGAAGCGCTGCGCGAGCTCCCCCTCGGACATCTCGAGCGAGAACAGCGCGACGGCCTTGTTGGAGTGCAGGGCGGCGTTCTCGGCGAAGTTGACCATCAGCGCCGACTTGCCCATCGACGGCCGCGCGGCCAGGATGATCAGGTTGCCCGGCTGGAAGCCGCCGGTGATGACGTCCAGGTCCTCGTACCCGGACGGCGTGCCGGTGAGCGGGCTGCCCTCCAGCGAGAGCTTCTGCAGCTTGTCCAGCTCGGCGTCGAGCAGCTGCTCGGCCGACCGGAAGTCCTTGCGGCTGTCCTCGTGGGCGACTTCGAGGATCGAGCGCTCGGCCATGTCCACCAGGTCGCGCGGAAGCGCCTCGTGGTTGTGGACCTTGGCCTGGATGTCGTAGGCCGCGTGCAGCAGCCGGCGCAGCATCGCGTTGTCGCGGACGATCCGCGCGTACTGGCGCAGGTTGCCGACGGCGGGGACGGACCCGGCCAGCAGCTCGATCGCGCCCGCGCCGCCGACGCTCTCGAGGTCCCCGGCCTGCTTGAGGTGCTCGACCAGCGTGAGCGCGTCCACGGGCTCGCCGTGGCTGTGCAGGTCCAGCATCGCCTGGTAGATGCGCCCGTGGCCTTCGCGGTAGAAGTCCTCGGGGTTCAGGCGCTCGTCGATGATCAGCGCGGGGAGCGCGGTGTCCGAGAGCAGGACCGCGCCGAGCACCGACTGCTCGGCCTCCAGGTTCTGGGGCGGTGCCATCGGACCGGGCTCGAAGCCGTTCATGGCGGAGGGTGCGCTCATCGAGCGATCGAGTCTAGGTTGGGGGTCGGACGAACGTGCGTTCGCTTTCCGCTCACAGCGGCCTTAACGACGAAGCGCCGGCTCGGCCGGCGCTTCCGTGATGCGATCTCGCGTGCGCCGGCTACTTCTGCTCGACGACCATGGTCTTGATCGTCGCGACGACGCCGTCCTCGACCTCGACCTCGATCATGCGCGTCCCGACGGTGCGGATCGGCTCCTCGAGGTTGACCTTGCGGCGGTCGATCGTGATCCCGCGGGCTTCCTGGATCGCGTCGACGATGTCCTGCGACGTGACCGAGCCGAACAGGCGGCCGTCGTCGCCGGCCTGGTGCGGGATCGTGAGCACGGTGCGGTTGAGCTGCTCGGCGGCCTCGCGCGCGGCGGCGGTCGCCTGGGCGAGCGCGCGCTCGGCGGCCTCGCGGCGCTTGGCGGCGGCCGCGATCGCGCCCTTGGTGGCGGGCTCCGCGAGCTTGCGCGGGATCAGGTAGTTGCGCAGGTAGCCCTTGGAGAC
>DATMGH010000051.1:0-7661 GCA_035555675.1 Solirubrobacter sp. | reverse complement strand
CGGCTCCGGCGAGTGCGCGAGGATCTCCAGGAGGCGATCGTTCACGGGGACGCGGAAGCGGCGCACCTTGCGCAGCATCCGATCCGTCCACTCCCCCTCGAGGTTGCCCTGCGTCAGCGCGTAGTCCGCGACGACGACGTCCCGGTCGACGTCGAGCGCGAGGAGACAGAACGCGACGACGAGGCCGGTCCGGTCCTTGCCCGCGGTGCAGTGGACGACGACGGCGCCGTGCGAGTCGGCGATCGCCCGCATCGCCGAGGAGATCGAGTCGCCGTTGTCGGCGATGATCGAGCGGTAGACCGCCCGGATCTCCACCGTCGAAGGGTCCATGCGCCCGCCGTGGATCGGGTAGCGCAGGAGCTGCGCGCCGACGCCGCGCAGCCGGTCGCGTCCCCCGATGCGGCGGTCGAAGTCGCTGCGCAGGTCGACGACCGTGCGCACGTCGAGCGCCGCGAGCGCGGCTCGGCCCGCGCGGGTGAGCCGGTGCAGCGCGTCCGCCCGGTAGAGGACGCCGGGTCGCAGCACGCCGGGCGCGACCTCACGGAAGTTGTGCGTCCCCGGGATGTCCAGCCGTGTCACCAGCACCTGCCAAACTTGGTGGTACACCCCCCGGGACTTGAACCCGGAACCCACTGATTACGGGCCGGAGATCAGCCACGGCGAGCTCATCGAATGGATCGGCGGGCCGCTCGCCGGTGCCGTAATCGTACTACGCCTCTTGGCCCGTTCTGGGGCGTGGCGCAAGTAGCCGCAGGTTGGCAGCGTCGATCGGATGCAACCGGATACCTGGGGCGAGCTCATCGCCCGATTCCTTATCGACCTCGCTCGCAACGGCGCGAGCCCGGAGACCGTGAAGCAGCGCCGCCGGCAGTTGGTGCGCGCCGGCCGAGATCTCGGCGGCGACCCGCGCGAGGTCACGCGCGAGGTCCTGGCCGATTGGCTGGACTCGCATGGGTGGCTGGATTCGACGATGAAGTCACACCGCGCCGCGGTGCGCTCGTTCTACGGCTGGCTCGTCGACGTCGACGAGATCGCCGTCTCCCCCGCTGCACGCCTGCGCGTCGTCAGGGATGCCCAGGAAGGCCCACGGCGGCTCCCGGCCAGCGACATCGCGGTCGCGTGGACGCAGCACGCTCGGGACCCGCGGGTCCGCCTTATGGGCAAGCTCGGCGCACGGCTCGGAATGCGCCGCGGCGAGATCAGCCGCGCCGACCGCGAGGACCTATTCCGCGACCTCCTCGGTTGGTCGATGCTCGTCAAGGGCAAGGGCGGACGCCGCCGGTTCGTGCCGGTGCCTGACGACCTCGCGGCCGAGATCCAGACCTACCCTCCCGGCCCGTTGTTCCCCGGCAAGATCAACGGCCGACTCTCCCCGGCCTGGGTCGGGACGCTCCTCAGCCGAGCGATGCCCGAAGGTCAGACGGCGCACATGCTGCGGCACCGCCGTGCGACCAAAGCGTTCGACGAGACCGGCGACCTTCGCGTCGTGCAGGAGCTCCTCGGTCATGCATCGATCGCGACGACACAGGTCTACGTGCACCGGACCGCGCGGCAGCTGCGCCGCGCGGTCGGCGGCAGCCTGTAGGCCCTACTCGCCCTCCGGTCGTCCGGTCACTGGATCGATCCGCGGCGGCGGATCCTCGCCGCGGATCGCCCAGGCGTTATCTCGGATCGCAGCGCCCACCGCGCCGCGGATGACCCAGTACGAGATCGCAAGACCGACCCCGACAATCGCAATAGTGATCAGGATCGATATGACAGGCTCCATGCCGTCACGGTAGCGGTTGAGGCTCGTCGCCGCGGCCGCGGAATGCGATCGACTGGAGGGTGCTGACCGCGCCGGCAAGGCCGGCGATCGAGGCGACCTGGAGCCAGTCGATGCCGATCAGGCCGGTGGCCGTCGCGAGGCCGGCGCCGATCGCGGCCTGGGCGGTGGTCGACACGGCACGGTCGGCGGTGTCGATCCAGAACTGGCGGGAGGCGTACTTGGACGTCATGGTTTCTTCTCCTTGCGTGCGAGGAAGTCCGGCGGTGCCGGCAGGGGGTCGTTGTTTGGGTTGTGCCGGTAGGCAAAGTCGACGAGCTCACGCGCCCACAGCCACAGCAGCCGGTTCTCCCGGGTGAGGAGGATCAGGAACGTCAGGACCGCGCCGAGCACGCCGCCGACGATCGTCAGCAGCGCGATGGGCAGAGCCTCGGTCACGAGCGCAGCCGCTCGGCGAGCTCGTCGGCCACGGCCGCGGCGATCGTCTCGGCGTCGACGCCGGCGGGCGGGTTGTCCTTGATCGCGCCGGGGACGGTGACGAGGTGCTGGAACGGCTTGCCCGGAGCGAGCGGGTAGTCGGTCGGCATGCCGGCGACCTTCGCGGCGAGTTGGTTCCGCAGGTACCAGGACCCGTTGGGCGTCTCGTCCCAGTAGTCGGGTGTGCGGCCGCCGTTGAGCGCGGTTGCGACGCGATCCTCGAAGGCGCGCGCGTCGGCCGAGAGCGTGGAGAGCTCTCGGGACAGCGAGACGATCGTCGGCGAGACGAACAGGTAGAACTCGCCGATGCCGTCGCGTCGGATCCTCTTGACGATCATGTCGTCCTCCTCGGTAGTGATGGGTTGGGTGCTGGCCGCCGCCCAGTCGGCGGGCGAGAGGTAGTAGGGCGCGGGGTCGGTCTGCATGCCGTTCACGATGAGCTCGTGGTGCAGGTGGATGCCGCGTGCGTTGCCGGTGGCGCCCATGGTGCCCAGGCGGTGGCCGGCGCGGATCTGCTGGCCGGGCTTGACGAGCACGACGGACAGGTGCGCGTATCGGGTCTTGTAGCCGAGTGGGCTGACGATGGTGACCAGGTGCCCGTAGTCGGGGTCGTGCAACTCGACGTCGACCGTGCCGTCGTGCGAGGCGTAGACAGGCCAGTCGTCCGGCGTGTGCCAGGCGTGGTCCTGCCCGCAGTACGAGTAGTCGCCGCGCGCGACCCGCGCCGGGTAGCGCGCCGCGTGCTCGGCGAACGTGTCGGACAGCGGCCCGGTCGTCGGGCGCAGCAGCTGGATGTCGCTCACAGGGGGTCCCCGATGAACCGCACGAACACACGATCGCCGCTCGCCCAGGTGAAGGGTGCGGTCGCGCCCAGCGGGGTCGTCGTGTTGAGGGTCCCCCAGTAGCGGACCAGGATCGTCGTGCCGGCGGGGTTGAGGAGCAAGACTGCCGGGATCACGCCGACGCCCTCGTCCATGAGGTAGGACTCGCCCTCGAAGCCGCGGGAGGTGGTGGCGGACGGGTTGGCAAGCGCCACGGCGAGCGTGAGGCTCAGCGCGCCCATGGTGGGCGAGGTGCCGAGCCGGATGACGAGGTCGTGCTCCACGCGCCCGGCGACGTAGCGTGCGCGGCCGGTGGCGGTGCCGCCGGTGCCGATCGTCAGGTTGGTGATGGTCGGCGTCCAGGTCCACCAGCCGGAGTCCCATGGCTTCCACACGCCCGCGGTATAGCGGTAGGTGGTGTCGGCAGCGATGACGTAGGCGAGCATCCCGGTCTGGGGTGACGGGATGCTCGCGAGGTTCGGGACGCCGGCGACCCGGGGGATCATGCCGGCGGCGATCGCGGCCGAAACGCTGTCCAGGCCGTCGTTGAGGAGCTCGCTCATGCTCTGGCCGGTGCCGTCGGCCTCCTCATAGCGGATGATGCCGAGCGCGTCGGTGGTGCTCATACGGGGACGTCCTCTCGCAGGGTGACTCGCATGGTGTTCTCGGGGTAGCTGCGGGCGATCGACAGGACGCGGCCGCGGATGACATCCAGTGGGGTCGTGACGAACGTGTCGCCGAGGAGCTCCAGCGTCCAGTCGGCGCGTGCCTCGAGCTCGTAGCGGGCCGCGCGCGACTCCAGCGCCCGGTAGATCTGCGCGGCCTGCCCGGCCCCCGGGAATGGCGTGTCGTAGGAGACCTGGTGCACGCGGGGCGCGACCCCCGCGTCGGCCTGGTAGGTGTCCCAAGCCTGGCGGGCGGTGCCCGTAGCGTCGGTCCACTTGTAGGACACGACGACGGCGGTGGGTTGGTCGGCTCGGCGGCGACCTTCGCGCAGTTCGGTGACGGTCTCCGCCGTGTCGAGATCGGCGCCCACGGGGTTGGGGAGCATCGTGTACGCGGGGAACGAGTAGCGCTCCTTGAAGAGGTAGAAGTCGTCGTGATCGTCGGCCCACAGCTTGAAGCCGGCCGCGCGCACGATCGGCATGAGGTAGTCGAACAGGCTCTGGCCCGGCATCCGCACGGCGTCATTGGCGGCGACCTCGGGCGGGAGCGTCTCGATCGTGTAGGCCAGGCGCAGGCCGGCCTCGGCGAGCGCCGCGATGACGAGCGTTGTCAGCGCGGTCGGGCCGGTGGGGCCGGTCGGGCTGACGGCGACGAGCGCATGGTCCTGCATCGTCGCTTCCGCGTTGGCGAGGTCGAGGTGCAGCACGCCGGCACGGTGCTCGAAGTCCGCGTCGCGCACATGCAGGCGCCGGGTCGTCACGAGCGCGGGCTCGTGGGAGCTGGAGGCGTCGTCGTAGCTCGCGTAGAAGGCGTCGGAGAGATCTCCGAGCGTGCCGCCGAGGATGCCCCACGCGACCGTCAGTGCGGCGAGAGAGCCCGCGGGGGTCTTCAGCGTCGTGAGGTCGGCGAGCGTGATCGACTGGCCGTAGAGCTCGCGCGTGGTCAGCTGCACGACGACATCGAGATCGGTGTCTTTGAGCTCGAGCGCGAGCTCCACGTCCGACGGGACGGCGAAGAGCTCGCCCTGCGTGGACGGGCTCCACGACTCGTCGTCGGTGATGGTGGACCGCAGGACCGTCAGCGCCAGACCGCGCAGCGTGGTCGGTTCCACGACGCGAGCGCGCTGCGCGAGGCTGACGGTGCGGGCGCTCACGCGGTCACCTCAGCGGTGATGATCCACTCAGCCGCAGTCTCAGGATCCAGCGTCTTCGACACGGCGCCCGTGAGCCGCACCGTGGGCGGGAGGTCCGGCTGCGCGGCGTCGCTCAGGCTGATCAGCAGGCCGGCCGCGAGCGCAGCCTCGAGGTCGCCGGCGTCGTCCGAGTCGGGCAGGTGCGCCTCCAGCTTGAGCATCGCCGGTGCTGCCGGGTAGACGGTGTACGCGGCGGGACCGTGGAGCACGTCGTGCTGCACGGTGCGCGATCGGCGCTCGCTGCTCATCGTCGAGATCTCGAGCACAGCCGTGCAGCTGCCCGTCGCCCAGGCGATCGTGGTAGCCATCACAGCACCGGCTTTCCGTTGCGGTCGACCGGCTCGACGGTGACCGTGAGTCGGCGACTGTTCAAGTCGCGCTGCATGGCTCGCCAGACGCCGTCGACGTCGGGCAGGGTGAGGCCCAGGCGGGTGTTCACGGTCTCGGGAATGTCGTCGAGGTCGCCCTTGAATCGGGTGACGTTGGTCGTCGCCTGGCGGGTGTCGACGTCGATCAGGATTTCGGTGCCGTCGTCGAGTGTGAAGAGCTTGTTACCGAGCTCGTCGACTTCCATCTGGGCCGTGCCGGCGGTGTCGAGGACCGCGCGGAGGTAGGAGTCCTGCCACGCGGCGAACTCGCGGTACTGGTCTTGCGCCTGGCGCGTCTCGTCGATCGCGGCGCGCAGCGGCGCGGTGCTGGATTCGAGGTTGAGGTACAGCTGATTCGCGACCTCGCCGTTGCCGTTCGCGAGCTTCTCGACGTTCTGCTGCGCCTCGGCATACTTGGCATTGACGATGTCGATCGAGCCGGAAACGCCGGCCCAGGCCTGCGCGATGACCTCGGCAGGTAGGCCGAGCTCGTCGCTGATTCGCTTGATGTCCTGACCGTGGTCCGCGTAGGCGTCGGTCATGCGCGAGATCGTGGCGGCGGCCGAGGACCATTCGTCGATACCCGATTGGGCCATCTCTTTGAACTGCTCGGTGACGCGCTGCTTGGTCGCCTCGGCGTCGGCGACCAAGCCCTGGATCGCGGAGCCGATGAGGCCGACCCCGACCGCCGCGCCGCCGGCGGCGAGCGCGAACGGTCCGGTGAGGGTGCCTGCGATGCCGCCGAGTGTGCCCTGGGCGAGATCCTGGATCGACCCCATATCCCCCTTGAAGCTGGAGGCGACCTCGGAGAACTTCGCTTTGCTCTGGTCGCCGAATGCTTCGGCAGCGTCGCCGGATTCCTTGAAGCTGCTCTTCGCCTTGGCCGCGGATTGCCGGTAGGCGTCGTCGATCTCGTCGGCGGTCTTCTTCGTCTCCTTGCGGAGCGTCTCGGTACGGTCCTGAGCGACCTCGAGCTCGCGCTCGAGCCGCTCGGGCCCCTTGGACTTGCCGAGGTCGGTGATCGCCTGCTCGGCGTCCTCGAGCGGTTCGATGACGTCGGCCTTGAGGCCCTTGCGGAATGCCTCGCCGTCTTCGGCGATGCCGATCTCGATCGGTGGCTTGGCCATGTCAGGTCGCCTTCTCGACGGCTTCGTGGACCGCACGCACGGTCGTCTGGATCCACAGCGCCGCGAACCGCGGGATGGTGTCCATAGCGGCCGGGTAGACCATGTAGCCGCCGCGCTGGCGCGGCAGGAACCGGGTGCCGGATCGCATCGTGTAGGACTTCCCCTTGCGGCTCACGCGCTTGACCAGGCGGTCCGGGTTGGAACCGAACTCGATCGCCTTGGCGAGGCGCTCGAGCGGTGCCCCGGAGTGGAGCTTGCCGGTGCCGGCGCGCAGGAACACGTTGCGGGTGGTGACGCCGACCTTGCCGGAGTCGGCGAGGCGCTCCTCCAGGGTGGAGCGCCCGCCGTGCTTCCAGAGCTCGTCCTCCCAGATCGGTGCGGCCTCAGCCTTGGTCGCCTTACCGATCTGGGTCCGCACCTCCTTGTCGAGGTCCTGCATGGCCAGCATGAGGATGCGGAGCGGCGAGTCGATCAGCAGACTGATTCGACCCGCCATGATCAGGCCGTCGGGGTGAACGCGACGTCGACGGCCTCGTAGGTCATCGACCCGGCGGCGAGGGTGCCGCCGGCACCGCCAGCGGGCAGCGGGCTGCCGATGATCTTGAAGGCGTAGGTACCCCCGGAGACGGCGGCCTCGCAGGTCAGGAGCACGCCGATGTTCGCGAGCATGAACCGCTGGAGACCGGTCGCCGTCGCGTGGTCCTGGATCGCGTCGACGGCCAGCTGCCAGCTGACGACATCCGCGCCGACGAGGTGGTCCACGCCGGCGACGTCGGTGTAGCGCTCCACGCGCGTCGACGGCGTGAGCGTCGCGGATCGGATGTGGGCGGACTGTCCGTTGGTCCCGATCTTGACGGGCATCTTGACGAACACGGGGACTGCGGCGATCTCGGCCATGGTGGCTACTCCTCGGTATCGGGGTCCGGCTCAGGGTCCGGGTCGGGGGTCGGTGGGTGGGTGAGGCCGGCGAGCACGTCGACGTCGAGCTCCCAGCCGAGGTACGGGGCGAACTCGGCGGTCTTACGCGCTCCCGTCCAGGTGATCTGCTCGTCGAGCGTGAGCGCGATGATGAGCTCGAGGACATGGGCGTCGATCTCGTCCTCGGCCTTGCTCACGTCCTTGCGGTCATCGACGACGATCAGACGCATATGGCAGGTCACGAATCCGGGCGGGAGGTCCCGCCGGTCCAGCGAGTGGTACTCGCAGTAGACCGTCGGGCGGGCGAGCTCGCCCGGTGTGACCAGG
>DATMGH010000050.1:0-8484 GCA_035555675.1 Solirubrobacter sp. | reverse complement strand
TCTCGTTCTGGAGAGCGGAGTTGAGGACGACCTTGTGGTCCACGCGCCCAGCGCATGGGCGGCGAGGGAGCCGCTTTCGATGGCAGACCACATCTCCGAGGGCCACGTCCGCGTTGAGGGACGCGCGGACGGACGGCGCGTCTGGGTCGCTGAGTATCAGTTGGCCGGCGGCGGCCGGACACGCAAGACGCTGGGCTCGGTGTGGGTCCGGGCGTCGGGGAGAAGACCGCCCGCGGCGCGGTCGTCTGGCGAGCCGCGCACGGCAGCCAGCCCGACGACACGTACCTGACGCCGGCCGAAGCTCCAGGGCAGCGCCGCCGGCCGGCCACCGCACGCGCTCGGCGCGCGGCAAGACGTTCGGCGAGGAAATCGAGGTATACCTGCACCGCGTGCGCCGACATGTCGCTGCGAAGCTCACGACGGAGCGCATCGACGCGTACCAGACCAAGTTGCTCACTTAACGGCCAGATCAGGGAAAGGATTGCGGTCTGATCTCCGTTCGTCCGGCCTATCCGATCTTCGCGGTGCCGGTCTCCGTGGTCGCGACGCAGCGAACGGCGTTCGGCTCTGCGTGTTGCACGAATCGGACCGTTTCGTCGAGTACGAAATGGCTGTTTTGTGAAACGAACACAGACCGTCGTTTCACGAGCCTGGTTGTTTCGTTGTGAACGAAACAGCTGGTAGCGTGAAACGTGTGGAAGCGGTCCTCAAGCCCAAGGACGAGCGGGATCTCTTGACGAGCGTGGAGCGGCAGGTCGCTGAGCGCCTGCCCCGATCGTGGACCGTGACGATGGATCGCGCTGTCAGCTCGGCTTCCTCGGAACTCGACGGAGTGCTCAGCATCAGGGCGCCTGATGACCAGGCGGCGATCATTCCCGTGGAGGCAAAGATGGTGGCCTCGCCGCGGGATCTGCTGGCGATGCTTGAGCGCGTGGCCCGGCTGATCACGGAGGATCGCGCGTTGACCGCCCGTCCGCTATTGGTCGCTCGGTATCTCAATCCGAGAGCGAGGGAGCTCCTGATCGAGCGGGACGTGTCTTACGCCGACGCGACCGGCAACCTCAGGTTGACCAGCGAGCGGCCGGCCATCTATGTCGAGGCCAGCGGCGCGAACGCGGACCCGTGGCGCGGGCCGGAGAAGACCACACGTTCGTTGAGCGGGCGTCCCGCCGCGAAGATTGTTCGCGCGCTGGTCGACTACACGCCTCCGGTGGGGGTTCGCGAGTTGGCTGCCCGGTCGGGTGCATCGCCCGCCAGTGCGTCGCGCGTCGTCGACTTCCTCGACCGCGAGACGCTCGTGAGGCGCGATCAACGCGGGGCGGTGGTCGATGTCGACATCGTGCAGCTTCTACGGCGCTGGAGCGTGGACTACTTCGGAGGCGGCGTCCGCCCGTCGGTCGCTGGGTTTGAGCCTCGGGGTCCGCTGCGCATCCTCGATCGACTGCCCGACATCCCGTCGCAATACGTGGTGACCGGGTCGCTGTCGGCGCGGCGGGTGGCGGAACTAGCGCCGCCAGCCATGGCGCTCGTGTACGCCGACGAGCCCGAGGAAGTCGCGAGCGCGCTAGGGCTCCGGAAGGGCGGTCCGGGCAACGTCGTGATCGCGCGTCCGCCTGACCGGGTCGTCTACGAGCGTGCCGAGCTCGATGGCGGTGTGGCCTTCGCCGCATGGAGTCAGACGGCGGTGGACCTGTTGACGGGGCCGGGCCGCTCACCGGCGGAGGGGGAGGAGCTCCTGAAATGGATGCTGGAGAACGAGCGTGCCTGGCGCCGATGATCTCCTGATCCGGACGCGTCGAACGCTGCTCGTCGCCCTCGACGGGTTGGCGGGGCAGCTGGACGCGATCGTCCTCGTCGGCGCGCAGGGCCGTCTACCTCTACACCGGGGTCGCCGACGTCCCGATCGCGACGAGCACAAAGGACAGCGATCTCGCGATCGATCCAGCTCTGCTCGAGGACGATCCGCTGCTGGAGCAGGCGATGACGCAGGCCGGCTTCCATCGCAACCCAACCCCAAGACGGGACAGCCGGGCGAGTGGGTTGGTGACGACGGTGTCCCGGTCGATCTTCTCGTCCCGGAGACGCTCGTGTCCTCGGCGGGAAGTCGAGGTGCGCGCATACCGCCGCACTCGAAGCACGCGACGCGCAAGGTGCGCGGGCTTGAGGCCGCGGTGGTCGACAACCGCGTGATGTCGATCGGTCGGTTGGACGGGGCACCGGGACCGAGTCACGACGTGAAGGTCGCCGGCTCGGCCGCACTGACCGTCGCCAAGTTGCACAAGCTCGGCGAGCGCGAGGCCAACGCTCCAGGGCGTCTCCTCGATAAGGACGCGCACGATCTCTATCGACTGCTGCGAGCGGTTGAAACTGACGACTTGGCCGACGGCTACCGGCTCTTGCTCGCCGACGCGCGCTCGCGCGAAGTCACGGAGGAGGCGCTGCGCTACCTCGAGAAGTTGTTCGGCACTGAGGAAGACATCGGAGCCGTCATGGCCGGGCGTGCGGAGCAAGGCGTCCCAGGCGGTGATCCCATCACCGTCGCGGCCGCCGTGTCGACGCTTGCGGGCGATCTCATCACGCTGCGGCTTGGCTGACGCGTGACCCAAATCTTGTGGTTCAGCTTGCGGTCCAGCGGCCGAATCGCGCCCAATCTTGTGGTCGCGGGACGAGTCCGGAAGCGGCTCATAACCCGAAAGTCGCAGGTTCGAATCCTGCCTCGTAGATGGATCTGCGCCTGGCGGAACACGTGGGAACGCGGTCAGGTCCTCAAGTCTCACGCCGCCTGTGGCGTGACGGTGGCGATCACCTCGGCCAGCGTCGTGGGTCTGCGGCCGAGGAGCTGCTCCAGCGTCGGTTCGACGGCGGTGAAGTCCCCGGCGCGCATCGCCGCGAACATGCCAAGCGTGAAGTCGGCGAAGGGCTCGGGCATGCCACCGGCCAGCAGGTTGGCCTTGTAGTCGGCGTCGCTGAGAGCAGTGCGCGCGATCTCGCGGCCCGTCTGCTGGGAGAGGAGCGCGGCGAGGTCGTCGAGGGTGTGGGCGTCGGCCGCGGTCAGCGGCGGTGTCGGGCCGTCGAAGCGGCCCTCGTCGGTGAGGACGATCGCGGCCGCCTCGGCGAGGTCGGACTGCGTCGTCCAGGAGACCGGGCCGTCGGCCGGCAGCGCGAGCGCGCCGTCATTGAGCGCCCCTGCCGCGAACCGCGCCGCCGTCACGGCGTAGAAGCCGTTGCGCAGCGCGGTGTAGGCGACGCCGCTGTCACGCAGGAGCTGCTCGGTGGCGGCGTGGTTGCGGGCGGGCGGGAACGCCGACTCCGGGTGGGCGCCCATGTGGCTGGTGTAGACGATCCGTCTGGCGCCCGCAGCGACGGCGGCGTCGATCGCGGCGCGGTGCTGGGCGAGCGTGTCGCCGGCGCGCGTGTTGGACGAGATCATCAGCAGCTGGGTCACGCCCTCGAAGGCGTCGCGCAGGCTGGCCGGGTCGCTGAAGTCGCCGCGTCGCACGCGCACGCCGCGCGCGGCCAGCGGCGCCGCCGCCTGTGGATCGCGCACGCTGACGCCGACCTGGGCGGGGTCGTCGACGCGGTCGAGGACGTGCTGGACGGCCTCGCGGCCGAGCGTGCCGTTGGCGCCGGTGATGATGAGCATCAGGATCCCTTCTCGGATGGTGTTAGCGCTGCTAATGCAGTGACGGTAGCAGTTGGGTTAGCGGTGGATCGCGGTCCGCGTTATCATCGCTACCATGTCGACGACGCGAAGCGGATCGTTGGGACCGCGCGAGCGGATCGTGCTTGCCGCTGCGCGGCTGCTCGCCGAAGGCGGCGCTGAGGCGATGACGACGCGTGCTGTCGAGGCGGCGGCCGGCGTGCAGGCACCGGCGATCTACCGCCTCTTCGGCGACAAGCGTGGCCTTCTGGAGGCAGTCGCCGAGCATCAGTACGGTGAGTTCGTGCGCGCGAAGGCGGCGGGCACGAGCGATGACGCCGACCGCGATCCGATCGAGGTGCTGCGTGAGGCGTGGCGCGCCAACGTCCAGTTCGGGCTCGACAACCCGGCGCTGTTCGCGCTGATGAACGGCGAAGGTCGCCCCGGCGAGCGCTGGGCCGCTGTCGAGTTGGGCTACGAGATCCTGCACGCCCGCGTCGAGCGGATCGCCGCCGCAGGTCGGCTCCGCGTCGGTGAGCAGCGAGCCATCCACCTGATCGTCGCCTCCGCGCGCGGGGCGGTGCTGACGCTCAACGACCAGCCCGCGGAGGAGCGTGATCTCGGCCTGCTCGACGACGTCCTCGACGGCTTGGTCGCGATGATCGCGATCGACGGGCCGGCGGCTGCTCGCGACGCCTCGGTCGCCGTCGCCGCGAACGCCCTCCGTGTCGCCCTGCGGACGGAGGAGGCTGGTCTCACGCCGGGAGAGACGGCGCTGCTCGACGAGCTGCTGGTGCGTCTTTCGTCGAACTGACGCCGCTGCGCACGGTGGGACTGAAGGCAGCAAACGGGCCTGGACCGGGCAGGGCTTGCGCCCGCGTCAGTTGACGGTCGTCACCGCCAGCTCCCTCACCACCACGAACCGGTACCCGGTCGCGGGATGGTGTTCAAACCCCGCCCCCGCTATTGATGAAGGCCCGCAAACTGCGGGCCTTTCTCGTTCTGGAGAGCGGTGTTGAGGACGACCAGCGCAGTCGCGTGAAGTCACAGACCTTGAGCTCGTCCGGGCGCTCGGCGGTGAAATCTCGGGGAGGGCGGCGTGCTCTTCGAGTTGCGGCGCCGGGGCTCTTGACAGGCCGGCGCGCGACAGCGACCGAAGCAACTTGGTCAGGCTGTGACACCGGACTCCTTCGATGGCCACTGAGGCCGCGCGAGAGAACGGGATCGGGCCGTTGCGCGAGGACGGCGGCGGCCGTCGACCTCCGCCGCCGCGTCGCGCGTCGAGCTGGACAGGTCATTGATGCGTAGGCCCGAGTCGTATGAGGGTGCGATTGCGCCTTGGTTCAGAATCGCTGCATTCTGGGGTAGGTCTGCGGAACTGCACCAAGACGCCTGCACGCACGTGTGTTTCAGAACGCGGGCGTTTCGTTGACGACGAAACGGGTCCGTTCGTGAAACGGGCCAGGAGCCTCGTTTCGCCGGGGCGTCGACCTGGGGGTTCGGCCCGTCGGCTCGTGACCGCTCGATCCATTAGCGCCCTGGCTGACCGGCGGCGATTGAGAAGGGACATTCTGTCCTTTCCCGAGCGGTATGGCTTCGGCTTGGAAAGGGACAGATTGCGCTGATTTGAGTAGATGCCGACGGATCGCTTCGCCGACCTCGCCGAGGTTGCCGTGGACCAGCACGGGCTGTTCACGCTGGAGGATGCGCGCGCGATCGGCTATGCCGAGAACACGATCGCGCAGATGGCGCGGCGCGGGCGGCTGCAGCGCGTCAGCCAAGGCGTGTATCGAATCCCGTTTCTCCCGACGGGTCACCTGGGGGCCTACATGGCGGCGGCCCTGTGGCCGGTCGGAGCCAAGGGTGTGTTGAGCCACGCCACGGCGCTGGACCTGTGGGAGGTCGGCGATGTCAACCCACCGAAGATCCACATCACCGTGCCGCGTGCCCATCGTCCGCAGCGCGCGGTGCCCGGCGCCTACGTGATCCACCGCGAGGACCTCACGGCCGAGGAGGTCGATGCGATCGAGGGGGTGCCCGTTGTCACGCTGGCGCGCGCGGTCCGCGACTGCGCCCGCGATGGCCTGGCGTTGGACCTGCTCGAGCAGGCGGTGCGTGCCGGTGCCGCGCGCGGCTTGTTGGGCCGTCAGCAGGCCGTGGAGTTGCGCCGTGACCTTAGGCTTGACCGGGTCGCCGCGGGACGCGCATGACGGCTGATGGTGACGGGGCCGGGCGGCGGCCCAAGCGGCCGAAGACCAAGGCGCGACTGGAAAGCTGATCACGCAATGGCAGAAGGACTCTGGTCTGCCGGTCGCCCGCCTGAACATGCGCGTCGCGGCGATGATGCTCGCCGGCGCGTTCGCGAGAGTCGTCGATCCCGACGGCGAGGCCGTCTTCGCGACGAAGGGCGGCATCGCGATGGAGCTGTGGATGGGCGGCCGGGCACGCGCGACGCGCGATATCGACATCGTGCTCGGAGGTGATCCCGACCAGCTCGCCGAGCGGCTCGACACGGCGCTACGCGAGCCCTACAACGGCTTCACGTTTCGCTGCGGCGAGATCGACGCACTGCCCGCGCGCCCGAACGTGAAGAAGGTCAAGGTCCAGATCAGTTTCGCCGGGCGCATCCTCTCCTCACCACAGTTGGAGATCGCACCCATGGAGACCGGGCATGAGGAGTTCGTCGCGATCCCGGCGACCAAGCTCGACGCTGTCGGCCTCGACGGTCCGGACGTCGTGCTCGTGCTCGCAAAACGCTGGCAGATCGCGCAGAAGCTGCACGCGGTCACCGAGCAACCCGCCGACGGGCGCGAGAACCCACGCTTCCGCGATCTGATCGACCTGCAACGGCTCGAGGCGCTCGACTCCGACCCTGCCGCGGTGCGTGATGCCTGCGAGCGCGTCTTCGCCGCGCGGGCACAGCAGTCGTGGCCGCCGACGTTCGTCGTGCACGCGAGCTGGGATGTCGGCTACGCCGCGCTCGCCGCCGAGCTGGACTTCGACGTCACCGACGTCGAGCAGGCAGCGAGTGCCGTCCGCGCCTACATCGAACGCATCTCGTCGGCGTGACCCACGTGCTCGAAATCTTGTGGTCCAGCAGCCCAATTGCCGAATCGTGTGGCCGCCTCGGTGAACGCAAGGGGACGCTGAAGACGCGGATTTACAGGCATTCCGAGATCTAACGGGACGAGCCCGGAAGCGGCTCATAACCCGAAGGTCGCAGGTTCGAATGCTGCCCCCGCTATTGACGAAAGGCCCGCGGTTGGGCCTGTTGCACAAAGCCCGCGTAAGTGGGCTTTGTTGTGTCTGGGGCGGGGTGGAGACTTCGGTGATGCCGCAGAACTTCCTGGGGTGTGACCGGCGAGCAGGTGTTGTTGTTGTTGTTGTTGTTGCCGGGGCTTGGCGAGTGGCTTGATGAGGATCGTCTGGTGTGGCTGGTCGTCGAGGTGGTCGGCGAGCTCGATTTGGCCGAGCGGCCCTCGCGGGTGATCGAGCGGCGCTGCCGGGAGGACGTTCTGACACGGGTGATCTGCGCCAACCAGGTTGCGGATCACACGACCATCGCGCGGTTGCGGGCGCGTCATCAGGACGCGTTGGCGCGCACGTTCACGCAGGTGCTGGCGCTGTGCGCGCGGGCGGGATTGGTGTCGGTCGGCGTGGTCGCGCCGGACGGGACCGCGATGGCGGCCAACGCGTCCCTTGAAGCCAATCGCCGCTCCCCGGCGATCGGTGAAGAAGTCGATCAGATGCTCGAAGAGGCAGCCCGAGTCGACGCCGCCGAGGACGCCGAGCACGGCAGCACGCGAGGTGACGAGTTGCCGCCGGGGCTCGCTGACCGTCGGTCGCGGTTGGAGCGGCTGCGTCGTTGGCGCGAGGAACTCGAGGCCGAGCAGGCCGAGGTCGAGGCCGCCCACGCGGCCAAGCTCGCGTGGCGCGCTGAATGGGAGGCCGAGCATGGCCGCCGGCTCGGTGGCCGCAAGCCGTTCGCGCTCGACCCAACCGGCTGCGCAAGCGCTCGATCAACACCACCGATCCGAACTCGCGCAAGGTCATCCGCGCGGGCAAAGCGCCGGTCCAGGGCTACAACGCGCAAGCGGTCGCGACCGCGGGACAGATCATCCTGGCCGCCGATCTAACCCAGCAGGGCAACGACTCCGGCCAGCTTGAGCCGATGATCGGCGCCGCGCTGGACCAGCTGAGCCGGGCGGGCGTCCCGGAGCGCCTGCAAACGGTGCTCGCGGACGGCGGCTACTGGAACAGCGACCAAATCGCCGCGCTCGGCGAGCAGCACCTGCAAGTGATCGTCCCGACCCGCAGCGCCGTCCGCACCAGCACACGGACCCTGTCCCCGCGCCAAGGACCCGAAGCCGAGCGCATCGACGCGTTGCTGGCCACCCGCACCGGCGCGGCACTCTACCGCCAACGCCAGCACATCATCGAAACCGTGTTCGCCCGCACCACGTTCGCCCGCGCGATCACCCGCTTCTAACGCCGCGGACTGGCCGCCTGCCGCGCCGAATGGCAACTGATCGCCACCGGCCACAACCTCCTCAAGCTCCACACCGCTCTGACCGGCTAAAGGACGCCGGGCCCGGCCCGCCAGCACCACCGCCGCTTTCGCTTCACAGCCCGGCCAATCTCAAGCGGCTCGACCTCCAACAACGACAAAGCCCGCTTACGCGGGCTTTGTGTAACAGGCCCAGATGCGGGCCTTTTCTCGTTCTGGAGAGCGGAGTTGAGGACGACCTTGTGGTCCACGCGCCCAGCGCATGGGCGGCGAGGGAGCCGCTTTCGATGGCAGACCACATCTCCGAGGGCCACGTCCGCGTTGAGGGACGCGCGGA
>DATMGH010000049.1:0-1690 GCA_035555675.1 Solirubrobacter sp. | reverse complement strand
GGCTGCAGCCGCGCCTCGCCGTCGGGTTCGCCGTCGTCGGCGCACTCGTCGCGCTCTCGCCGTACCTGTGGCTGCCCTCGTGGCGCGGGACCGGGTTCTCGACCGCCTACCTGCCGTTCCACCTCTGGTGCTGGCTGCCGTTCGCGGCGCTGGCGCTGGTCGCGCCGGCGCTCGGCCGGCGGGTCGGGATCGCCCTGTCGGCGGTGCTGGTCGCCGGCACGGTGGGCGCGATCCTGCTCTCACAGTCCTACGACCCGGCGGCGCGGGCGGTCGGCATCGCGCTCCCGGGCCTGCTGGCGCTCGGCTCCGTCGCGGCGTGGGGGCTGACGCAGCGGACGCCGGGCGTGGTCACGCCGCCGCTGCTCGCGGCGCTGGGCGCGCTGCTGGTCGGGACGATCGCGTTCGGGCGCCTCGCCCACGTCGGCGACCTCGACCGCGTGCAGACGTTCCTGGTGATCGGGACGTCGATCGCGGTCGAGGCGCTGCCGTTCGTGCTGCTCGGCGCGGGCGTCTCAGCGGCGATCGCGGTCTTCGTGCCGGAGCGGTGGTTCGCCGCGATCGCGCGGCTGCCGCTGCCGCTGCAGATCCCGAGCGTCGCGCTCGCGGGGCTGGCGATGCCGGTCTGCGAATGCGGCTCGGTGCCGGTCGCGCGGCGGCTGATCGTGCGCGGCGTGCATCCCGCCGCGGGGATCGCGTTCATGCTCTCCGCGCCGGTGATCAACCCGGTCGTGCTGCTGTCGACCGCGGTCGCGTACCGGGGCCGGGGCGCGGTCGAGATGGTGCTCGGGCGGGCGACGCTCGGGCTCGTGGTCGCGATCGCCGCGGGCGCGCTGATCGCGCGCGGCGGCGCCGGCCGGCTCGTCGCCCACGCGCGCGATCACGATCACCAGCACGACCATTCGCGGCGGGGGCGCGCGTTCGTCGATCATCTCGGCGCCGACCTGCTGCTGATGGGCAAGTTCATCGTGCTCGGCGCGGCGCTCGCGGCGGCGATGCAGACGATCGTGCCCCAGAGCCTGTTCACCGGCGTCCTGACGTCGCCGTTCGTGGGCGCGCTGCTGATGGTCGCGCTGGCGTTCCTGTTGTCCCTGTGCTCGGAGGCGGACGCGTTCGTGGCCGTCTCGTTCATCCAGTTCCCGCTCGGCCCGCAGCTCGCGTTCCTGGCCGCCGGCCCGGTGCTCGACACCAAGCTCGCGCTGCTCTACGGCGGCACGTTCGGGCGGGCCTTCGTGGTCAAGCTGGCGGTCGTGGTCGTGCCGTTGGTCGTGGCGGGGTCGATGCTCTTTCAGGCGGTGGTGTAAGTGGACTGGACCCGGATCGCGCGCGGCGTGGCGCTGGCCACGTGGGGCGGCTTCTTCGTGTACCTGCTGGTGAGCGGGCGGGCGACGACGTACATCGGGCCGAAGACCACGTGGGTGGTCACGCTCGGCGCGGTGGCGTTGCCGGTCGTCGCGCTCGCCTATCTGTGGGGCGCGCGCGGCGCGCGGCGGACGACGACGCCGCGCGAGCTCGGCACCAACGTCCTGCTGGTCTCCCCCATCCTGCTGGCGCTGATGGTGCCGGCGCCGTCGCTCGGCGCGCTCGCGGTCAAGAACAAGCAGAGCAAGCACGCGGCGCCGCCGCTGGAGGCCGCGGTCGAGGGGCAGATCCGGCTCTACGAGATCGCGTGGGCGGCGGAGTCCTCGAAGTT
>DATMGH010000048.1:0-5847 GCA_035555675.1 Solirubrobacter sp. | reverse complement strand
CGCGCGCGGCGGGCGCGGCGCGGGCTGCCGACGGAGCCGACCGCGCTCCTGGCGGTCCGGCTGGCCGCGCCGGCGGCGGCGATCGTCGTCACGGTGGCGGTGCTGAACGCCGACCGCGGCGTGCCGCTCGCGCTGCTGTTGCTGGTGAGCCTGGTGCTGGCGGTCAACACGATGCTGACGCGGTCGACGTTCGGTCGTCACATCTACGCGATCGGCGGCAACGCCGAGGCGGCGCGGCGCGCGGGCATCCGCGTGCAGCGGATCAAGACGATCGTGTTCATGCTCGGCGCGCTGATGGCCGCGGCGGGCGGGATCATGGCCGCCTCGCGTCTGCTGGCGGTCAACCAGTCCTCAGGCGCCGGGGACGTGCTGCTGATGGCGATCGCCGGCCCCGTCGTCGCGGGCGTGAGCCTGTTCGGCGGCCGCGGCTCGGTCTGGGGCGCGCTGCTGGGCGCGCTCGTGATCGTCTCGATCTCCAACGGGATGGACCTGCTGGCGGTCGACACGGCCGTGAAGTTCATGGTCACCGGCGGCGTGCTGCTGGCCGCCGTGGCGTCGGACGCGGTCACGCGCTCGCGGCGCCGCAGCGCGGGAAGGGCCTGACGGTCGAGCGCGCGCGATCGCCGCGGCGATCGCGCGCGTCAGGCATTGCGTTTCATGAAAGACTCCCTGCCCGATGGGCGACGAGATCGCCGACACCACGTTCAGCCGCGAGAACCGGCAGCGCTACCGCGACAAGGTCAAGCTGTGCCTGGACGTGTTCGCGCGCATGCTGGCGGAGGCGCGGTTCGATCCTGACCGGCGGTCGATCGGGCTCGAGATCGAGCTCAACCTGACCGAGGAGACCGGCGACCCGGCGCTCGCGAACACGCACGTGCTCGAGCTGATCGCCGACGACGACTTCCAGACCGAGCTGGCGCAGTTCAACGTCGAGATCAACATCCCGCCGCGCACGCTGGAGGGGAAGGTGTTCTCGGAGCTCGAGGCGACGATCCGGCGCGATCTCAACCACGCCGAGGAGCAGTCGGCCAAGGCGCGGGCGCACATGATGGTGATCGGGATCCTGCCGACGCTCACCGAGCAGCTGCTGGACGGCTCGGCGCTGAGCGCGAACCCGCGCTACAAGCTCTTGAACGAGCAGATCTTCGCCGCGCGCGGGGAGGACCTGGCGATCAGCATCGCGGGCGTCGAGCGGCTCGCGATCATGGCGGACACGATCGCGCCCGAGGCCGCGTGCACGAGCGTGCAGCTGCACCAGCTGATCGACCCGGCGCGGTTCGGCGCGTACTGGAACGCGGCGCAGGCGATCGCCGGGCTGCAGCTGGCGATCGGCGCGAACTCGCCGTTCTTCTTCGGGCGCGAGCTGTGGCGGGAGACGCGGATCGCGCTGTTCGAGCAGACCACGGACACGCGGCCCGAGGAGCTCAAGACGCAGGGCGTGCGCCCGCGCGTGTGGTTCGGGGAGCGCTGGATCACGTCGATCTTCGACCTGTTCGAGGAGAACGTCCGCTACTTCCCGGCGCTGCTGCCGGTCGTCTCCGACGAGGATCCGATGACGGTGCTGGAGAGCGGCGGCGCCCCCAAGCTGCAGGAGCTGCGGCTGCACAACGGGACGATCTACCGCTGGAACCGCCCGATCTACGACATCGCGCGCGACCGGCCGCACCTGCGCGTCGAGAACCGCGTGCTGCCGGCGGGACCGACGATCGTGGACACGCTGGCCAACGCGGCGTTCTACTACGGGCTCGTGCGCGTGCTGGTCGACGACGACCGCCCGCTGTGGTCCTCGATGTCCTTCGACGCCGCGCGCGAGAACTTCTACGAGGGCGCGCGATCGGGGATCGACGCGCGCGTGTACTGGCCCAACGTCGGCGAGGTCCCGGCGACCGAGCTGGTCCTGCGGCGGCTGCTGCCGCAGGCGCGCGAGGGGCTCGCGCGCTGGGACGTCGACGCCGCCGACGCGGACCGCCTGCTCGAGATCATCGAGCGCCGCTGCGTCGACCAGGTCAACGGCGCGTCGTGGCAGGCCGCGGCGTTCCACCGCCTGCACGAGCGCCGCTCGCGCGCGGACGCGCTGCGCGAGATGACGGTCCGCTACCGCGAGCACATGCACTCCAACGAGCCCGTCCACACCTGGCCGCTGCCGTAGGCCCGTTCGCGTGGCCGGCGGGCCGCGAGCGCTCGCTCCGCGGCGAGTGGTCGCTTTGCGGCGCGTGGCGCCAGAAAGTGACCGCTCGCGGCCCGCGGGCCCGGCGCTCCGCGATCGAGTGGTCGATTCCTGGCGCCCGCGGCACAAACGTGACCGCTCGCGGCCCGCGAGCGCGCGGGGGCGATCGGCGCGCGGGGACGTGCTCGCCGGGGCGATCGGCGCGCGGGGACGTGCTCGCCGGCGCGGGCGGGCGGGTGGCGGACGATGGCCGCGGTCGGGACGGGCGCTCCCCTTACCGGCGCTGTCCGTTGGCGTGACCGCGCGGCTCGCGGACGATGGCGGCTCGACGGTTCGCGGCGAGTGGTCGCTTTGCGGCGCATCGCGCCAGAAAGTGACCACTCGCGGCTCCATGGGCCGCGTGGGCCGGCCGGTGCGGCGCACGCGGTGCGGAAGCGGTAGCGTCCAGCGCACCACGAGCTCGCACGGCCCCCCGAGCTGGCAGGTGACGGAGGTCGCCGACCTCCGCGGCGACCGGCTGCTCGTGCTGTACGGCGAGCTCGACATCGTGACCGCTCCGCGCCTCAGCGCCCTCGTCGACGCCCTGCGCGCCCGCCGCCACGCCGTCGCGCTCGACCTCAGCGAGATCACGTTCATGGACTCGACGGGCCTGGCGACGCTGCTCGCGGCCGGCGCCGAGCTGCGGCGCCCGTCGCACGCCGTCCGGCGCGTGTTCGAGCTCGCCGGTGTGGCCCGCCTGCTCGGCGACGAGTAGCGTTGCGTCCCGAACATGGAGAGCTCCGCCACCGAGCCGACGCCGACGCCCACGCCGACGGTCCGCGTCGACACCCTCGAGACGTTCGTCGAGCTGCTCTCGCGCGTCGAGTCCGACCCGTCGTCCGACAGCTTCTATAGCCGCCTGTGCGAAGCGACCTGCCGGCTGGCGGACATGGACCGGGCCGTGATCTTCCGCTACGACGGCGCGCGCCGGCGAGTCCGGGCGGCCGGCAGCTTCGGCGTCCCGCTGGACATCTTCGCCGACGCCCAGGTCACGGTCGAGACCGTCCCCGTCACGCGCGAGTCGCTCCAGGAGGACCGCGTGATCGAGATCTCCAGCGCGATGGCCGAGGGCGTGCCGCCCGAGTTCCGGAGCCTGATCCGCGAGTCCACCCTGGTCTGCACGCCGATGGCCGCCGCCGGCCGCTGGCTCGGCGTGATCCTCTCCGACCGCGGGCCGGACCGCCCGCCGCTGAGCGACTCCGAGCGCTACCTCCTCTACACGCTCGGCAAGACCGCGGCGCTCGCCGCGTTCGCCCGCCAGGCCACGAACAAGCAGGCCCAGGCGCGCCAGCTGCAGGAGCGCATGAACCTCGCGCGCGAGGTGCACGAGTCCGTGATCCAGCGCCTGTTCGGCATCCAGCTCGTGTTCTCCAGCCAGGCCGAGCTGAGCCCGGCCGCGCGCGAGCGCATCGGCGCCGAGCTGCAGGCCGCGCTCCAGGACCTCCGACGCGCACTGCAGCGCCCGCTCGGCCGCGCCGCCCCCGAAACCGACACCACCCTGCTCGCAGAGGTCGAGCGCCTGCGCGACGAGCACCGCGACCTCCACCTCACCCTGCGCGCCGGGTCCGAGGACGTGCAGATCCCGCCCGAGCTCGAGCCGCTCGCCCAGTCCGTGCTGGCCGAGGCGGTGCGCAACGCGCACAAGCACGCCGGCCCGACCACCGTCGAGGTCGCGCTGCACGTCCAGGAGGACGACACGCTCGTGCTGGACGTGAGCAACGACGGCGTGCGCGCCCGCGCGCGCCAGAGCGGCATGGGGCTCAAGCTGGCCGCGCTGGAGGCGCTCCAGCTGGGCGGCATCGTGGAGTTCGGCGAGCGCGAGCCCGGCAGCTGGCGGGTACGACTGGCGGTGCCGCTTGACCGGGCCTGACCTCAACCCGAGCCGGATCGCCTCCGGCACCAGCGACCGCAAGCTGCGCGTGCTGGTCGTCGACGACCACGAGGTCGTCCACTGGGGCCTGCGGATGATGCTCGGCGAGCAACCGTGGGTGGAGCGCACGCTGAGCGCGCGCAACAGCCAGGAGGCGCTCGCGCTCGCGCGCCGCTACGACCCGCACGTCGCGCTCGTGGACCTGTTCGTCGGCCAGGAGTCCGGCGCCGAGATCTGCCAGAAGCTGCTCGCGCTGAGCCCGCGCCTGAACGTGCTGCTGATCTCCGGCGCCGGCCGGATCTCCCCGAACGCCGCCAAGGCCGCGGGCGCGTCCGGCTTCATCTCCAAGGACTGGCCGGCCGCCGACATCGCCGGCGCCGTCCGGATGGTCGGCCTCGGCATGACCGTCTTCAAGCCGCACGAGTCCCCCGCCGGCCCGCCGCTGTCCGAGCGCGAGCGCGAGGTGCTCGAAGCGGTCGCGTCCGGCGCCACCAACCGCGAGATCGCCGGCCGCCTGTTCCTCAGCCCGCACACGGTCAAGGAGCACACGTCGAGCCTGTACCGGAAGCTGGGTGTCCGCAACCGCGCCGAAGCGGTGCAGAAAGCGCAGCGTCTGGGCCTGATCTCATAGGCCGGGGGGTCTCAGACCCCCCAACGAGGGGGTAGCGCCAAACTCAGGTGTGGGACCACGACCGCAAGTGCGTGAAGGTGCACTCCGTGAGCAACGCAACACAACCCGCGGCGCTCTTCCCGGGGCAGGGGAGCCAGACTCCCGAGATGCGCGACGTCGTCGCCCGTCGCGCCCCCGAGCTGCTCGAGGCCGTCACCGAGCTCGTCGGCGAGGACCCGTTCGCACGGGTCGAAGAGGACACCCGCTTCGCACAACCCGCCATCTTCTGCGCCTCGCTGGCCGGCTGGGACGCCGTCGACCTGCGGCCGAGCGCGGCCGCCGGCCACTCGCTCGGCGAGCTGGCCGCGCTGGTCGCCGCCGGCGCGCTCGACCGCGACGACGCGCTCCGCCTCGTCGTCCTGCGCGGCCGCCTGATGGGCGAGGCGCGCAACGGCTCGATGCTGGCCCTCGTCGGCGCCGACCTCGACACCGCGCGCGTGCTCGCCCAGGCCGGCGGCGTCACCGTCGCCAACGACAACGCGCCCGGCCAGGTCGTGCTCTCCGGCGCGCTCGACGCGCTCGACAAGACCGAGGCCGAGGCCGCCGAGCGCAACGTGCGCGTGATCCGCCTCAACGTCGCGGGTGCGTTCCACTCGCCGCTGATGGAGCACGCCGCCGAGCCGTTCCGGGCCGCGCTCGAGCAGATCGAGGTCCACGCCCCGAAGTTCCCCGTCTTCTCCTGCACCACCGCCGCGCCGTTCACCGACGTGCGCGAGGAGCTCGCGGGCGCGATCAGCCGCCCCGTCCGCTGGCGCGAGACCGTGATCGCCATGCACGAGGCGGGCGCGCCGTCGTTCGTGGAGATCGGCCCGGGCAAGGTCCTGACCAAGATGGGCAAGCGGATCGTCAAGGGCGTGCCGTTCCAGAGCGCGGAGGACCTCGTCAATGCCTAGCGCCACGCTCCCGCCGGAGCTGCAGCAGATCGCCCGCGACGCTGCCCGCGCCGCGCGCCGGCCGGCGCCGCCGCGCACGGCCGCGATCCGCGGGCTCGGCCACTACCTGCCGACCGAGATCGTCCCCAACGGGGAGATCGCCGAGCGGATCGGCGTCGACGACCACTGGATCGTCAAGCGCACCGGGATCCACGCCCGCCGCCGGGCC
>DATMGH010000047.1:0-9703 GCA_035555675.1 Solirubrobacter sp. | reverse complement strand
CCGACGGAAGGTTGCTGGTATCGACATATGCGGCCGATGACATGGACGTGAAGACGAGCGCAAGTTCCCGGCGGCTCGCGCGTTGTATGGCTGCGATGGGGGCGAGGGAACGACACGAGTCCGAGGATGTACGGAATGGGTGAAGTCATACGGCTGGAGGAGCGGCGTGCTCGCCTCCGGCCGGATGCAGTGGTTGGGAATCCGGTGCGTGCCGAGTTCCTGTTCGAGCTTGCGTCGCCGTTCACGTACCTGGCGGCCGAGCGGGTCGACCGCGCGTTCGACGCGGTCGCGTGGACCCCGGCGTGCTCGCGCACGCTGCAGTGCCGCGCCTACCCGGCCAACGACGCCGACGCCGAGCGGATCATGTCCGCGGCCGAGGCGCGCGCGGCCGCGCTGCAGCTGCCGCTGGTCTGGCCGGAGCGCTGGCCGCACCGCGTGCCGGCGGCGATGCGCGTCGCGCACCACGCCGCCCAGCAGGGCCGGGGCGCGGCGTTCGTGCTGGCGGCGACGCGGCTCGCGTTCGCGGGCGGCTTCGACCTCGACGAGTTGGAGATCCTGACCGAGGCGGCCGCGGCCGCCGGCCTGGCGCTCGACGAATGCCTGCGCGCCGCCCGCGAGGAGCGCCGCGACGGCGCGATCGAAGCGGCCGCGCGGCGCCTGCTCGGCGCGGGCGCGGACGAGCTGCCGGCGCTGCGCACCCCGCGCGGGCTGGTGTGGGGCGAGGACCGGGTGCGCGAGGCGGTCGCGACGGCGCGCGCGCAGGCGGCCGCGGCGGCGCGGCCCTAGCGCCAGCCGGTCACGCCGCGAGTGGTCGCGAACGTGCCCTAACGACCGAAAAGTGACCGCTCGCTAGGGCGAGACGAGCCCGGCGAGGATCTGCGAGTCCAGCGACTCGCGCGGCTCGCGGTCGTCCTCGGGCGGGGCGCTCAGGATCGGGTTCTCGCGATCGGCCTCGCGCAGCAGCAACACGAGGTCGGCGTCCGTCACGGTCGTCTGCGGTTCGGCCATGTTCCGCACGCTAGACCGCGCGCCGCGCCCGGTCCAGCGCGACCCCCCGGTCAGGGGGGATAGATTGCCCCGCAGTCATGACCGACCCCACGCGCACGCACGGCGGCCGCCTGATCGCCCAGCGTCTGAAGGCCCAGGGCGTCACGCGCCTGTTCACGCTCTCCGGCGGCCATCTGTTCTCGCTCTACGAGGGCTGCCGCCAGGAGGGGATCGAGATCGTCGATGTGCGCCACGAGGCGACCGCGACGTTCGCCGCCGAAGGCTGGGCGAAGGTCACGCGCCAGCCCGGCGTCGCCGCGCTGACCGCCGGTCCCGGTGTGACCAACGGGATGAGCGGGATGGCGTCCGCGCTGCAGAACCACTCGCCGATCCTCGTGCTCGGCGGCCGCGCGCCCGCGTTCCGCTGGGGCCAGGGCTCGCTGCAGGAGATCGACCACGTGCCGTTCGTGCGCCCGGTGGTCAAGCTCGCCGCGACCGCCGGCGCCACGCTGGAGATCCCGGGTCTGATCGACGAGGCGATGGCGGTCGCCAAGCGCCCCCACACCGGCCCGGCGTTCCTCGACTTTCCGCTCGACGTCGTGTTCAGCGAGGCCGAGGTCGACGAGATCGGCGAGGTGCCCGCCCCGCGCGCCGTGCTGGCGGACGGCCCGGCGCTCGACCGCGCGTTGGCGCTGCTGGCCGACGCGGAGCGCCCGGTGATCATGGCCGGCACTGACCTCTACTGGGGGCGCGGCGAGGAGGCCCTGCTGGAGCTCGCCGAAGCGCGCGGGATCCCCGTGTTCCTGAACGGCCTCGCGCGCGGCTGCGTGCCCGCCGACCATGCGCTGGCGTTCTCGCGCGCGCGTCGCGCGGCGTTCGCGGAGGCCGACGTCGCGCTCGTCATCGGCGTGCCGCTGGACTTCCGGCTCGGCTTCGGCAGCGTGTTCGCGGAGGACTGCGAGCTGGTGGCGATCGACACCGTCGAACCGCGGCGCGACCACCCGCGCCGCGTGGCGGCGGAGCTCTACGGCGACCTCACGTCGACGCTGCGCGCGCTGATCGGCGACGGGCCGAGCACCGACGCCTGGGTGCGGCAGCTGCGCGCGATCGAGACCGAGAAGCGCGCGGCCGAGCGCGCCGAGCTCGAGGACCCGCGGGCGCCGCTGCACCCGATGCGGATCTACGGCGAGCTCGCGCAGCTGCTCGACCGCGACGCGATCGTCGTCGGCGACGGCGGCGACTTCGTCTCCTACGCCGGCCGCGTGGTCGACTCCTACGCGCCCGGCTGCTGGCTGGACCCCGGCCCGTTCGGGTGCCTCGGCTCCGGCCCGGGCTACGCGCTCGCGGCCAAGCTCGCGCACCCCGGCCGCCAGGTCGTCCTGCTGCTCGGCGACGGCGCGTTCGGCTTCCACGGGCTCGACTACGACACGCTCGTGCGCCATGGCGTCGACGTCGTCGGCGTGATGGGCAACAACGGCGTCTGGGGGCTGGAGAAGCACCCGATGGAGTTCCTCTATGCGGGCTGGTCGGTCGCCGCGGACCTGCGGCCGGAGACGCGCTACGACGAGGTCGTGGCGGCGCTCGGCGGGCACGGCGAGCTGGTGCGCGAGCCGGGCGAGCTGCGCGGCGCGCTCGAGCGCGCGTTCGCCGCCGGGCGCCCGGCGCTGGTGAACGTGCTCACGGATCCGTCGGTCGCGTACCCGCGCTCGTCGAGCCTGGCGTGATCAGCGCAGCTTGCGCTTGAGCGTGACGGTCCCGCCCGGGGCCTTGATCGTGATCACGAGCGTCTTGCCGCGGTAGCGGCGCAGCTTGAGCTTCTTGGACGCCTTCAACTTGAGCGTCACCTTCCCGGCGGCCTTGGCCTGCTTGGACGCCTTGGCCAGGACGGTCCTGCCGACCTTCGCGGTGGCGGTGACCGTGCCCCCCTGGGGAACGGTCACGGTCAGTGCGAGGCCCTTGGCGAACGCGGACGCCTTGACCTTCGCGGGGACGGTGGCGGTCGGCTGGCGCGGTGCGGTCGTCGTCCCGCCACCACCACCACCGCCGCCGGGCGGCGGCGGGGTCGTCGTCGCGGGCGGCGTGGCCGCGGTCGAACCGCCCAGCTGCGGATAGGTGCCGGTCGGCGAGATCACCACGGCCGGCGAGGACAGGGCGCACGTCGACACGTCCGCCGACGGGAACCAGGCGGGTGCGCCGGCGACGACCACGCCGCGCGCGTCGTGCCACGCGATCCAGCGCCCGTCCGCGGAGACGTTGATCGCGTCCGCGTCCCCCTGGGTCGGGAGCATGCAGGCGTTGAGCGCGTCCTGCTGCGTCGGCGGCGCGCCGAGCGAGGCGAACGGCGCCATCTGGATCTGGTCGGTCCCGTGGTCGACGCTGACCGAGATGCCGGTGACCGTGCCGTCCGCGGACGCGTCGAGCGCGTTGACGTAGACGCTGCCGTCGAACGCCACCCCCGGCCACGCGGTGAAGCCCGGCTCCATCGTCCCGTTGGAGGTCGCGTTCTGGACCAGCACCGCGTTACTGCCGTAGCCGATGCCGATGATCCGGTTGCCGGCCAGGCCCGGTGAGTCGACGCCCGACAGGTCCAGCGGCGCGATCGACCAGCTCACGCCCTTGGTGTAGGAGCCGAACGAGCACGTGTACTGCGTGATGTAGACGCACTCCGAGTAGCCGTAGTTGACGAACCGGCCGCCGGGCGCGAGGTTCAGCTGCACCGGGAAGTTCGTCTGGGTGTGCCCGAGGCCGACGGTCAGCGGCGCGGCCGCGGTGTCGCCGGACGTCTGCGGCGTCCCGTCCGGACCCCATTCCGTCGCGGCGTTGTTGCCCGCGTTGAAGTGGCCCGGGGTCGCGCGCACGCCGATCACGTACCCGTCGTCGGACTGCGCCTGCCACTGCCACGTGTACCCGTCCGGCGAGGGGCCGGAGAGCGAGCGCTTGGCGGTGCCGTCGAGGGTCGCGATCCAGACCTGGCCGCCGTCGATGTAGGAGACCTGGGCCGCGCCGGCGGGCGCGGCGCCGAGGCCGATCAGCGCCAGGGCGAGGACGAGTGTGCGCATCCGAGCAAACTGCCACGCGGGCCTATGATCCGCATCGGTGAAACCACGGAAGCTCGTCGGCCGGGACGCCGAGCTGGCGGCGCTGGCCGCGCTCGTCGCGCGCGTGCGGGCCGGCCGCGGTGGGGCACTGCGGATCGAGGGTCCGCCCGGCGTGGGCAAGAGCGCGCTGCTGGACGCCGTGCCCGAGGATCTGCTGACGCTGCGGGTGACCGGCGTCGAGTCCGAGGCGGCGCTGCCGCTGGCCGGGCTCGAGGACCTGGCGCACGCGCTGGGCGTCGAGCTGCCGGCGGCGCCCGATCCGGCGGCGCTCACCCGCGCGGTGGCGGCGGCGGTCGCCGCGCGCGCTCCGCTCGTCGTGCTGGTCGACGACCTGCAGTGGATGGACCCGGCGACGCGCACCGCGGTCGGCTACCTGGCGCGCCGCGCGGAGCGGCTCGAGATCGGCGTCGTGGCCGTGTGGTCGCTGCGCGGGGAGGCGCCGGAGGCCTGGCCCGGCGTGGACGTGCTCGCCGTCGCGGAGCTCCGGCGCGCCGACGCGCTGGCGCTCGCGCGGCGCGGCGGGCTCGCGGAGCCGGTCGCCGAGGCACTGGTCGACGCGGTCGGTGGGAACGCGCTCGCGCTGGTCGAGGCGCCGGCGTCGCTGACGCCCGCCCAGCGCGCCGGGCGCGCCCTGCTGCCGGAGCCGTTGCCCGTCGGGGAGCGGCTGCAGCGCGCCTACGCGGCGCGGGTCGCGGCGCTCGACGCGCCGGTCCGGGAGGCGCTGCTGCTGGCCGCGGTCGGCGCCCGCACGGTCGCGCCGGCGCTGGCCGCGGCCGAGGACGCCGGGCTGGTCACGCTCGACGGCGGCGTCGCGTTCACCCACCCGTTCGTGCGCTCGGCCGTCTACCACGCGGCGGCGCCCTCGGCGCGGCGGGCGGCGCGCCGTGTGGTGGCCGCGACGGTCGCGGAGCCGGAGCGGTCCTGGCAGCTGGCGCTGGCGGCGGAAGGGCCGGACGAGGCGCTCGCGGCGCGCTTGGAGGCGGTGGCCACCGGCGCGGTGTCGCGCGGCGATCCCGGGTCCGCCGCGGCCGCGCTGGAGCGGGCCGCGCGGCTGAGCCCGGCTCCCGAGGCGGCGACGCGGCGTGCGCTCGCCGCGGCGCAGGCGGCGCTCGTGGCCGGCCGTCCCCTGCGCGCCCGCGCGCTGCTGGACGACCTCCTGCCGCGCGAGCCGGGCCTGCGCGCCGACGTGCAGCTCGCGCGCGCGACCGCGATGGGCTTGACGGGGCAGAGCCGCGAAGCGCTGGCGATCCTCGAGGCTGAGGCCGCGGCGCTCGCGGAGGTCGATCCGGCGCGTGCGGCGGCGCTGCTCACGCAGGCGTGCGTCGTGCTGACCGGGCCGGGCCCCGCGGAGCGGATCGCGGAGCTGGCCGCGCGCGCCCGCGGGTTGGGTGCGGACGTGCTGCCGGGCGTGATCGAAGCGTCGGTCCTGGTGCTGATGGGCGAGCGCTCGCGGGCGCGTGAGCTGCTGGAGCGCTACGAGCCGGTCCTGCGCGGCTGGAGCCCGACCGCGCCCGGGCACGAGGTGCTCACGTTCGCGGCGCTCGCCCGCGTCTGGCTGGGGGATCACGACGAGGCGTTCGAGACGCTGGTCCGGCTCGTCGACGGCGCCCGCGCGGTCGGCGCGGTTGCGCCGCTGGCGGCGCCCCTGGCCGTGCTGGCGATGCTGCACCGGCGGCTCGGGGAGCTCGACCGCGCCGCCGAGCACGCCGACGAGGCGCTGGAGATCGCCGAGGCCGGCGCCGGGTTCGGCCTGACGATGGCGCTGGCCGCGGTCGCGCTGGTCGCCGCGCAGCGTGGCGACGCGGACCGCTGCCGGGACGCCGCGGCGCGGATGGTCGCGTTGGGCGAGCGGCTCGAGCTCACGCTGACGCTGACGTTCGCCGCGCTGGCGCTCGGGCAGCTCGAGCTGCCCGAGGGCGACGCCGCCGAGCACCTGAGCCGTGCGCTGGAGCTGACCCGCGCGTACGGCGTGCGCGAGCCCGGGTTCCTGCTGATCCACGCCGACCTGGTCGAGGCGCTCGTCCGCGCCGGGCGGCGAGCGGACGCCGAACGGGTGCTCGCGGAGCTGGAGGGGCAGGGAGCCTGGGCGCGCGCGGCGCTGGCGCGCGGCCGGGCGCTGCTCGCCGACGACGCGTCGCTCGCGCGGTGCTTCTCGGCGGCGCTCGAGGCGCACGCGCCGCTCGGGATGCCGTTCGAGGTCGCGCGCACACGGCTGGCGTTCGGCGAGCGGCTGCGGCGCGCGCGGCGGCGCTCCGCGGCACGGGAGGAGCTGGAGGCGGCGCGGGACGCGTTCGCCGCGATGGGCGCGGCGGGGTGGGCGGCGCGGGCGCAGCGGGAGCTCGACGCGGTCGCCGGCACGTCGGCGGACGTCTTGACGGCGCGCGAGCGGGCGGTGTGCGACCTGGTCGCGTCCGGCCTCACCAACCGCGAGGTGGCGGCGAAGCTGTACCTCTCACCGCGGACGGTCGAGCACCACCTGCGACACGTGTACCGCAAGCTCGGGGTGCGCTCGCGCACTGAGCTTGCGGTACGACGTGCCGCTTAAGCGGAGCCGCCCGCGGCGGGGGCGGGCGGCTACCAAATGGCCCCGTCAGGACGGGCAGGGGTACGTGCCTTGCGGGGCCTTATTGAGTGGTCCAAGCGGCGGGAGGCGCCGATGATGCGGCATCGCCTGGACCTATGAGTCGGATGGACGGCGGCGGGAGGCACGACCGCCCTTCCGACAGCGCGGATTCTCCTCCCTGGATCGATGCGCGAGCAATCGAACACATGTCCATACTCGGACACTCAGGCGGATCGGACGAGGCCCCAGAGGATGTCGTGCTCGGAGACCTCGGCCTGGGCGAGCGCGAAAGCGTGCAGGATTTCCAGGAGAATCGCGAGGCCGGCGACGATCACCGGTGCGCGCGCCGGGTCGAGTCCGCGGACGTGCTCGCGCTCGGCGAGCGGGAGCGCGGCCAGCTCGGCGAGCAGCGCCTGGAGGTGCGGCCGCGTGAGCACGCGGCCTTCGACCGCCTGCGGGTCGTAGGGGTCGAGGCCGAGCTCGATCGCCGCCGCCTGCGTCGGCGTTCCCGCGACCGCGATCGCCCGTTGTGCGCGCAGGGCGTGGGGCGGCGGCAGCGCGGCGCGCACGTCCTCGCGCAGCGCTTGGAGCTCCTGGGGCGCCGGCGGGTCGCTGTGCAGGTGGCGCTCGGAGTGGCGGACGACGCCGATCTGCGTCGAGACGTGGGCGTCGGCGGTGACCAGCTCGGTCGACCCGCCGCCGATGTCGATCACCAGGAAGCGACCGGGGCGGCCGTGGGTCGCGCCCGCGTACGTGAGCTGGGCCTCCTGGTCGCCGGTGAGGATGCGGGCGGGGAGGCCGAGGGTCGCTGCCACCCGGCGTGCGAAGGCGGGGCCGTTGGCCGCGTCGCGCACGGCGGAGGTCATGACCGCGGACCCGTGGGCCTGGTGGGCCTCGATCGTGGCGCGGTAGCGGGCGAGCACGTCGAGCGTGCGCTGCTGCGGCGCGTCGCCGAGCGTGTGCGTGGCGTCCACGCCTTCGCCGAGGCGGGTGACGATCGACTCGCGGGCCAGCGTCTCGTCGCCCTCGGCGATCAGCAGCCGCGTCGAGTTCGACCCGATGTCGACGGCGGCGACGGGCGTCACGTGGCCGGGTGCGGCATGGGCCGGTCAGCGAGTGCGGCGAGCAGGTTCTCGACCGCCATGTCCGCCATGCGCGTGCGGGTGCGGATCGTGGCCGAGCCGACGTGGGGGACGACGAGCAGGTTCGGCGCGTCCAGCAGGGGGTCGCCGGCGGGAAGCGGCTCGGGGTCGGTGACGTCGAGCGCGGCGCCGGCGATCCGCTTGGCGATCAGCGCCTCGCGCAGGGCCGCCTGGTCGACGACCGGGCCGCGGGCCGTGTTGATCAGGTAGGCGGTGGGCTTCATGCGTGCGAGCTCTCTTGGCCCGATCAGGTGGCGCGTCTCGGGCGTCAGCGGGGTGTGCAGCGAGACGTGGTCGGCCTGCTCGAGCAGGTCGTCGAGCGGGATGCCGGAGGAGCGGCTGGAGTGGATCACGCGCATGCCGAAGCCCTCGGCGCGGCGCGCCATCGCCTGGCCGATGCGGCCCCAGCCGACGATCCCGAGCGTGGTGCCGGAGACGTCCCCGCCGATCATGTGGGTCGGATACCAGGGGACCCAGCGGCCTGCGCGGACCTCGTGGTCGCCGTCGACGATCCGGCGCGCGATCGCGAGCAGCAGGGCGAAGGCGATGTCCGCCGTGGCGTCGGTCAGGACGCCCGGGGTGTTGCCGACCTTGATGTTTCGCCTGGCCGCTTCCTCGAGGTCGATGTTGTCGGTGCCGACGGCCATGTTCGCGACGGCCCTGACGGAGGGGGCGGCGTCGAAGAGGTCGGCGTCGACGCGCTCCGTGAGCATGGTCAGCAGGGCGTCCGCGCGGGCCGCGCGCTGCTTGAACGCGTCGCGCGGCGGGGGTGCCGTGTCGTCCCAGACGTCGACCTGGTGGTGCGCTGCGAGTCGCTCGAGCGCGTCGAACGGGAACGCGCGCGTGACGAAGACGGTGGCCACGGAGGGGAATCATGGCTGAACGCCGTTGGGTCGGGTAGACCCGGTCCGTGCGCCCGGTTCACATCGGCTGCTCGGGCTGGCAGTACCGCGACTGGCGCGGCGGGGCGTTCTACCCGGAGCGGTTGCCGCAGGCGCGGTGGCTGTCGTGGTACGCGGGCGTGTTCGACACCGTTGAGGTGAACAGCACCTTCTACCGGCTGGCTCGTGTCGACGCGGTCGCGCGCTGGGTCGACGCCGTTCCGGACGGGTTCGTGTTCGCGGTCAAGGCGAGCCGGTACATGACGCACGTGCGGCGGCTCCGGGAGGTGCGCGAGCCGTTCGCGCGGTTCTGGAGCGCGATCGCGCCGCTCGTCGAGTCGGGGAAGCTCGGGCCGGTGCTGTGGCAGTTGCCGGCGAACTTCCGGCGCGACGAGGACCGGCTGGCGGATCTGTTGTCGGTGCTGCCGGAGGGGCCGCGGTGGGCGTTCGAGTTCCGGGACGCGTCGTGGTTCACGGAGGACGTGTTCGGGCTGCTCCGGGCGTTCGGCGCGGCGCTGGTCATCGGCGATCACCCGTCGCGGGGCTTTCAGCCTCTGGAGCTGACGGCTGACTGGTCGTTCGTGCGCTTCCACTACGGGCGCCGGGGTCGGCGCGGGAACTACTCCGAGCGGGAGCTGCAGGAGTGGGCGGCGCGGCTGCGTACGTTGGCCGCCGAGGCCGAGATCTTCGCGTACTTCAACAACGACTGGGAGGCGTTCGCGCCGCGCAACGCGCTGCGGCTGCGGTCGCTGCTGGAGCCTTGAAGGCTGGTTTCACGGTGCTATCGTTTCCTGCTCGCCGCGGGGTGGAGCAGCCAGGTAGCTCGTCGGGCTCATAACCCGAAGGTCGCAGGTTCGAATCCTGCCCCCGCTATCGACGAAAGGCCCGCAAATGCGGGCCTTTTCTCGTTCTGGAGAGCGGAGTTGAGGACGACCTTGTGGTCCACGCGCCCAGCGCATGGGCGGCGAGGGAGCCGCTTTCGATGGCAGACCACATCTCCGAGGGCCACGTCCGCGTTGAGGGACGCGCGGA